>JBMNRD010000001.1:0-555440 GCA_050944475.1 Lachnospiraceae bacterium
CGTCGGTTTTTTTCTTCATATCCCGGGAAAATCACCTTGGAAATTTCATCCATGGTCATTCCCATCACCCCATGTACCTGCTCGGCCTTCAGCGGCCCAAGTTCCGGTGCATGAACCTTCAGGACTTTATTCCAGGATCCGGCAACCTCTTCGGCTGAATCCCACAATGTTCCGTCCAAATCAAAAATCAAAAACATCTTTTCCATGCAGTATATAGTACAATTATTCCATGGAAGTTTCAAGACCTAAGTGCCGCCTATGAGTCCTCATAAAAAGAGTTCAGCAGCTCATCCCTCTTGCTTTCTCTCTCCTCAATTGCATCAAAGCCCTCCGTACTCTCCTTTTTAAAAAGAGCCAGTACAGTCATAATAATCAATTTTATATCAAGCGTAATTGAATAATTTGCGATATACAACAAATCCAGCCTGAGCTTGTCATAAGCCGTGGTATTGTATTTTCCGTAGACCTGAGCGTAACCCGTCAGACCGCCCTTAACCTTGGTCCTGAATGCGAACTCGGGAATCTGCGCGGTATATTCTTTGACATGCTCCACCCTCTCAGGCCTGGGGCCGACAATGCTCATGTCACCCTTAATTATATTGAACAGTTGGGGAATCTCATCCAGCCGCATCGCCCTGATGACTTTGCCTACCCGCGTGATTCTCGGGTCCTTTCCCGTAGCGGGGATAACCTGACCGTTTTCCTCGGCATTCTCTATCATACTTCTGAACTTTATGATATTAAAAATCTTTCCGTCAAGTGTCACCCTCTCCTGCCTGTAAAAAACCGCTCCTCTGTCGTCAAGCTTGATTGCGAGGGCAACCACTCCCATGATAATGCTCCCGGGTATCAGTGCAATAAAGCACAATACCAAATCAAGCAGCCGCTTGACAAACCTCTGGGAAAGCGAAAGGGCCGCATCCCTTACAAGAAACAAAGGGGTGTCAAAGAGTGTAATCTCTTCGGAACCGCCCAAAATAATATCGGTTATCTTCGGCACCACATAGGCTCTGATTTTTTCGTTATAACAATATTTAAGAATATCGTTGCGAAGTTCCGCACTAACGTCATTTATGATTATCCCGTCATATTCTTTGAAAGCGGAATAATCCATATCCACTAACTCTGAAACATCTATAATCCTTGCAACGTGATACTTGTCGGCCCGCTGGTCCATTTTGAACTTCAGGTCCACCGCCTCCTCGCTTCCGAAAATCATCAGCATCTGCCTCGGAGGGTGCAGCTTGTGATAAATAATAGTGAAAATATATGAAAGCAAAAAGGCTATTGCGAAGTCAATCAGCGTCATTACCGCAATTGCCCACACGTTCAGCATCCTGTTGCCGATCAGACAGAGGATGAAATAGGTGAACGCATTTACTATAATCAGGGAAATCCATTGGGAAATAAAAATCTCGGGGAATTTATTATGTCCGAACTTAAAGCACTCAAGAAGCAGAAACAATATCAGCAGCAATGAAAAATACAGCAACATAAGGACATATTTTCCGCGGCCGAGAAATGCTCTCGTCTCAAGCTCACGGTAATATCCCTTCCATGTAAAGAAATATACTATTGTTAAGATAAGCAGCTCCGCAAAGCCCTCAAGCTTTCTTATGAACTGATTGATTCTATCGTATTTTTGCGTTTTGTTCATGGCTCATCCCGTCATGGATAATGCTCATTATCCTGCAATATTCCGGATTTTACCATTTTTCGGGATAAAAAACAACTACCCGGAGCCCCATCCTATATCAAATCACCTATAGCCTCCTCATATGCGACAAGTATGACGCTTTTTTCAAACAGCATTTCGAAAGCGGCTCCGGCATTTCTCCTGAAAGCTGCCATATTGGCATTTCCGGTGTTGCAAACGGCCTGCACCGTCTCTTCTATCGAATCGGCGCGGATGCCTATTTCCAGGCTCTTTATAAGCCGGTCTGTATCCGCCGCCCCTTTATTAATCAGAGGAAGTGAAAACTTCAGATAGTCCACCGACTTCATGGTAAGGCCTATGAAAGTGCCTTCTCTGACAATATTCAGGCCGAAATGACAGCCCCCCATTATTTCCTGCTTGCGCCCCTCGTCATATACGGTTCCGTGACAGATAACCTCCGCCCCGGCAGTCTTTAATGCGGCGGTAAGCTCTTTCTTTCTTTCGCCGTCCCCTATAATTTCCACGACAACCTTTCTGTCCGCGGCAATTCCCTTTGCAAGGGCTGCAATATAGGGAATGTCAATTACATTATTTATCCTGCCAACGTAACACAGGCGCACCTCTTGTTCGATGTCCGGAGCATTGCAGACAGGGTTGCCGGCAGCCGTATCACCGTAGTAGACCGTGGCGGCACGCAAGTCGATACCGCGAGTTTCAAGAATATCATCAACACGCTCCCGGAAAAGATCACATTCGGCAATTATTGCGTCCGCACAACCTATGTATCTGTTGCGAAAACCGGCCCATATCCTGAACGGAAGAGCAAGTACGGTTTTTAGCTTTCTTATAGGAAATGTCTCCGGCCACATATCAAAAATATCAAAGACCACCTTTACTTTCGGATGCTCGCGTTTGTATTTTGCTACATATTTAAAAACGCTGTTGGGGGGAGTCTTTGCATAAATAAGCTCCGGCTCCTGCTTAAGTCCGGACAGATACTTATATATTCCCTTTCCAAAATCAAGGTGGGAAAGAAGCCTTGGGACGGACAGGTTCTTTTTATACGGGCGGACATGAATCTGTTTGCACCATGGAATATCCGAAATAAAATATTTTTTCCTGCGATGATTAAAATCACAGGATATCATTTCCACCTGATATCCCTTTGATTCAATATATTCCTTTGCAAATTCAAGCCGCGTGCCCTCCAGGTCCGCAGAACTTATGATAAATGCCGTCTTCATTATCTTACCACCATAGCAGCTGACCGACCCTTCTGATAAAACTCTGCTTCCGGAGGCCGTATCTGTTGTAGGTCCTGATTCTTTCAAGTTTTCCCTTTTCCTCTATCCCGGCAAGTGCCTCTACAACCTCAAATTGCTCCTGTGTCATCGATTCCCCGAAGCATTCTATCAGCTGTCCGGCCTGTCTTACCGCATCCTTCATTGACCTTTTGATGGCGCCGCCCTTCAGCCTTGCTTTGATGTATTTTCCCGAGCGCACGTTTTTTGCGCCCACAACATTGCCCGTATGCTGCCTGTAATCTATCAGAGCCTCATTCACAACCCCTATCCTTCCGAACAAGGATGCAACAAGTGCAATCCAGCCGTCATGCATCAGAATGTCATCCGCGGGGATATTCCTGCAAACCAGCTTCGCCAACGCCTTGTTGATCATCATTGTGCAACCTGTGACTACATTCTGCACAAGCAGCCGGTTAAGCGACAGACTGTCCCCGCTGATATTCGAATAATGCCAGAAAGAGGCATCAAGCTCATTCAGCTCTTCGTCCACAACCCTCAGGTCGGTGTGAACCATTGCAGGTTTTTTTTTGCTTCCCTCGATCTCCTTCATGACGACAAGTGTCTTTTTAATCTTGTCCGGATGCCACACATCGTCCTGGTCGCAGAACATTATGTAATCCGCATCATGGAAGTTTTTCAGCAGATGCATGAAATGCCTCGGAGCGCTTCCGAACCGGCGGCCGGACTTATAATGAATTATTCTTCCGGAATACTTCTTTGCATACTCTTGCAAAATATCCCCGGTCAGATCTCCGTCATCTGAAAGAATCAGCTGCCAGTCCTCGCAGCTTTGGGCTAAAACGGATTCTATCTGCTCTTCTATGTGCCGGCCGCCGTCATAGGCGGCAAGCAGAATCAGTATATCATTCATTTTCCTTATCCTTTAAATATGCCCTGTAATCGTGGTGGGGACGCCTTTCCTCTTCCGGAGGGAATTCCATATAATCACTATAACATTGTTTCAGAACAATGTCATATCTGCCCGGCGCTCTATAGACCTCTCCTTCAAATTTCAACAGCACACAGGGCTCAAGCCACTCCCTTTCATAATAATCAACCTCCCACATGGTGCAGGACACATATTTGCTTGATTCATAGGGTATTTTTTTTGCGGCCTTGTCCATTCTCCGCAGCAGGCTGTTTACTCCCACGGCCTTGGCATAAATAAATGCCAAAAACTTCCCGACTGTCCTGATTACGCCGTTTCGGCTTTTTATGAAACGTTTTTTCCCCGCAGTGGTTATTAAAACCCTCAACCGGTTGCGCTTCTTTTGCGTAGCGGCAACCTCCTCAACGGTATCGCCCGCACCGTCAAAAGGATATATGTCCACAAAAAGTCCCAGGCCGTAATCCTCGGTATTTGCGTAATCAACATAATAGCGGGTGTCACAATACCTCGAAATCGGATAAACGTAATTCTTATCCGTACGGTAATTTTTCAGAACAAAACGATCGCCCTCAGCGGCATGGGTAATAACATACTCAATAAATTTTTCGTAATCCGGGCGCGGCATCACAATGTCAACATCGTCATCCCAAGGAATAAAGCCCTCGTGACGGATCGCTCCGATCAGCGTTCCGTAGAAAAGGTAGTAACGCAGGCCGCACTCATCGCATATCCTCACTACTTCCCTCAGAACTTCAGCCTCACCGTTTTGTATTTCCCTCAGGGTCAGCTCCTTCATGTCCCTTCAGCTTCTTTCCTTCAGATTTTTCACCAACTCTGTCAACTCATTCTTATATTTCAAAGCAAGTACCGCCATACATATTATGCCCGCCGCAAGTATACCCATACGTATCCATATCCGGTTAGTTAGCAATGTAAAAGCAAGCATACATACGGTAACTGCGCCTACGCATCCTAAATGCACGGCTATGCTGTGAATCATGCTTCCATGTACTTTCCACGCCAGAATCAAATGCAGCATGTAATAAACAAGATAGCAGACCACCGTTGTATAAGCTGCCGCAACATATCCGTATTTCGGAATGAAAACGGCGTTCAATATAATATTCAAAACTGCGGCCGATACCGTTCCTATGGCAATAAAATGTGTTTTCTTATAATAGTATTCCACGGCCGAGGGTTGATTGTACATGAACGAATAAAACATAGCCAGAACAATCGGTATGGCCACATGCCGCGCCGGGGCATATTTGCTTCCTCCCAGAACGGTAATGATTTCCGGCGAAATCAGCATCAGCAAGGCGGCGCCGGCCGAAACTGCAATGACGTAGACCGAGCTTGCTCGTCTGATTATCCCGTATTCTTTCTCGTCCATCCTGTCAAAAAACCATTGGTTCCAGGCAGTATCCAGGGAGTTTGTTATAACCTGAAAAATCATGCCCACATTATATGCAAAGCTGTACATACCCGCCTCAAGGTTGCCGTATATATGCTTTATCATTATCCTGTCAAACTGGGCAAGGACTATTTGTGACAAGCCGTGGGGAATAATGGGTATGCTTATTTTCAGGCCGTATTTCCAAAAGCCCGGATTGGCCTTAGGTTTTGATCTTCTGTAAATCCTGAAGAAAAAGTACACGCAAATCAGCACGCCCGCCAGCGTTGTTCCCAGTATTCTTCCCATATATCCCTCAAACCGGAAGAAGAGAAGAATAAACAGAAGCGACAGGCCCACATTTCCTATCGCATATGCCAGTGAAACTGCCAGGTATTCCCTATATTTATACTCAATTGCCAGATATTCATTGAAAAAATTTATCATGGCGCCGGCAAAGCTCTCGATTACAATAAAAACAACGATAACGGGCTTTTCAAGCATCAGCCATCTTGCGAAGACTTGCGAAAAAAAACAGGCCGCAATCAGGGATGCCAGCATGGTAAACCATATAAGCAGGGTTATCGACGAGCAATACTCGTAGACCTTTTCCTTAAGGTCGCTTTTTGCGTTTTTGATGCTGGTATGAAGAGCAAGTCCGACGATGATTGTAAAAATTCCCACATATGATGCATAGGTGCTGAAAACTCCATAGTCACCAACGCTCAGCAGTCTTGCAAAAACGGGCAGGGAAATAAAGGTTATGCCTTTTGCAAGAATATTTGCGACAGCATAACCCATTCCGGCTCTTATTGCTTTTCCGTTGCTTCCCTTATCCATCAGTATCCTTTATCCGTTATTTTCCTTGGCTTCCAGAGAAACCTTGTCTGCAATTATCATATTCAGTAAAAATATACCGATCAGGTAAACCCATATTGATGTTATTGACATAAATGCTTCAAAAAATGCAAACATAACGCAATAACACATAACAGCATGGCTGACATATCTGCCGAACAATCTTCTGCGCTTTTCGATTATTCCTGCGACAAAACCCCAGACAAATGAATATATCGCAACACCGGCAATCCCCAAGTCCTTATACGGACCGTATATGAAGGGTGTCGTGGTAAAAACCTTAATCAACGGAGTAATCTGCGGCTGCTCTATAAACGACTCAAGAATGCCCTGGGTCCTTGTCAGCGCCCATAACGGAGTCAGTGACTCAAGCACATAAGTGTGTGACGTCAGCCGGGCTATATTGTGGTTGAAAGAATCAAAGTTGAACGCAAAATACATGTAGGTCTGATAAAGTGAGGGGCTCATTTTGTCATCAAGCTTCAGTTGTTTTATCAGGTATGCGTCGCTTTGGTTTCTGAACATAGAGATAATAATCCAGCCTGCCGCCGCCGCGGCAACAAGTACAATTATCAGTGCCAGCGGAATCTTTTTCGTGCCTTTCTTTTCAAGAAATACAATTGCCGCCAAAACACACTCCATAAGCAGGAGCTGTCTTGAAACAATAAGCACCGGGATGGAAAGCATTATCAAGCTGATTACAATAATTACCCACAGCCTTATGCCTCTCAGTCTTATTCGCTTGTAAAAAAGAGAAATGCACAGGGCCGGCACAATGGCACAGGTCACGGTGACGTAGTGCAGGAAGGTGATTCCGAACTTTTTGTATGCATACATATTGGCGCTGAAAATCGGCAGGCCGCCGGCTTCAACTATCTCGATGATGAAGACTCCGATAATAACGGCGGACAAGATAACGACGGCCAAGAACGGACTGAGCCTGATAAACTTTATGGAATGCGTTTTTACTTTAACTCTCCCTCCGACCTCGCAGCCGAAGATAAAGGCGATTGCCGCCAGCCACAGGCAAAGCCAGGTAATTATGCTCCACTGCGTCTGAAGCGGATGGATTTTGAAGGCGGAAAGCCCGATTGCAAAAAACCAGCAAAGCACGAAAAGACCCCTTACATTCAGGTAGTCTCCCGTGGTTTTAAAAAATAAGAAAAATGAAAAACCCGCCAGAAGCCATATTATCAGCCCTGCTGCAATGTTCCACTCCCGTATGGAGACCACAAATGCCGCCGTCATGAGCAGCGTTATCATAATTCCTGCAAAAAATACGGTTTTTTCTCGTATGAAAAGCTTCATTTATTGTCTTTTGCCCCCATTATCCGCATAAAGGACAACGGGGGCATTCCTTTGCTGAATTTGCCGGAATTTACTCCAGAACTATTGCTCCCAGAATGTCAACTCCATATTTGTCACACATCCTTCTTCTGGCCAGTATGTTTTCATTTTTAGACTTGTCTACCTGCTCAACAAATACAACACAGTCCGATTCGACCATTTCGCGTAAATCGGATGACTTGCCCAGAATGTCCCGGACGGCGACAATGTCTGTCTTCCCTTTCAGCCTTTCCTTTATATCATCCACGAACTGAAGGCCGCTCTCAACTGCGGAACCGATGGCCAGACAAACGCTCTTGCGACTCTTTACATCCGCTGCAAGTTCAATCTTTGTTGCGATGATATCCATTGTGTCCTCGTAGGAAGGACGTTTTTTAGCCTTATTTCTGACATTTCTTATCTTCCTGTCAAGCCTTGTACGACGCTTCTTATAGAACTTGGTATCCTCATCAAAACTCCCCAAAAGGTCAATCCCGAAATCTCCCATATCATTACGTGATTTCATGGTATCTTGGAAATTTCCCTTTACAGCAATTAAAAATGCGGCAACAACCAGGCCGGCAACCAATCCGAGAACAACTGACTTGATATCAAACCGGGGGGAAGCTTTCTCTGCTTCTTTTTTCTCAATTCCCCGCAATGAATTATAATAATTCAATTCATCTTTTTTTACCGCTTTTTCAAGCTCCTTTAAATCCTTGTCGAATTGACTGACTCTGTTAATATTATCCTGCTGCTTTTTAAGTACACCCGGATCATTTATTATATTTGTCTGCTCTCCGATTTTTACTATCGTATGCTCCAAACCGTCAATTGACAATTGATGATTAAGACCGGCAACGGCCTTCTCAAGCGCAACCGCAATTCTGTCCACGGTTTTTTCATCGTTGCCGTCAATTGTATATGTAACAACTCCGTTCTCGTAGTCAATGGCGCAACTGACGATATCTTCATAAAACATGGGATCCGACTCATCCATGCCGAAAATAGCCCTCAACTCCTCACAGAGTGCATTATCCCATATCAAAGCGGAATATGCGGTCACAATGGTAGCAATACTTCTATCAGTTTCAAAAAAGTTATCACTTTGTGGAACATAAAAAACTATCCTTTTTCTCTTCAGGTTGAAAGCATCAAGTTTCTGGAACGGTGATTTTTCATTATATTCCTGTTGCTTTTCTATATAAGATGCATACCTTTCCGCCTGGCTTGCAATCTGGGCCAGCTCCTCCATCCTTTTCTCTTCTATTGCCAACACCGGCTTCTCCTTCAGCAATGACATATACAGGCTGAATCCCCCCGCGATAACGGCGCCCGCAATCATACATACGATGATTGAGCGCCATCGCTGACAGATATACATAAATAAATTATACAGACTGATTTCAGTATAAAACTTTTTGTGTTCCATTCAAATTCCCCCTTTGTCTAAGACTAAATGTTATCTTTTTCGGGTGTTCCGTTGCCGTTGTCGGCGGGATGATATGTTGTAACCACTCTTTGGACATGCTCTCTTATGTCGCTGCAGCCCTCATAACTCAGATTCATCAACTCCCGCACGTCCTTCAGAAATGCGTCCGGGTCGAATTCAACCGGTTTGCCGATGAAAATCAATTCATTGGCAGTGGTTTTAAGGCCTTCCTCGTCCATAAGCTTTTCCTCGTAAAGCTTCTCTCCCGGTCGGAGTCCGACATATTCAATCATAATGTCCACATCAGGCTTATGGCCCGACAGCTTTATCAGGTTTCTCGCAAGTGTATCTATCTTCACGGGTTCTCCCATGTCGAATACAAATATTTCGCCGCCCTTAGCATAGGCTCCCGCCTGCAGCACCAAAGTGACGGCCTCGGGAATCGTCATGAAATACCTAATGATATCGGGATGCGTTACGGTGACCGGTCCGCCCTCGGCAATCTGCTTCGTAAAAAGAGGAATGACGGAGCCGCTGCTTCCGAGAACGTTTCCGAAACGAACCGCAACAAATTCCGTGCACACATTGTCCGGAACCGGCTCTCCCGGGCAGGCCTCACCGGACTGTACGTAGGCGCCGAGCATGGGGATGTCTCCCGGCCGCCCCTCCCTTATCATCCGGTCAAAGGACTGGATAATCATCTCGCAAAGCCGCTTGCTGGCCCCCATGATATTCGCGGGGTTCACGGCCTTGTCCGTGGAAATCAGAATAAACCTCCTGCAGCCGTGTACCATTGCGGCGTAGGCAAGATTGTAGGTGCCCGCGGTATTGTTTTTAATAGACTCGCAGGGGCTGTCCTCCATCAGCGGAACATGCTTGTGAGCGGCTGCATGATAAACCACTTCCGGCTTATAGTCTCTGAACAGCTGGTCCATTCTTTTGCCGTCTCTGACCGAACCTATCAGAACCTTTGAGTTGAGACCGGGATATTTGTTTCTTAACTCATATTCAATATCGTAAACTCCGTTCTCATAAATATCCAATATAATCAACTGCTTGGGATTCTGCCCTGCAATCTGACGGCAAAGCTCGCTCCCTATGGAGCCGCCTCCTCCGGTAACAAGCACTACCTTTCCCTCAAGCTGGGCAAGAATTTCCTCGGAATTGACCCTTATGGGCTCCCGCCCCAAGAGGTCTTCTATCGCAACCGACTCCAAGTCTCTGACGGAGACGTTCTCGTCGGTAAGTTTGCTAAGAGCCGGGAGGATTTTTATTTCACAGCCGGTTTCCTTGCAGATTTCAATTATATCTTTTTTATCCTTTACCGAGGCGCTGGGGATTGCAATATAAATTTTGCTGATAGCATATTTTTCGACGCAGGAGGGGATATCTTCCCTGCCTCCCGCAACCGCTATGCCGTCAATATAGCGCCCCCATTTATTGGGATTGTCGTCTATTATGCACCTGACCTTTACCCCGAATTCCTTGGTATTGAGCAAATCCTGCAAAATCGTGCGGCCTGCGGAGCCGGCGCCTACAAGCAACGCGTTATGAATGTTTGCGGAGCTGTCCTTTTTATAAAATCTTCTGCGTTCAAAAAGGAACAACCGGTATGAAAAACGTATTCCTATAACAAGAAGAAACTGTATCGCCGCGCCGAAAACATAGTAGGTTACAGGCATACGGCGGAAAAGAAGTGTTATTCCGACACCGTTAATTATTGAAGAAATCACACTTCCAAACAAAACATTTATTAATTCCCTGAAGCCTGCGAACCTCCATATGCTCAAATAAAACTTAAAAAGCACGAAGCATGCAATGCACACCGCCGTATGGATAGGTATGTATTTTACAAAGGCCTCCAAAAAGCGGGGGGTTATTGCGGTAAACCGACAGTCAAATCTGAACCAGAGTGCAAGAAAATGCGCCAGATTCACGGCAACTATGTCATAAATAATCAGAAAAACATTGACAATATGCCAGTGTTGTATCTTCCGCCCCATATTTGCTTTTATCATTTTTTCGTTATGGTCCATAAGCTTTTATCTCTGTGCTTTTTGTCCTCCACATGAACGGCGGGTACACCTTATTGTGCCTGCACATCACTTTAATTTATATTATCTCTTGCGGGCATACCCGCGTGTTATTATATCAATCACCATCTTGAAAATAAAGCATTTTCCTAAATGATTATTCCCACAACTTCCTTGCCAAGAGCCACAAGACGGTCAAGCTCCGCATCTATATTTTCGGTATCGGCCTTGAAACGCTCCTCCACGATAATCGCTCCGTCGGCCTCAAGGAGGGTCTTTATGGCGCTTGCGCTGTTAAGCACATTCCCCGCCACAGCCACCTCGGGTCTGATGACAGCGCTCAGCTTTTCGAGCACCGACTGATCCCCTGACGATACAAGAACAAGGCGTCTGTCTCCGGCAATAGCGGCGATATTTGCGGAAATAATCGCTCCCGCCTCATCAAATGACATTTTCGGGTCATTTTCCAACCTGCGGATGCTCTGGTCAAACAAACGCTTTTTTTCTGACGGAAACATACCCAGAAGCGGCAAATTGTATTTGAGAGGAACGTAATCCGCTCCCTGAAGCTTTGTGCTCAAGCTTACTCGCAACACCGCGATTATTCCTCCTACAATCAGACCTAATACAATGCCGATTACTCCGAACAAAACAGCCTTCTTTGTCATGTCTTCGCGGGAAATCTTCGCCTCAGTCAACACCGGCGGATTCTCTTTCAACTTCTGAATATTTTCCTTATTACTTTGAATTTTCTTCTCGGCGGCGGCAATCTTGGCATCAACCGATTCCCTGTTTTTCTTTACCGCATCGTTTATCTCATAAATCCCCGCGTCAATAATCATCTCCGTTTTATGAGGACAGACGGTATCATTTATTTTCTCATGCATGGTATTAAACAGATAGTGAGCGATTTCCCCTGCCATGTCCACATCGCTGTGCACCACGCTTAAGGCCACAATGTTGTTGCCCATGCTTTCAATGTTAATAAGTTCAAGGATATACTTCCTTGCGACCTTCTCGCCGAGAATGTCGGCAATCCCATCAAGCATTGCTCCGTCATACGCAAAAAGCTTGTTGTAGGCGGCGATGATGCTGTTTGTCCGGTCCGGCGTCTGATAATTGGAATCCGTCTTTACCACATATCCCGAGTCTACATAAAACATCATCATATAATCGCCGGCGTCGTAAGGGTCAATATTGTAATAAATACTTGCCTTTTTATAGTTTTCCTGAGTTGTTACTATCTTTTCCTGTTTCACTGTGTCCGTCTCAAGCTTGGACAGCTTTTCTTCATAGGCGGCCACGTCCTCCGGTCCCACATAGTCCTTGCTTTTCTCATCTATTACCAGGGCGGCCTTGCGATATGAATATGCTCCGAATGCGACGCCTGCGGCGCCAAACAGTATCATCATAACCAGTAGCAGTCCTGCGCTTTTCAGGCAAGAGGTACAAATGTTTTTAAAAGTTATTCTCTGTTCCATTTTTCAAGTTCCCTCCCCGCCTCCTTCAAGGTGGCAGTTAATTAATTTTATGCTTGCGTTTTTAAATACTTGTTTTCAAGGTTTCTGACCGAATTTTCCCTTTCCGGGATATATCCTTCCCGGTCAAAGCACACGTAATACATGAACAGGAGCCCCAGCAGTCCCGTTGTGGAATATAGATAGGGATTTGTATATGCAATAATCAGATAGGCGATAAATCCCAGACTGATTGTAACCATCCCCCTCTTAATCAGCCTGACAACAGGGTAAAGATACATTGTCATCATAAGTATAAATGGGATAAGCCCCACTTGTCTCAGCAAATTCCAATAGGAAATCTCCAGACTGTATATATACGCGCCGCGCCTGACCGTTGAATGTATGGTTCCGGAAAAACCGCTTCCCGTTAAAAACCTCAGGGGATTTTCCCGCCAGACGTC
Source organism: Lachnospiraceae bacterium (assembly GCA_050944475.1). Taxonomy (GTDB): domain Bacteria; phylum Bacillota; class Clostridia; order Lachnospirales; family Lachnospiraceae; genus RGIG5612. The sequence continues at coordinate 12,814 of JBMNRD010000001.1, forward strand.
AAGCACCTCCCGCAAAAGCCCGGCCCTTATTGCGTCACTGCCCGCCTCGCGGAGAAATACGCCGGTAAAATACTGCCAAACCTGTCCTTCCAATAATACTGCAATGACACACAAGCCAAGAAAAATTCCCGTAAACCATCTGACAACCCTATTTTGGCTTACGAAAACAAGGCAGCCCAGAACAAGGAGTATCGCAATTATAAGATTTGCTCTGGTTCCTGTCAGCATCATGGCGGCGACAGGTATGGCAGCGAGGGCAAACTTTCTTTTGCTGATAAGATAAGAAATTGAAATGGCAAGAAGCGGACCGGATTTGGGGGAAATGGCTATTCCGAAGTCTGCTTTTGCTCCTTTTTTCACGGAAAAATTAGTGGTTTTAAGCAACCATTTCAAAACGGGATTTTCAAGAACATCAAGCATCCCCAATACATGCAAAATCACATTTACAACCACAAAGACAGCCAGAACGAATATCATGCCGTGAATCAGCTTTTCAAGGTCTATCCTGTGATGCTTTGCTATCGTATAAAGCAAAAGCATGAATCCTGAGTATCCAAGCCTGATATTCAGGATAATTTCCCCCGTCAGCAATGCCGAAAGGACAATGACAAACGCTGTCAGCGCAAGGCCGAAGAAGAGTATAAGCTTCTCGTCCGGACTGTCCGCCGTGAGAAACACACTCAGATTAAGAATCAGCAGCGCTCCCAAGGCTGCTACTTTCAGGCCGAAGGTACCCCATGGAATGAATACCGCATTAAAGACAAATACAAACAAGAGTACGACATTGATACCCCTCAGAGCCGAACCTGCAGGTATGCTCCTTATCCTTATGTACGGATTGGCTTGTTCCGTGAACACGTTTTATTCCCTTTCTTTTTTAAAATTCTCGTAAATCCTTGCCGCAAGCTCATCTCCGATGCTGGCCGGTTTTAAAATATCATATTTCTTCTTGAAATCCCCGAAATACTCCCTTACTTTTTCGACATGCTCGTCAAATGTGCAAATGAATCTCGCAGGCACTCCGGCATATTGGGTAACAAAGTCCACATTGGATACAATCCTTACATTGTCATAGATGTGAATCAGGTTTGAATACAATGGCAGCTTGTTTTTGTTAATCAGATAATTTTCACCTATGGAGCCAAACAGCTTGTGCCTTTTCATAAACTCCGTTCTTTTCTTACCGCTGGTTTTTAATAAAAGCAATGCTTAATAGAACAATATCTTACGTCTGTTCATTATATCATCTTCTTTCAAAAAAACATCCGTCAACCCTGTTTTCTGCTTATTAATTGCTTTACCCTCGCCAAATCCGACCTTTTTATTATCAGCATGTCCTTAAACGGAACATGGATCGTATGGCAGAAAAATATAATAAACATAATGCCGCACAAGGAATAGGAAATCAGGCTGGCAGCTCCCGCCCCGTATATTCCCCATACGGGAACGAGGAACCAGTTGACAACCATATTAACAACAACGCTTATTGTCAGCAGGACAAAAGTAATTGTCCGCTTCCCCATAGCAATATTATATGCGGAAATTAGTTTGTAGTAAATCATTGAAAAAGCACCCATGATAATAAGCATGGTTATGGGATATGCTTCCTGATACTCTGCTCCGAAGAAAATATTTATAAACGGCTTCCCTAGAGCAATTATTGCAATGATAAGGAGAAGGCAACCAGTATTGCTCATCCTGATAACAAATGCCGTCTCCGTTTCATCTTTCCCCCTTGCAAGGTGAGATAGCATGACTCCCCTCATTGCATCGGGAATCATCCAGATTCTCTCGGCTATGGCAATTCCTATCGAATATACGCCTATCGCGGCGTCGGGAACTCTTCCGTCCAGCATAATGACATCAATGCGATAACTCAGGGCTGACATCAGAAGTGTCAGCATCGGAAAAAAGCTGAATTTTAAAAGTTTTGGCAGCCATTTCCGGATAGACTGGGAATGAACGAATATTCTTTTTCTCCACAAAAATGTACACATGGCGGCTCTTGTCATATCCTTGATGGCAATAACAATTACACCGATAAAAAATGTGGGCTCCGAAAATCTCCATAAAATTATAACAAATATCAGCTCGCCGAGCATTACAATCATATCAGTCAAGCTTTTTTTATTGGGCGCCTCCACCTGAGTAAGGTCCGACACTATTCTATCGTACACAAACAAAGGTGTAATCACCATCACCGCTATATATTTTGCGGGCAGGGTAAACAGACCTATTATCAGTCCCGCAACGGCACCGTAGAACACCAGGAACAGCAGGGCAATTTTCATAAAAACCGGTAAAATGTCCTCTTCCGTATTCCTTTTGTAATATGGATAAGCCTGATGAATCGCAATAGAAAAAACAATCGCAGTGATTTGCAACATGCTGCTTACAGTTGCCACCTGGCCTTTTATTTCCGCCCCCAGAAATCTTGCCTGAAATACCGTGAAAAAAAACCCTACCAGCACGGAAAATATCTTTGTGATTAACGAAAGGGCATACGGATTTTTGACGAGGTTTTTTATTTTTCTAAACATATCAGCCCGCGAACCGCCCTTCTTACGGTGACCCTGTCTTCGTTATTTTCATAATAACCGTTTAACAATAACGACACAAAAAACAGCATATAAAAGGTCCCGTGGGTATTGTAGGTGATGAAAGATATACTATCTTTTCAAACGGTTTGATGGTCATTTTTCCCTTCCGACAAATAGTTTGTACACAAAAAATGCCTTTCGGCCACAGGATAAATCATTATAACTTTAGGAAGAAGATATTGCAACCTTTTCCCTATGTACTTATATCAAGCCTAAAATTTGTTTGCATCATTTCCATATTTTCACCGCATGAACTTTACCGGCCATCATGAAAGCACTTGATATCGCTTGTTTTTGTGTTTATAATGGCAGAAGGAATAAGCAAGGACGCAAGAACAAGCAACTAAAAGTTTTGATATGGTTTAATTGAGATACGGATACAGCAATATGAAAAACAAAGCTATCCGAATATTGCAAATACACATCGGAGGGAAACTTTTCACAGGTGTCATAAGCTATTTATATCACCAATATAAATATGTAGACAAATCCAAAGCAAATTATGATTTTCTTTCTTTTAGAAAAAATCCTTTAGAAACGATGTCGGAAGACCCTGTTTTCAAAGATTCAAGTTTTTTTGCGTTTAATGCTGTAAAACCATCCTCCGGGACAACGAATCGCATGCTCTCTGCAAAAAAAGAAAAGCAAATCGGAGCTGAAAATGTGAGGCTGTGGAAATCTTACAGCATTGGAAGGGGATTTGAATGAGTTTTGAGGTTAAGGAATCAATTTTTGAATTACAAGGAGTTTTAATATGGTATTAGGAATATATTGCGCCGGAGGATTTGGAGGGGTAACTCTTGGCCTCGCAAATAAAATTAATGAATTGGATAACAAATGGGAAAAAATTTATTTTATTGAAGACAATGAAGAAAAAGCAAACATTGGAGAAAATATAATTACTTTTGCTGAATTTAATGAAAAACACCCTGCTGATAATGCGGAAATCGTAATTGCTGCCGGAGAACCTAGAACCAGAGAAATTTTATTTAATAAAGTAAAAACGGCCGGTTATACATTGCCGAATCTTATTCACCCCTGGGCAAATGTTGAAAATGTACTTGAAATCGGAGAAGGAAATATAATACTTACGTTTGCTTGTGTTTCCGCCAGTGGAGTAAAAATTGGAAATAACAATATTGTTATGCAATATGCACAGATAAGCCATGATAGTGTAATAGGAAGTCATTGTGTTATTGCAACATCCGCAAATATTTCCGGAACAACGGTTGTCAGAGACCGCGCATATATCGCCGTTGGGGCAAAGCTTAGAGAAGGAATTACTGTAGGATATGACGCAATTGCGGGTATGGGTGCTATTGTAACAAAGTCAATTGATGATCAAAGTGTTGTAATGGGAATACCGGCTAAAGAAGTGAGAAAGAATACCGGTAAAGTTTTTAAATAAAGGACTGGTCTAAATGAAAGCAGTTATTTTTGGAGCCACAGGTAAGATTGGCTGTTATATGATTGATTATTTCCTAAAAGAAAATCCCGAGATGGAAATAATAGCTGTCGGGCGGCGTAAAAAAAATATTTTTAATCAAAAACAAGTGGAATATTTTTCATGTGATGTTGAGGATGCTTCTCAGTTTTCATCGTTGCCGGATTCTGCTGATGCGATTATTGATTTGGCCGGGGCTGTAACAACAAGAGTTAAAAGTGATGATGTTCATCAATATGTGAATTCTAATATTATTGGGGCTGTAAATATATTTGATTATGCAGCAAAAATTGGTGTTGATAGAGTGCTGTATGCTCAGACGTATAATGATGTGTTTGCGGATCCGGAAAGCGGAACAGTTATTTATCCGGATGCCAGAAGAAAAAGAAAGTATACCGGAGAAGCAGCCCTTTATGCGATTACAAAGAATGCGGCTGTGGATTTATTAGAATTTTATTCTGAAAAGAAGGGCTTTAAGAGTTTCGTGTTCAGGCTACCAAGTGTATATAGTTATACACCAAGTCCTTATTATTTAGTAAATGGTGAAAAAAGACTTCGACCATTTCGAAAAATGATTCAGCAAGCCATTGATGGTGAGCCTATTGAAATATGGGGAAATCCGGACCACGTGATGGATATGGTTTATATAAAAGACTGTTGTCAAATCTTTTATAAAGGATTAATTGCTGATTGCGAAGGTGGAACATTTAATGTTGGAACGGGCGTTGGAACGACTCTCCAACAACAAGTTGAGGGTATGATAGAGGTGTTTTCATCAGATCAAAAGTCGGAAATTATTTATAGACCGGAAAAGCCCAATGGAAAACCGTTTATTATGGATATCAGCAATGGTGTCCGGGAACTTGGCTATAAGCCGCAATATGATTATGTTGCGATGCTTAAGGATATGAAATTGGAAATGAATGCAAAGAGAGAAGAATTTAAAAATATTCTTTGATTTCACTTTGTATATATTTTGAGCCACATAACTTATCTATACACTCTTCCAAACTCTCGGTAATTATATGCACGGCCTTCGGACATATTTGCATACAAGCACTGCAGCCCGAGCATCTTTCCATATTCGTTAGACCTATCATTTTAAATAACCTCTTTAATTTCTTAACGCCGGCGTTTTCTCAAAAACTCCTTGTAAGTAAATAATTTACCGATAGTATATGCAAACCACGGTTTGGGATCGTCAGACCAGTAAACCACATCCTTCGTATTCTTCCAGCTAAACCATGACGGCTCACACCTGAATTTGTCCGGTGACTTAAAAAACCACGGTATTTCCGCATGAAAATGACGTGTCAGCTGACCAAAAACCGTATTTACCGGGTACTGTTCAATCTCCGCATCACAGGCCATTTCAAGCAATAACTTAGCAACATTGTATCCGCATTGCATGCTTAAGCGTATGCTAGCAGGTATCCGACCGTTTATTTCCATCAGCTTCGGCTCACCGGTCTTGATATCTACCATAAATGACAGTGCCGCAACGCCTTGCCAGTTCATGGACTTAAGCAGCTTTACCGAATAATCTATTGCCTCCGGGTGGTCAATCGACCTTATAAGCGATGCAGTGCCCGCATCAATGGGGAACCATCTTAGCACCTCATCAGCATATGCCATACATGCATTTCCCTTGCCATCCATAAAAAGAATGGTCCCAAGTCGTTTTTCATAATGGACGAACTCCTGCAGGACATATTCATCCAAATCTATTTTTTTCTCGTCAATATATTCCCAAAAATTTTCTTCATCTTCAAATTTATGGAATCCGATGGAGCCCATTCCGCTGCGCGGTTTGATAATCAGCGGAAATTCAACTGTTTTTAAGTAATCTTCAACGCTCTGTCCGGACAGCCTTGTGCATGGCATGGGAATGTTCAGCTCGGCCGATTTCTCAAAAGTCTTCTGTTTGTCAAAGGCATTCATATAAGACTGCCTGCTTGCACATGCCAGTCTGACATACTTCTTTAGTTCATCTTCGTTTTGCGTAACAAGGTTGGTGCTCATCTCGCAAACCGGCAAAATCACATCATATTTGCCGGTTTGAAGCAATTCCGTAAGAAACGGAATATAGTCATCTCCGGTTGTGGATATGCGCGAGTCTAATATTTTCTCATGAGGTATATTGGAAGCATATCCCACATCCAATCTTGACGAACATAATACGGCTATATGACAGCCCAGCTGCTTAAGTCCGTGAAGAATAGTCAATGTCTGCCTTGCTCCGCCACTTGTAACCAGCACTCTGATTTTTGTAAAATCCATACTATATGGCCTTCCCGCTTTAATTAAATCCCAGCCCCTCCCGGGCCTGTGCTTCATATCTTGTATAAGGGAATTCCCTTTTCTTTAGAACCGCTATTTCCAAAATAAGCTTTACCGTTCTGAAAATACAATACAAGTCAATCCCTATGCCTCTCTTCTCAACATACATCCTTGCCAGTTCTCTGCGGACGGGAAGAATATTTCTCATATATTCATCATTATCCGTTACGAATAAATCTCCGTGGGCATAATCAAACAGGCTGTCAAGGCATGCCAGCCCCGGCTTCACCTCCGCTATGCACGAATACTTGCCGACATAGTCTTTAGTTGCCCTATCCATGAGAATCGGACGCGGTCCCACGACAGACATCTGCCCTTGTAAGATATTCAGCAACTGCGGCAGTTCGTCCAGCTTGGCCTTTCTTATGAAGCTGCCGAACCTGAAAACCCGCGCATTGTTAACAAATTTTCTTTCACTCTTTTGTCCTTCAGCCTGAGGAATAAAAAGGTGCATGGAACGGAATTTATACATAGTGAAAGGGCGGCTATTACGGCCTGCCCTCGTTGAAGTATAAAAAACAGGACCTTTGCTGGAAACCTTGATTCCTATGATGCAGATTATCCATACGGGTGATAAGACAATAATTGCTATCAACGAGCTGATTATGTCAAATCCTCTTTTTGTAATCTCATAAAACGGTTTCTTCAAAGCATGTCCTCTTTGTTATTTTATTTCACGTATAAGCATGAACGCCTCGGCCGCCTTCACGTTTACGGTTGCTCCGCGGAGCTTTGCCAGCGCCTCTATAGCCTCCAAAGAACGCAAATCAGGAAAATCGTATATCTGCGACTTGAAAAATGCCAGTGCCTGTTTCTTGCCCTCAATATAATCTGTAATGTCCTCAAATACATTGGGTATAAATGCGCTTGTCTCATCCGGCACATTGATTCCCGTCTCCGACAGAGTCTCATACGCATAAATACGGGCGGGAGAATACTTTTCCTTTGCCCGCAATGCCACCATTGCGGCATCGGCTGTTATTCTGTGATCCTTTTGCATATCACCCCAAAAAGGAAGATAAACCTCATCTGCCCGGACCTCATTTATCACATCAGCAAATGCCTTGTTAAGCTCTTCCCTTGGATATGTTTCCAGTTGATTTGCCGCAAAGGGCATTCCTATGTATCTGTCAATTCCGCAAAATTCATGGGCCCGTTTCATTTCGGCATGTATGATTTTAGCGTTGTCCGGCAGTTCTTGTCCTTCCCGGGCAGTAACCACACAAATAGTTACGTTGCCGCCTGCGGCCTTTCTTTTCAGTATGGTGCCTCCTACGCCGAGTATTTCGTCATCGCGGTGAGGTGCAAATATCAAAACATTCATCTGTATTTCCTTTCAAACCTGCGCTTCAAAGCATTCCCTGATAATCCTGATTATCACATCCTGCTCTTCTTCGGTCATCTTATTGTCACTTGGCAGACACAGGCCTCTTTCGAAGATATCTTCATTCACCGGTGCCGCCCCGTCCCTTGCGGTGATAAACTCATTGGCCGCGTAGATAGGCTGCATGTGCATGGGCTTCCAAATCGGTCTTCCCTCTGCATTGTACCTGGCAAGAGCCTCCAGTATATGGGCAGGACAACTCTTGCCCGGCTCCCTCACATAAGTGGCAAAGCAATCGGTCATTGTCTGCCGGCACATAGCTTCTTTATTTACGGTAAGGCAGGACAACCAGTAATTTGGAACACAGCCCTCCGGAATCGGATTCATCCGAACCGGGAGATCCGCAAGTCCCTCCTTATATCTTTCATAAATGGCCCTTTTCTGAGCGATATGCTCATGAAGATGCGACGCCTGGCCCCTTATTACTCCTGCGATTACATTGCTCATGCGGTAATTGTAGCCCACCCACTCATGCTGGTACCAGGGGGCGTTTTCTCTGGACTGGGTTGACCACTTGCGTGCCAGATCCGCAGCCTCTTTATCAGGGGTAAGCAGCATACCCCCGCTTGAGCCGGTGATAATTTTATTGCCGTTAAAAGAAATGATGTTGTATGCTCCGAAAGTTCCGGTCTGCCGTCCCTTATAGGTAGCACCCAAGGATTCGGCGGCATCCTCTATCATGACGGCTCCGTGCTCCTTGCATATTCCGACAATCTCCTCAAGCTTTGCGGGAGTTCCGTACAAATTGACAAGAACCACTAATTTAACCTCGGGATATAGCTCGAAAGCCCTCCTTAACGCTTCAGGGTCCATATTCCAGCTTTCGTATTCGGAATCGATATATACGGGCACTCCGCCCTCATATGTCATCGGATTAACTGTCGCGGCAAAGGTCATATCGGAGCAAAACAATTTTTTGCCCTCCAACGCTCCATGGCCGGTCTTTGCCTTTCCGTACAGCCTCTCGCCGGCAAGTTTTGCCGCAAGATGAAGCGCCGCCGTGCCGCAACTGAGCCCCACACCATATTGATTGCTCAGCATCTCGCCGAAAATCCGTTCTACCTCATTGATGTTCTCACCGACAGTGGACATCCAGTTGGTATCGTAAGCTTCCGTCATATACTTCAGCTCATCCCCATGCATTGTGGGTGACGAAAGATATACTCTTTTTTCAAGCGGTTTAATGGTCATTTTTCCCTTCCTGCAAATAGTTTGCACACAAAAACTGCCTTTCGGCCATAACTTGAGTAATTATAACTTTAGGAAGAGGATATTGCAACCTTTTCCCCATGTCTTTTCCGTAAGTGTCTGTGAAAACTCTCTGAATCTTTGCTGTGATTATCTGCGGAAAATTCCCGTGTTTTCCTGTGATTATCTGTGAAAACTCCCCGTGTTTTTACCGCAGGGAGTATTTTTTTAAATCAGCGACATGGGGTTTACAAAGATTTTCTCTCCTTTGATGTCCTCTATTACCGCAACAAGCCTGTCTATCAGGGCATCGTCAGCCTGCCCCGCCGCGCAAGTTCTCAGCTTGGCAATTATGTCCTCGCGTGTCAGCGGCTTTTCCGGATCACCCTTCGGAACAAGAACGGTCTCTGTGAGAATCTCGCCGTTGTTTTTTTCTATCTCTACCCTCGCCCCGCGTATTGCGGCTTTGCGGTTTTCCATTGATTCATCGGGGATAATTTCTATTTTTTCTATCAGAGCGACCATTTCTTCTCCGATATGAAAGTTATCCATATCGGCAATTCCGTATGTGCCGTTTTTCAGAGCGCAAGCCGTGGTGTAGTGAATCGAAAACTTTGTATCGTCCCCATCCTTGGGATAACGGATTTGTCCCGCAAGTTTGATTGCATTCGGGTAAATATATATGTCTACTTTTTTTATTTCCTCCGGCCTTACCTGAGATGAGAGGTTGACCGCCGCCTCTATGGTGCAATGGGTATGCCTGCAGGAGGGATAAAGCTTAAAATAACAGTCATGAAGCAGAAGATGGTCACCTTCGAGCAGCATTTCCTCGTGAACCTTATCTGTCACTGCATGAAACCAGCCGTTCGGTCCTTCCAGGGCCTCTTCCGGGCCCTTCACCCCTTCATTTGTCAGCATTGCCGCAAACACTCCGTTTTCCGCAGCCTTTCCCGGATTCAGCGGCTTTATGGCCGGTCTGGAATCCCCGTATGAAAGAAGTCCTCCCGAAAGGGTGGTTGACAGGGCGACGGCATCCTCTATCCCTTGAGCATCCAATCCGAAAAGCCTGGCACAGGCGGCGGTACAACCCAATGTTCCCGCCATCCCCGTGGAATGAAAGCCCCTCTTTACAAGACCGGGCTGGGCGGCGGCCGAGATTCTTATATAAGCCTCGTAGCCGGTTGCAAGGGCAATAAGCACGTCCTCTCCGGACGAGCCCAGCTTGTCGGCCAGCGCAAATACCGCAGGGATTACATGTACACCTGCGTGTCCCATGGCTTTTTTGTTTCCGTCATCCAACTCCGCTCCGTGCCCATAGGCGGAATTCATAAAGGCTGCCGCCGTTGCCGGAAACTTTCGCTTCTGCCGGAAAACGCAGGCCTCCTCCGCCCCCTCGCGGCTTAACACCACGTTTTCAATTGCCCGGTTAAAGGGGGCGTTCTGTCTGTAACCTGCAAACATTGCCCCGAAGAAATCCGTAACAAGAAGGTGCAGATGATCCTTGTCCTTCTTTGATAATACCTGTATTTTATAAAGACTTTCAGCCAGATCTTTTGTTATTTTTTTATTTTCCATGTTATCGGCCTTTTCTTCTGCTTTGTGTTGTTTCTGTTCAGCCCATTATCATCTTGTATATTCCGTCCGCAGCCTCGTATTCGACTCCGGCAAATTCCATCAGACCGTCATAGCGCTCCCTGAATTCCTCGTCGCTTAAAGGATTTTCCGGCTCTCCCTTGGGAAAATCCACTCTCTCCTCAAAAACTCTGCCGTCTTTAAGCACGATTTTGACAACTGCCGCCTGTATGTCCGGAAATGCCCTGCTCAGCTCATCTTCTGCCTTCACCCTGACCCGACGGGTCAGCGAAAGGAGCTTCTCATCCGCAACATTTTCCTCGCTGAATTCCGAAAGCCCCGCTCTGCCGAATACAAGGCCGGCCGCCACACTGTACGGAATGCTCATTTTTGCGGAATATGAACCCCGAATGTCGGTATGGTCATGCCCCGCAACCGCCAGATCGTAGGTCTTTACCTCAATATCCTCAATCTCTTCCGGGCGAATTTCGCGGGCGTTTCGTATTTTTACCGCCGCCTCGATTGACGGATGCGTGTACCTACAGGATGCATAGGGCTTGGTATATGTCTTCATAATCGCATAGGTGCCGTTAAGCAAGGGCTCCTTAAGCTCAATGTCCTCCCGGCCGGTCATCATTTTCAGGAAGCCTCTGCCTCCGAGCGGGTCGTGATGCCCCTTAAACCCGGCCTTCCCCAGCTGAAGCGCGGTAAGAGCCAAAAGGGCTGTTTTCGCGACATTATAGGGTTTCAGCTCAGAGCCGTCATCCAATACCTTCAGCATTCCCGAGGCCGCCACACAGGCTGCGGCAAATGCATGAAACCGCTCCTCTTTGCTGAAATCCAACATATAGGCTGCCGCAAGGGCGGCGCCTAAGGTGCCGCAGGTTCCCGTGGCGTGATAACCCATGGCCTTGTGACCGGGCTGGATTGACACCGCCATGGTGTAGGATGCCTCGTAGCCTGTAACCGCAGCCCGCAGTATTTCCTCAAGTTCTTTCCCGTGCCTTTGAGCAAGGGGAATCAAGAGTGAGAAAATCGGCGAACCCAGATGGATTATCCCGGAGTTGGTTCCGTCGTCAAAATCGAGAGCATGAGCATTGAGCCCGTTCAGAAAAACAGCTTCTTTCAGGGCCATCTTCCTTCCGGTTCCTATTGCTTCAAAGGCGCCTTCTTCGGGCATGGCAAATTCAAAGTATTTATCCAGCTTGTCCTTTTGAAAGTATGCCCCGGCAAATGTTACCGCAACATAGTCGGTCAAAGACTGCCTCGCCCTTTTCATCACAGCATCCGGTATGCTGCTGCCTGCGACCTTGTCTATTGCTTCCAAAAAATGTATCGTTATATTCTCCATGAAATTCCTCCGGGTAAATATCCTGCATATCAGATTAACCTATTCTTCGGTTTTAGTCTACCCTGTTCAGTCTACCCTATATCCGGAATATCCACGGACGCCAGTCGCGGCTCAAAGCAGCAACAAGGCCTTAAGCAAACCACCCTGACGCCGCTCGCCCTTTGTGACCCCACTTTAAGGAAAGTACTTAAAACCGAGGTTTTTCCGTGAAGTCCCAGGGCTCCCACGTTGCATTTATTTACCCGGTCCGTAATTTCCCGCTCAAGCGGACTTTGAACATCATGCCTGCCGTCCACTTGCGCCTGCTCCATAAGAGCCGCCGCCTCATACTGGGACCTGCCGATTCCTATACAAAGAGTACATGGCGAGCACCCAAGCAGGCGTACGCCCTCCTCCGCCCATTTTACAATCTCATCCACAACAGCCTCCACGCTGTGCTCATGGTAAACCCTATAGGTCCTGCCGCGGATTGCCGGGCCTCCCCCCTGCATAAGTATATGAAGGCGCAGCACGTCATCTTCTATCGTCCTGACCTGAAGCGGCGCTGGAATTACTCCCCCGGGATCCTCATCAAGGCCCCCTGACTGGTCAAGGCGCTGCCTGTCATCTCCCAGAATCCCCATTGGGCGGCCGGGCAGTTTTCTTAAGCCCGACGCAATGCCCTCCCGGATTATTTCCATCAGCTCGCCGCTTAAAGCCCGTCCCTTGCCGATGTCAAGGAGCAGGTGGGGAATCCCCGTATCATCACAAAGGGGACTGCGATTCTTTTTCGCAGCCCTTGCATTTTCCAAAATCTGCTCCATTACCCAGCGGGAATGCTCCGATGTTTCGATTTTGACGGCCTTCTCATAAGCCTTTATCTTATCTTGTGAAAACGTCGAACTCGCCGTAACAAGAGTCTCCCCTATCAATTCGATTATTTCTTCCCTTTTCATCAAAGCTCCCTTTCATGCAAAAATGGACTTGCCGCAAGCGGCGGCGATGATAACCGGATACTCTTCGACCTTCAGTTCATAAAAGGCCTCTATCCCCAGCTCGGGGAAGGCGACGAGTCTCCTGCTGAGAGTCTTATCTTCCAAAAGAGCCGTAACCGGAGGAATAATCGCGAACACCGACCCGTGCTCCTTAAGCGCCTGAACGGTTTCGGCGGAAATCTCCCCCTTGCCCAAGTGCATCCTGACTCCCCTTTCGGAAAGAGGAGAAATGCTGCTTTCAATCTCCAACTTATTGCTGGAAGTGGGGCCGACCCCGGCGGGACTTACCGCAGTGTGAAAAATTACCGCGCCCTCCAATTCTATGCATAACTCTTCAAGCCTGCCCTCTTCGGCCGCCTTTACAATCCGCGGCAGAACCGCATCACGGCCGCAATAAATATTTCCGGAAACATAAACCGTGTCCCCTGCCCGCAGCCGGTCGATATCCTCCCTTGTCAAGGGGGTATTAAGTGTCATCTCTTTGCTCCCCTATCAATCATCTACTGCGAATAATGAAAGGAAACTTTTCTCATTTTCAATTACGCCGTACGCCAGTGCCCTCATGTAAATCTTCTTTGCCCAGTTGGTATGGGGCTTGATTTCATTCATCTTGTTGGCTTTGGCGCTTTTTATCACGCCGTCTCCGGTTTCCAGCACCTGGCAGGCATCCTCATATTCTTCTTTTGTGACGGCCTGAAGGGCATTTACAAACTTAACATGGGTAGGATGGATGACCGTTCTGCCGACAAAGCCGTTTGCCTTGTCAAGGACTATCTCCCGGAGCAGTCCGTCTATTTCCACATTGTAAATGGGGATTCTTTGCATCAGAATGTCCTCAACGCTGTGCCGCGGAAGCTCCTTGAACATCATCTCCTTGCTGGCACGGAAATACTCCCAGACCGGTCCGGAGATAACGTAGTCGTTTTCCCTGCTGAAAATATTCAATATATCCGTCAAACATTCCCGCACCGTCATTATATCATAAATTGAATAATCCACTCCGCGACGAACACCGAAGCAGGCTGAAAAATCCGTCGCTCCCACACGGATTTGCAAAATGATTTCCTTGTACTTGTCGCAGATTGCCCTGATACGAATGAGTTCCTCAAGTCTGGTTTCCTTGTAAGCAACTTTCGAGTCCTCGATAATGGGCATTCCGTAAAGAGGCTCCTGAAACTTATCATTGAGCTCTTTCAAATGATAAAAATACACCTCTCCGTTTTCGGAATTAAACTTTGGAAAATTGAAACCGGCCAAAATCTTCACGTGCTTCTTTTCCAGCATGGATGAGAAATGATGAAATTGGTTGATATTGCGCACCCTGCAAAAAATCAACGGCACATCATTTTCGCTGAGGATTCCCGCCTCAACCGCATCATATACCGTTTCAAGCAGACTCCGCACGTTGAGCTCAGCTTCTTCAACCTTATCCCCGGGGCAGGCGTCCTCAAAGCACATTACCATGGTTGTCAGCGCAGGCATTTCCCTGTTAAGGATTTTATCCTTGAAATCCTTGATTCCGGGCATGTACATGCTGGCTCCCAGGCAATAGGGAAGAAAGTCCCTGTCCGTGTACTTATTAAACTCCACCGGTTCATGAACAAATTTAAAATCCGGATTATATCTGTGATGTCTCATTTTCTTACCGTCCTTTGCAATATCGTCCTTCGTAATACCGCTTTTGTAGTACTACTTTTGTAGTACCGTCCTTTGTAGTGCTTGCTTTTATGCGCGCGAGCGGCCTCTTCGGTTTCCCGCATTTATTGCGGAAAGTCGGCTGTGCCGCCGGTAGCAGGCACTTTTCTCAGCCGATTGAGCCCTTTTTCGAACAGATTGCCTCCGGATAATAGGCATCAATGACACGCTTAACCAGTGTAATCTGCTTTGCACGCTTCTTCGCGTCGTCAACCGTTGTATCCCAGCTGTGTGTCTGGGCAACTGAGCCGCCTGTTTTCAGGTAAATAGGGGCGGCCACCCTGATCATTTCCGGAACCTCATAATGGCGTATAAAGCCGCCGGAGGAAGCGGGGTTTTCCGTATGAATATCAATCGGAATGTCTATTGCCTGACGCATTGCCGCCAGCATCTGCAGCTGTATGTCCCGTACGGGGTTTACCGAGCCGGCGCCTATGCTCTCAAGCAGTTTTGCCGAACAGGGATTCCCGAAGCCTGTATGGGCGGAAACCTTGAATTGACAATCTGCCGGTATTTCACCTGCCTTCTTGGCTTCATTCAGCACCCACAGGCAACCCTCGTCATAAACAAGAAAGCCTCTGCATCCCAGGCGGGCTGCCCGCTTCACATCCTCAATCGCGCGCACAATCTGCTCCTGTCCGCGGAGGCGGTAGCCCATGCGCTGTCCCTCCTGAGTATTCACCGATGCACTTGTGTCCGTGGTGGCCCTGGGACCGATTGCAAGAACAAGGTTTACCTGTCCGTCAGCCGCTATTTCCACCATTTTGTCGATATCCTCATCACTGAGGGACATGATTCCCTTGGTCTGGGTCACACGGTGAATGAAAACACCCAGACGGTCAAGTTCATCAAGAAGCGCCTTCATCGCCGCCGGCCCCTGGATTCCCGGAACCTCAAACCTGTACTGAGCTCCGTCACTGAATCTTTTTTCCGATGTGGGCATGTCATACGCATCCCCGCTGGGCAGTCCGATTGACCTTAGAAATTCTCTCGTTGCCTTCATAATTGAATCTCCTTTATTATCGTAATTCTTTCTTTAATTTGTCTATTAAATCCGCGTGATCAACCGCAAGAGCAGGCATATCCGGCCTGATTCCTTTATGTATCCTGACGTCAAGGAATGCGGGGCCCTGTTCTCTTGTAAGTTTTTCAATCGCAGCTTTCAGCTCTGTTTTATTATCCACCGGGCCGTCAAGGGTTTTGTATCCGCAGCCTTTTGCGATAGCGGTAAAATCGGCAAAATATCCGGCAGAAGGCTGGCCCCCCACGGATTCATGGACTCCGTTGTTTAATATCACGCGAATGTAATTTCCCGCGCCTACCTTGGCATCTGTTGTCATGGAGCCCATGTGCATGATGGCACTTGCGTCTCCGTCCAGACATATTACCGGGCGGTCCGGACATGCAAGAGCAATTCCGAGGGCGACGGAGGAATTATGCCCCATTGCTCCCACGTTAAGGAAGTCCCTTTCATGTCCCTCACCCCTTTGCTCCCTCAATGCATGAAGCTCTCTGGCAGCTCTGCCGGTTGTGGCGGTAAATACCGCATCGGCAGGGGCGGCATCCAAAATGGCCGCAATCGCCTCCTCCCTGCTCATGGGATAAACATCATCGGCAGTGTTTATTTTTATCTTTGCGTTAAATACGCCTTTGCGGGCAATAAGCCCCACGGGACGGCTTTCCTTTGCCGCAAGCTTCGCTGCCCAGGCGCCCGCCTCAAAGGCGTTTTCCTCGTTTACTATCATATAGGGGATATTCATGTCCTCAAGGAGCCTCGGGGTAATCTCTCCCTGAAGCTTATGCTGTGGATGATTGGGCTCTCCCGGCCCTCTCCAGCCTATCAGCAAAATCATGGGGACTGAATAAACATTTACATCTGCAAGAGAAACCAGCGGATTTACGCAGTTTCCGAGTCCCGAATTTTGCATATATACTAAAGGAATTGTGTCCTCTCCGAAATAATACCCCGCCGCCAGAGCAATTGCATTTCCCTCATTGGCGGCAATGACATTCCTCTCATCCGGCACCATTTCAAGCAAAGTATTGCAAAAATCGTTCAGGTAAGAGTCCGGCACGCCGGTAAAAAAGCCCACGCCGTTTTCCTGCAGTTGTTCGATAAATTTTCCGATATCAATCATTTTTTCTCCGGTAACAGTCTCCCGGCCATGGCCGGGAGTGTTGATTTTTTATTAGGTTATATACTTAAAATACTCAGGAGCAACACTCTTGCAGACCGGCCAAGCCTTGTCAATCGCCTCCGACACGCTTGCCGGCAAAGGGCCTGCGTTTACACAATCGATGTTCTGCAAAAGCTGGTCCGGCCGGGAGGCGCCGATGATGATGGCATCTCCCTCTTTTGCGTCCAGCATTGAATGGCTTGCCAGCCACCTCAGCGCCGCTTCCACCATGGTGATTCCGGCATCGTCGCATGCCTTGCGTATCAATGCGGCCGCGTCAAAAAATTCCTTGTGCCAGTATCTGGCCTTGTAGGATGCACGTTTTACAAATCTTCCGTCTTTCGGCGCCTCATCAACATCGGTATACTTCCCTGTCAGAATGCCTCCGGCAAGCGGATTGTAAGCTGTAAAGCGCATATCGTTTCTGCGAAGACATTCAAAAAGGTTTTCCTCCACCCTCCGGCTCAAGGCATTGTAAACGCCCTCATACACTGTGGGCACAAGCCAGCCGTTATCCCTTGCAATTGAAACGGCTTCGTCAATCAGCTGCTCGGAATAGTTGCTAAGGCCCAGGGCTTCTATTTTGCCCTCGTTATAAAGGTCATTGCAAGCCTGAAGCTGCTCCCTCAGCGGCACATGCCTGTCCGGAAAATGCAGATATAAAAGTTCCGCCCGGTCAGTGCCCAGCCTTTCAAGGGATTCGTTCACCTGCGTAAAAATGGCCGCCCGGTCAAGCCTTCCGGTTATGCGAGGATTTGCCTTGATGGCAAGCCTGTAGGAGCCGCGCTCAAGCGGTGCCAGGACTCTGCCCAGCACCCTCTCGCACTCTCCTTCATTATAGACATAGGCCGTATCCAGCTCTTTGATACCGTTTTTCAGGGCAGTATCTATCATGACTGCCGCATCCTCGTCAAAGGTCTGCTGGCCGAAGGTTATTGTTCCTAAAATCAGATTCATTTTTGTCATTTTGCTTCCGCTTGCCTCCGCCTTCCTTTTGGCACGTTCTTTCAAGATAATGTGCTTTTATCTTTCTATATCTTCGTGTTTTGTCGCTTTCCTGTCGGAGACAAGGGCATATTCCCCTGCCAGATACATGGCAACAATACCGAACAGAACAAGGCACGTCGTAGCGTAAATCATAACCGGAATGATCTGCTTGTAAACAAATACGCATATGGCTTCGGCCGTCGGACCGCCTATGATAAACGCAGCCATATATCCGAAGAATGTCAGTCCGCCCACAAAGAGCGTAATCATTATTCCGTAGCCGAAAATAATCTTGCAGACTCTTGAGATTTTCCTTAATGCTTCTTTCATTTTTTTACCTCCTTACAGTCCGAATACCGGAAGCCAGCCCATGAGGACAACAACTTCCATGATAAACTGGGCGGCCACCCACCAAAGATTGTTCTTGAAGGTCTTGCTGAAACTTGATTCGGCAAGAGACATTCCCGCATACATGCCGAGTCCGAGCGGAGGTGTGATTCCGCACATAACTCCGCAAATACACGGAAGCATGGCCGCGGCAAGAATGGGATTGATTCCCACCGTGGCGAGTGTGCTTATAAACACCGGGCCGAAAATGACAACCAGCGATGAACCCGGAATAACCATTCCCAAAAAGCAGGTGACAATACAGATGAAAAGCACCAGCCCGAACTTGCTGAAATTAAAGTTCAGCATGAGTGCCTCCATTTCAGCGGCAACCTCCATGTCGCTGAACAGGGAGCCTATCATGTAGCCGATAACGCACACACCTACAGCCGGGGCAATTGTCTTAACCCCGTCTGCAAACCAATGGGCTATTTTTCTCGGTGAAACCTTTTCCTTTGAAATAAGACAGGCATACATTGCCGCAATGCCGGGTATAAAAATAAGCAGACTGCTTGAAAAATGTTTGGCGCCGGTTTCACCGAGGCGGGCAGTAAAAAACGTTGCCTTGAAAAAATAGTCAAGCAAAAACGGCACGAAAATAACCAATGGAAGCAAGAGACCCTGCCAGCCGTATTTAAGAGTTTCCCTGATGCTTGGAATATCTTCCTTTGCCATCGGCTTAACCTTGTAATATTTGCAAAAAACGAATACCATAATAAGCCTTTGCAGGATGAACCATACCGATATTCCCCACAGCACAATCCAGAATTGTCCCTGAGTCATATTAGAATCAGGGTAAAGCGCAACAAATGCTCCCAGTGCCGCAACAATATTTGATGAGGGGGGAATCATATTACCCATGTAGCTGGCATTGCTCTCAATGTTTGCAGCCAGTTCGGGCGGAAAACCCGATTTTTTCATAGCGGGTATGGTGATTGAACCCGTTGCCATGACATTTCCGGGACCGGAACCTGAAAGGGCCCCCATAAATGTGCTGGCTACAACCGCAACATAGCCCGCCCCTCCGGTCACTCTTCCAAGAAGAGCAAGGATAATAGCAACACAGCTGTCAATTATCTTTGTCTTGGTCAGAAGAACCGACATTGCGACAAATGCGGTCATGGAATAAAGCAGTGAGGTTTTCAAACCCTTGTCTATATAGATGCCCACGTTTTTCCATGTTCCCGTCACTGCAAGAAGCACAATAAAGGCGATCAGCATCGCTTCATACACCGGCCTCTTCAGCAGCATGAACCACACTATTACTACAACAAGCATGATTCCGAGGTAAATAAGTATTGATGGCATATCATCTCTCCTTTTTCAATGTTAATTATCTATACTTTTATACTTTTTTATTTTTATCGGTTATCTGTAATCTCTACATTACCTTGTCATCTTTTGTGTCTGAAAACCCGCCTGTCAGGATTTTTATCAGATCCCGGGTCGGACGTGACAGGTACTTTTCCTTTCTGTATATCACCGCAATATCGCGAAACGGTATATCCTGCACGAATGAATAGAACTCCACCATTCCTTCTTCCGACCTGAAATTCGCAAGGCAGGAGGATATAAGAGACGAGCCGGTACCGGACGAAACCATGGAAACCAGAGCCTCGTTACTTCTGACCTCCACCACATAATTGAGATTCAGGTCATACTGCTTGCAAAGATTATCGGTTATTACCTTCATGGGCATGTACTCTCCGAGGGTAATAAAGTCATGTCCGTTTATCAGGTTTATATCCACTGCGGGGAATGTCCTGTTTTCCAAATTCACGCAACAGCTCTTTAAAAGCTTGTCAAATTCTGAGCCGGACGGAACCGCCAGGACGATTTCTTCTTTCATCATCATGTGATACTCATAGGTCTTTGTGTCCACCGGCAGCGGGATAATGCAGACATCAAATTCCCCCCGGAATGCCGCATCCCTCAGCTCGTGGCCTGAACGCTCGTCCAGCACCAGCTTCATTCCGGGATACAGACGATGGAATTCACGAACGACCCTCGGCATCAGGTGTACACTCCTGTGAGGCGAAATCCCCACAATGATGCTTCCTGTTTTATCCTCCGCAAGATCTAAAAGCCGGTTTTCCATCTGTTTCTGTATGTCAAGGATTTTTTTTCCTGCGTCAATATAAACCCTGCCCGCGTCCGTCAGCCTGACATTGGAGCCTGTTCTTTCGAAGAGTTTAAGACCGATTTTTTTCTCGATTTTTCTTATGTACTGGCTTAAGGAGGGCTGGGAAATATTGAGAACGTCAGCTGCCTTTGAAAAGCTGCCTTCCCCTGAAAGAACGAGAACATATTTAAATTGCTTCAGATTCATATATTTACCTTCGCGCTCCCTTTAGCGGGAGATTAAAATGATTATCGAGTCTATAATGAAATGATTATACCTTCGGCAATTAAAAAACGCAAGCAGAACTTGCGTTTTTTTAATAATTACATTTTTTAATAATTCAATATTATTTTTTGAGACTGTCGGTTATCTCCTCTTCTAATTTATCCGCTTCCGCTTCGAACTTTGAGGTATCCTCCCCGTCGTCAACCACCGGTTCAGGCTCCTCCTCGCCATCAACCAGCTTATCAAGGTCCACTTCATTGATTATATCTTCAACTTCCTCATCATCGGGGGACAAAAATTCCCTGATTTCTTCAATGTTTTCCTTTAAGTTCCGGATAATTTCGCTTTCCGTGACCTTTTGCGCCGCACCCTTGATTTTCTGGGCAGTATCGCTTTCCGACACCTTTTGGGCGGTTTCCTTTGCAGCTTCCTTGATTTTACGGGCCGTCTCGCTGTCCGCAACCTTCCGGGCAGTTTCCTTGACGGTCTGAACCGCATCGCTTTCGACAACTTTCCTGGTTGCCTCCTCGACCCCGTCTGAAACCTTACGGGCGGCGACCTTTATTGTTCTGCCGGTTTCACTGTCGGCAAATGTCTTGGCAGCGGCGCTGATATCCTCGCCCGCCTGTTTCACAACCCGCTGTGTCTTTTTTCCCGCTTCAGTCTCTGCAAATTTGTTCTTAAGCTCAACCGCCTTGACGTAAGCCGCAAGAGGGCTTACGATAAGCTCGGCAGCAATATCCAATAAGGCATTTTTCGTTTTTTTACGCATACTTGTCACCTTTCCTTTCGGTGTGGTAATATAATTTTACTCTAAATACGCCTATGGGTCAAGCAATTGATGATTAAATCTTTAACCGAAAAAGCGATAAATAACCATGCCCGGCGTATTATTCCTCTGCACCGGACCGCAAGCCACGGCAATTGTATTGTTTATTCTATTCGTAGTTTAACCCTTGCTCTTTTCCTTTGCCCGCTTATCGTTGATTATCTTCATGTGCTCGGCATCAATCAGCTCCACGTTGTTTTCTTTTGCCCAGTCCACACAACCCTTCAGAACGAGGGGCAGGAATACCCTCGGAACATTCAACACTGTTTTTAATGCTTCGTCCGTAAATTTCACCTTATCATCTGCCCTGTCGGCAGCATACCTCACCGAAGCAAGCGAGGCTTCTCTGACCGGTAAAAGCTCCGCAATCATTTTCCTTGCTCTGTGATACCAAAAGTTCTTGCTATCCCTATATCCGTAATCCACCGGAAGCCTTGGAAAATCCTTTGTCCTGACACCGTTTATGATGGCATCGGAATACTTCTTTTTCATGAGTATGCGGTCAACCCTCAATATGAAATGAGCGCCGAATTTGCTGGTTATGCCGTTAAAGTCATGATACGGCCCATCATAACCGTTCAGCTCACCGGCAGTATCGCCTTCCGCCCCGTCCAGCTCCCGCATCCATGTGCATTCTATTACCTGAACGGCATCCGAGAGCACCTGCGGACGCTTGTCTTCGGGATTTTCCTCCTCAATCATACTCTTTTCCATCGGCATGTTAAACCTCGGCATTTTTTCGGCGGGTGTATCCCCCGGCCAGCTTAATTTAACCGCCTCTTTGAAATATTTCTTGTTATCCGGGATAAAGTTTACGGCACACTTTCCGTTTCTTAAAATATTTTGTGCCGTATTGGACGAGTTTCGGCACAAAAGCAGCATTGCGTAATATTCCTTGCCCGCGACATAATACGGCTGACAAAGAGAATACGGCCCGCAGGAAGTGCTGCCGTCCTCACACAAAGTGCTGATAATTACTGTTGGCATTGGAAAAAATAACGACGTCTGGTAGAAATTGTCTACAATCCTTAAGTTTTCAAAACTACTCATTTCCTCTCTCCTTTGGAAATTTTGCCGCCGACGGCAATTTCTTTGAATTGATTATAGTCCATATTGTTTGCACTTGGCACATTTTTTTGCAAAAAAACCCCCGGCGATACGCCGGGGGCCTGAAATCAGAAATTGATTATACTCCGCGCTCTCCGTCAAAAGCTTCAACAATCTTGTCAAAGTTGTGCTCGCTCTTGTTAAGTTGTACGGAGTACATCTCGGCAAGAACATGAACTCTCTCATCCATCTCAAGGGCTCTCTTCCAGGGACGGATTACAAGCTCATGGGTGAGACGACGAACAGTTCTGTTGGACTTCATCATATGATTTGCAATCTCATAAGCACGATCAAGCAGCTTGTCGTGAGGAACAATTTCACTGATAAGACCGTACTCAAGGGCCGTCTGAGCATCAATCTTGGGCTCAAGATACATCATATAAGCGCCTCTCTTAAGACCTGCGCACTGACGATAAGCAAATCCCATGCCGTCTCCCGGAACCATGTTCTGTGAGAAGTGTGCATCCGAGAAGATGTAATCGGGATAGCAAAGGGTGATGTCGGACATAAGAGCAAACTCCCAGTGCATGCCCTGTCCGTTGATAGCAGCGATGGTAGGAATCTCGATATCATTGATGAAGTTCTCAACAAAGTTCATTGTGTCGGGAATGTTGGCGTTGTACTGGCCATCGATAGACCCCTGCTCTACTTCTTCAAATGATGTGGGATCGCTCTCGTGTACCAGCCAGTACGGATCCGTGCAGGTAAGAATAAGAATCTCGTTTTTCTTGTCATGTCCGATAGCGGTCCAAAGTTCTCCGTAAGCATGCTGTGTCTGGTAGCTCCACATTACGGGGCCTCCCTTCCACATAAGCCTGCATAGAAGAATGCCGTCTTTTGTTCTCTCAAGGTGAGCATAGTCTTTAAAGCGCTCGGAGTACTCTTCAAGTGTTTCTACGTGTACATAAGGTTGAATTGCCATTTTTTGTCTCCTTTAAAATTATTTAACCGGTTCTGCCTTAGGCAAGTGGCCGGAAAATTTACTGTCTGCGAATTATTCGCCGTAAACATGGGCGGTTTCTTCGCCGTTAACCAGTCTGTATGCGCCTTCGGCAAGTGAAAGCATCTCGTTCTCGCCCGGGCGTACATATACCGGTGCGTTAACAAATGAAAGATATTTTTTCATATCCTCAACAAGCCTGTCCCAGTAGGCGCCGCCGCCGGTAAGAATGATTCCGTCAAGATCCTTGCCTACGACGGGAAGCAGTGAAGAAATTGCCTTTGCCATCTGATATGCCATGGCCTGCTGGCAAAGAAGCGCATACTCATCGCCGCCGGCAATCATATTCTCAACTTCGCGAAGGTCATTGGTCCCAAGAAGTGAAACCATGCCGCCCTTGCCGTGATACCAGCCCCTTAAGGTCTTGGCATCATACTTATTGGCAAGTTCAATAACTCTCTCCGCACGAAGCGGGCCGCATCTTTCAGATGAGAATGTGCCTGCGTCGCCGGGGACTACATCTACAAGCCGGCCGTGTGACCAGCAGGCAATTGAATTTCCGCCGCCGAAGTGTGCAACGATGAAATTAACGTCAGCCAGCGTCTTGCCAAGCTCCTTTGCCTGAGCGATAGCCATTGCACGGCTGTTAAGAACATGGCACATACTGTCGTGCTCAATTCCCTTCACGCCGAATACTCTGGCCAGCGGATTAAGCTCATCGGCCGATACCGGATCGTATATATAGGCGGGAATGTTCATTTCCTTGGCGATTGTATGAGCGATTACCGGACCTATGGCAGCCGGATGCGGCTCTTTCGGACGCTCCTTGAGAGCCGTGATTAAATTGTCGTCGATAACTGTTGCGCCGGAACGTACATCCGGAGGAGCTCCGCCACGGGAAATAACACAGTCAAGGCGGTCCATCGTGTAACCTGCCTCAATCATACAATCCTTTACGATTTTATAACGGAAATCAAACTGATCCATAATTGTATCGTAAACGGCAAGCGCTTCCTTTGAATGCGCGACGCTCTTATAAAATTTTTCTGTTTTATCTTCGTAAATAGCTACTTTTGTTGAAGTAGAGCCCGGATTTAAAACAAGGGTAATCATTTCGGTTCCTCCTGAAATATTTATCTGGGTTGTAAAACTGCTTTGGCCGGGCAGTCACCTGCCGCAGCCATAAAATATCAATTATAGAAGCTTATGCAAACGAAGTGCCTCAACCAGCATATCGTCTCTCCATGCAACGATTGAATCCATGTCGTTTCCTGTTTCAGGTGCACGATTGGCAATGGCCGCATCAAGGCCTTCCTTGGCCTGCTCGCACCAGTTTGCGGGGAAAGTGGTCCATGTAGGCATGTTGCTAAGTCTTCCGTCCGGCTTGGTAACATCGATGCGGTATTTCTCGTTAAAGGCACCGATTCCCTCAGCGCCGACACCGAGGTGCATTGTAAGAAACTGCCCCATAATCCCCCAACGGATACCTACGCCGTATACAAGAGCCTTGTCGGCATCCTCAACCGAGCAGACACCGTTGTTTACAAGATCAACGGCCTCTCTGTGGATGGCGCTCTGATATCTGTTGGCGATAAAGCCGATAACTTCCTTGTTGAGAACAACGGGAACCTTGCCCATCTTCTCATAGATTTCCTTGGCCTTGGCCACGTATGAATCCTCGGTCTTCTGCCCTTTTGTAATCTCTACAAGGGGAATGAGATAAGCCGGATTGTAGGGATGTCCGCCCATGCATCTGCCCGGATGCTTGGCTTTCTCAAATACCTGAGTAATTGAACGGCTTGATGTGCTTGAACAGATAATTGCTTCAGGATCGGCAGCCGCCTCAATCTGAGCAACCAACCGATGCTTCAGCTCTACATCATCGGGCCCCGATTCCTGAATCATCGTAGCTCCTATAACCGCTTCTTCGATAGAGGTGGTAACAGTGTAAAGTCCGTGGGCGGTCTCAGCTTCCTTTTCGGTAATTACACCTTTCTCAAGAAAGAATGCGATTCCCGACTCCATACGTGATCTGCAAAGGTCAACTTTGCTTCTTGTCTGAAGTGCCACCGGAATGCCGTGGGTTACCGCGTTAATTGCCAGTCCGCTTCCGATAAGGCCGGCGCCGATGAATGCGATTTTCTCTGACATGTCGTGCCCCCTGATTATTTGTTAAGGCCAAGGATTTTTCTTGCCTCGGCGGTTGTGGCAACTTCATTTCCATACTCTCTGACAACACGTGCAGCGCGCTCAACAAGCATAAGGTTGGTTGCGGGAACGTCCTTTGCATACCATATGCAGTCCTCAAGACCCACACGAAGATGTCCGCCAAGAGCAAGCGCTGTATAGAGAATCGGCAGGTGACGACTTCCGACACCGAACGCCGACCAGGTTGAACCCTCGGGAATATCATCCAGCATATGGCAGAGGTTCTTAGGAGTAGCCGGGCATCCGCTTACACCGTAGCTCAGAACAAAATTCCAATGTATCGGTGCAAGAAGCGAACCTTTTTCAAGGAACCACTTTGCAGTGTTAATCATACCGAAATCCATAACCTCGACCTCGGGCTTAACACCGTTTTCAATCATGCAGTTTCCAAGTTTCTCAAGGAAGAAAAGGCTGTTCTCGAAAACGCCGTCATGGGTGTTAATTGAGCCGGCA
Organism: Lachnospiraceae bacterium; assembly: GCA_050944475.1. Taxonomy (GTDB): domain Bacteria; phylum Bacillota; class Clostridia; order Lachnospirales; family Lachnospiraceae; genus RGIG5612. Next base: position 38,797 of record JBMNRD010000001.1, read on the forward strand.
TCATAAGTGCCCATTTCGGGCTTAAGCTCGATAAGGTGCTCCATACGGCGCTCATCGCTTACTCCGAGCTCCCCTGAAGTGGTAAGGTTAAGGATGGCATCGCACTCATTTCTGAGAATGTGAACCGTTTCACGGAATTTCGCGGGATCCATTGTTCCGCGCCCCTCATCGTCACGCATATGAAGATGAAGAATAGCGGCGCCCGCCTTCCAGCATCTTACACCGTCCTCAGCGATTTCCTTCGGGGTAATGGGAAGTGCGGGGCATTTGTCCTTAGGGGTAACTGCTCCTGTAAGAGCGGCTGTAATAATTGTCTTTGCCATTATAAAAATCTCCTTTAAATAATATGTTAATTGTTATGTATAGATTATTCCGGTTTCTTCAGAAGAAGCGCTGCTCCGAGTCCGCCGCCTACACAGAATGTTACGATGCCGCGGTTAGCATCTCTTCTTCTCATCTCGTATACCATCTTGGTAACAAGGATTGTTCCGGTAGCTGCAAACGGATGTCCGAGGGCAATGGCGCCTCCGTTTACATTCAGTTTCTCTACGGGAATATCAAGTTCCCTCACACAATGGATTGACTGTGAAGCAAATGCCTCATTCATCTCTATAAGATCAATGTCATTAAATGTAAGACCGGTCTTTGCAAACAGCTTGCGACAGGCATGAATAGGGCCCTCTCCCATAATCATGGGTTCGCAGCCAACGTCGGCAAAGTCCTCAATAACCGCAAGAATATCAAGTCCGAGACTTTCAGCTTTTGTACGCTCCATAACGATAACGCAGGATGCGCCGTCAACAAGCGGCGAACTGTTTCCTGCAGTGCAGACACCGTTCTTTTCAAATGCGGGACGAAGTCCGGCAAGAGACTCCATTGTGCAGTCATCTCGAAGAGGTTCGTCACGATCGAACACTGTTACCGAACCGTCCCTTTGCTTAATCTCAATGGGTAAAATCTGGCTGTCAAAATAACGGTTTTTGTATGCCTCGGTGCCTTTTCTGTGGCTCTCTACTGCAAACTCGTCGCACTCCTCGCGGGAAATATTAAATCTCCTGGCAATTTCCTCGGCCGTGGGACCGTTTGGAAGGTTGCCGTATGTCTCTTTCGGTGAGAAAATCGGTTCCGCCCATGACATGGGTATCTGTGAATAAGCTCTGGTCGGCCTGTTCATAAGGTACGGTGCAAATGTTGTGGACTCGGTGCCGCCGCAAACGATTGTGTCGGCAAATCCGCATTTTACCATCATTGTGGCATCCCATACTGCAGTAAGGGATGAGGCGCATCCCCTCTGAATCTGGTATGCGGGGATGGTATAGGGAAGACCCGCCTCAAGCATAACCACACGGGCCGCAACCTTAAGGTCCTCATTATCACATGAACAGAAAATAACCTCATCAATGATTTCGTCATCGATGCCGGCTCTCTTAATTGCCTCTCTGACAATCATGCCGCCCAGCTTCTCGGGACGAAACGCTTTCAGCGCACCTCCGACACGACCGACGGCTGTACGAACTGCGGAAACTATTACAGCTTCTCTCATAATTGTATTTCCTCCAAAAATATATTTACCCCGGACGATGCTTTGACTGCGTCCGGATTATTGTTAAAAATTACTGCTGCGTGCAAAGTCCGCCGTCAGCATAAATAATCTGTCCGGTTACGAAATCGGAAGCGTCCGAGGCAAAGAACAAAGCGATTTTGGCACAGTCTTCCGGAAGTCCGAGACGTCCCATAGGTACTCTCGCAACTGTACCCGTCTTAATAGCCGGGTTAGCTTCAAAGATAGGCTTCATCATTTCAGTCTCGGTAATGATGGGGGCGATGCAGTTAACGGTGATGCCGTGCTTTGCAAAGCCGGCTGAAAGATTAAGTGAAAGCGAGTTTACAGCACCTTTTGTCGAGCCGTAAGCTGTGGAAATATCATCGTTTTTGCAACGTACGGCGCCGATTGAGCTGATATTGATTACACGACCCCAGTTCTGCTCAATCATCATGGGGCCGAAATGCTTGCAGGTGAGCATAATGCTGCGTACGTTTGCCGCATACATCTGGTCCCATACTTCTACATCCTGCTCGATAACAGGAGACTTCTTGTTAACACCCTGTGAGTTAACAAGTATATCACATCCGCCTAATTTGGCTTTAACATCCGCGACAAGCGCCACAACGTCAGCCTCGACTGCACAATCGGCAACAAGTGCCACAACATCTGTTCCTCTTGCAGCATTGATTTCATCAGCCTTAGCCTGAGTCTTGGCTTCATTGCGCCCGACAACGGCAACCTTGCAGCCTACGGCTGCAAAACCTTCAGCGATAGCTCCGCCGATACCGCCGTTGCCGCCGATAACAACTACTCTCTTACCTTCAAGGTTAAATAATTTTTTGTAATCCACCATTTTGGTTTTCCTTTCTTTTTCAGTATTGAAAACTGTTTATTTATGATATTTGGCAGCAATCGGCATAGAAAAATAACAAGAGCAGACTACTCCATGAAAAATTATATCATTATCTAAAATTATAGCAAGTATACTACATTTGGAATAGAGGGGAGTTTTTTTGGACGCCATGCCTCCCGGCCTCAAAAAAAGCCCTTAAACACCGACCGTCAGCGCATTCTTTCCCGGTGGCCTTATTTCGGCAGAAAAAAGGGCCGGCTCGCTTACCCGAGTTTAAGCCCCTCGCACATGGTTGCGGCCATCACCGCTTTGATGGTGTGCATCCGGTTTTCAGCCTGGTCGAATACAATTGAGCGGTTACTTTCAAAGACCTCATCTGTAACCTCCATGCATTCTATGCCGTATTTCATGAAAATCTCCCGGCCGATTTCGGTCCTGAGGTCGTGGAACGCCGGAAGGCAGTGCATAAAAAGGCACTGCGGGCCTGCATTATTCAGGTGTTCCGTCTTCACCTGATAGGGCAACAGATCATTAATCCTTTTCTGCCATGCCTCATCGGGCTCTCCCATGGATACCCAGACATCGCTGTAAATGATGTCTGCGTCTTTCGTAGCCTTCAGGGGGTCGGTTTCAAATTCAAGAGTCGCTCCGGTTTCACCTGCGATTCCCTTGCAAATGTCAATGAGTCCGTCGGAAGGAAAATATTCCTCCGGGGCACAGGCCGCAAAATGCATGCCCGTCTTCGCACAGCCCGCCATCAGGGAGTTTCCCATGTTATAACGGGCATCTCCCATATAGACCAGCTTCTTTTTCTTCAGAGAGCCGAAATGCTCCCGGATGGTCATAAGGTCCGCAAGTACCTGTGTGGGATGGTATTCGTTGGTAAGGCCGTTCCAGACAGGCACATCGGCAAACTCCGCCAGCTCATCAATTATCTCCTGTCCATAACCTCTGTACTCTATCCCGTCAAACATCCGGCTCAGAACCCGGGCGGTGTCCGCAATGCTTTCTTTATTACCGATTTGAGAGCCTTTGGGGTCTAAATAAACCGAATGCATACCGAGATCCGCCGCCGCCACCTCAAAGGAACAGCGAGTACGGGTGCTGGTCTTTTCAAAAATCAGCGCCACATTCTTCCCTTCACAATACCTGTGCGGTACACCGTTCTTCTTTTTATTCTTCAAATCCTTTGCCAGCACAAGAAGATCATTAATCTCATCCGGTGTGAAGTCCAGCAATTTCAGAAAATCCCTCTTATACAGCGACATGCCTTGCCTCCTGTTAACTATTGTTTTACCGCGCCTTTAAACCTGCACGGCGCATTCTGCCATGGTGTGTTTTTCCTTAATTATCCCGAGCGCATTCTTCCTTAATTATCCCGAGCGCTTCTTTCAGCAGATCCAAAGGAATATTCAATGCCGGCAACAACCTTACCTTATCCTTTGCAGTCAGGCACAGTACTCCCCGCTCAATGCACTTATTCACAATGTCGGCGGCCGGCGCCGCTGTCTTAATTCCTATCATCAGACCCATACCCGAAACCGCCTCAACCCCGGGAGCTCCGGAAAGTTCGTCGAAAATATAATCGCTTTTTGCCTTAACCTCCTTAAGCAACTCTTCGGTCAGCCGCTCAAGCACGCTTAGCGCGGCCGCGCAGCAGACGGGATTGCCGCCGAAAGTGGAGCCGTTGTCTCCGGGCGCAAAAATGTCCTTAACTTTATCCCCAAGCAAAGTCGCCCCGAGAGGCAGCCCGCCTGCAAGTCCCTTGGCAGTTGAAACCACGTCGGGCATTATATCAAAATTCATATATCCGTACAGCTTGCCGGTACGTCCGTTTCCGGTCTGTACCTCATCCACAATCAGGATAATGTCCTCTTCTTCCGCAAGCCTTGACACCGCCTTTACAAAATCCTCCCGGAGAGGCAGCACCCCGCCCTCTCCCTGAACACATTCGATCATGATGCCTGCGCATTTCACACGAGAGAGCGTCCTGCGAAGAGCGCCTGTGTCGTTTGCGGGAATGTGTACAAAGCCCGGTGTCAGCGGCGTGAACAGTTTGTGAAAATCCTCTTGTCCTGTGGCGGAAAGAGTGGTTATTGTCCTGCCGTGGAAACTGTTTTCAAGGGTGATTATTGTGTTGTATTCCCCGCCCTTTTTTTCGGCGGCATACTTCCGGGCGGCCTTGATTGCGCACTCATTTGCCTCCGCGCCGGAATTGGAAAAGAACACCCGCCTCATGCCTGTGCGCAGGCATAACTCTTTTGCGAGCAGGGCGCAAGGCTCCGTATAATACAGGTTGGACATGTGTTGAACCTTATCCAGCTGGCCGCAGACAGCCTCTTTCCACTGTTCATCCGCAATGCCGAAAGCCGTCACGCCGATACCCGCCCCCATGTCGATGTATTTTTTCCCGTTTACATCCTCAACAACCGAACCCTTGCCTGAAACCACTTCTACGGGATACCTTTTATAGGTTCTTGCCACATATAAATCATCTATTTCCCTGAACATTTTCTCTCCTTGCAATATATGCCCGCACCGCTGCCTGCCGGTTCAATCTTCACAATTCGCACTTCGCGCGCCGAACCCTTGCCTGCGGCGATGTCCGCAGCCGTCAGTCATTAACAATCATTGTTCCCGCACCCTCATCCGTCAGAAGCTCCATCAGTATGGAATGGGGTACCCGGCCGTCCATAATAATTACGCTGGTCACTCCCATTCTCAAGGCATCTATACAACAGTCCACCTTTGGGACCATTCCGCCGGAAATCACGCCCTCCGCATGCAACCGCTTCGCCTCGGACACATTTATCTCCGGAATCAGGGTGCTCTCATCATCCTTATCCGTCAATATGCCCTGAATGTCCGTCAGCATAATGAGCCTTTCCGCATTCAGCGCTCCGGCGATGTGCGCGGCCGCCGTATCGCCGTTGATATTGTAGGTATTGCCTTCCTTGTCGCTGGCAATGGTGGAAACAACGGGGATATAGCCTTTGTCGAGCAGATCAAGAACAATCCCTATGTTCACCTCGACAATTTCCCCCACATAGCCAAGACTTTCGTCCATCTTGTTTGCCGCCAGGAGTTTGCCGTCAATTCCCGACACTCCTACGGCGCGGCCGCCCTTTGACTGAATCAGCTTCACCAGATCCTTGCTGACCTTGCCTGCCAGTACCATCTGGGCGATTTCCGCGGTTTCCTTGTCGGTAACGCGAAGCCCGTTAACAAATTCGGACTTTTTTCCTATCTTGTCCATGAATTCGTTGATATCCGGACCGCCTCCGTGCACCAGCACCACTTTCACCCCGATGGCGTCAAGGAGAATAATATCCTCCATAACCTGCTGTTTCAACTCATGATTCACCATGGCATTGCCGCCGTACTTAATTACCACGATTTTTCCGCTGTGCTTCTTAATATACGGCAGGGCCTGGGTCAGGACCTCTGCTCTTTGCAGATTGGAAAATTTTGTCATTTTACCCTCCGTTTATGAACGGTAACTACCGTTAATCTTTACATAGTCGTAAGTCAGGTCACATCCGAAAGCGGTGGCTGAAGCATTTCCGCTGTCAAGGCCGACAAGAATCCTGATTTCATCCTCATCAAGCACCTTTTTGGCAAGCTCCTCGGAAAATTCGATTCCCGTACCCCCCTCGCAAACCTTCACCTCTCCGGAGCGACTGGCAAATATCACACTTGTTTTATTTACATCCACATCCGCCCCCGAATAACCGACAGCACACAACACCCGACCCCAGTTGGCATCGGCCCCGAACATGGCCGACTTCAGCAAATTGGAACAAATAACACTCTTGGCAACAACCCTTGCGGTATCCTTGTCCGCCGCGCCCGTAACAGTGCATTCAAGGAGCTTGGTTGCCCCCTCCCCGTCCTTTGCCATGCTTCTGGCAAGATATGTGCTGACAACATGCAGAGCCTCCTTAAATGCTTCGTAGCCCTCCCCTTCAGCCTTGATCACGGGGTTGCCGGCCAGACCGTTTGCCATGACCGACACCATGTCATTTGTAGAAGTATCCCCGTCCACGCTGATCATATTGAAAGTATCCTCTATTTCCTGCGAAAGCGCCTTTTTAAGACACTCCGGGGTAATTGCCGCGTCACTGGTAATAAATGCCAGCATGGTAGCCATGTCGGGGTGAATCATTCCGCTGCCCTTTGCCATTCCTCCCATGCAGCATGTGACGCCGTCAATTTCAAACTCCACGGCAATCTCTTTCTTCACAAGGTCCGTTGTCATGATGGCCCTTGCCGCCCTGTCGGCTCCGTCACGGGAAAGGCCGGCCGCCATTTTCGGAATGCCCGCCGCAATCGGCTCTATATCCAACGGCTGCCCGATGACACCCGTGGAGGCAACTATGACATCCTCCGGCTTTATTTTCAGTTTATTTCCCAAAAGCTCGCACGTTTTTGTTGCGACCTCAATACCGTCGGCATTGCAGGTATTGGCGTTTCCGCTGTTGCAGATAACAGCGCGGGCAATTCCGTCGGCAATGTTGCTTTTTGTCACCGTAAGAGGCGCGCCTTTAACAAGATTGGTTGTATAAACCGCCGCCGCCGAGGCCGGCACACTGCTGTAAATAACGGCCAGATCCAATTTAGTTTTTTCTTTCTTTAACCCGCAATGAATTCCGTTTGCCGTAAATCCTTTCGGCGCACATACTCCGCCTTCAATATATTTCATAATCTTTCTCCCTGACGGACACATTTTCCGCATCCTGTATCCTTTCTACGGAATATTCAGTCCGTATCTTTCATCTGTTCCCATGATGAGGTTCATATTCTGGATGGCGGCCCCGGATGCTCCCTTTCCCAGATTGTCGAACCTCGAAATCAGCAATATCCTGTCCTCATTTCCGCAGGCGGTAATTATCATGTCATCCCTGCCGGACATTTTCTGCGCGGACATATAGCCTGCCTCATCCTCGTCTGAATACCTGACAAGTCCTTCACTATAATAACCCTTATAAACCTCCCTGACATTCTCAAGGCTTCCTTTTAACAGACCTTTGTGAAGACCAACCGCTACTTCCATTCCGGAGTAAAAATCCCCCACAACCGGGCAAAATATCGGCGGTACACGCAGGCCGGTAATCTTTGTCATTTCCGGCAAATGCTTGTGGCTCTGGGACATTGCGTACATTCGGGGCGCCTTCAGCAGTCCGTCTCTTTCTTTTGCCTCGTAATCGGCAATCATGTCCTTCCCGCCGCCGGAATATCCGGTCAGGGAAAAGCACATAAGCTGTGCTTCGGGACTCAACAGTCCTTCTGAAATCAGAGGCGCAATCAGGGAAATAAATCCGCCGGCGTGGCAGCCGGGATTGGCAATCCGGTTTGAAGAGGCGATTTTTTCTCTAAGGCCCTTGATTTCGGGGAAGCCGTATGCCCACGCCTCATCGGTTCGATGGGCTGTGGAGGCATCGATTATGACCGTATCCCCCGCAAATCCGGCCGCCTGTCTTGCCGCTTCGTCGGGGAGGCATAAAAACGCAATATCCGCAAGCAGGATTGCGTCTCTCCTTGCGTCAGGATCCTTACGCAAGTTCTCTTCAAGATATATAAGCTCAATGTCCCCTCGACAGGCAAGGCGTTCATGGATGCGAAGTCCCGTGGTGCCGCTGCTGCCGTCAATAAAAACCTTTGTCATTCCCCGGCTCCCTCTGCAAGCTTTTCCTTTACATATTTCAGCTGGGCCGGGAAATTGTCCGGAGACGTCCCTCCCTCGCTGATACGCTTTTTGACAATATTATCAAGATTTATGGCTTCGTAAATATCTTCATCAAACATCTCGCTATAGCTCTGATAGTCTTCAAGAGTCATGGTCTCAAGGACCTTGCCCGTTTTTATGCAATCGGAAACAATTCTCCCGGAAATCTTATAGGCGCTCCTGAAAGGCAGTCCTTTCAGCACAAGATAGTCCGCCGCATCGGTGGCGTTAATAAAGCCCTCCTGCGCCGCCTTGTACATATTATCCGGAAAAACCTTCATCTCGGCAATCATGCCCGTAAATACCTCAAGGCACATTTTCACCGTGTCGCAGGCATCAAATACCCCTTCCTTGTCCTCTTGCATGTCCTTATTGTAGGAAAGGGGAAGGCCTTTCATGACGGTCAGCAGTGCCATCAGGTTCCCGTAAACCCGACCGGTCTTGCCTCTTACCAGCTCGGCTATATCGGGGTTTTTTTTCTGAGGCATTATTGATGAGCCCGTGGTAAATGCATCCGACAACTCAATAAATTTGAACTCCCAGCTTGACCACAGGATAATCTCCTCGGCAAATCTTGAAAGGTGCATCATCAATATTGAAAGGCAGCCAAGCAGCTCAATTGCAAAATCCCTGTCCGACACTCCGTCTATAGAATTCATACAGATATCGTCAAAACCGAGAGTTTCGGCCACCATCCGCCTGTCCGTATCATAAGTCATCCCCGCCAGAGCGCAGCATCCTATGGGGGAGATGTTCATGCGTTTTCTGCAATCCGCAAGGCGACCCAGGTCTCTTGTCAGCATCATGGCATAGGCCATCAGGTGATGCCCGAAAGTAACGGGCTGAGCCCTTTGCAAGTGTGTATATCCCGGCATAATTGTGCCGCTGTTTTTTTCGGCGAGGTCCATGATGGTCTCAATAAGAGATTTTATTTTCTGCGTGAGAGCATCGACTTCCTCCCTGAGATAAAGCCTGAAATCCAGCGCCACCTGATCGTTCCGACTTCTGGCGGTATGAAGCTTTTTGCCCGCATCCCCAAGCCTTTCCGTCAGCTCCGCCTCCACAAACGAATGGATATCCTCACTGCTCATATCTATCTTCAATGCGCCGCTTTCGATATCATCCAAAACAGCCTGAAGACCGTCAATGATATTGTCGGCCTCTGCCTGTGATATGATGCCCCTCGCGCCCAGCATGGCCGCATGGGCCATACTGCCCTTTATGTCCGCTTTGTACATTACGGAATCAATTCCTATGGAAGAGTTAAAATCGTCCGCTAACTTGCCGATAACAGCATCGGTCCTTCCTTCCCATATCTTTGCCATTTGTTTCTCCTTATTTATTTCGTGCGTCCACCTTTGCCTGTATAAGCGTGGGAAGCCCGTAAAGGTTTATAAAACCGGTTGCATCGGTCTGGTCGTAATCACTCTCTCCGAAAGTTGCCATCTCCTCGCTGTATAGCGAATACGGACTTGTAATTCCGGCATTGATGATATTGCCCTTGTAAAGCTTCAGCTTTACCTGACCGGTAACCTTCTCCTGCGTTTTGTCAACGAATGCGCTCAATGCCTCTCTGAGGGGCGTAAACCATTCTCCGTTGTAAACAAGTTCTGCGAATGTAATGGACAGCTTCTGCTTCTCATGGAGGACTTTTTTGTCCAGGCAGATTGTCTCAAGGGCCTCATGAGCCTTGTAAAGTATAGTTCCTCCCGGCGTTTCGTAAACGCCGCGGCTTTTCATTCCCACTAAGCGGTTTTCAACCAAATCAAGGATGCCTATTCCGTTTGCGCCGCCGATTTTATTAAGTTCCAGGATAATGTTCAGAGCGCTGTCCTTTTTGCCGTTAAGAGCAATCGGAATACCTGCCTCAAAATCAAGTGTCAGATAGACGGGCTCATCCGGAGCCTTCATCGGGGAAACGCTCATTTCAAGGAAGGTATCGCTTTCGTACCGCGGCTCGACTGAAGGATCCTCAAGGTCCAGACCCTCATGGGAAAGGTGCCACAAATTCTTATCCTTTGAATAATTTGTTTCCCTGCTTATCTTCAGCGGAATGTTGCGGGCCTTCGCGTAATCGATTTCCTCATCGCGTGACCGGATTTCCCACTCCCTCCAAGGGGCGATGATGGTCATGTCCGGCACGAAATGCTTAAATGCCAGCTCAAAGCGCACCTGATCATTTCCCTTGCCGGTACAGCCATGACAGATTGCGTCGGCGCCTTCTTTTATTGCCACATCAACAAGACCCTTTGCAATGCAGGGACGGGCCGTGCTGGTGCCGAGGAGGTATCCCTCGTAGTTTGCCCCGGCTTTCATGGTCGGGATAATATAGTTGTCAACATAATCATCTTTTAAGTCAAGGACGTAAAACTTGGAGGCACCCGTCTTAACGGCCTTCTCCTCAAGACCGTCAAGTTCACTTCCCTGTCCCACGTCTGCGGCGACGGCGATAATCTCACAGTTGTCATAATTTTCCTTCAGCCAGGGAATGATGACGGAAGTGTCAAGACCTCCCGAATATGCAAGAACTGCTTTTTTAATGCCCTTTTTATTCATTTCGGATGCTCCTTATGCATAAATATTTACTTTTCTTGCATATTTATACACTCATCCCTTTGTAAAGTCAACCGTTTCTTCGCAATTTTTCAAGTTTTTTCGATTTTTCGCCATTTTTAACAAAACGTGCATTTTTTGTATATTATTTTTGGTGATAATTCCGGAGGCCGAGTTGCGCTGCATCGGATTGTGCTGCGCCGCACTGCGCTGCAATGCGCATCGCGCCTGCCTCACTCTCACGAAAAATTTCATAGAAAAACCGGCCCGTTTTGCGGGCCGGCATTAAAAATCGGATATTACTTTGAGTAATCGTAGAAGCCTTTGCCTGTCTTTCTTCCGAGCTGGCCTCCGCGCACCATTTTCCGAAGCAGCGTATGAGCACGGTACTTCGGATCACCGGTTTCAGTATAAAGCACATCCATTATCGCCAGACAAACATCCAGACCCACCAAATCTCCCAGTGCCAGCGGTCCCATCGGATGGCTTGCGCCCAACTTCATGGCTGTGTCAATTCCCTCCGCGGATGCGATTCCGTCGGCATAGATACCGATAGCCTCGTTTATCATGGGAACCAGGATTCTGTTCACCACAAAACCCGGAGCCTCCTCAACCTTCACCGGCTCCTTGCCAAGCTCAATGGCGATATCCGTAATTTTCCGCACCGTTTCCTCGGGGGTGTTAATGCCGGCAATAATTTCAACCAGTTTCAGTACCGGCGCCGGGTTAAAGAAATGCATGCCGACAACCGGTCTGTCCAGCCCGTTTGCAATCTCGGTGATTGACAAAGATGACGTATTGGTGGCAAATATACACTCCGGCTTACAGATTTCCGACAGCTCCTTAAATGTGGTCTTTTTCACCTCCATATTCTCGAAAGCCGCCTCGACAATCAGGTCGCAGTCGCTGCAGATTTTCTTCGTGCCCGTGGTTATATTGCCGAGGATTTTGTCAACCTCGTCCTGTTCCATTTTGCCTTTTGCAACTCTCCCTGCAAGTTCCGCCGCAATCCTGGCCTTTCCGCCTGCCGCAAATTCTTCGGTAATATCACAAAGCCTGACCTCGTATCCGGCTGTTCTTGCAAATACCTGTGCGATTCCCGAACCCATTGTGCCCGCACCGATTATTCCCACTATCATAACTTTCCTCCTGTTGAATGTTTTTTCTGTAATTCTCAGCAATTATTATATCTTTTTGAATATTATTTTCTTGTAATTTTCAACGATTATTGTATCTTTCCACTTTGCGTTTTTCAAGGAAGGCTTTCATGCCCTCTATCTGATCGTCGGTTCCGAAGCATTCTCCGAAAAGCTCCGTCTCAATTTTTACGGCCTCCTCTATCGGCATGGAAATACCCTTATTCAGTGCGGCTTTGACTGTTCTTACCGCAATGGGAGCATTCCGGGCAATCTTTTCCGCCATCTTAAGGGCGGCTTCCATCAGTTCCTCCTGCTGATAAACTGCGGTCACGAGCCCTAATGAAAGGGCCTCCTCCGCCTTAATATTGGCTGCCGTATAAAGCAGTTCCCTTGCTTTGCCCGGGTTGATAATCCTGGCAAGTCTCTGGGTTCCGCCGTAGCCCGGGGTAATTCCGAGCCCGACTTCCGGCTGTCCGAATACGGCATTTTCCGAGCAGATTCTGATATCGCAACACATTGCCAACTCATTGCCGCCGCCGAGGCAATAGCCGTTTACCGCGGCAATTACAGGCACGGAGAGGTTCTCTATCTTCAGGAAAATGTCATTTCCTTTTTTCCCGAATGCCCTGCCCTCTTTCTCACTCATCGTAGACATCTCGCCGATATCGGCGCCGGCCACGAAGGATTTGTTGCCGCTGCCGGTGAGTACCACGGCCCTTGTTGTTGCCGGGTCAATTGCATCAAATACAGACTCAAGCTCGTCCAGTATCTGTGAGTTGAGTGCGTTCAATGCCTCGGGGCGATTGATGGTTACAACGCCCACGTCTCCTTGTTGTTCAAAATTAACGTATCCCATTTTTTTCCTCCGAATATGTACGGGCGCCGATGTCCTTGCAGCAGGAATCCGTCTCCCGGCGATGACCGATCCTATGACGGATATCCGTTCCCCGGTGCCGGCGCCCTGATTTAACCGATTTGTTCAAGAACAGTATACAACCTTTTCGTATAGTAATCAATTCGAATATTATACTTCAAAATTTTTGCCGCGGCGGCGCCGGCTTTATTCGCCAGCAGTTTTATTTGGCGGCCTCATAAAGCTCTGACTTTGTATGACACCGGCCTATAAGGTGTCGGATAAAATTTGTGTCAAGAAGTGCGGAGCTCATGCGGCCGCATAACCGCTACGCAACCGGTCGCCAAGAAAAAGAGGGCGTCGCGCATAAGCGCAACGCCCTCTTACAAATCCTTTAAATTCTTAAAAACACAACCTTACTTGATTATCTGCCGAACTTAGCCCTGAACTCGGCATTTTCCTTCACGGATTCCTCGAGAGAAAGATGCTTGATTCCCATGTCCTTCTGCGGTTTTCTGAAGCTGTAAACAGGAGTATTGGCAGGGATATCCCAACTCTTTTCCGTAGCAAACTCGGTGGGCAGATCGCCTCTGTAGTCGGCAGCTGCCATGTCCGCAACAGGAACCTCCTCATAGAAGTTGGAGAAGTCAAGCTTATCAACCTTTGCGCTCTCTGTCGGGATTGCGTCGTTTTCACCAAGAGGATAAATCTTGCAAAGCATGGTCTTGGTGGGCGCTCCGCCATATCCGGTCAACGGATGGTTAAAGCCTGTCGGGATAAGCTGGTTAACATTGATGTCCCAGATGCCATAAAGATTCGGAGCGGCGCCCTCGGTCTCGGGAAGCCACCATGCGTGCGGTGCCATGGCAATCTTCTCGTGCACAACCTCGGTGGTCTTCACCTTGCGCTTGCATTTTCCGCGAACACCCTCAATCCATACCCACTGGCCGTCATTCACGCCGATTTCATCAGCGGTCTTGGGATGAAGTTCAACAATGGGCTCCTGTTCAAACTGGCGCAGCCACGGAATCTGCCTGTGTTCGCTATGGAACATGGTGGGCATGCGGCGGCCGGTAATGAGAATCAACGGATATTCCTCATAAAGTTCGGGAGTGCTGACCGGACTCTCGATCGGCTCTTCATGGTGCGGAAGCGGGTCGGCGCCATACTTCTCAAGCAGCGTTGAATAAAGTTCAACCTTTCCGGTAGGTGTATTAAAGCCCGGTTTTCCGTCCGCCCTCAGCAGACCCTTCTCGTGACGATAGTAACCGCTGCAGCCTGACTCGTGATCCTTCGGAGCCAGTGCCCACGGGCTTTCCGCCAGTTCGTCAAAGGTCTTGCCGCTAACGGAAATACGGTCGGTAAACATGTCCTTGAGAGTGGGCCACGGAACAGATGCCGGATTGAGCCTCTTAGCCAGCTCGAACGCAACATCCCAGTGACTTCTGCATTCTGCAACCTGAATCTGCTTTGTGATTGCATTAAGCGGAACACCTGTGGTAAATACGGAGTCCTTTTCGGCAAATGTCGTACCCGGCAGTACCAGATCGGCAATTGCCTGACAGGTCGGTGTCATGTAAGTGTCGGCAACGACGTTGAAGTCAAGCTTTTTAACCGCCTCGTAGTGCCTACGCGGATCCTGGGCCGTACAGGCCATGAAGTTGTTGGTATACAGATACAATCCGCGAATCGGATACGGCTGTTGTGTCTCCATCTGGGCAAGAACGTCGTCGGACATGGCCCATGAACGGAAATTCTTAACAAGAGGATATTTGTCACAGCCGATTCTTTTCTGGTTCATCAAATCAACGAATTCCTGGCCGTAGAGCTGAACTGTCTCCGCGGTTGAATATGGGTAGATGGTTACCTTATACGGAGGGCGGGCGATAATTTCACCGCCGGGAATGTCTAAGTTGCCGGTAATGGCCCACAGGCAGTTAAGCGCCTGAATGGTGCCGATAGAGTTGGCATTGCTGTCAAGAGGCTGTCCCCAGCGGATTGAAGCCGGCTTGGCCTTGGCATACATGCGGGCGGCCTCAACTATATCCTGTGCGGAAACCCAGGTAATCTCTGCAACCTTCTCGGGTGAATACTCCTGAGCCCTCTCCTTCAGCTCCTCAAAGCCGTGTGTCCATTTTTCAACAAACTCATGGTCATAAAGATTCTCGTTGATGATTACGTTAATCATTGCAAGAGCAAGGGCACAGTCCGTGCCGGGCCTAAGCTGCAGCCATTTTTCCGCCCGGGTTGACATCCATGTCCGACGCGGGTCAATTACTATTATCTTGGTGCCCCTCTTCATCAGGTCTATTACCCAGTGGCTTGAATAATAGTGGTCAGCGCACTGGCTGCCCCTGGTACCGCGGCCCCAGATAATCATCAATTCCGGAACCTTGAATTCAGGATCATTATAGCGCTCGGGTGAGAGCTGCGCGGCATCCTCAAACTGAATATCGCCCGCAACCATGTTCATAGCTGCCAGCCTCGGTGTAAAGCAGGCAATGCCTGACAGGCCGAACAGCGTCCAGTTGGGACTGCCGTATGCATAAGCAAGGAAGATCAGTGAGCCGCCGGCGTCACGTCCGGTTCCCTGACCGAAGACAACAGACTCGGCGCCGTACTCTTCCTTTAACTTCTTGAATTTGAACTCAATCTCGTCAAGAGCCTCGTCCCAGGAGATACGAGCCCATTTACCCTCTCCGCGGGCTCCCATACGCCTCAGCGGGTATTGGAGACGATTCGGATGGTAAGCATACTGGGTAAGCGCCAGTGCTCTCGGGCACAGACGTCCCTGCAGGAAAGGATGGCTTTCATCACCCTCAACCTTAAGAAGTTTGCCATCCTTAACAAACAACTCAACGCCACATCCGCCGTGGCATCCCGGACCGCCTGACCAGCCACCGGTTTTAACAACTTTTACACTATCATCGATTTTCATGTTTTCACCTCGTTTTAAATGTCGCTATGCCGGAAGACTACTTCAGGAACAGCATCGGTTTAATGCTGATGTTCTTAGCTTCTTCAATCAGTTCCTCAACGGTGCCGAATGTAATGCACTGTGCCATGCAATGCTTTGCGCACGATGGCCTTCTGTTGTCCGCAACCCTGTCCAGACAAAGGTTGCAAAGGTTGGTTACATAAGGAACATAGTCAATGTTGATCCCGTCCTTTTCCTGTAACACATGCTCGGTAATCTTGATACCGAACTGACCGGCATTCAGCTTGTTCTCCTGCGCACAGGCAACCTCGCATGAATGACAACCCGTGCAGTAATGCACGTCAATCAGTAATCCGTATTTTTTCATGCTCTCAATCCTCTTTTTTCTTAATGTTTATCTGTGCATAGCCGCTTAAACGAATGTGCAAGACAAAAGCGGCAAATACAATTTACCATATCTCATTATACGGTTTGCACCCCTCTTTACAAAGGGGTGTTTTTTTTGATTTGGGTAGATGTTTTTCATTTCGGTATCTTTAAGTACCGGCAACGCATCCCGGCGGATCTGTTGCCGCCGTCACAAGTCAAATTCAAAACGCAACCGCAGCGCTTTTTACAGGCGAAAAACTATACCCAGCACCGCCGCTATCCCGATAAAAGCTATAGGATGGATTTTTTTCAATGGCTTTATAAACATTATCCCGAAGAATATCGCAAATATTATGATGGCAGGCAGGTTTGCCCCGGCAAGCAAGCTGCCCGCCGCGCCGATGTTGTCGAATGTAATTTTCCCGGAACCGAAGAGCACGGCCAGCATGATCTGCTGAGCCGCGGAGGTAATCAGCGCCGTGGACGTAGGACGCAGAATATGGAAGCTGCCGATGACAAAGCGGTTCCGGCGAAATTTTTCCAGAATGCGCGCCACAATGAGTATCACAACCAGTGAAGGCAGGGTAAGACTCAAAGTTACAAGGATGGCGCCGTACCAGCCGCCGGTCAGATAACCTGCATAAGTGGCCATATTCACGCCTATAGGGCCGGGGGTTGACTCCGCTACCGCTATAAAATCCATTATATCTTCATGGGTGAACCAGCCGAATCTGTCGCTGATTTCATAAAAGAAGGGTATTGCGGCCATTCCGCCGCCTACGGCGAAAAGCCCGATTTTCATGAACTGAAGGCACATCATCAAAAGTTTCATTTACATGACTCCTTATCTGCGGACGCTCCTTCCGCCGGCGATTCGGCACCTGTAAATCCTTCAATTTTCACACCTTTCAGAGGGTGCTTGCTATGAATAATTGTCACAACCACACTGATTACAATAACTCCCAACACTATGTACACAGTTGAAATTCTTGTGAAAGCCGCCACCGCAAACACACAAATGTAAGTCACCAGTGTCAGCCAGTCCACGATTGTTTCTCTCAGAAAACCGATAACTGCATGTAAAATCAGCGCGCACACGCAAATCCGGATTCCCGCAAACGCGTGCCGGACATATTCATTGTCCGCAAAATTCGTCAACACGGCGGCAATAATCATAATGATAATGATTGACGGCGAAATAACACCCAACGTGGCCATAACGGCCCCGCCGGCTCCTTTCAGCTTGCGCCCTACGAAAGTCGACACGTTCACCGCAATAACCCCCGGCGTAATCTGGCTGATTGCAATGTAGTCGAGCAGCTCATTGCGTTCAATCCATTTTTTCTTTTGCCCGAGTTCACGGTCAATAATGCCCACCATGGCATATCCGCCGCCAAAGGTGGTCAATCCTATGACAAACATTGTCCAATATAGAATCAGATACTCCTTAAGTTTTCCCATATTTGTATGATTCTCCGGTTATTATCTTATAAGCAAAATCGCTTTTTTGCGTATCATGCAACCATATGAGCAAGATTATCTTTTTGCATCATGAATAAATTATAAACGCTCAGCGATTAAAAGCAATATGAACATCATGCCGTCGGGAACGGCAAATGCCGAGATTATAAATATCGCAGTCCTCGGACGCGGCGCCGGCAGTACGATTATGAACATTACGGTTCTTGAATGCGGCGCCGGCGGCCTTGAAAACACACCCTCGCCTCTGCAGCATCGAAAACTGTTTGGTAATCTGATTGAAATTGAATTAGCTGAATTTTGCAGGCAGCTTGCCGACAACGAGTTAAAAACGGGCAACCACAAACGATTTGTCAAAAAAAGCCGGCAACATCAAAAGGAGCCTCCAGCGATGGCTGCGACGAAAACTGCCGCCTTATGACGGCAGTTTTCCAACCTTTGATTTTATATAACCTTTCATCTTTTCTCTGTCAATATCCAGCGCTACGGCCAACTCGCCGTAAAGCTTGTCTTCGGCCAGTTTAAAGTATTTCTCGTCAACGACGGTGATCTTTTTCCCTTGAGCAATCCGCTCCTGCTTTCGCCTATAAATCGTTTTTATCACGCTTACCATCTGTCGACAGTCTCCGTCCTTTATAATCTCTTTATAAGTCTGCTCACGATTTTTTTCGTCGACAATTTCCATTGGAACAATGCTGTGCATTGAAGCAATCAGTTCTTGTGCATCCGTCTCGGTCATAATCGCCCGAATTGCCAGCTTTTCGCTGTCACAGGGAATGTGAATGCGGCTGTTGTCGGAATAAACAGGGGTCAGACAATAATAGTCCCTGTCCTTATCGGCACTTGAAATTTCAGACGGCCCCACACTATCTACGACACAAACGCCCATATTCCCGTATACAACCAAGTCTCCGACCTTAAACAAAACTCCTCCTTTTTCATGCGCTTTTTGATATAACACTTATTTCCTTTATTATTATAACATTTTTTATGAAATTTTGTAAGTCCCGTTTTTTATATCGGAAAAGGGCCATTGCTTTCAGCCGTTACGTATATTTTCAATTATTTTACATATCATGCCTGTTCTGAGAAAGGGAGTCATAAAGTAGAAGCCGTCTACATAGGGCTCAATCCGCCGGGCGATTTCCGTGGAAATCTTTATTCCTATTTCCTCGCTTTCTTCCTTGTCCTTGCCGACGTAGAGCTCTATCACTTCCGGCGCGACATTAATCCCGTTGATTTCGCTGTCCATAAATCGTGCGTTTCTCTCGCTGACAATGGGGATAATTCCTCCCAAGATGTAGCCCCCCAACTCAGCCTTGGCCCGCTTCAGGTTTTCAAAGCCTTCTCTTGTCAGCACGGGCTGGGTTAAAAACCCCGCAATCCCGTGCTCCGCTTTTTCCCTGGCCAGACCGATCTGTACATCGAAATTCCTTGCATTAATGTTCAGGGCGCCGAAAAAATGCATCTGCCGATTAAATTCCTTTTCATTCAATGAGGCGGCAAAGGCGGCCATTTTGCGTGAGTTAAACTGGTAAACGCTTTTTACCTCGTCCCTTTCCGCAGTAGGAATGGGATCGCCAGTTACAATCAACAGATTCCGGATGCCCTCCGCATATAAACCCAGCATCAGGGCCTTGGTGGCGTTGAGATTTCTGTCCCTGCAGGTCATGTGGGGAAGGGTCTCGATACCCACCTCGCGAAATACCTTGCAGGCCAGCAGGCTCGAGTCCATTCTGGCCCGTCCGATCGGACAGTCCGCAAGGGTCATGATGTCGGCACCTATATCCTTTAGTTCCTTCGCCCCCTCCATGAACCTGGTCAGGTCCGCACTTGCGGGGGGATCAAGTTCCACGGCGACAGGCTTTTGGCCGCTTATCAGTTTGTCCCAGAAGTTGCTGACAATTTTCTTTGAAGATGAAATCGCTGCGGTTTTCACCTTGTCACTCTCCGGCAGTTTTTCGATTCCTTCCTCAAGAATTCTTTTTATCTGCTTTATGTGGGCGGGGGTTGTGCCGCAGCAGCCTCCCAAAAAGGTAACGCCTCCGGCGGCCATTTTCCCCATCTGCCCCGCGAAAAATACCGGGTCGCCCTCATAAAATGTCCTGTTGTTAAGCACCACGGGATAGCCTGCATTCGGCATGACTATCAATGTCATTCCCTCGGTATCAAGTCCGGCCATCAGCTCTGCCATGTGGCCGGCACTGAGTGCGCAGTTAAGCCCCACGCAGTCTACATGACCGCTTTCCCATGCCGTTCTAAGTACATCCCCGGCAAAAAGGCCGTCTCTCGTATAGCCCCCGTTGGGGCAGGAAAAGCTTGCGATTATGTAGCTTTCGGGGGCTTTTTCCTTTATATGGGCCGCTGCCGAAAGCATTGCCTCCGGAGTGCTTAATGTTTCGAAAATGAAGTGCCTTGCGCCTATCTCGAGGAATTTATCCGTGGCCCTTATGTAGCAGGCCGCAGCCTCCTCCGGAACGGTGCCGGCCGGTCCCATGTCCGCAAATACAAACACATCATTCCCGGCGGCTCTGCAGGCCGCATCCCAGGCGGCTTCAATTGTTTTCTCGTCAATTTCCCCGATTGAAAAGGTATTGGTGGTTATGCACTGCGCTCCTGCCCGGATATATTCCCTGTGTACGGCTTCTACAAGCTCCGGGGCGGCCTTTTCCGGATTTTCCGAAAGGCTCCTGTCAAGGGCGGCAAGATATGTGCCCATTGCGCCGTCAAATATTACCGGCCCCTGATTAATTATTTTTCTGATGTCCATGTTTCTGTCCAAACACCTTTCCCGCAATAATGGCAGCCTGTCTTGCATCCTTTGCGTAATAATCCGCGCCTATAGCCGCGGCGGCCTCGGCCGTCAGCACGGCTCCTCCCACCATGACCTTGCAGGGCATCTTTCCGGCCCTAAGTTTCTCAATAGTTTTTCTCATGGAGGGAATTGTCGTGGTCATGAGCGCGGATAGTCCCACCATTTTTACATTTTCCTTTTCCGCGCAAGCTGCAACCTCATCCGGAGGCACGTCCTTTCCGAGGTCGATAATGTCATAGCCGTAGTTTTCAAGCACTACCTTGACTATGTTCTTGCCTATGTCGTGGATATCTCCCTCCACAGTGGCAAGAATCATTTTCCCCTTGCCGGCACCCTTTTCACCCCGGGACGCAATACGCTCCTTTATAACCTCAAATCCGCAGCCCGCGGCGGTAGCTGAGCTTATGAGCTGCGGCAGGAAAAACTCCTGCCTTTCATATAATCCCCCTGCTCTGTCAAGGGCGGGAATCAGCTTTTTATCAATTACTTCAAGTTCGGTCATTGTCTCAAGAAGGTCCTGAATAATTGTTCTCACTTCCTCCCCGAGGCCCTTAAGCACAGCCTCCTCAAGTGTAAGGCCAATCCGGTCCGGCGCTGTTGCCGCATCCCTGCCGGAGAACCTTTCGATGTATTTTCTGCAGCCCTCATCCATGCCCGACAGAGCCCTGTGTGCTGCGATGATGTCCATGATTTCAGGTAAATTGGGATCAATGATGGGCAGGTTGAGTCCCGCGCTCAAAGCCTGTGCAAGGAATGTCCCGGTAAGCGCTTTTCTTTTCGGCAGTCCGTAGGAAATATTGCTGACCCCGAGAGTACAGGAAAGCCCCAACTCCTCCCGTACCGTGCGGACGGCCTTCAAGGTTTCCTCAGCCTGCTGCGGCCGGGCGGAAATCGTCAAAGCCAGACAATCAATAATTACGTCGTGGCGGGGAATTCCTGCCGCAAGTGCCCTGCTTAAAATCTTTTCCGCCATTTCAAGCCTTTCTTCAGCACTTTGGGGAATGCCGCTCTTATCCATTGTCAGACCCACAACCGCCGCCCCGTATTTTTTCACCAAAGGAAGCACAACATCAAGCACTTCATCTTCTGCATTGACCGAATTGACAATTGCCTTGCCGGGAAATACCCGCAAACCCGCCTCTATGGCCTTTGGATCTGCGGAATCAATCTGCAAAGGCAGGCATGTTATTCCCGCGACGGCTCTGACCGTCCGTTCCATCATTTGAGCCTCGTCAATTTCCGGAAGGCCTACATTTACATCCAGGATTTCGGCTCCGGCCTCTTCCTGCTCTATGGCGCACTTCATTATATAATTCAAATCGTTTTCAATAATTGCCCGGGAAAGACGCTTCTTGCCCGTAGGGTTGAGACGCTCTCCCACCGGGCAAACCCCGTCAAAATCTACTACTTTAGAAGTAGAACATACTCCGGGTATGAATTTTCTTTCGGCAAAACCGGGACGCCGACTTAGCCGGAAAACCTCACTTATGTAATCCGGCGTGGTGCCGCAGCACCCTCCCAGAATGTTTATTCCCATTTCAGGGTAAGCTGCCATGTATTTTCCGAAGTTGTCCGCATCAAGGGTATAGGCTCCCGTCACCGGGTCGGGCAGGCCCGCGTTGGGCTTAATCAAAAGGGGCTTGGTGGTATACTTCATTATCTCGGAGGCTATCGGGAGAATCTCCTTCGGTCCCAAAGAGCAATTTATTCCCACGACCTCCACGGGCAGCCCCTCCATTGTCCTTGCGTACGAGGCGGCAAGTGTTCCCGCAAAGGTTCTTCCACCCGCCTCAAAACTCATGGAAACCCATACGGGCAGGCGTGAATTCTCCGCTGCCGCCAGGATTCCGGCCCTCAACTCGCCCAGGTCGGACATGGTCTCAAAAAAAATAAGGTCGGCGCCGGCTTCCTCTCCTGCCTTTATGATTTCAAGAAAAATTGTGTATGCATCATCAAAGGTTAATGTCCCTATAGGCTCCATCAGCTCACCTATGGGTCCGATGTCCAGGGCGACTCTTACCTCCTTGCCCGCAGCCCTTTTCGCTATTGCCACATTTCCGGCCACGGCACGGGAAACCTCCACTCCCGTCCCCGTCAGTTTCTTTGAATTGGCACCGAAGGTATTGCTGCAGATTATATTGCTGCCGCTTTCAATGTATTTTCTATGGATATCCTCCACTACCTGCGGATTTTCCAGCCCGAATATCTCCGGCCTCATCCCGAGAGGAAGTCCGGCTGTCTGAAGCATGGTCCCCATAGCTCCGTCCAGAATCGTCAGCTTGCTCATTTGGATTCCTTTCTATAAATACACGTGGAAAATTTGTTGCAGGTTTCACATTTCCCCCCTCTGCGGGGAAGCGGCCTGTCCGATATGCCCATAATAGCGGTAACGGATTTTGCCGGAGTCAACATAAAATGCTCCGTCATCCCAAGACCGATCCGTCTATAAGTATCCAGAAAACTGCAAATCGATCCGTTTGCCTCCGGGCTTAAATTTCCGTATCCCGGGCTGAACCGATCCGACAGAAAAAGCCCCTCTTTTTTAAGGAGAGTTTCTATATCTTCCTGAAAATTATCGCATACGTTCTCAACGGCCGCGCCTGCGGCAGCGTCTATTATCACCGCCAAAGCCATGTCATTTACCTGATAACGGTTTATCAGCCTGTCCACCTCCGGACCCAGGGTTGCGGCAAATAAAACCATCCCGTTGCAGCCCCGTAAGTGACTTTCCGCCGCCTTTTCGGAAAAAGGAAGCTCCGGGGCAGGCAGACTGAGCCTTTTATAAATCAGTCCGGGCCTTGCCGCCTTCATAACGAGAGCAACAGCGATGTTTAACTGCTCTGCCAGTTCTTCGGGAACATGCTTTCCCCTCGCACCGAGAAAGGCCGCAATATCGCAATGATCCGGTTGTGTAAGCCTGGACTTAATCATCTCTTTCACCCAGCCTTGTCCAGTTGTTTTTGTCAAATATATTGTCGTGAACGCTGAACCATTCCCCGTCGCTCGTATCGAAAACGTTCCCGTTGTTGGTATAAATCCCGTAGTTGTGGGAGGTTGTGATAATCTGGTCATGTGCCTTGGCATCACTGTTTATGGGCTTGCCGGTAAAAGGGTTTTCAGGGTTGTCGATTACGCCGTCTGTCGCCAGCGCAGGCACGTCCGCCGCTGTCATGAAACTGTTGTCGGTTATCAGCTCTCCCCTGCTTCCGAAATCCTTTACCAGCAACAGCGAACTATACCACTGCACATCCAGCATGCCCTCCATAATCATATAGTCAAACTGTCTCTCGCTGTAGCCGTGGTCGGAAACAATTATAATCTTTGTATTGTCGTAGACTCCCTCTGCCTTCAGATGCTCCAGCCAGTCGCCGATTTTAAGAAATGTGGCCATGTTTACGTGGTAATGGCTGATTTGGCGCTCCGTCTCCATATGCATTACAACACCCTCGTGGACGTAAGCATCCTGCGCATAGTTTAATATGTTTTCCGTGGTGCCCGGAACATAATCCGGAAGGCTCAACAGGGTTATTTCATGGGGCGCCTCATTATTCATCATCAGGAAAGTATCCTCACCCGAGTCCGTAACATCCGTAATTCCGGGCAGAGCGCACAGTACCGCATAGTTGTCAAGAAATGCCTCCTCTACGGAAACTCTCTCTCCTGTGGAAAAATAGCTGCCCTTGTCGTAAACCGTCTCCTGGGCAAAAAGAGGCGCGGATTTCATCAGGCTGTACATGAAGAAGTTGCGGGTCTGCACCTTGACGGATTTTCCTCCGTATTTCTTGTTGTATTCGTCTGAAAAGCGTCCTATGAGACTGTAGGCCTTTGTGTTTTCACTGTCGTCATATATGGACAAATCCGATATCCACTTATAGTTTCCATACGGCACATCGCACACGGTAACCCGGAAATCCTCCCCCGCAAACAATGTGGGCAGCACCTTAAGAGCCTCATTATGTTTATCCTTCAGGCTTTCCTCGCCGCGGCTGTTCATCGCCGTGGGCGTGTACTCATAGCCTCCGAAAATGGGTGGCGCGGCAAAGTTTGTGTGGCCGCCGTAGGCAAGAGTGTTCGGATAATATGTAAAACCGTCGAACTCTTTTGCAAGTTCGGGTTTTTCCTCGAACATGTAAGGAATGTAGCCGCTCATGGCGCGGTCCAGCATAAAAACGATGACATTTTGCCCGTTGCGGCTAAGGGGTATTATCTTCTCCTTTGGAGGCTCCTTTTCAGCTTCGGTTTCTCCCCCGCCCGAGGACCGGGCAAGCTTTAACTCTCTTGAAATTTCATAGGTATTATAGCCGCCTATGGCAACTACCGCAACAAGCAGGATAATCTGCGTAAGGCCCGCAGCCTTCGGCAGGAGCTTCATAAGAAGAACGGCCGCCACCGCCACAATTACCATCAAAATTACGTTGAAAACAGCTTTTTCCGGCAAATGGGCAACATTCTCATCAAATACCAGATAGGCGGAGATTGTACCCATGTTCCTTCCGAAAAACATGAAATTTATCAGGGCGCCCACACTCATCATAAAGAAAATGCTGCTCATTGCCCTGCGTCCCCTCGACCTTGCAAGAATATAGAAAATTCCGGACCACACAAGGAAGAAGCCCGCCGCAATGCAGAAATTTCTGATAATTATATTTAAGGGGGTATTCACTGCCGTATCAAATTCCACCGGTGACGATACAATCACCGATTGCGGAATCAGTACTCCTATGGTTACTGTGAGAATTATCGCGGGCAGGATAAAATAAACGGCCCTTGGCTTCAGGTTGTCGCGCCGGCGCTTTACGTGCGCCGTCCGACGCATTTGCATTTCGGATTTCGGTACCGTCGTGCGCCTCACCTTGGCTCCCGGCATGGTCTGAGCCCTGCGTTTTGCTGCAAGTCCTTTCATAATAAGGTTTTTGCAAAGGGAGAATACCTGATTCAACGTCCAGTAAAAAACAAGTCCCGACGGGCTGTTGTAAAGCAGCACTAAAAAAATTGCCGCAATCCCGTAAGTCTGTATCTTGTCCCTGACGGGGAAACCCCTTAAATAGATATAGGCCGATGCCACGTTAATTACGGTCATTATTATCGGCATCAGGTTAATTGAAATGCCGCCGAAATTTATCAGTCCGTCCGGTGCCCCGAGATCCTTGAAAATAAGGAATTTCATGTTGTTCAGCAACGTCAGGTTTGACAGGTAATGATAAGCCGCTATGAAAAAGGGTATCTGTAAAATCAGGGAAAGCGACCCCCTCAGGGATTCTATCGGCCTGTAATGCTTCTGGCGGTAGTATTCGTTCAGAATCATGTACCGTTCGTCGCCTTTGAAGGTTTTCTTTATGTGGTTGACCCAGGGAGCCATGGCATTGATTTTGTCTTTTTCTTTCTCCCGTATGGCATCCGCCCTTTTGTACAAAGGAAGTACGAGAAAGTTCATTGCAAGGCTCAATGTCAGGATTGACAATCCCGGATTGGAAAACAGCCTGTAGGTCAGGCAGAAAATTATTTCAAATATCAGCTCCAGAGGCATGATGAACAGATTAAAAAAAATGTCCCGTATCATTTTCCTGCCTCCCTCGCTTTTTTGTTTGCCGCGCCTCGGGGCTCGTTTCTATTTCTCCGGGCGGCGATTTTTTCGCCGGCAGCAATTTTTTCACCGGTGACAACATCTTCATCGGCGACGATTTTTTCCCGGAGAGCAATTACATAATCCGCAATTACCTCGGCGGCCCGCCCCGGATTGCCCCACATTTCCGACTTTGCCTTTCTTCTGCCCTCCGCATATGACCTGTCTTCAATTACCTCGTGGATAACTGCTTTCATGTCGGAGAAATCTTCCTGTCTCAACTCCCTGCCGATGCTCGGCAGTACCCTTATCAGCCAAGGTTCTCCGGGCAGCCATGCCGCGTCATAGGGAGCCTTGTCAAAGCCTGTCTCCGCGTAGATTACCGGCTTGTCGAACACGACGGCGAAGTCAAATATTGCGCCGGAAAAATCTGAAATCATTATGTCGGCGCTGCTTAGCACATCAAAATTATCATTGTCAAAGTTCCAGCTGAAAGCCGGTCCCTCGGGGAACCTGTCCAGCAGGCTTTGCAGCAGCTCCGGGTCTGACTGCTTCATCTGAGGATGCGGCCTGACAATAATCCTGTATCCGGTCGCCGTCAGATTCTCGATGAAAGATTCACCGAACCTGTTCAATATAGAGGACGGGCCCCAGGAGGGCGCCAGCAGAACTGTAACGTTTCGGACGGCGTCCGGGACCGGCGTGGTGAAGGCGGCTGACTCCTGTGCACCGATGATATCCGACTCATGTGCGGCGGCGGGCGGTTTTTCCTGCGCTGCGGCACGCATTTCCATCATCCTGTCAAGGTAGGTAAGACCCGCAACATGCATTTCCCTTTCCTTGATGCCCCGAGTCATTTCGAGACGCCGGGCAGGTTCCTCCTGCCCCGGCCCGCCAAGAAGCAGAACATCGTAATGGTCGAGTCCGAACATTCTATACATTGTACCGTCATCCATGGCATGAAAGACATGAACGTATTTGCATACTCCCTTGGAGCGTTTCCATTGAAGCACATCAAGTCCGGGCGTGGTGGAAATACACACCCATGCCCTCAGCATGTTAAGCCGGGCAAACGCCTTATTTCCCTCACCTATAAACTCACGTGTGATGTGTGTGTAATTTTCCTGCAAAGCGGGGTCATCCGGGGACGAGGTCATGTATGTCAGGGGTACGCCCCTTTTTTCAAACTCGTCACAAATCGGTTTGAACACATTCCAGTATCTCTTGCTGTCGCTGAAAATAACGTATGGAATCCGGCTGTTTTCGTCTTTGCTCTTTACGCTTCCCCCCCGCAGGGCAAATTTAAGCTTAATAATCAAGCCTCTGAACAGAAACACACCGGCAGTAACCACACCGATGATTATGGTAAAAAGCATGCTTCCCGTGCCCGGGTCTATGTAATTCAGGAATAATTGCAAGTCCACAAACACAACTCCGAATCCTTTTTTGCAAAAATAAAATTCGATATTTATAATAATACATCATCGGAATAAATACAAAGGTTTTTAGATGTTTTTGGAGTTGGGGTGAGAAAGTGGGTCTGTTGTTATTTATGTTTTAAGATGAACACCGATTTAGCATCAATAATTTTCAAGGGTCACAAAAACCTTTGTGCCTTTTCCCTCTTCGGACTCGATCCGTATCTTCCCTCTCATTGCCAGAACAATCTCCTTTGCTATTGAAAGTCCCAGGCCGCTGCCGCTCTTTTCATCTGTTCTGCCGGCTCTGTAAAATCTTTCGAAAACATATGGCAGCGCTTTTTGCGGTATGCCTTCCCCGTTATCTTCAACACAGATGGTTGTGAATCTCAATGTGCTGTTTGCCGAAATGAAGATGCGCCCGCCTTCGGGAACATATCTCAGCGAGTTGTTTATCAAAAAATATAATGTTTTCCGGAGCTGGTGTGCGTTTGCGTGCAACCTTGGCATCTTGTCTATGCTTTCATCGACAACAAATTCAATCCCCGCAAGATCACAGAGCATTTCATATTTCTCTTTGAGCTCATCGAAGATTTCATGTGAGTCTACACATGCCAGCTTGATTTTTTCAACCTTGCTCTGAAGTTTTGACAAAGTAAGCGCTTCCTGTATCATCCTCTGTTGTCTGTTCATTTCGTTAAGAATCATCCCGTAATAAACGTTTCTGGAAACTTCGTCCACGTCAGCGTTATCGGATAAAAGTTCCGTAATTGCCTTGACAGATGCAACCGGAGTTTTAAGCTCGTGAGTAATGTTATCGATATACTGCCTTTGCAGGCTGACATAACTAAATTGTTTGTTAAAACCGTGAGCCGTTATAACCAAAGCAATGGAAAATATTACTGTGTACGTCAGAATATAGACAAGTATAATCTCCGGAAGATCGGAATGTTCCTGCACCCAAAAAAACGCATAGGGCTCATCTTCTACCACAATCCTTCGCCCCACATAAAGTCTGGAACAATAGCCCAGAGAAGAATAATCTTCAACAAAAAGATACAGTCTGCTGACCTTTTCTCCGTTAATCACTTTCGGAACATCTTTATATGACTGATAGTAAAGATCCATTGTCATCATTGCGGTTCCCTGTCCGATAAACCTTCTGAACGAACCGCTGCTGTCATAAAGGACTACGGCAACACCGGAATTGCTCCAGTTCGAAACGTCGTCTTCACTTTTATATTCAAGTATTCTTTCTCTTACAAATCTGTCCGTGTTCTTTCTTTCCAGATGCTGAGGGATAAAACAAATAAAAATGCAGCCAAAAAGCGCTCCGACAATATAAATTGTCGCAGCCGTTAAAAATGTTGTTCTTTTTTGTTTTTTATTCATTCCTCAACCTCGAGCTTATAGCCCGCTCCGAAAACGGTTATCAGATTAAAATGAAGATTTGCGGAAGGATCAAAGAATACTTTCCTGCGAAGCCTTGTAATAAGTGTATCTACTATGCGCGGTTCACCTATATATTCGGTTCCCCACACAACATTTATTATATGATCTCTTGAAACCACTTTCCCCACATGTCCCGCAAGATATTTCAGGCACAGGAATTCTTTTGAGGTCAACTGAAGCTTGACTCCCGAAACAAATGCCTCAAATGCATCGGGATAAATCACCAGTTCGGCTATTTCATATTTTTTTTGCTGCGGGTTCGTTTCCGAACGCCGCAGCAGTTTTTTACATCTTACGAGAACCTCGTGTATTGAAAACGGTTTTGTCACATAATCGTCAGCGCCGATTTCCAGACCGATAACCCTGTCCAGTTCTTCTCCTTTTGCAGAAAGCATGAGGATCGGAATTTCACTTTTTTTCCGGATTTCTTTGCATACATCCAGACCGCTGATATCCGGAAGCATAACATCAAGTATTATCAGTTCGATATCATTTTCCCTGAAAATATCGAGTGCGGCATTTCCGCAGCCTGCCGTTTTTACTTCAAATCCGTCCCGGGTAAAATATTCCGCCAGACTTTTTGTTATAGCAGGGTTATCGTCACACACAAGTATTTTTTGCACTGTTAACTCCACTTACCTTCAACATATTCCTGAACTTCTTTGTTCCCGCCAATTGCCATGAACGTCATTATAGTATCATAAATCAGTGTAATAGCAAAGACGATCATACAAATTCCTTCAATAATGTAGAACGGCCACCATGGAATAAACAGAGTACTTGTGACGTTGTTTTTTGCCATCGCAACACCTGACTGCTGGAACGCCGCAATAGCAATTGTTATTGTTATAGCTATCGATGCAAGACCGAGAACCCCGGAAATAAAATAACCCACTTTCTTCGGGAGCTTGCCGACGATAAGGCCCATGTAAATATGCATCTTCATGGTCTGACCGTATGCATAAGATCCGATTACCGCGCAAAGCATAAAAAGCTCCGTGAGCTCATATGTCCCCATAATCGGTCTTACGAACACCTTGCTCATAAAAACATCGGCGCAGTTTAAAAGCATTATCCCCAATGTGCATATAAAGCTTACAAGTGTGAACTTGGCTACAAATTTTTCAATTTTCTTTCCCAACTTTAACATCATAACAGCACCTCTTCTAAGACATAAGGCTCGGAAGCCATGTACACAATGCCGGGAAAAAATAAATAATCACGATTCCCGCAAAAATAGTTAACACGAACGGCATTGCGCCTTTATATACCGTTGCCAACGGAATATCTTTTGCAATACCCTGAATAATAAAACAATTCAACCCTACCGGAGGTACGATAGCGCCAAGCTCCATAACCATTACAATGTAAACACCGAACCAGATAAGGCTGATGCCGTATGACTGGATGATCGGCAGGAAAATCGGAACCGTAAGGAGTATCATCGGAATCTCGTCCATAATCATTCCGAGGAACACGTAAATAAGTGTCATGAAAATCAGCACTACATAGAACGGAAGGTCCATCGCCGCGATTGTATTTGCAAGCGCTGTCGGAAGCTTTGTAACCGAAAGAAAAGCGCAAAATACGGTAGCTCCGATAAGTATGAGGAATGTCATCGCAAATGTAGAAACCGTTTCTTTCATTGCCTCCTTAAAAGATTTCCATGTTAGTTGCCTGTTTATCGCACAAAGCAAAATCGAGCAAAACGCTCCGACCGCTGCGGCCTGGTTAACAGAGAAAAATCCTGAGAACATGCCGCCCAAAACGATTCCGAAAAGGACTACTACACCGATAAGACCCTTAAGAGAAACAAAACGTTCTTTCCATGAGTACTTTTTAGGTGCCGGCGCAAGATTCTTGTTGATCTTGCAGCGGATAACGATTGTAATAATACAAAGAACAGCCAGAACTATTCCGGGAATGATTCCGGAGATGAACAAAGATGCAATGTTCGTTTCTGTCATAATTCCGTATAAAATAAAAGGCGTTGACGGAGGAATCATAATACCCAGCGTACCGCCCATTGCGATAGAGCCGGTTGAAAGTCTGTCGTCATAACCGTGTCTTCTCATTTCAGGGAGAGCGATTGTGCCCATAGTTGCGCATGTAGCTGCGCATGAGCCGCAGATGGCGCCGAATCCCGCACATGCTGCGATAGTTGCGCAGGCAAGTCCGCCGGGAAGCCGCGACAGCCATTTCTCTCCCGCATCATAAAGCTTTCGCGATAACCCGGCGTGATAGGCGAAGTTGCCCATCATTATAAACATCGGTATGACCATAAACGAATAAGAACTGGCTTGAGTTGCCGGCATTGTTCTGAGTAGTCCTAAAGCAGCATTCACGTTAACTGCAAGTGCATACCCAATAAAACCGGAAAGGAAAAGCGCAAGTCCGATATTCATGCCAAGTAATATCAGAACAATAAAAACCACTATTCCTATGATTCCCATTATCATCAGATTTGACATAGCTTTTTCCCCTTCTGTCTCTGGTTAAATTTACCTGCCGAGTTTCCCCGGCAGGTAAACTCATTTTTATAAAAACTTTACCCGGCTGCAGATTACTTGCTGTATTCCTTAAGAAGCTCTGCCGCTCTGGCAGCATATGCCGCATAATCAAAATCAGCAGTTGTATACTTGTCAATCCAGCTCTGGTTTATAGGTTCTGCCGCTTCCTTGAAGACCTTAATCTGATCTTCTGTGAGTTCTACCCATGTATTTCCGGCATCTTCAATCGTCTTCTTGGATGCATCGGCTGCGTCCTGGAAGTCTTGAGCGGCAAGGATAGAGCCCGCACGCCCTGACTTTTCCTCAATAACCTGTTGCAATTCTTCCGGAAGACTGTTCCATTTATCCCAGTTCATAACAAGGGCAAATGTTGCGTTGTACATCGGATAATCCGTGTAATACATTTTTGCCGCGTCCTGAAGTGAAAAGTTTGTGATTCCCGCCGGCTCAAATACAAAGCCGGAAATTACTCCCTTTTGAATAGCATCAAACATGTCCCCGGGGCCCATAACTGTCGGGCTGCCGCCCATGGCTTTCATAAGATCAGTAATCGGGCCTGCAGGTGTACGCATAACCTGATTCTTGACGCCATCCGGAGAAGTTACTTCGCCTTTTGTAGAAGCGAAGATGTTGCCCGGATTACCGTACATGAAAAGCAGCTTATAAGCAGACCACTCTTCCTGAAGCTCAGGATACTCGTCATAAAGATCCCAAAGTGTTTCCGCTGTTACAACTGCATCACCGAATCCTATGAACGGGAAGGTTGTGACATCCGAAAGAGGGAACTGTCCTGCATAGAATGCTGTGAATACCCATCCTATATCGACACCGCCCGACTCAACCATGTCTGCAACATCACTTGGGGCTGCGAGCTGAGCACTGTAAAAGATGTGAATCTTAACATGACCTTCTGTCGCAGCTTCAATATCATCGGCCCACGCCTGATAAAACTTACCGTTGTTTGAAGTTGAAGGATCGTGTATTGACAGATTGAATTCATATATTTCCATTCCGTCAAACTTCCCTGCTTCCGCTTCCGCTTCTGTTTCGCCGCTTTCCGCAACTGTCTTTTTTTCGGCTGTAGTTTTTTCTCCTGTTCCGACAGGACCCTCACACGCACAAATAATTGTCATCATAATTCCTACAAGTAGCAACACAAAAAGTTTCTTCATAAGAATATACCTCCTGAATGTGTTTTTATGCCGGTAACTCCGACAATGTTTTTTCGTACACCGGTTGACAACGTCAAACAGGTAGCCTCTGATTGCAGTTTAATAGTGTCGAAATGTGAAGTAAACGTGAATTCATGTCAAATGTGTGTCAATTTTGACATAAATAAGCTCTTTTTTTCTTTTTTTTCGGTAAAAATGCCTTGGTCTGAGCTAAGTCGCACGCCTTGATATGTGAGAATCTCGCAATATTATTTTACATACGCTTTTGATAATTGTTTTGGCACTCAGATCGGTCGACAATGAAAAAGCACCTCCGAGGAGATGCTTTTCCGGTGAATATCGTTACAATTATTTTTCTTCGCTCTTAAGTTTCTTGTTTATCTTGTCAGCTTCTTTTTTGTAGATAACGGAAATAATAATCCACACAATAAATGCGACGGCTATTTCAACGGCTATTGTAAGTATGATGACAAGAGGTCCTCTGTCGGTGGGAATCCAGCCGACTGCAAATGCCGTAATCAACATAACGGCGCATCCGATCCCCATGTGGAAAACAACTTGCAGGGCATAAGGCACCCGATCGTTTCCATAGATAAAAGCCGGCAACCCGAAACCGAGTGCGATAACGACAGTACCGGCCAGCATCCTGGTATACTGGTAGTTCTCCAGATGGAATGAACCGTTGTTTGTTAAATCAAATATCAAACATATAATGTTGAAAATAATCAAAGCACAACTGATGCCTATAAAACTTGATTTCATAATTCTTTTAAACATTTTCTTCACCTCCGCTTATAATCCGAGACTTTTCTTGAATTCAGGCAAATAATGCCGCGATACGTATTCCTTGCCGCCGTTTTTCAAATGAAGCAGCATCATTCCGTTAAACGCGACCTCAACACTTTCACACGCGGATATTCGTACAATAGATGATTTTGAAATCTGTACGAAGTCGGCGCCGAGGCATTCTTTCATTTCATAAAGTCGTTTGCTGGAAGAAAACCTCTTGTTTTTTGTATGAAGGAAAGTGCGCTCGCCTTCCACATTCACCATGAATATTTCTTCCGGCCTGAGCATATACATTCTGTCCTCGTCTTTCCCGACGATTGTCGCAGAGCTGTCCCTCATAAAATTGAGCACGCGCTGTACCTCTTGTGTGATTTCATTTGCGTAAATAACGGCATACGGTTCCGGGCAATTCTCTTGAATTTTAACCTCTGCTCTCATGTGCATCATCCTTTCTTTTAACTTTGAAGCTTCATCGTGTGCGAAGTATAACATCAAAAAGGAATCCTGTCCCGGCATTGCCGATAAGTGGTATTAATTCCGCGGTGAAATGCAAATATGTCGTGTTAAAATTTATCAAAATCCTCCCGTGTAGCGGCACGGCGACATCTCTCGCCGTCATTTCCCGCTTTATATTTTCCGAATCTTTGATATCCGTTCTATAGAGTGCATTTAAAGAAAACCCTCGGAAACAGGTTCCGAGGGTTTTTGTTTTTCTTTTAATTTGATTCTTATTACCTTGATTCTTATTATCTCTTTGAGAACTGCGGTGCTCTTCTTGCGCCCTTCAAGCCGTACTTCTTACGCTCTTTCATGCGCGGATCCCTGGTCAGATACCCGGCCTTCTTAAGAACCTCACGGTTGTCAGGATCTGCTTCACACAGAGCCCTTGCGATGCCATGTCTTACAGCGCCTGCCTGGCCGGTAAAGCCTCCGCCGCGAACGGTGACTGTAATGTTGTACTTGTCTGTCGCATTAACGGCTTCGAGAGGCTGACGAACGATAACTTTAAGGGTCTCAAATCCGAAATACTCATCGATCGGTCTTTTGTTAATGGTGATTTCGCCCTTGCCGGGTGCCATATAAACCCTGGCGATACTCTTTTTTCTTCTTCCTGTTCCGTAGAATCTGGTTGCCATTGTTATTTCCTCCTCTCAGCTTATAATGACAATGCTTCCGGCTTTTGAGCCTGATGCTTGTGCTCCGGACCCGCATAAACAAAGAGCTTCTTGATCGTCCGGCGACCAAGCGGGCCCTTTGGAAGCATTCCCTTAACTGCGAGTTCAACAACCTTTTCGGGCTTTTTGGCAATCATGGTCTTAAGATCGGTCTCTTTCAATCCTCCGACATACCCGGAATGGCTATAGTAAATCTTCTGGTCCAGCTTCTTACCTGTAACTTTGATTTTCTCGGCGTTAACGATAATAACATAATCACCGGTGTCCTCATGAGGCGTGAAGATAGGCTTGTTCTTGCCTCTTAATATTTTTGCAACTTCTGTTGCCATACGGCCCAGCGTGCATCCTTCAGCGTCGATTACATACCATTTTCTCTCGACCTGTTCAGGATTCGCCATAAATGTTTTCATGAACTTTCCTCCTAAATGTTTTGGGTTCGGGCCCCTTCATGACAGGACCTGAACATTTATATACATTTTACTTCCGGATGCCCTTCCCGTACAAATCGGGGCTGTGATTTATACGCAAAGAAACACCGTCACGGTTTAGTATTTTATTAAATCCCGGGAGCTGTGTCAACTGTTATTTTGAGAAATGTTGCGGTATTATGGCTCGCAAATAATAATGTCCCGTTATATCACAAATGAAAATATCCCCATACGCTTCCGCAATATTGCCGCAAACGGGAAACCTCCGCGACCTTTACAGGAACTGGGCCGCATACAGTTTGTGATAAAATCCCTTTTGCCGCATAAGCGCGGCATGGGTACCCTGCTCGATTACATCTCCTTCATTTACCACGAGTATGGTATCCGCATGCTGTATGGTTGACAGGCGGTGAGCAATTGTGAAACAGGTTTTGCCTTTCATCAGCTCCTTCATTGCATGCTGTACCCTGCGCTCCGTATTGGTATCAACGTTGGAGGTGGCCTCATCAAGAATGAGTATCTTGGCATCGTAAAGCATGGCTCTGGCGATGGTAAGCAGCTGCTTCTGGCCCTTGGAAATATTTCCCCCATCCTCGCTGATTACCGTGTTATAGCCCTCCGGCAGGCGTATGACAAATGAATGTATGTGGGCAGCCTTTGCCGCCGCAACCACCTCCTCCATGGTAGCGTCCTCCTTGCCGTAAGCGATATTGTCGAATATTGTTCCCTTGAAAACCCAGGTATCCTGAAGCACCATTGCATAGGCTCTTCTTAAGGAGGATCGGGTGTAGCCCATGATTTCCCCGTCGTCAACAAGAATCCTCCCTTCATCTACATCATAGAATCTCATCAGCAAATTGATGATGGTGGTCTTTCCGGCGCCGGTCGGACCTACAATGGCTATCTGTCGCCCGGGCTGCGCGTCCAAATTAAGATCTTTAAGGACTGTTTTCCCGGGAAGGTAGCCGAAGCTGACATGCTCCATTTCCACGTGTCCCTTCACGTCATCAAGGATAACCGCATCGGGGATGTCCGCAACCTCCTCCGGTTCATCAAGAAGGTTAAATACACGCTCCGCAGCGGAAAGGGCCGAAAAAATTTCATTGATAATATTGGCAATCTCATTTATCGGATTGGAAAACTTCCTGGAATACAGCACGAATGAGGAAATCTGTCCCAGAGAAACCGCTCCGTACATGTACAATATGGAGCCGAAAATCGCGATCAGCACCAGCGAAAGATTATTGATTAAACCCATCGTGGGACCCATGAGCATAGCAACTTTGTCCGCCTCATAATAAGCCGTAGCGGCCTCCACATTTGTCGCATCAAACCTTTTGTCGGCATTATCTTCATAGGCATAGGCACGGATTGTCTTCTGTCCGCTCAGCAGTTCCTCCGCAAGGCCGTTCATGGCACCGTAGGCTCTTGACCTCCTGCGGTAACGCGGCTGAGTTTTCTTGCGCATCCATATGGCAAACAACAGTGAAAGCGGAATGGTAACAATCACCACTGTGGACAGCAGCGGCGACACCACCAGCATCATGAAAAATGATCCGAAAATCGTCACCACATTTGTCAATATTGACACCAGGTCCGTCGACAGGCAGGTGCCCACAACATCCACGTCGTAGGAAACGCGGCTGATAATGTCTCCGGTCTGATTCCTGTCGAAAAATCCCACCGGCAGCTTCATCAGTTTATCAAACACATCGCGGCGCATTTTTGCCGAAATCTTTTTGCTGACCTTAAGCATGATTACATTGATCGCAATTGTCAGGACGGATGACGTGCCGTAAAACATCAACATAAGTTTGACATAATACCAAATCTTGTCAAAATTAACCTTGCCGGCTCCTGCAGCAGCCTCGTTGATAGCGTTTCCCGCCAGGCTCGGTCCAAGAAGCGCCAACACATTGCTGGTAATACACATCAGAGCAATTATTATTATGGTCAGTTTGTGCTCCGCCAAGTATCTGAGCAGCCGAATCAGTGTTCTCTTGGAATCCTTCGGCTTTTTCATTTCCTGAAATCCTCTTCTTGCCGCCATCTTCAGCTCTCCTCTCCCATTTGTGTATTGTAAATATCAAGATACCCGGGACAGCTTTTCAGCAGCTCTTCGTGGGTTCCAAGGCCGATAATCCTGCCCTCTTCCATTACCATGATACGATCAAGCATCATGATGGAACTTATGCGCTGGGCAATAATGATTGTGGTGGCAGAGCTGTGATGCTCTCTTATCGCCTTTCTTAAGGCGGCATCGGTTTTATAATCAAGTGCGCTTGACGCATCGTCCAATACAAGTATGTCGACATTTGCGGCCAGAGCCCTCGAAATCAGGATTCTCTGCTTCTGACCTCCGGAGAAATTGGCGCCATGTGCAGCCGACATCTGCTCGTACTGCTGCTCATGGGACTCTATAAAGCCGGCTATGCAAGCATCGGCGGCCGCCGCCCTCATCTCCTCATCGGAAACCTCTCTGCCGAATTTAATATTTTCCGCAAGGGTATCTGCAAATACCATGTCGTTCTGGAATACTACGCCGAATTTTCTGTGTAGTTCTTCCTGAGTATAGGTGCGCACATCCCTTCCGTCTACAAAAACATTACCCTCCGTGGCGTCGTAAAATCTCATAAGGAGGTTTACAATGGTGGTTTTGCCGCAGCCGGTAGGACCGATGATTCCGAGTGACCCTCCCTTCGGAATGGAAAAGCTGATGTTCTCCAAACTCATTTTTCTTTCCTCTCCGGCAAATGCGGAGACGTCGTTCAAGGTGCTGTCCGCACCGTATCTGAATGAAACGTCCTCAAATACAATATAATCCGGATTTTTCGTCACGGCCGCCTGCTCCACGGGGATTGGCACAAGATCCTCTTCCCTGTTGATAATTGCCGCAACCCTGATTGCCGAAGCATTGGCCTTGGACATCATCAAAAGCACGCGGCTGAGTCCCATAGTACCCATAAGAATCATGTTGAAGTAGGTCAGAAACGCCAAAATTACGCCGGGCTCTGTACGGCCGCTGTTAACCCGCATGGCACCTATCAGCACCACCGCCGTCAGGCCCATATTCAGGAACATG
Source organism: Lachnospiraceae bacterium (assembly GCA_050944475.1). Classification (GTDB taxonomy): domain Bacteria; phylum Bacillota; class Clostridia; order Lachnospirales; family Lachnospiraceae; genus RGIG5612. The sequence continues at coordinate 76,656 of JBMNRD010000001.1, forward strand.
GTCATAATCGGAGCGGGCAAGGCCATAATTGTACCGGCTTTTCTTTCCCTTGAATACATTTCCTCATTGGTTTTACTATATCTTTCACGTTCGAAATTCTCCTTGGACAAGGCCTTGACCACGCGGATTCCCGTGATGTTCTCACGCATTATCCGGGTAATGTTGTCGAGACTTTGCTGCACCCTTTCATACAACGGAATCCCCTTAAAGGAAAGCACAAGCACCGCTGCCAGGGTAATCGGTGCGATTGCGCACAGAATCAGTCCCAGACCCTTATCCATGCTCATGGAAACGATTATTCCGCCAAAGAGCATCAGCGGAGCCCTGATTCCGATTGATTGGAACATCCTCGTAAAATCCTGCAGGTTATAGGAATCCGAGGTCATTCTGGATGTGATTGACGGAAGGCCGAATTCATCAAACTGTCTGCCGGACAGTCTGATTGATTTCCGGAACAGATCTCTTCTTATCTCATAGGCACATCTTGCCGAGGTCTTTACCGCCCTCCTGTTTGAATACACATTTAATGCCCAGACCAGGCCGACCATGACCACCATAATGCCGCTCCATATCAGGATTTCATTCATGTTTTTTCCGGGAGCGACATTATCCAGCAGATGCTCCAAAATATACGGAATCAACAATTCCATGAATGTCGCCGTTGTCTTGGCCAAAATCGACAGGATGACAAACCATGTATATTTTTTTACGTATCTGAAAACAAATCTCATTCTTCGCCTTCTTCCCGGCGTCCCTCATTTAATCCGTCAAGCAGTTTCCTAAGCAGTGCTATCAGCTCATCAACCTCCTTGTCATCAAGGGGAAGCTTCTTTATGGGCTCTGCCGGCTGGTCATCATATATCCGCCTCAAAGCACCTTCACCTGCTTTGGTAAGAGTCAAAAGAACACTCCTTCTGTCTTCCTCATTGCGCTCCCTTGTAAGTTGACCGCGTCCCTCAAGCTTGCTCACCAGTTCGCTTATGGAGGCCGGGCGAATGCCCAGCCTGTCCTGAACCTGCTTCTGGGTCATGGGGCCGTCCTGCAGGAGCCTGAGCACCTCGCCTTGCCGGTGCCTGCCCATTGTGTTAAAGAAAAGAATCCTGTGACATCTGTGAAGCAGGTCAATAAGCTCCTTTTTTCGGCTGTGCCGCCCGCTAAAATCCCGCCCTTTACGGGGATTTCCGTAGCGGCCTTGACCGCCCTTGCCCGGATGGTTTTTTTTCTTCTCGGTTATATCGGGATTGTCCGGCATGATATTCTATCCTTTCTTTTTTGTGCCCGTTGGAACGCATCCGTTCGTTCGGGGCTGAAATATCTACTAATAAATATATTCCTTCGGTACCGAATTGTCAAGTACCAAAGGAATATTTTTGAATAATTGTATAACTTGCCGGCAATCGGACATGCCCGACATGCCAAAAAGAACGCCCTGCCGCTGTTTTTCGCGGCAGGACGTTTAATTTTATATTCAGTTTGTCAGGTCAGGCTTGCAGCTGAATCCATACCGATTGTCAGGTCAGGCTTGCAGCTGAATCCATACCGACGGGCGAACCGCGTCGCTCGGTGAACTTACGTTATCTCCGCTTTCATGCACGAAGCCGTTGTAGTTCACGCCGGCAGCGTCACTCTGGTAATATCCGGGCGAACGAAGCCAGAACCAGCAGTTATTGTTGCTTTTGTGAACAAAAGCACCCTTTGCAATCGCATAAGCCGTAGCCTTTGCAGCCCTGTCCTCATCCGAAGCGAACAACTCATTTACCTCATCGATGCTGAGAACAAACACCTTGTCCTCTGTCTCTCCGGCTCCAAGTGCTCCGCGAACCTTGCTGTCGGGAGTCTGCAAAGTTGTGGTTACAATTGCGGCTTTTTCCTCGGCATTGAAAGCCTTGTCCATAAACTCGCCGTTGAGCCATTTCCTCATATCGCAGGTCTCCCAGGTGACGTTCATGTTGCCGTTATGGAACATAACGTTGTCAATGCCCTTCTCGGTGATAAGGAGGGCCTTGCCGTCCTTTACCGCAAGCACCTTCCATGCGATAGGCTCTGCTTTCACGCCGGTAACATCGCTCTGTGGATAAGTACCGAATGTGATAACCTGACCTACTTCAGCATTAATGTTTAAACTCATAATGTTTCCTCCTTTTCAGTCTCAGTCTGTCTTGATCCACATTGCAGGACGTGCTGCACGGTGAGCCCTTTTGTCATCATAAATGGTATCGCTGATGCCGCCGCCGACATTTACACGGCTTGCGGCATACTGCACATAACCGGGAGTCCTCAGCCACCAGCAGCAATATCCGTTCTCATCATATGTATAGATGCCCTGAACCTTAGCGGCCTCTGTCGGCTTGGCCCCTCTGTCAGAGGCGACCGGAAAATACTTCTCCAGTTCTTCCTTGCTGAGTGCAAAAATCTTATCCTCCGTGTCGGCTCCGCCGCGGGTGCCCCATTTAGCATTGTCTGCAGTGGAAACCTTGGTTACAAGAATCCGATCCAGCTCTTCGGCTGTAAATGCGGTCTGAGCAAACTCACCGTTCATCCATGACCTCAATGTGCTATCCGCCCATGTTGCGTCGGCATACCTCTCGTTGAACCTTACCCTTTCCAGAGCCTTGACACTGATGATGAGAGCTTTTCCATCGGCGACATCCAGCACCTTCCACTCAATCGGCTCGGTACTGTTTCCGTATTTATCACTCTGCCGGTAATTACCCAGGGTGATTATATCTCCAATTTTTACTTTCATATTATCAATTACTCCTTATAATCTGCTTGTACATTTCATGGAAGAAAGAATTATTTCTTTTCCATGAAAATGTCACCAAGGTTCAGACTCTTAAGCACGCGAACATCAATTTCCCGAGTCTTATAGCCTTCAAGTTCGATTTTGACATTGCAGACAGTTCTATTATCAATGCCCTCAAACCAGAAATCACCATAGTTGTCAGTTGTTGTCGTGAGCTCAAGACCTTCGGCTTTAAGGGTAACCTTTGCACCCTCGGCACACTGATCTGTATCCTTGTAAATAACGGTAGCGGTAACAAAATTCTTAGGCAGGTTAAGATAAAGAACCCTCTCTTCAAGCTCATACTCCGGATGAGCTGAATAAGGCTTCTTTTCTGCCACAAGCTTGGAAATCTCGCTCTCAGGGTCGTTAAGGTCGCCAAACACGAGGGCATCTGTCGGGCACAATTCCACGCAGCGCGGTTCCTTGTAGCCCTTGTCCAGAAGATGTGCGCACATATCGCATTTTTGCGGAATCTGAAGTTCCTCATTCCAGTAAATAACACGATAAGGACACGTATTAACGATAGCCTTCTGTCCCTTGGACTTAACAGGGTCGATAATAACTATGCCGTCTTCCCTCTTGTATACGGCTCCGTCCTGAGCCTGATTCATACATCCCGGGTTATCACAATGGCTGCATGTGAAAGGAATGTTGCTGATCTTAACCTTTGGGAACTGTCCGCGCTCTACCTCGCGGTGGTTCATCCAAAACTGTCCTGTCAAAGGCTGAGCAGCTGTATAACCTTCATGTGCCTGATTGCAGTTTTCGTCCTTACAAGCCAGGAAGCAATTATAACAGCCTGTGCATTTTGCTACATCAATGACCATACCATATTTCTTCATGCTCATCCCTCCCATCTCTCAATTTCAACGTTATTTGAGTTGCTTACCATGCCCGGTGCATTCTTTGATACCATGCGGGAAGGTGTAAGAAGGTTCATACAACCGCCGCGGTCGATGCTGCCTTCCTTGCCCGGCTCAAGCGGATCATATTTTGCTGCTGCCTGATAAGACATAACGCAGCCCGGCTTCATACGCTCTGTTACGTATGCGATACAGATAACCGCGCCTCGGTCATTGAACACCTTTACAAGATCGCCGTTCCGGATTCCACGGGCCTGTGCGTCTACACCGTTTATACGAATCGGCCAGTAGGCATATCCGTCCTTCATGCCGCGATGTGCGGGAATCTCGTTCAGCCATGGTGACTTTTCGTCATAATGTGTATGGTAGGAGAAGCGCATATGCGGTGTTTCCAATATGAGAGGATATTTTTCCGCGAATTCCGATCCGAGTCCCTCCCACGGCTCAAGATATTGTCCCATCACCGGTCTTTCCGGATCTTCCGGAAAATGCTCCTCAAGGAAGGTTGATACGAACTCAAGCTTTCCTGAAGGTGTTCCGAGCATCTTCTCCCTCGGGGTTCCCTTAAGCGGGTTGTTATGGTCGGGGACATCGCATGCCCTGTCCTCATAATACCACTTATTGGATACGGCACGCTTGAAGTCGGCTTTCGGAGCAGGTACTACGAAATAACCCTTCTTAATAAATTCCTCAAACTCCATGTACTTGGGCATTGATGAGGCATCATAAATCTTTTCAATCCAGTCGATCATCTCATTGCCCTCGGTAAACTCCTCATGGAAGCCGAGACGTTTTGAAAGCTCAACATATATATCGTAGTCGGATTTTGACTCCCACAACGGCTCAATACACTTCATCATGTAGATAATTACGCGGAAGTTTGCCCCCATATCGTTGGCGCCGTATCCGCCGGGTGCGCCAAGCTCACAGATGTCTTCCTTCTCGAAGCCCGAGCAAACGGGAAGGATAAGGTCGTAAAATCTGGTTTCGCTTGAATAATGAATATCCGCGGTTACGCAAAATTCAAGATTCTCCGAATGGAACATTTTTGTCCAGCGATTTGTGTCTGTCATCGTGGAAATATATGATCCGCCCTGACGATAAATCATTTTGATAGGCGCGCCGCCCTCTTCCGCAGGAAGCGGGCAGACGTTCTTGGTAACCTGCTGCTCAAGAGATTCTCCGCAGAAGCCCTCTCCGATCCACTCGGTCTTCTCGTTCATTATGCACTCGGGAAGGAGCAGACGGTAGGTCTTTTGCTTAACCGTGTTCTGAGCCTTCTTGTCGGCAACGATGCTGAAAGTATCCCAGCCGGCATCCGAATAACCGAAGAAACGGAAGCTCATGTCCATAGGAGGAGCCATGGAAGCTCCGCCCCAGCTGTTACACCCGTCAGCTCCGAATCCTCTCATTGCAAGAAGGTATACCATCAGACGTGCCCACTCTGTACCGTATGGCTGACGGCAGGCGCCGGATACGCCGTATATAGAACCTGTGCAAAGCATGGTCTTCTTAGCCGCCCACTCACGGGCAAGAGCATAAATGTCACGTGCCTTAACGCCGCACTTGGTCTCTGCCCATTCAGGTGTACGAGGGAACCCGCCCTCTTCATTGCCGAGGATATGGTTCTTAAACTCTTCAAAACCGATGCACTTATTTTCGATAAACCAATGATCATAAGTATCTTCGGTAATCCATACCCAGGCAATGGCTTCCGCCATAGCGCCGTCAGTTGCCGGATACGGAGCAAGCCACTTATCTCCCCATGTAGCGGCTGTAAAGTTGCACCACGGATCGATAAATACCATCTTCATGCCGATTTCCTTGCACCACCATCTCCAGCGGCATCCGTCCTGTCCGTTGTAGCCGCCGGCTGAAGTGTTCGGGTCAACTCCCCACATCACAAGGAGCTCTGTGTGCTTAAGCGCTTCCTCGAGCATGTCAAAGTTGTCGGTTACACCCAATTTCCAGTAGTAGCCCCATGCATGGGTGGCGCCCCAGTGCCAGCCTTCCCATGAGTCCGGGTTTTCCGAGAGTGTGCTGTATCCCAGCATATTCCAGAAACGGCCGAGCGGTCCCATCTTGTACTGGAGCAGACCGAAATCTGCGTGTGAACCCGGAGAGGCGGTAATGGCCGCCTTGCCATAGGTTGCATGAATACGCTTGATTTCTGACTCTAACAGGTCAAAAGCCTCATCCCAAGTGATGCGGACATAGCCTGATTTGCCGCGGTTCTGAACATTACGCTCACCGTTGGGGTCAAAGTCGGCACGGCGCATCGGATACTTGATACGATTCTCCGAATAAATACGTCCCTTCTGTGTGCAGACGTAGTTTCCTAAAGAGGTTTTACGGGGCGGGGTAAATGTATGTCCGCGCGCCTCAATGGTCCAGGCCGGTGAATCTTCCTCGCCGAAAACCATAGGACGCACCTTGGTAATCTTACCGTCCTTTACATGAACAAACACAGCACCGCCGATTGCACAGTTAGTAAAGACCTCTTCTCCCGGCTCAAGTTCGATGCCGGGAAGTTCGATTCCTCTTCTAATCTTTTCTTCTGCCATTTGTGTTCCTTTCGTTATATAAATTATATTGTTCCGAAATTATGCTTTAACAAGCTCGATGCCGCCGATGTTGATATCCTTGGTCGTTGCATCGATGTTTTCAATAACCTTGGCCTTATAGCCGGCCATCTCAACCTTTACACTGTATACGCCAGGCTCGCATCTTTCGAACCAGAAATCGCCGAACACATCGGTTTTAAGCTCGGCCGCTTTCTTGCCTTTTGCGTCAATAAGGGCAACCTTGGCACCCTCAAGACACTCGTCAAGCTCGGGGTCGTAAACATCACCTGCAATAAAAAACTTGTTAAGGAGTCCCTTGTAATAAATACGGGTCTTGAGGCCGAACTCGGGATGAAGCCGTTCAAAACCTTCTTTTGCAATCTTGTCCTTAACCTCATCATACTCAGCGTATGTGTATACATCTACAGGACACGATTGTACGCAGCGCGGCTCTTCCCATCCGTCATCAAGAAGATGTGCGCACATGGTACACTTCTGAGCGATGTTAAGGTCTGCATTAAAGTAGATTGAGCCGTATGGACATGCATCTACACATGAACGTGTGCCCCTGCACTTCTCGGGATCGATAATGATAAAGCCGTCCTTTTCACGCTTGTAAATAGCGTTGTTCTTGCAGGCCTCAAGACACGGAGCATCCTCGCAATGCTGGCACATCTCATGCATATAGTGAACGCGTACCTTCGGAACCGTTCCCTGTACTGTCTCTGTAATCTTATACCAGAAATGTCCGGTATTCGGCTGCGGCTTAGCAATAGGTGACCAATCATTGCCTACGTGCTCATCTTTACAGGACAGCTGGCAGTTATAACAGCCGTTACAACGGGTTATATCAATTAATAATACTTTTCCCATGATTTTCTCCTCCTACTTTGCAAGTACTCTTTCGAATACCAATCCTGAATACTTGTCATATGGCTTGTTGAATGCATCCGGATACTCTTCCATAAGGGCATCGATGTCGCAAAGCTCAACCTCCGCAAGGAATCCGCTGCATACCATACCCGCACAGTTCTTGGATATGGTGTTGTGCGGTGTGATAAGGTTGATTGCACCGCCCCTGTCTAAAACACCGGGAACAATGTAATCTGCTCTTGAACCGTGGTCGACATATGCAACACCCGGCATGATTCTTTCCCATACTATGGCGCCGACAAGTACTGTGCCGCGCTCGTTATAAATCTTGCAGATATCGCCGGTCTTAATACCTCTCTTCTCGGCCTCTGTCGGATGGAGCCACAGCGGCTCGTAAAGGTATCCGTCCTTGCCGCGAACCTTGCTGGTAACAATCTCATGGAACCACTCATTGTCATCCAGGTTTGCATGAGTTCTATGACGCGGATGGTTACTTACAACAAGCAGCGGGTAATCCTTAGCTCTCTCGCCTCCGATTCTCTCATCATGGAACTCGCTGCTCTCTATCCATTGCGGTACAGGAGGTCTTTCCTTATCATCGGGAAAATATTTTTTAAGGTCAACCGACTCATACTCAAGAAGTCCGGAAGGAGTCTCAAGCGGATTCTTCTTGGGATCAAGATAGAACCTGTACATTCCCGGAAGATGCTTTTCCCATTCCGGATCGGTCGGCACTACAAAGTAGCCTTTCTCCTTCAATGTCTCCCAGTCAATAAGTCCTGTTTCCGGAACGCCTGAATGGTCAAAGCCCTTCTTAATCTTGTCATCTATGGACTCGCCGTCGGTATATTCTTCAAGAAGCCCGAATCTTTCAGCAATCTTGCAAACGATTTCATAGTCGGAAAACGACTCGCCGAGAGGCTCAATGCATTGCTCCTCAACGTAGATAAGGTCATAAGCGGCCGACTCACGGTCATCGCCTATGTCTCTTTCCTCAAACTTGGTGTTTACGGGAAGAACAATATCCGCAAACAGACAGTCGTTTTCCATGCGCGGATGCTGTACAAGGAAAAACTCAATCGAAGGATGTCTGTAAGCATCAGCCATCTTGTTGGAATCGTTCCAGCATGTAAGCAGGCAAGGCGTGTCCGACCAAATCATATGGATCGGCGAGCAGCCCTCTACCGGATATGTGTACTTGATAAACTGCTCCCTTGCAGGAGTAACCTGAAGAGATGACCCGTAAATTTCAAAGTGTCCGTTAAGAATTGCATCGTGAACCAGAGTCTTCGGAATAATCTGCTTCGGAAGTCCGAGCCAGGGGAACGGGTTATATCCTGTGTAAGCCGCGCGAATATTAATTTGCGGGTCGTGCATGATACTGCACGGTGTAGGCGGTGTTACAGGGTAATCTTCCGATCCGAATACCGCACGGTTGATAAGTGCGAATGAATGAACGCCCGGCTTTCCGAGTCCCTGCATGCCAAGCACGCAGCCCTCGATTCTGGCCACCTCATGTGAATACGGCCCTCTGATGTATGGACCGCCGAATCCGTGCACGATTGTTGTAGCCTTTGAAGCCCACTCTTTTGCAAGAGCCTTGATAATACGTACGGGAACGCCGCACTTGGATGAAGCCCACTGCGGAGTCTTGGGAACACCGTCTTCTTTGCCGAGGACATAATCTGCAAATTTATCAAATCCGATTGAATGAGTCTCGAGATACTCCTTATCATAAGTTCCCGCCTGAAGCCACTGATACGCTACTGCAAGGTGCAGAGCCGGGTCGGTGTTTGGAAGGATCGGAATCCATTTATCGGCAAATACAGCCGCGCCGTAGTTAAGATCCGGGCAGATATAGATAACCTTGATGCCGATATCTCTGAAAAACAGGCAGAAACGGCTTACCTGGTCACCGCTGTTGAACCCGCGGGTTGTGGTACACGGGTCGCATCCCTGGAACAGAAGCATTTCGCTGTTCTTGCATACGTCATTGTAAAGATTTGAACAGTTGGGCATAAGGCCGAAAGGCTCTCCGCCCCAGAAGTGCTTGGTTCCCCAGAACCACCCTTCCCAGCTGTCCGGATTGCGGACCTGAATTGTTGCTCCTCCCAGGAGTTCCAGGAACTTGAAATGGCAGCCATGTGGTCCGTGAACTACCTTGGTCTCTCCATGTCCGTCGCCCTGCGCAAAGATTGCCCAGGAGCCGTAGGTGTCGATGATGCGCTTAATCTCATACTCAATAAGGTCAAGAGCCTCATCCCATGAAATCCTTACGTATCCGCTCTTTCCTCTGTTCTGAGGATTACGCTCTCCCTTCGGATCCCAGTCAACACGTTTGATGGGATAAAGAATACGGTTGGGAGAATAGATACTTTTCTTGAAACCTATGCCGAAGGGTCCTACCGAGGTCTTGGTCGGGGCTTCAAGAACTTTTCCGCGTGCTTCAATCTTCCACGGATTGATGTGCTCTTTTGAGTACTTCCAATCGTAACGGAAAGGTCTTACACGGAGTATTTTGCCATCCTTAACATCGACAGCAGCAATGTGCGAGCCGTTACAGAATGCGGAATAGCCCGTACTCTTGAATGTTGTGAATGTCTTTTTGTTTTTGGACATCGCATTTACCTCTCATTTTCTTTCTTGTTTTATCGCAATGCCGCAAGCGAACTAGTTCGCTTCGGTCTCTTGTTTTGTCTGTTGCAGTGATTTGTTTGCCGCTTTAAATAACGCCGCATATTTTTCCTCTTCCGCCTTGTTGCCGAGTTTCCTGGCAATTGCGGCAAGTGCCTTGTACGGAAGTGTCATGTTGGGGTTGTCCTGCCCCAAGTGGGCTTCCATTGTTTCCTTTGCCTGCGTTACAACCTTCCAAGCCTCCCTGTACTTGGCCCTGACAAACAGTACCGTTCCCAGGTTGAATACTGATTGGGCAGTGGCCGGATGGTCATCTCCGACGGTTTCCTTCCAGATGCTTACGGATCGGCGAAGCAAATCCTCCGCCTCCTGAAATTTGCCGGTGGATTGATATGCGGCCGCCAGATTATCCAGGCTCTGGGTTATGGCCGGATGTTCACTTCCGAATACATCCTCCCTGATTTTCAGCGCCCTTTCGTGTAGAGCTATTGCCTCGGTGAATTTCCCCTGACTCTCGGAAAGAACTGCCATGTTGTTAAGAGTCTGCGCAAGGGCGGGAGATGCTTCTCCGAGAATCTCCTCTCTTACCATCAGCGCATGAGCCAAAAGTCCCCGGGCCTCTTCAAGGTTACCCGCTACCATATGAACTTCCGCCAAATCATTTTCGATTTGAGCCGCATAAACACTGTCCGGTCCGTAGACCTTGCGGAAAATGTCAAGGGCCTCCTCGTAGGTTTTCACCGCATTGTCATTTTCACCTGTTGTCCGCTGCAGCCGGGCGAGCTCTTCCAGCTTCCGGGCAATTTCCGGATCTCCTTCTTCCAAGGTTGACCTTAAAATCTCGATTGCCTGACTGTAAAGGGTCTTGGCCGGGTCTATGGCGCCCCTTGCCACATATGTGTCCGCAAGGCGGCACATTGTATCTGCAAATACAGGATGCTCCGGTCCCAATTTATCCTCGTAAATCCTGATGGCCTCTCTCAGGGCTTCACCCGCCTCCTCGGCGTTGCCCTCCTGCCGGTGGACGACCGCCATATTTACCAGAATCGGGCCTTTTTCCACGCTGTCCGTTCCTTCGTTCTTTTCAATCAGGTTAATGCAGCGCTCAAGATATTTCTTTGCCTCCTCACTTCTTCCGAGAGCAAGAACGCTTTCTGCCAGCCCCTGAAGGCATTGGACGGTCTCGTGGTAGCCTGCCGGATCCTCTTCCCTTATGGCAAGCTCCCGGCGGAAGGTCTCCTCGGCCTCCTCGTGACGCCCCATATAGGAATACATGACTGCAAGGCCTCCGATCAAATCTGCGGTCTCACTGTCATTTCCCCGGAGCCTGCGGCACAGGTCAATGGCTTCCTTGACGGTTTTCTCTGCACTTTCAAAATTTCCGAGAGCCTGCTGTACCTCGCCGAGGTTAGACAAGGAGAGAACTATCTGCTCCTCTGCCCCTTCGGCTCTGGCGGCCTCAAGTGCATGAATTGCATTTTCATTGGCGCGGGCAAAGTCATTTTCCATCAGCGCATCGATTGTTTTCTGATTTAATTCCTCCCAGCTCGACACTTTATTCTCCTGCTACTACTTTAGAGTTACCTTATGGCCGGGAACAAGCGGTGAGTCACAGAAAACAACCTGTGGTACATGAAGTCCTTCTTCTCCTTCATAAGCGGCCTGAAGAGCCTCAAGGTTTTTGTCATCGTTTGCAAGTATCTTTGCAACTTCTGCCAAAATCTCCCATGCCTTATCACTGTAGTCGTAAATCGGACGGTTCATCCATCCGTAGCGGTCCCAGATATTCATCTCGTATTTGTTTACCGCTGCCAGGTCAAGCATCAGGTTGGCAATCACAGCGCCCATACCGCTTTCCTTGCCGTTTTTGAATTTGCTTTCGCATGCCGCATCCGAGCGACAGTCGGCAAAAACCTTTGCGGCAGAAATAAACTCAAGACCTTCGCCTGAAGGATCCAAAGTCTTCCATCCGTTGTCATGATATTCGATGATTGCGTAGGTCTTGTAATCTTCACCGTCCTTTGCAAAGCCGATACGACTGCGTGCGGGAATGCCTGCATGGCGCAGCATAGAACAGCATAGAGTCGCGAACTGGCTTGCGGATGCCATCATTCTTGCATTCTCGGGACGTCCTGTCGTAATCGGGCTTTCTTTGTCAAGATTATAAATTGCCTGAAGCATTTCTTCCGCGTAGCGATTGTTTGTCTCAAGCAGTCGTTCGTTCTGAATCGGATACTTATCAATCTCACGATAGTCAAGGCAGATACCCTTCAACACATCCTTAATCTCCGATACAGAAACAGGCAAGCCCTCAAACATCTGAACATTTCTGCCGGGGTCCGTGAACGGACTCTGCGCAGCATAAAATTCCAGAATATTCATGTAAAACCTCCTCTTTCTTCTTAAAATATAGTTACAAGCTTACATTTTTATCCACATTCATTATAAATTATGGAAAAAACTTGTCAATGAATGAGACGAAAGATATTCTTTTTAAGTGGGGAAATCCAAATTCTGTCCCCCCCCGCCCGTTCGCAAAAAACTTTTGATTGCAATATTGCACAAAAATCTCCGGGGTTATGATAAAGCTTCTATCTTGTTTTCCCAAATATTTCACCACCGTTTTCTCAAAGAGGTTGTTATTTTTTAGGTGATGGTGTAGAATTTATATAGAGAATAAAAAGGACGGAAAACATGATAACGGTTTTTATTGCAAACAGGGATCCTGATTTTACATTTGAACTTCGTTCCCTGATTGACTGGCCGAAATTAGAATATATGGTTGTAGGGACCGCCGGCGACGGTACCAGAGTCATGGGGGAAATTATGCGCAAGCAGCCGGACCTCGTCTTCATTTCCAACGACCTTCCCGGTCTGAACGGTCTCGAAGTAATTGAAAAAATCCGCGAGCATGGCCATATGACCGAATTTGTCCTGATAGAAGACAAAGGGGACTTTGCTCTTGCCCAGAAAGCCATGCGCCTCGGAGTAAGGGAGTTTCTCGTCAATCCGGTATCCGCAGAGGAAATCACCCGGGTTCTGGGGGATTTTATGGAAAGATATCAGGCCGTCCGAAGCAAGGATATGGAACGCTATCTTTTTTCCACAAGAAGGCTCCTTCGCAATTCCTTCATGCGCAATTTCGTTTCCGCCGAGGTTCATCAGAATTATTCAATCAACGAGCTGAATAAACTCTACCACTTCACTTTCAAGGAGGGCTTTTTTCAGGGAGCCCTCATACAGCTCCGCGGCCTGCCGAAAGAAGAGGAAGCCGGTTTCCTGCCGGCGGTTGTTGAAGAGCTCCGGTTCCGTTTCGATCCCGTATGCAACGAAATGATTCCCTTCATTCAGGGCGCCTCGCGACTTACCATTCTTTTCAATTACAGCGCAGACAGCGGTGTTGACGAGCGTATGGGGGAAATATGCGAAGTCATAAAATACTTTCTTAAGAAGCATGGCTGTCAGCACACTTCATATTCCATCGGCATCGGCAGCCGCAGCACCGATGTCAATTCCCTGCTGAGCGTGCTTCACTCCGCGGAACGGGCGGCATATTGCGGCATACTGCGGGGCTCGAATCAGATTTATTTCATGGATCAGCTTAGCTTCGACAATGTAAAAAAAAGCGACATCATCACACCGGAGTTTCTCAACGAATTGAGAATCAGTGTGGAACTTATGGACATTTCCCGGTTTGAACAGGCCATACGCAAGGCCTTTGAAAATATTTCGGTAAATACCGACCCTGAGATAATCGTTGATATATGCCGCAGCGCCATAATTGAAATTGCCAAATCCTACGGCGATGCGGATGCGGTGACCCGTGAGGAAGTTCGCAAGGTTCTTTACTTCGTCATGAACGCCTCCTCCCTGTCGATCATTACCTCGACTCTTGTTAAAAATGCCCGGACCAGGCTTGAGGCGGTGCGCAAGGAAAGGGAGTTCTCCCGCCCGGTGCGTGAAGCGACAAAATATATCAAGAACAATTTCACCAAGAACATTACTCTGGCCAACGTTGCTGACTATGTCCACCTGAACGCCTCATACCTGAGTATGCTTTTCAAAAAGGAAACCGGCCGGAATTATATAGATTTCCTGACGGACTGCCGTATTGACGAAGCAAAAAAGCTGCTGAAGGACAGCAGCCTGAGTGTGGCGGAAATCTGCTATGCGGTAGGATATACGGATAAGAAGCATTTCAGCCGGCTTTTCATCAAAAAGGTCGGTGTGCGGCCCACCGCTTACCGGTCGCTGCACTAAATCCTAAAGCGCCTATGCCGGAATGCCGTTATGCCGCTATGCTGCCCGCAGCGGCCCGGACTTTTAAAGAATCTTTAAATCATTTTTCACGTAATCCATTATCGAATTGGCCTTGGCTGTGTAAATAAACAGCATTTCCCGGGCCTTTGCATTGAAGGTGTCCGCTTCAAGACGGTCCTTCATTCCCTTGGTATTTATAAAAATATTCAGGCTTGCGGCTTCCATGGCGGCCTTGCACAATACGGCGCCGGCTCCCGCATCGGATATGGCAAGCCTGGAGCCGTCGGAGGCAAATCGGGCGATTATGTCAATTGCGTCGCAACATTTCTCCATTATCAGCAAGGGCACGGCGCAGGCGTCACAGGAGCATTTTTCCAGCGTCTCCTGTTTTGCCGCAATTTCCTCGGGCGTATTCTGCGGAAGCCTGTAAGCATCCGCGAGCGGAGCAAAACCCTCCGCATCCTTGTCGACCAACCGAAGAAAATCCTTTTGCAGTTCCTCACATTGTGCTTTCAGTCTGACCATTTGTTCCTCAACCGGAGCGTACTTTTTCTTGCCTATGGTCAGTGAGGCGACCATGCCTCCAAGGGCGATTCCGATGGCGCCGCACAAAGCGGCAGCTCCCCCGCCGCCCGGGGCGGGAGCCGGGGATGCCAGTTCGTTTATAAATTGCTCACAGGTTTTTTGTGCCGTCGGCATGTTTTCCATAATTGCACCATCCTTTTCGGCTTTTCGTCCTTCAGATTCTCCGGCATCCCGGCTTGACGCCCTGTCGCCGCATATCCGCGGGCGGCACCCGGCTTTTCGGTTTGACGGATTGTATTTTTAAAACAATCCGGAGATCTTTCCGGTGTTGTCGACGTTTATTTTCTCGGCAGCGGGAACCTTGGGTAGGCCAGGCATTGTCATTATGTCCCCGGTAAGGCATACAATAAAGCCGGCGCCGGCGCTGACGGTTGCCTGCCTGATTGTAATCTTAAAATTTCTCGGCCTGCCAAGCTTTGCCGGATCATCACTGAGTGAATACTGGGTCTTGGCCATGCATATCGGAAGATTGCCGTAGCCCAAACGCTCAAGTTCCGTTATTTCCTTTTCGGCCTTCGAGAAATATTCCACACCGTCCGCACCGTAAATACGGGTTGCGATGGCCTCGATTTTCTCCTTGATCGGGATATTCAGTTCATATGAATATCTGAAGTTCCCCGGTTCCTCGCAAAGCCTCAGGACCTCGCTTGCCAGCTCAAGGCCGCCTTCGCCGCCCTTTGCCCAGACCTCACTTATCCTGACATTTACTCCAAGCTCCCTGCACTTTTCCGTAACGAGAGCAATTTCCGCATCCGTATCATTGTTGAATCTGTTCAGGGCGACAACTGCGGGCACGCCGAATATCCTGGTAACGTTTTCCACATGCTTGAGCAGGTTCGGAAGCCCCGCCTCAAGGGCTGTCAGGTTTTCCTCTCCCGCCTTGTCCTTGGGCACGCCGCCGTTGTGCTTCAGGGCCTTTACGGTCGCCACGATAATAATCGCATCCGGCTTCATGCCGGCATAGCGGCACTTGATGTTAATGAATTTCTCGGCGCCCAGATCCGCGCCGAAGCCGGCCTCGGTGACCACATAGTCGGCAAGCCGAAGAGCCATTCTTGTTGCCATTACGGAGTTACAGCCGTGGGCTATATTTGCAAAGGGTCCTCCATGGATAAATGCGGGTGTTCCCTCAAGAGTCTGAACCAGATTGGGTTTGAGCGCCTCCTTCAAGAGGGCTGCCATTGCCCCCTGGGCATTCAGCATGCCGGCGGTCACCGGCTCGCCTGATCTTGTATACGCGACAACCGTCCTTGCAAAACGCTCCTTTAAGTCGTCTATGTCCGATGCAAGACAAAAAGAGGCCATTACCTCGGAGGCAACGGTAATGTCGAAGCCGTCCTCTCTGGTATAGCCGTTTGCCTTTCCCCCAAGGCCGTCCACAATATTTCTCAGCTGGCGGTCGTTCATATCTACGCAACGCCTCCAGACAACCCTTCTGGGATCGATATCAAGAGCATTCCCCTGATAAATATGATTGTCAATCATGGCGGCAAGCAGGTTGTTTGCCGCGCCTACGGCATGGAAATCCCCGGTAAAATGCAGATTTATATCCTCCATGGGAACGACCTGAGAGTACCCCCCGCCGGCAGCTCCGCCCTTCACTCCGAAAACCGGGCCTAAAGAAGGCTCACGCAAGGCAATGACGCTTTTTTTGCCCAGACGCGATAGAGCATCACCCACACCGACCGTAGTGGTTGTCTTTCCCTCACCTGCCGGAGTCGGATTTATTGCCGTGCATAAAATCAACTTTGCCCGATGGCCGATGTCGTCTTTCCCGGCAAGGATTCCCGTATCCACCTTGGCCTTGTACTTACCGTAATAATCAATGTCATTTTCCGTAAGGCCCAATTTGGCGGCTACATCCCTTATGTGAAGAGGTGTTGCTTCCTGCGCGATTTCGATGTCAGATTTAAATCCCATGGTGTGTCTTCCTCCGATTGTTTAATTATATTAACTGCTTATATTATTAACCGCGTAAAATATTAATCGCTTAAATTATGATTAACTACGCATTTTTTCACGTCCCCGAGCATGTACAACGAGCCCGCTGCGCAGACCGGACAAATCCTTCCTGCTTTCATGATGGCGGCATCCACGGCCTCTTCAATACTGTCATAAGCCTCCGCTTTCACGCCTGCCTTTTTGACAAAGGCCGCAAGTTTCCCCGGATGCAGCGCTCTTGAGGAATTGGGTTGCACCGCAAGTACTTCCCTGGCAAGAGGCAGTATGGCATCCAGCATGCTTTTATAATCCTTGTCTGCCAGAATGCCTATTATCATAATCAGTTTTTCTCCGGGGAAAATTGACCTGAGGGCCTCTGCCATGGCTTCCATGCCCTGTGGATTGTGGGCCCCGTCTAAAATAAATATGGGCTCATGGGAAACCACTTCAAACCGCCCCGGCCATTTCACGCACTCAATTCCCCGGGCAACCGCCCCGTCCGTTATTATATAGCCGTTTTCCCGCAAAACCTCCACCGCCTTGAGAACAACGGCGATGTTTTCCATCTGGTATCTGCCCAGCATAACTGTTGCCATTTTGCCGAAACCCCGGGCTTTGAAAACCTGCCCGTCAATGCTTGCCGACTGCAGCTCAACACTCTCCGGCTCGGAAATGTACAATCTTGCGTCTGTCTTCGCGCAGCGCCGGCTGATAATTTTTGTAGCCTCCTCGCTCTGGCGATACAGCACTACTCTGCCGCCCGGCTTGATGATGCCTGCCTTGGTTGCGGCTATCTCTTCGATGGTATTGCCAAGGTGCTGTGTATGGTCAAGGCTGATTGTGGTAATGATTGTCAGGTCGGGAGTCTTGATGACATTAGTGGCATCAAACTCGCCTCCCATGCCTACTTCAAGGACGACCACGTCGCATTCATTCCTCAAAAAGAAAATCATGCCGATTGCGGTGTTCAGCTCAAACTCGGTAGGCGCATCCTCAAGGGAATCGGCAAACGGCCTGATAAACGTGGTAATCTCCGCCAGTTCCTCATCGGAAATATTCACGTTGTTTACCCGCATTCTTTCGTTGAACACCTCAATGTAGGGTGAAGTAAACAGGCCGACCTTGTAACCGGCTTTCTCTAAAATTGAGGAAAGGAATGCACAGGTCGAACCCTTGCCGTTGGTCCCCCCGACATGAATAAACCTGAGACTGTCCTGAGGATTGCCGAGAAGCTCAAGAAGCCTTGAAATCCTTGAAAGCCCCGGTATTGAGCCCCTCCAATTTGTGCTGCCGATATATTCAAGCGTTTCCCGGTAGTCCATTTTTTGTTTTATCCTACCTTGTCTTGTTTTTGTTTTTCTTAAAGTCCGTCGGCTCAGATTTTGTTGTCGCAGCCAAGCACATTGACTATCTTGTGCGCAACCATCGCCTTAACTGCCGCCCTTGCGGGTCTCAGATACTCTCTGGGGTCGAACTTGTCCGGATGCTCCGCGAAAAACTGCCTGATTGTCGCAGTCATTGCAAGGCGGATGTCGGAATCAATGTTAATCTTGCAGACAGACATTGATGCGGCCTTGCGAAGCTGATCTTCGGGAACACCTATGGCACCGGACATGTTGCCGCCGTATTTGTTAATCATCTCAACGAACTCCTGCGGTACCGAGGACGAACCGTGAAGAACTATCGGGAATCCCGGAAGTCTTCTTGAAACCTCCTCAAGCACGTCAAATCTCAGCTGCGGATTGGTGCCGGGTTTGAATTTGTAAGCCCCGTGGCTTGTTCCGATTGCTATGGCAAGAGAATCACAGCCGGTCCTCGAAACAAATTCCTCAACCTCCTCCGGGCGTGTATAGGAAGAATCTTCGGCGCTGACGCTTACCTCATCCTCAACACCTGCCAAAGTGCCGAGCTCGGCCTCAACCACAACACCGTGATCATGAGCATATTCGACCACCTGTCTTGTAATGGCGATATTCTCCTCGAAGGGTCTGCTTGAGGCGTCAATCATAACGGAGGTGAAACCGCCGTCAATACAGCTCTTGCAAATCTCAAAGGAATCGCCATGGTCAAGATGAAGGCAGATGGGCAAATCGTTTTCAATCAGGGCAGCCTCTACCAACTTGGTCAGATATGTGTGGTTCGCATATGCCCTTGCCCCCTTTGACACTTGCAGGATAAGGGGTGAGCGAAGCTCGGCGGCCGCCTCGGTGATTCCCTGAATAATCTCCATATTGTTAACATTGAACGCGCCGATTGCGTATCCGCCGTCATAGGCCTTTTTAAACATTTCCTTGGTTGTAACTAATGGCATAATCTTTTCCTCCGTTCATTTTCCACCTAACGATACAGGTTATATTATATCCCTGTTTTTTTCTAAAGTATATTATCATACTTTGACCATAACTTAAAGAACAAGTCGCTTTTTGTTGGAACTAATTACTGTTTACAAGGCTATTGCCGAGATGCTAAGATATATACGGTAGTCCTGTAAATAATTATTTTTTTATATATTCAGTTATGGGAGGAAAATTAAATGAGCAAACTTAAAGGTGCCTGCATCGTAGGCCAGTCGGGCGGGCCTACCTCCGTAATCAACGCAAGCCTTTACGGGGTTGTGAACACAGCACTGAACAGTCCCGATATTACCAAGGTCTATGGTGCGGAGCATGGTATCATGGGTGTTCTGAACGACAGACTTTTTGACATGGGTAAAGAAGACCCCGCCGAACTTGAGAAGTTGAAATTTACCCCCTCATCCGCATTGGGCTCATGCCGCTACAAGATAGCGGACCCGGATGTTGACGATACCGATTACAAACGCATTCTGGAAATCTTCAAGAAATACGACGTCCGTTATTTCTTCTACAACGGCGGCAACGACTCCATGGATACCTGTAATAAGATTTCCAAATACATGCAGAAGATCGGCTACGAATGCCGCGTAATGGGCGTTCCGAAAACCGTTGACAATGACCTTTTCGGTACGGACCACTGTCCGGGCTTTGCGTCCGCCGCCAAATATATTGCCACAAGTTGTATGGAAGTTTTTCTTGACTGCCATGTGTATGACACCGGCCAGGTCTGTATCATCGAAACCATGGGCAGAAACGCGGGCTGGCTGGCCGCCTCCGCCGGCCTTGCGACCGAAATGGGCTACGGCCCGAACCTGATTTACCTGCCGGAGGTGCCCTTTGATATGGATAAATTCATCGAAGATGTCTCCCGCATTTATAAAGAGACCGGCTATTGCATGGTGGCCGTTTCCGAGGGAATCCGCTATAAAGACGGCACTCTTGTTTCCGAGGCGGAGGTTGCAGCAAATGACGGCTTCGGCCATGCGCAGCTTGGCGGCCTTGCGGCTTTGCTTGCCGAAATCGTGAAGGAAAGAACCGGTGCCAAGGTCCGTGGAATCGAGCTCTCACTGCTGCAACGCTGCGGCGCCCATCTTGCATCCGCCACCGATATTGAGGAATCATACCGTTGCGGTGAAGCCGCCGTTATCAATGCGGTCGCCGGCGTCACCGACAAAATGATCGGCTTCAAGAGAGCTTATGAAGACGGTAAATATGTTTGTGAAATTGATCTTCTTGACCTGGCGGATGTTGCAAATACCGAAAAGAAGGTCCCCAGAGAATGGATTAACGAGGAGGGCAACGGGATTAACCGTGAATTTATTGACTATGCCCTGCCCCTTATTGCGGGAGAACCTGTTCTTCCGAAAGAAAACTCCCTTCCGCGCTTCGCGAAGTTAAAGAAGGTGCTGGCAAAATAATTTCCGTCAACCGACAAAATGTGTCATAAAAGCATCCCTCTGTCCAATGGCAGACCGGGATGCTTTTTGTGTATTCCGCTTTTTGCATGTTTCGTTACATTTTGTAAAAATGTTTCCTGCCGGCCGGAAACGGCCGCGCATTTTTACTCATCTGCCAGAACTATCAGTTTGTCGCCGGGACGGAAGCTGTATTTCTTGAGATTTTCCTTTCCTTCAAACTTATCCGGAGCCAAAACAGGCCGTACGGTGCCCGATTCTGTGGTACCGACTCCTAAGAACACATCCCCCTTTTGGGCAACGGCGTCCATTATACTGAACAAATCCGTCTCCCGCTCCGGCTCTATGTAATACTCCACATTCTTTGTGTATATTTCACGGCCGTAGCTGCTGAGCAGTTCTCTGAAAAGAGGTCTTTTTTCCCTGTCAAGTGCAATCTGGGTCATCAGAAGTGCAGACATATGGCGACTGATAATAAAATTGTCATCACAAATGCCGGCTGCAAGGTCCCGATTGCGTTTTTCCTGGATTTCACAGGTTATTCCGTAGCCCGTGCCGGTCTTGAGACGATTTTCCCTAAGGTAAATCAACAATTTGAGATTCTTCTCGTCCTCTGCATCCTCGTCCAGTGCGTTGTTATCCGATAGCACAATAATACTGTCCGGCATAAATTCGTCTATAAGCTTCTCCAGCAGGGTATTGTCGTAGATATCGTAATCATCTTTGCAAACCAGTTTTATACCCCTTTGTTTCAGCTTTTCAAGGACCGCCTCCGCAATGTCTGTGCAAGGGCCTTCACAACCTCCCGCAATAAGTATGCTCGAGCCTGAACATATATACTCGGCCTGCTCGCATAGTATACTGTTAATCTGTTTTTCCCTGCGCAAAATAAGTATGTTCATTTTTTCAGCCACTTCTTCAATTTCTGAACATACATTCTCCACCTCAACGGGGGCGGCAAGCAGTTCCATGGGACTGTCATCATCCGCAAGTGTAATCAAAAAATCCCCTTCCCTGAAGATTGCGTCGTTCGGATTGCCGATTATTACGCCCGCTTTTTCATTGTATATGCCCACGGCTATATGGTTTTTCAGCTGTCTGTTAATCTGTCTTACGCTCTTTCCGTACAGCTGCGGCAAATAAGTATCTTCCTTGAGAATATGAAATTCTTTACCGAAAAAACTGAGTATTTCCGTAAACACCTTGGCAATTCCCGGCTGCCTTGATGCATTTACAATGACCTTGGCAATTAAGTCCTGGAGCATCAGCAGCTCAAGCCTGTCATTGACCTTGTCGTCGTCGCCTGCCAGCTTTGCTATTAACTCGTTTTCCTTACTCCGGATAACCGCCACTGAAAATGAATCGCATTTTTCCGGAATTGTATTCATCAGACTTGTGCACGCAAGAATTGCTTTTATTGTCTTGAAGTCGTCCGTGACGTTGATTATCACACTACGGCTGTTTTCAATCCCACAGGCCATCAGGGAGCGTCTGTCGAAAATTGTTCCGTTCTTGCAGATAATTCTGATTTTTTTCCTGAAGATATTTCCCTGCAATTTTTCCGAAATGATGTCATACATTTCCTGAACTTCGATATTATCCATTATGACTATAGTCATTTTTCTCCGTCGGTTTCTTCTCGCTTCAATTATCTCTTCAAGAATATCAAAAACGGTTTCATTGAAACCCAGAATTACAATGTGACCCTTTGACAGTACTCTACCGATTCCCTTTGACAGATCATCCATTTTCTTTGTGATTCCGTCATTTATCAAACCTATCAAAACGGCGGTGAAAAATACTCCGAATAATGTTGCCAGAAGCATCAGGGCAATATAGAAAAACGACCCCTCCGAACCGTCGATAACCCCCGGATCCAGCGTGTGGGTCAGTGTTTTCCATATTGATGACGGCAATAATCCCCTTATGTCTTCCCTTATCAGTGCCGAAACAACACCGACGGCAAAAACAAATACGACCATGAGCGCCAGAAGCATCAAGATCTTTGCAATCATTCCCTTGGACATGATGCTGTCGAAAGCATACCTTAAACGCTCGCGCAGTTTAATTTTTCCCCTCATTTTACATCCCCCTTTATTTTGCCCTTTTCTCTGTTTGATAAAACAATAGCCTTGCCGCCGGGACTCTGATGATAAATTATTGCAACAGTGCCACCGCCATGGCGGCAATTCCCTCGCCTCTTCCTGTAAATCCAAGGCCCTCCTCCGTGGTGGCCTTGACATTTACACATCCGACATCGAGGCTCAGGGCGTTCGCAATGCGGGTCCTCATTTCATCAATATAGGGAGCGATCTTCGGCGCCTCGGCAATTATCGTAGCATCAATATTGGCAATGGAAAACCCGGCACCGGCGATAAACTCGTTAACCTCCTTTAACAGCGTCAAGCTGGAAATCCCTTCATACTGTTCGTCGCTGTCAGGGAACAGTATGCCTATATCCGGCATGGCGGCTGCGCCAAGCAGCGCATCCATAACAGCATGGATCAGCACATCCGCATCGGAGTGCCCGTCCGCTCCTTTTTTGTAAGGAATCTCCACCCCGCCCATAATCAGTGGGCGATTTTCAATCAGTCTGTGAACATCATAACCTTGTCCGATTCTCATATTTTCTCCTTTCAACCCGCAACATATATTCCCGCCTTGCTTCCGGCGAATTTTGCAATCTCGGTAAAACAGCCTTTCCTTCAAGCGGAAGCATGGCCGCGAATTTGCTTCGGGTCTTTCGGCCCGGCCCGACTGTCCTAAGGTCCGAGATTCCTGATATAGTCGCAGGCGGCTATTGCCGCAACCGCGCCGTCCGCGCAGGCGGTTGTCACCTGCCTGAGAGATTTCGCGCGGGCATCCCCGGCAACAAATACTCCCGGCGTACGGCACAGAGCATCTTCCCCGGCGTCAAAATATCCCCACTTGTCAAGGACAGCCACATTTTCAAAGGGCTTGTTGTCGGGAATCAGGCCCACCGCCAGAAATACTCCGTCACAGCGGGCAATCATTTCCCGGCCGTTTTCCTCATAACGCACCCCCTTAAGCACTCCTTCTTCGGTTTCATATCCGAGAATCTTCGTGCTCACATGGGTCTCGACATTGTCATGGGAGAACAGGATGTCCTGTTGCCTTTGTTCCGCGGTAAAAAACGGTAAATCCTGCAAAACAATCAGTTTCTCCACTATTTCCACCAGCAGATTGGCCTCAACAAAGGCTGAGTTTCCTCCGCCGATAATGCACACGGTGCCGTCCCGGTAATAATCTCCGTCGCACACGGCGCAGAAACTTATACCCTCACCCACAAGCTCCTCTTCTCCCGGCAGTCCGAGCAGTCTGTGTACGGTTCCCGGAGCAAGTATCAAGGTGCGTCCCTCCTGCGTGGTTTTGTCCGCCAGGGTAACCACAACTTTCACCGTTTGGCCGTCCGGTCCCTTTTCGGCCTCTGCCTGTACAACCTCATTCATCATTACCCGGCCGCCCTGTTCCATTACCTGGTCTAAAAACCTGTCGGCGAATTCACCTCCGCTTATGGAATCAAAGCCGGGTATATTCTCAACCTTCGGCGAGTTGGTAATCTGCCCGCCGAAAACGTTTTTTTCTATAATCAAAACAGTTTTGCCGTTCCTCAGTCCGTAAAGTGCGGCCGTAAGCCCCGCGGGTCCGCCCCCCACAACTATAATATCATACATTTTTCTATTTCCTCCGAAATTTGTGCCTGCTGCAGTCCCTGCGGTATGCAACCTGCTGCCGCTACTTTAAAGTATGTGCCGGCTGCAGCTTCTATGCGCACAGCCGCAGCCGGTCTGCCGGGATACCGGCCTGTATGTATAAAGGGGCCACCCGTTGACAGCCCCTTTAATTAAACTATTATACTATGAACCTATTTATTGTGATGTTCCATCCATTGGATTGCAGCACTCTCCCCTTCGAACCGGGTGCCGTCCGGATCGATAATGACAGGGGCCTGAACGATATTGTTTTTCCTTGCGGCCTCAGGATTTTTGGTGCAATTTACCTCGTTGATTTCAATACCCGCAATCTTAAACCTCTGTTGGGCGCCCTTGCACTTGGGACAATGGTCTTTTGTAAATAATGTCGGGACCCCCGCAACTGTGCTTTCCGCTTTTGCGAAAGCTTCCTGCACGATTGCATTTGCCTTGCCCCCGGTAATTACCCGGACGGGGCCGTCATGAGTCAGTGTGCTGTGTTCAATGTCATAAACCTTGCGATCCTTGAATTCCTGAGCCTTGCCGTCATTCCAGTTCTGCACCGGACGGTAATATCCGGTGATGCGGCTGTAAATCTCGGTCTTCTCGTCACAATCCGGACATTCACGAACTTCTCCGTTCAGATAACCGTGGTTTTTGCATACCGAATATGTAGGCGACATTGTGTAATATGGAAGCTTGTAGTTCTCCGCAATCTTGCGTACTAAAGCGGCGGCCGACTTCCAGTCGGGCAGTTTTTCCCCGAGGAAGGCATGGAAAACCGTTCCCGAGGTGTAAAGCGTCTGCAGCTCATCCTGAATGTCAAGGGCTGAGAACACGTCCTCCGTATAGCTTACCGGCAGATGCGACGAGTTGGTATAGTAAGGAGTGCCGTCCTCATTTGCCGTAATAATATCCGGATAAAGCTCCTTGTCGTGCTTTGCAAAACGGTATGTGGTGGACTCGGCCGGAGTTGCCTCCAAGTTATAAAGGTCTCCGTACATTTCCTGATAATCAGACAGGCGCTCCCTCATGTGGTTCAGCACCTCCACCGCAAACTTCTGTGTTTCGATATGGGTCAGATCCTTTCTGAGCCACTTGGCATTCAGCCCCACTTCATTCATTCCGATCAGGCCGATTGTAGAGAAATGATTCTCGAAAGTTCCCAGATACCTCTTTGTGTACGGATAAAGGCCGGCATTCAGCAGTTTGGTGATAACCGTACGCTTGGTCTCCAGTGAGCGCGCAGCCAAATCCATCAGGTACTCAAGCCTTGCATAGAAATCAGCCTCATCCTCTGCAAGATACGCAATGCGCGGAAGATTGATGGTAACAACGCCCACGGAGCCCGTTGACTCGCCGCTTCCGAAAAAGCCGCCGGATTTCTTCCTGAGCTCACGCAAATCAAGGCGCAAACGGCAGCACATGCTACGCACATCGCTCGGCTCCATATCGGAATTAATATAATTTGAAAAATACGGAGTGCCGTACTTGGCCGTCATTTCAAAGAGCAGCTTATTGTTCTCTGTCTCTTCCCAGTCAAAATCCCTGGTAATTGAATATGTGGGGATTGGATACTGGAAGCCGCGGCCGTTTGCATCACCCTCAATCATTATCTCGATGAAGGCTTTGTTAACCATGTCCATTTCCTTCTGACAGTCGCCGTAAGTGAAGTCCTGCTCCTTTCCTTTGACAATGGCAGGGAGATCTTCCATGTCCTTCGGCACCACCCAGTCAATGGTAATGTTGGTAAACGGTGCCTGCGTGCCCCAGCGTGACGGAGTATTTACACCGTAAACAAACGACTGGATGCATTGCTTAACTTCTTTCTGAGAAAGATTATCTATGCGTACAAACGGAGCAAGATATGTATCAAAAGAGGAAAAAGCCTGTGCTCCCGCCCACTCATTCTGCATAATGCCCAAAAAGTTGACCATCTGATTGCAAAGGGTGGAAAGATGTGCCGCGGGAGAGGATGTAATCTTGCCCGGAACTCCGCCGAGTCCTTCCTGAATCAGCTGCTTAAGGCTCCAGCCCGCACAGTAACCGGTCAGCATGCTCAAGTCATGAATATGAATCGAAGCATCTCTGTGAGCGTCGGCAATTTCCCTGTCATATATCTCGCTAAGCCAGTAGTTGGCGGTAATGGCGCCGGAATTTGAAAGGATAAGGCCGCCCACGCTGTAGGTAACCGTGGAATTTTCCTTAACCCTCCAGTCATTGATATGAAGATAATTATCAACAAGGTCCTTGTAGTTGAGCATGGCGCTCTTAACATTGCGGACCTTCTCGCGCTGTTTACGGTAAAGGATATAAGCCTTGGCCACCTCCGCAAAGCCGGCCTCGGACAGAATCTTCTCCGCGCTGTCCTGAATATCCTCAACCGAAATCAGCCCGTCCTTAATCTTCTCCTCGAAATCGCTGGTAACCCTCAATGCCAGCATGTCGATTACGGTGGGATGATATTGCTTCCGGCATGCTTCAAATGCCTTTGTCAGTGCGGCACTTATTTTAGAGACGTCAAAGTCCACTACAGCGCCGTCACGCTTCAATACCTGATACATATTTTCTCCTCCTGAAACTCAAGCCAAAATGTTGTACGACAATAATACTAGCATATAAAGAAAAAGTCAACATATTGTGGTAAAAATTTTTTTAAACCACAATATGTTGACGAAATTTCGGATATTCAGGTGCTAATCCAGGCCGCGCAACGCAACTTTCCCGACAAAAGGACGCACAATGTCGGCAAATTCCTCCATTTTGTCCCTGCCGTAACCCTCAAGCCCGGCAAAAGGAACGCTTTCCCGGTCTGCGAAGGCCTGCAGGAAATACCTCCCGGCCCCGTCTATCAGTTCACCGATGGAAGCAAAGGCCTCCCGGTCGTGGAACTGCTTCACTACCGTGGTTCTGAATTCATACTCAACCCTTTTCTCAAGCAGAAAATCCACACTCTCTCTTATGCAGTCCGTATTAAAGTCCTCCACACCTATTGTCAGAGGATAACGGGAAAGCTCATTCTTAATATCCATAGCCACATAGTCGACCGGGCCTGCCATAACAATTTCCTTAAGCCGGGCCGGATGACTGCCGTTGGTATCCAGCTTGATAGAATAACCAAGTTCCTTTATAGAAGAAAGCAGCTTTGCCAGGTCCGGCCGAAGGAGAGGTTCACCGCCGGTAATCGCCACCCCGTCCAAAAGCCCCTTTCTGCTTTTCAGAAATTCAAGGAGTTTGTCATCCTCCATCAGCGGAGGTTCCTTTCCGCATGCCATGTCCCAATTGTGGCAATACGGACAGCGAAAGTCACACCCGCCAAGGAAAACCGTGCAGGCCACTTTTCCGGGATAGTCCAGCAATGTCATTTTCTGCAAACCGTGTATAATCATGTATCCTCACTTTGAACTTCGGGCTTATTTCGTGGCAAGATCCTTAATATATTCCAGCGCCTTAACCAGCGGAGGAATAAATATCAGCAATGCCAATGTTATGCCCGCCTCTAATCCTATATATGCCCCATTATACGCCAGAGAATAAACAAATGCATTAGGAAATGAATCCGGAGCATAAATTCCAAAAAAAATCCATCCCGACAACACAACAAATACATAACGTCCCGTCACTGCGACAAGGTAGCCGAAGTGCAGGTTTGTAACGGAAAACGGGCCGAAAGCAACTTTCGCTTTCATTTTCCAAAAAAAACCCGACAACCCCAGTGCTCCGAAGGCCAGAAAATAATCGCATATCATCTGAGGTACGGACAGGATATAGGGGTCAACAGCAAGCTGCAAAGCGCCGTACGCAAAAGCCGATATAAGCCCCACCACCGGGCCGAACCAGTATCCTGTAAGGGTTACGAAAAACATGCTCAGCAGGGTTGCCGAACCGCCCATGGGAAGGTCAATTATCTTGATGAATGAAGTTACAAACGCAAGGGCCAAGGCCATTGCTGCGAAGGCGATTGTCCTCGCGCTGAATTTTTTTGACATAAAAAAACCTCCAACTCTGCCGGAGATTACTTGATTGAAAATATTTATTTTCAGCTTCCTTACGTCGGTACTAGCCGAATCAAGTAATAAGGGTATAGGCATATATAAGCCGCTCTCAGCCCCAAGCCACAGTTTAAGATTTTTGTGACGCGGGCTCCCCCAGCTGCGGATAATATAACACTTCGGGCAGGAATAATCAATACTTTAATTGTATTCTGCCGCCCCGGATGATATAACATTTCAGGCGGGAATAATTGATAATCCCGCCTGAATTTCCCTTAAATTATTTTGCGACCAGCTTTCCTCTCTCCGCGTCAATGGTAATGACCTGCCCGGGCTCCAGCGTGCCCTCTAAAATCATCTTTGCCGCAAGGGTATTTACATTCTTTTGCAGATATCTCTTCAAAGGCCTTGCCCCATAGGCCGGGTCGTATGCGGCATCTGCGATATGCTCCTTTGCCCTTTCAGTCAAGGCGATGGAAACCTGCTTTTCCTCAAGCAGTCTGTTTATTTCACTTAACTGCAAATCTATAATGGCGGCAATGCTGTCCCTGCCAAGAGGCCTGAACATAATGATTTCATCAATCCTGTTCAAAAACTCCGGCCTAAAGCATCCCCTTAGCTGCTCCATTACCGCGTCCTCCGTAGCCTCATCGATGACTCCGCCCGCTTCCATGCTCTCAAGGAGCAGATGGGAACCGATATTTGAGGTCATTATGAGAATTGTGTTTTTAAAGTCAACCCTGCGTCCCTGGGAATCGGTGATGTGACCGTCGTCAAGCACCTGCAAAAGCACATTGAACACATCCGGGTGCGCCTTTTCAATTTCATCGAACAGCACCACGGAATACGGCTTTCTCCTGACCGCCTCGGTCAGCTGCCCTCCCTCATCGTAGCCGACATAGCCGGGAGGCGCCCCGATAAGTCTGGACACGCTGAACTTTTCCATATATTCGCTCATGTCAATCCTGACCATATTGTTCTCATCATCAAAAAGCGCCTGAGCAAGGGCCTTCGCGAGTTCTGTTTTCCCTACTCCCGTAGGGCCTAAGAAAATGAACGAACCTATGGGCCTGCCGGGTTCTTTGATTCCCGCCTTGCTGCGCCAGATTGCTTCGACGATTCTTTCCCGGGCATCCTCCTGCCCCACAACTCTTTGTCCGAGAATCTCTTTCAATCCGAGGATTTTGCTGCGCTCGGTTTCGTTTAACTTAATAAGCGGAATACCGCTCCAGCGGGAAATGATTTTTGCTATTTCTTCTTCTGTCACATTCTGCCTCAGCAGGGACATTTCCTTTTCACTTGCCTTTTCTTCTTCCTCCTTCAGCTCCTTCATAAGACGGGGAAGTTCGCCGTATTTCAGCTCGGCCATCTTTTCCAGATCATATTCCCTCTCGGCCTTCTCTATGAGATTGTTCATTTCCTCAATCTGTTCCCGGAGGGATGAAAGCCTCTCTGCCTGCGATTTTTCATTTTCCCATTTGAGCAGCCCTGCCTGATATTCTTCACGAAGCTGGGCCAATTCCTTGCGAAGCTCCTCTAATCTTTCCAAGCTTAAGGAATCCGTTTCCTTCTTCAGGGCGGTTTCTTCTATCTCAAGCTGCATTACCCTGCGCCTTGCCTCGTCAAGCTCTGCGGGCATGGAATTCAGCTCGGTCTTAATCATTGCACATGCCTCGTCAACTAAATCTATGGCTTTGTCCGGCAGAAACCTGTCGGTAATATATCTGTCCGACATCACCGCTGCATTAACAAGGGCGGAATCGGTAATCTTGACGCCGTGGAATACCTCGTATCGCTCCTTTATCCCCCTGAGGATGGAAATGGTATCTTCCACCGTGGGCTCGTCCACCATAACCGGCTGAAAGCGACGTTCAAGTGCGGCATCTTTCTCAATATATTTCCTGTATTCATCAAGGGTTGTCGCCCCTATGCAATGCAGCTCGCCTCTGGCAAGCATGGGCTTAAGCATATTACCGGCATCCATTGCTCCCTCCGCCTTGCCGGCGCCTACTATGTTGTGGAGCTCGTCGATGAAAAGAATGATTCTCCCGTCGCTTTCCTTGACCTCCTGGAGCACAGCTTTCAATCGTTCCTCGAATTCGCCGCGATATTTGGCGCCCGCCACAAGCGAGCCCATGTCCAGGCTGAATATAGTCTTATCCTTCAGGCCTTCGGGCACGTCTCCTTTTATAATCCTTTGCGCAAGACCTTCGACAACGGCGGTCTTTCCTACACCCGGCTCACCTATCAGCACAGGATTGTTTTTTGTTTTCCTTGAAAGGATGCGGATAATGTTCCGTATTTCTCCGTCGCGGCCGATAACCGGATCCATCTTTCCGGAGGCTGCCCGCTCTACCAGGTCCGTGCCGTATTTTTCAAGAGCTTCATAAGTCTCTTCCGGATTGTCGGAGGTAATACGCTGATTGCCCCTTACGGTCATCAATGCTTTGAGAAACGCCTCGCGGGTTATGCCGTAATCCTTAAAGAGTCCTTTTATCTCCTTGTTTCCCTTTGAAAGCATTGCAAGAAAAAGATGCTCCACGGACACATACTCGTCTCCCATGCCCTTTGCTTCGTCCTCGCCTGCAAGCAGCACATCATTAAGGGAGGCGCCCATAACCATGTGGCCCCCCGAAACCTTAGGTTTTTTCTCAATCAGTGAAATGACGGCCGACTTAAAAGGAGCCGCCTGAATGTCCATCTTTGGAAGAAGCCCTGCAATAAGGCTGTCCTCCTGTGTCAGAAGTGCATAAAGAAAATGCTCGCAGTCAACAGATTGATTGCCGTAATCATTGGCAATTTTCTGGCAACTGTTAATTGCTTCTATTGATTTTTGGGTAAATTTCCGAATGTTCATCTGCGTACCTCATTATAGTTTTATATTTTGTTCTATTTGTACTATAACACGCACGCTTCCTTTGTGCAAGCCCTAATTGATAAATTCTTAAAATTATTGCGGCAAGAACCGTGATGCCAATCCTTAATACCCGCAATCGTCTGCGAATTCTCTTATTGTATGATGGCAATAAACGTTTCCGTGACATTTAAAATCACTCCCTGTCCTTTTCCGGCTCCTTGACCGGCTCCTGCTTCTTCTGATGTCGAGGTTTCTGCGACGAAGACTGAGGCTGTGGCTGCAATTGCGTATTAGCCTCCTGATTCCGATTCTTCCCGGCCGATCTGTCTCTCTTACCGAACAAATCTCTCAGACCCCTTTTTTCGGCTTCGGCTGCTCTTCTCTCCTCGGCGGCCTTTATGTCTTTTTCATCCTTTTTAAGAATATTTATCACTCCGTCGTCGTCCATTTTCTTAATAACCGCGACAGCGACCGGAAGTCCTATCAGGCCGAGCCCCCCGAAAATTGCGGTTCCCGCAACCATACATATCAGTGTCACAATAGGCTGAAGCCCCACTTGGTCACCTACAATCTTGGGTTCAATTATCTGCCTGATTATCAGAATGATGACGTAAAGAATAAGAACACCTACGCCTATCCTGATATCCCCGCGGATAAGGCTGATGATACCCCAGGGAATAAGCACTGTGCCGCTGCCCACTATGGGCAACAGGTCAAACACCGCTATACAGACGGCCACCACCGGCGCCTTTTTAACACCGATTATCAAAAAGCCGACAGTCAGCTCCACAAATGTAATTATCATGATAAAGCCGTAGGATTTAATAAACTTAAAAATCATCCTGCACAGGGTGCGCCAGGCCGAGACGGCAACCGTTGCGGCCCTTTCGGGGAGCTGTTTGATAAGGAAATTTCTCGTTTGATCCCAGTCAATAACTATAAGCACCGTCGAAACTATGCCGATTATGGTTTTTACTATAACCTCGGGAACGGACAGTGCCGCACTGCTCATTTTCCCCACAACCCATGAGGAAATGGAGGTGATGGCTCCTGTCAATGTGGAAATAAGGTCCGAGGGACGGACTCCTACAGCTTCCGTCTTAATATGGAACCTTTCCATAATCTCTCCAAGCCAGCTTGAAATACTGAGGATGGCGGGATTTATGTAGTTCACCCAATAGGTCGGAAAGTCGGCAATAAACCCTCTTATAAATTCATAGAGTTTGATCTCTATAACCGACAAAAGCACGCCTATCGTCCCGTAGAAGAGAATTACCAGCACAACTCCCGTAAGCTTCTTCGGCAGATGCACCTTGAAATAAAGCAGCCTGACAAGGGGTACTAAAATTGCCGCCACGATAAATGCGACAATAAACGGTGCCAATGCTCTCAGGGCGAATCTGGCAACAAATATGATTCCCGCAAGAATTGCGGCAAAATAAAGAAGATTAATTAAAAAATCTTTCCGTGCCTGTGTTTTGTCTGTCAATGCAACCCCTTTCCGCGACCATTGTTCCGCCGCAATCATGCCCTGATGTTCAGAGACTGTGGCATTATGCGCTCTGGTTTGACAACTTGGCTGCCTGATCGGCCGCAATGCAGTTATCAACTATTTCAAAAATATCTCCGTCAAGTATGCTCTCCAGCCTGTAAGAGGTAAAACCTATCCTGTGGTCGGTGACCCTTCCCTGAGGGAAATTATATGTTCTGATTTTCTCGGAACGATCTCCCGTGCCTATTTGACTGCGCCTGCGGGCGGATTCCGCATCCTGCTTTTTTTGGAGTTCAAGATCATAAAGCCTTGCTTTAAGCACCTTCAGGGCCTTGTCTTTGTTCTTCAATTGTGATTTTTCATCCTGACAGGAGATGACTATTCCCGTGGGAATGTGCGTCAGGCGTACCGCCGAGTCGGTCGTGTTTACACTCTGACCGCCATTGCCCGATGAACGAAAAACATCAAACTTACAATCGTTCATGTCTATTTCAATGTCCACGTCCTCCGCCTCGGGCATTACAGCCACGGTTGCCGTGGAAGTGTGTATGCGTCCGCCGGACTCGGTTACCGGAACCCTCTGCACCCGGTGGACTCCGCTTTCGTATTTAAGCTTGGAGTATGCGCCCCGGCCGCTAATCATGAACACCACTTCCTTGAAACCGCCTATGCCCATTTCATTGACACTCATCAGCTCGGTTTTCCAGTTGCTGCGCTCGGCATACCTGCAATACATCCTGTAAAGCTCTGCGGCAAAAAGAGCCGCCTCATCGCCGCCCGCTCCGGCACGGATTTCCATGATAACGTTCTTATCATCGTTTTCATCCCGGGGGAGCAAAAGAATCCTTATCTTTTCCTCAATGTCTTCAAGCTCGGCCCTGGCAAGTTCAAGCTCTTCCTTGGCAAGCTCCCTGATATCCGCATCGTCATTTTCTTCAAGGAGCTCTAAGCTGTCCTCTACGGTCTGCTTGGTGTCTTTGTATGCCTTATAGGTCACCACTATGGGGATTAAATCGCTCTGTTCCTTCATCAGTTTTCTGAATCGGTTCTGATCGGAGACGGCCCCCGGCTCGTTCAGCTCCGATGTGATTTCATTATATCTTTCTTCAATTGTCTGTAGTTTGTCGAACATATCCGCTCCTTTATTTATATTCTACCACAGATGACCCTGTCGAGTCCTGCCAAATCCTTAATTATTTCAATTTTTTTGTAGCCGGCCGTTTTCATTAACCTGCTGACTTTTTTCGCCTGATTGCAGCCGATTTCCATGATAAGGCAACCTCCCGGCCTCAGATGGCCTGCGGCTTCGGGAATCAGTCTTTTATATATGTCCAGTCCGTCGGCCCCCGCAAGCAGAGCAAGCTTCGGTTCATGCCGGGCAATCTCCGGCGCCAGCTCTCTGTATTCTTCCTCTGCCACATAAGGGGGATTGGATACTATCATGTCAAAGAGGCCCTCAACCTTTTCAAACAAATCTCCGCGAAGCAAGGTGATTTCCGCACCGTTTGAGGCGGCATTCACCCTTGCAACCGCCAAAGCCTCTTCGGAAATGTCGCAGGCAGTCATCCTCAGCTTCGGCCTCTCGCACTTAAGGGCAACCGCAATACAACCGGAGCCCGTGCACATGTCAAGGACATCCGCCTTTCCTTCGGGAATCCTGCTTAAGGCTTCCATTGCCAGTACCTCCGTATCAAGCCGGGGAATCATCACGCTCGGGTCGACATAAAGCTTGTATCCCATGAAACCCGCCTCTGAAATCAGGTATTGGTATGGGACACGACCCGCCCTTTCCTCTATCAGTTTTAAGAAGGATACTTCTACATCCTGCCGGATTTGGCGGTCCTTATTCAACAAATACTCCTGCCGGCCAAGGCCCGTTACATGCTCAAGCAGATAAAAGGCATCCGCCGACGGACTGTCAATCCCCGCCTCGTCGAGTCTGTCAACGCCCGCGGCATATAATTCCCTCAGTGTCATTGCTCTTCCGGGCCGGCGGCCTGCCCGGATACCTCTATGCCCTGCTCCCTGAGGTATGCCCTCCAGTCAAATACTCCCTCAACCGCGGCAATGGCCACCTCTACCATATCCCTTGTGGGTTCCTTGGTGGTAAGAGCCTGAATCCACAGACCGGGCTTGCTCAATATTCCGGCAATGACGGTGTTGGAATTACCGGTCCACTGTATAAATTCAAAAGAAATTCCTGCAATGACGGGCACTAAAGCCAGCCTGACCGCCAGCCTGATCAAGAGACTGTCAAATCTCAGGAAAATAAAGAAAATAATGCTGATGAAAAGCACAAAGAAAATAAAGCTGGTGCCGCATCTCCTGTGTTCTTTCGAGGAGTCCATTACATTATCCGGCACCAGTTCTCTTCCGCTTTCAATACAGCTAATGCACTTATGCTCGGCGCCATGATACATATATGTGCGTTTAATGTCCTTCATAAGTGAAATCAGAGACACATATCCGATAAAAATGCCCAGCTTCAGCACTCCCTCAATGACCGCCCGCAGCACCGCAGATTCACTTCCTAAAAGCTTCATCAGCCCCTCCGCGCCCCAAAAAGGCAGAAGAATAAAAATGCCCACACCAAGCACCAGAGAGAAGGCAACGGCGCCGAACATCATGGCTCCCTCGTTTTTTTTATTTTCCTTCTTTGCCTCCTCCTCATCCATGTAGAAGCTTGCAGAGAAGCTGAGGGTCTTTATGCCTATAATGAGAGATGAAATGAATGCGGCCACGCCGCGGATTACCGGCCAGCCCAGAACCTTGCATTTTTCCTTCGGGGAAACGGTCTTCTGACGTCCCACCTCTATATTACCGTCAGGCTTTCTTACCGCAACCGCGATATCGTTTTTGTGGCGCATCATCACGCCTTCAAGGACAGCCTGCCCTCCTATTCCGGAAGATTTCATGTTTTTCTCCTGCATTTATTTTTTAAGGCCGCTTCCGGCTACCTGCCGCAGCGACCTTAAATACTAAAAAGGTTGAGCGAAAATCTCCGATATCCCTGACCGGAGAAAATGGCTCAACCCTCTTTGTTTCGTATCTATTGTTCCTCTGAAATGTTGTACTTGCGATTGAACATTTCAACACGGCCACGAGCACGTGCTGTCTTCTGCTGTCCTGTGTAATACGGATGGCACTTTGAACAAATCTCTACATGAATTTCACTCTTTGTAGAGCCGGTAACAAAAGTATTTCCGCAGTTGCAGGTTACAGTCGCCTCATGATAAACAGGATGTATCCCGTCTTTCATTATTTTCACCTCTTCTCGTTTTCGAATAAGCCCATGTATGTTATCACAACCTTTATTTGAATGCAAGGTCTAATTATATTTTATTTCAGGCTTTTTCTCAGCAGGAGATAACACCCTCCAAGTGTGGCAATCATCATGACTACCCCCATCCACAGCCGGGGATAATCAATTCCGGCAAGCTGCAATGCAAGCGCCAGGGCATTTGCCGCGGCGTGCATGGCAATCGGCACCCAAAGGTTCCTTATCTTGTCATATATTGCGCACAATAGCAATCCGTACATAAATGCATATATTCCCTGAGTCAGATTCATATGATAAAGCGCGAAAAACAGTGAACTTGTAAGAGCCGCGGGCCAGAAACTCATATATTCGCGCCCTCTTTTGAAAACAAGCCCCCGGAAGGCAATTTCCTCCGCAAGAGGTGCAAGCAACACGGCCTTAACCGTTGCCATAACGATGCCCGATACCTTCAGTATCTGCTCCGTCCGGACATAATTGCCCAGAAAACCCGAATAATTTATCAGGGACACAAGTATGCCAAGGCCGTGCCCGGCCAGCATTCCCATTATGATTGCCCTGAGTATAATCGTGAAGCTGACAGGAGTGCCGCTTTGCGCTTTATTATCCTTTCTGTAAATCCAAAACGCCGATCCCAATGCAAAAAGCAATGCCGATATGCTGACCGGCTCCCCGTGAGCTGCCATGAACTCGTCCACAGTGGCATATCTCCCGGTAAAAAAGCCGTAATAAATAAGAATTGCCGCCGCATAGATAGCAAGATATCCGGCAGTCAGTAAAAATGCCGGATAAATCACTCGCCAGATTTTCGAAAAAATGTTTCCCCGCAAAACCTGCCCGAATTATCAGAATAAGCTGTCAATAGCTGAGAGTAGAACAAACAATACAAGAGCAACCACAAGAACAATGGCTATAATCGCCGTAACTATTCTGCGTGTCTTTTCCTTCTTCGCAAGCTGCTTTCTGTTCTTCTTTTCTTCTTTATACCTGTCGACCTTTTCCTGACTCATAAAAAACTCCATTTTCTGAGAACTTGTGTGCCGCCGCCTGTGCGGCACCTTAGCATATAATATCCTCTTTCCGGCGGGAATGCAATTATTTATTGACAGACCCTCATGTATAACTCTCGGATACGCTGCAGGCTCACGTTCCGGCCGGGCCCTTGCGAATAATGTCATAAGGCTCCGTTTCAACACCTAAATCAACATAGAAATGCTGTCCGGGGTGAGGACATGCCTCCATCGCCGTTCCGGACTCATCCCACATACCAAATACCTTCGCGCCGATATTTTCTCCACCCGGTTTCATTATTTCCACGGTGTCCCCCACGCGGAATTTGTTTTTCTGCTCGAGGCCGTATGCCATGCGCCCGTCAATTACCCTGCTGTCATCACCGACAACTCCTAAGTAAACCCATTCGCTCACATAGGTGGCGGCATCATATATCTGGGCATCCTCTGCCGGCTTTCCGAAGAAAAAGCCGGTAGTATATTCCCTATAGGTGCATTTGGAAATCTCCTCCCTGTAAAAGGGGATGCGGCTTTCATAAAGGGCCGGACTCTTGAAATAATCATCTATCGCCATCCTGTATGCCCGGCATATGCTTGCCACATAAAGGGCGCTTTTCATGCGGCCCTCCACCTTGAAGCTGTCTATGCCCGCCGAAATCATCTCCGGAATATGCTCAATCATGCACAGATCCTTTGAGTTAAAAATGAAGGTTCCCCTTTCATTTTCAACAACCGGCATGTACTGCCCGGGTCTTGACTCCTCCACCAGACTGTATTTCCAACGGCAAGGATGCGTGCACTCACCCATATTGCCCGAGCGTCCCGTCAGATATGCGCTCAGAAGGCATCTGCCCGAATAGGAAATGCACATGGCCCCGTGTACGAAACACTCTATCTTCATTCCTTTGGGGATATTTTCCCTAAGCTCGGCAATTTCCGCAAGGGAGAGTTCCCTGGCGCAGATGACCCTTGCGGCCCCCAGCTCATGCCAAAAATTGAATGTTCCGAAGTTGGAGCTGTTGGCTTGGGTACTGATATGAATCTCGGTTTCCGGAAGGATCTCTTTTGCAAGATTAAATATACCGGGGTCCGAGATAATCAGCCCGTCCGGAGAGAGCCTCTTAAGCTCCTCGAAGTATTCCCGGGTCTTTTTCAGATCCTCATTGTGGGCAAGAATATTGGCGGTTATGTAAACCTTCGCTCCGTGTTCGCGGGCGAAGCTTATGCCTTCCGCCATTTCTCGCAGGGAAAAGTTTTGTGCATTTGCCCTGAGGGAAAAGTACTCTCCACCTATGTATACGGCATCCGCTCCGTACATCACGGCTATCTTAAGCACCGGCAGAGAACCCGCCGGCATCAGCAATTCAGGCTTTTTCACTGTTTTCCTGCTTTCGTACACTCAACGTCACCCCGTCACCGATTGTAATCACACTTGTTTCAAGAAGCGGGTGGTGCTTCACCTCCCGGACAAATTCTCGCATCCGCTCGTGGATAGTCCTGTGTCTCCGGTCGACCGCATACCTTGATCTGACAAGATCACCATCCTGAAGCACATTGTCCGCAAGTAACACTCCGCCCGGAGGCATCAGTCTGACAAGTTCCGGAAGAAAAGCCGTGTATTGTCCCTTTGCCCCGTCAAGAAAAATGAAGTCGTAAGGACCTTCAAGCCCCGGAAGCACATTTGAGGCATCGTCGTCAATAAGGCTGATCCTGTCCTCCAGTCCCGCTTCGGCAATATTTTGTAAGGCTTTCTCCACCCGGGGTGCATAATTTTCAATGGTGGTTATACGACAGCCGGGTATGCTTAAAGCCATGAAAATGGCACTGTAGGCCACTCCGGCGCCTATCTCCAGAATCCTTTCAGGAGGGGAAAGGGCAAACAACACCTGCAGGAAGCTCTCCGTTTCCCTGCGGATAACGGGAATCTTCTCCGACTGTGCTCTCACTCTCATCTCCTCAAGAAAAGGCAGGCTGTCCGTCTCAAGAGAATGTATATAGGTTGTTATGCTCTTGTCAACTATCATAATATAAAAACAGGGCCGGCGCAGATTAGCGCAACGGCCCTTTCATTTAATATCAGTCCTCACCGGCCTCATTACCGCCTTCTGCGTTTTCTCCCTCGCCTCCGGCATTTTCCCCGTCCAAGATCTCTTCATCATCGGCGGTCTCGGTTTCTTCATCCTCCTCCATCTTGCCTTCAGAGTACTTATAACCCGCAAGAATGTTCAGGTTTTTCTCCGTATTATAGGACTTGCTGAGTTTGTATGTTCCGGGCTTGTATTTGGAGGAATAAACCTTGCACCTGAGAAGATAAAGGTCCAAATCGTCAATAAGCCCGTTATCAAGCATCCATTGCCCCACTTCCTCATCGGTCTCCTGCCCGGTAAGGGTTATGGACACCTTGGTCATGTCACCGGGATCCATGGGCAAATCATAAAACAAATTGTAGGCTGTCTTGTAACCCTTCATGCAAAATACAAATACAACAATCCACACGATAAGAAAAAAGACCAGCTTGGCAATCCTGAAGCCGATCGGCTTTTTCTTCTGCGGCCTGCTCCTCCCGGAGGGAGCAGGCCCGGGTCTTCTTTGTCCGGCAGCTTTGCCGGTCCGGCTGCTGCCCGAACTGCGGGGAACTGAAGTACTGCCGTTAATACTGCGAAGGCTTTGCGCTTTCTGGCCGCTTTGAACCGCCGCTCTGGAAGTGGAGGCCGTTCTTCTTGCGGGAAGATTTCTGCTGCCGGCAACCCCCTGAGTACGACCTGCAGCGGCTCCCTGCGGACGGCTTGCAGAAGCGCTCCGAGTGCGGTCTGCCGAAGCCCCTTGGGTACGGGTCGGCGAAGCTCCCTGAATGCGGCCTTCTGAAGTTCCCTGCGAACTCCCTGCCGGACGGCTCTGTGCGCGACCCGGAAGAACCTGACGGCTGTGATCTGCTTTTTCACCGGTCAGCCTTTTCAAAAAAGTGCCGGCTCTGTCTGCCAATGAAGTTCTTGACGCTGAATCGCTCCTGCCCTCTGATGTTCTTTCCGTGCCGGAGCCGGCCGAAGTCCGGGCCTTGTCCATAGCAAAAAGGCCGGCCACCGCTTTGTTGGTCGTACCGCTGCCCCGGGCAGGCTTGGCATCTGTTGTTTTTTTATAATTCAAGTCGTGACCTGACATATCCCTTACCGAATCAATCGCCGACCTGACGCTATCCGTCATTCCCGACCATTGGGATGAAATAAATGCCCCGGCGGCGGTAATGGATTCTGCGGCCCTTGCCGGAATCCAGGCGGGCAAGGCTTTTTTCTCGGATTTTTCTTTCTTTTCCGAATCGCTTCCGGAAGCATTCGGCTTTTCCTCTGTCTGCAAATCAGTCCTATCCATGTCCTCTTTGAGCAAGGCACCTTGCTCTTCATCCATGCGGCTGCCGAACAGAATGTCAATTTCCTCGCCGGATATGATTCTGTATCCCGTATCGCCGGCCGGAGCTTCGGGCTCAATTTCATGCTCAAGGTCCTCGCCCGCCTCAAAGGCAGCCATTATTTCCTCCTCGGACCGGTCAAACATATATCCCCTGACATTAAGAGAAAAATCCTCAAAAGACGAAGAATCCCGGCTGTCATCTCCGGAAACTCCTGCATCTTCAGACTGAACCTTCCCGTCTTCGGGAATTTCCGTATCCTCTGACGGAATTTCCCCGTCTCCGGGGGAATCCGCATCTTCAGACCGGGCTTCCCCGTTCTCCTGCATTATGCGTTTATATAATTCAAAAAACTCTTCCCCCGCCTGAATATCCGCCACGGTTATAATTGAGGTGTCATCTTCATCCTCTTGTTCATCGTAACTACCGGGTTCATTATCAAAATAGCTTCTCGCCAGTTCCTCGTTTTCAGGAAAATCCTCGAGCCTTATTGAACTGAGGCTTTGTTTGCCGTCAATCCACTTAAAAATGGCCATTTTATCTCCTTGCCGATTTTATTCCTCTATCTCAAGAATAAACGGCAACACCATCGGCGGGTAATTGTTTTGGGAACGGACGTACTTACGCACCGCATCCGCAATCACCATCTTGGTCTTGCCTCTGTTGTAGTGGTTCTTAACCAAATAGGATTCTAAAGCATTATAAACCATTTCCTTTATTTCTTCAATGAGTTTTTCGCTGTCACCACTGTATGCCCAGCCCCTTGTAAATACCTCCGGCCCGGAAACGATAAATCCGTTACGCTTATCTATGCAAACGGTCACTATCAGAACTCCTTTCTCGGACAAATCCTTTCTGTCCTGGATAATAGTCCTGCCCACGTCCGCTACCCCTGAATTGTCCACATAGATTCCGCCGGCCTGTATGCGGTCAACAACCTTGCAGCTGTTGCTGTCAAGTTCCACCACGTCACCGGTTTCAATCAGCAAAACCTCATTGCTCTTATATCCCATATCGTAGCCGATAAGGGCATTTGCCTGACGATGCCTGTACTCGCCATGCACCGGAATGAGATACTTGGGCTTTAAAAGGGCATAAAGCAGCTTAATCTCTTCCTGGCATGCATGTCCCGAAACATGGGTCTGCTGAAAAATAACTTCGGCCCCCATCTGGCTCAGCTCGTTCATAACGCCTGCAACCGCCTTCTCGTTTCCCGGAATAGGATGCGAAGAAAACACAATTACGTCTCCCCTCTTGATGCTGATTTTTTTATGTGTATTGGCGGCAATTCTGGACAACGCAGCCATAGGTTCGCCCTGGCTGCCGGTGGTTATCAGGACAATCTTATTGTCCGGATAATTTTTTATCTCGTCGATGGAAATAAGGGTATTGGGGGGCATTTTAATGTACCCCAGCTCCGTGGCGGTTTCGATTACATTTACCATAGAGCGCCCTTCAAGCACGACTTTCCTCTTGTATTTATATGCGGAATTTATCACCTGCTGCACCCTGTCAACATTGGAAGCAAAGGTTGCTATAATCAACCTGTTCTTTGCATTTTCCGCGAAAATCGCATCAAACTTCTCACCCACTTTTTTCTCGGACATAGTGAAGCCCGCCCGCTGGGAGTTGGTGGAATCACACATTACCGCAAGCACACCTTCCTTCCCAAGCTCGGCAAATCTCCAAAGGTCAATCGCATCACCGTACACCGGGGTATAATCCACCTTGAAGTCGCCCGTGTGTACAAGCACTCCCGCCGGAGTTTTAATAGCCAGGGCCGCCGCATCCGAAATGCTGTGATTGGTCCTTATAAACTCCACGGAAATTTTTCCGTAGGTAATGGGCTGCCCGTAACTTACGGTATGGAGTTGCGGATCCTTTATCTGCCTGTGCTCCGAAATTTTTTTCTTTATAAGGGCAACGGACAGTCCGGTGGCATAAATCGGAATATTAATTTCCCTGAGAACATATGGAATGGCTCCGATGTGGTCCTCGTGTCCGTGAGTCACAAACAGGGCCTTTACCTTATTACGGTTTTGCTTAAGGTAGGTAATGTCCGGGATAATCAGGTCTATGCCCAGAAGGGTATCGTCTGCAAATGCCATGCCGCAATCCACCACTATAATAGTGTCTTCGTACTCAATTACGGTCATATTCAGGCCGATCTGCTCCAGGCCCCCCAAGGGAACTATCCTGATTTTGCCGGGCTTTTCCTTTTTTGCCGCAGACGCAGGTCTGCCGGGCTTTTTGTGCACCGGCCTGCCGGCACTTCTTGCTGTGGTTCTACCGGCGCTTCTTGCGCCGGCTCTCCCGGCACTCTTTACAGTACTCCTAACGGCTGTCTTTTCCGCAGGGCTTCTTTTGGGACTTGCCTGGGCCGCCTTTTTTGCGCCGTCCCTAACGGCAGATGCCGCGGCCGCAACCTGCCCCGGGAGCCCGGCTGCCTGCCCGTTCTGTTCTTTCTTTACCAAAATTTCCTCTCTTTCTGTATGCTCACACAAATAAAGGGCCAGATTTCCGTCCGGCTTGTGAGCAAATCCTATTATAAATAACGCGGGCATTCACCTGAGCACCGCGCAAAGTTCTAAATCAGTTCGGTCTCCTCATCCAGAAGTTCGGCAAAAACCTTTGCCAAAGCCTGAAATTCCTCATCATCCTCCACATATTCATACAATGCTTCGTCATCTTCAATGCCCGAAACATCCTTAAGAATATAGGCCTCTGCTTCGGCGGACGAATCGTCGCTGTCCGACACCAGCAGGTAGTTCACCCCTGCCAACTGGGTTTCCTCTACAACGTAAAAAATCTCCTGCGTGCCGTCATCATTTGTAAAAACAATGCTGTTATCTGTCATTTAAGTAATCCTGAAGTATATATGAGGCTGCAATCTTATCCACATGCCGCTTCAAATCC
The DNA here is from genome assembly GCA_050944475.1 of Lachnospiraceae bacterium. Classification (GTDB taxonomy): domain Bacteria; phylum Bacillota; class Clostridia; order Lachnospirales; family Lachnospiraceae; genus RGIG5612. The sequence continues at coordinate 119,593 of JBMNRD010000001.1, forward strand.
TTTCCTTTAACACCCATCCGCGTCAAGGTTTCCTTCGCAGCCATCGTGCTGAGCCTCTCATCTTGCATCACAACCTCAAGGCCGGTCCGCGCCTCGAGTTTTTTTGCGAATTCAAGAGTTTTTTCCGCCCTTTCCCCGAGAGAATCATCCATGTTCAGCGGCAGCCCCAGCACTATAAGCCCTACTTCATACTCCTTTATCAATTCTTCTATCCCGGCCAGCGTCCGGCGCAGTTTATCCTCCGACTTCCTGATAATCGTCGTCACAGGCTGAGCCGTAAGAAGCAAGCCATCAGAAATCGCAACTCCCACCGTCTTGGAGCCGTAATCCAGTCCCATTATCCTCAAGAACATTTCCTCCGGCGACTATTTCAGTTTATTGTTGATATAAAAGCTGATTGTTTCCTCGATGAGCTCGTCCCTCTCCACCTTGGTAATAAGCCCGCGGGCGTTATTGTGGCTGGTGATATATGTGGGGTCACCTGACATGATGTAGCCCACAATCTGGTTTACCGGGTCGTAACCCTTCTCGGCCAGAGCCGCATATACCTTTTCGAGGATTCTGTCCACGGTCAGAACCTCTTCCTTTGGGATGTTATAATGTTGCGTGAAAGATATTTCCCGTTCGTTCATAAGTTAATTTTAGTATAAAAATCCTTTATATGCAAGGAATTCTTACAACCTTTCCCCGAATAGAATCTGCTCTCCTTTTAACACTGTCCGGCTTGTGACCTTAACAACGACCGTTTCATTTATGCAGGCACTCCCGGTAAAAGCGACCTTGACATATTCGGGTGTATAGCCCTTGAATATCTTTCTGCCCTCTAAATCTGTCTGCTCCTCCGTAAGTACGGTGACGCAGCCTCCTATCAATGCGCCCTCCCAATCTCTTTTTATATCCTCGGCCAAAGAAATAAGCCTTGCGGAACGTTTCCCTTTTATTCTTTCAGGCACTTTGTTTTTCATCCTTGCGGCTGCAGTACCCTCTCTTTCCGAGTATTTGAACACATGAATGCGGGCAAATGCCATCTCCCGTACAAAATCAACTGTCTGAGCAAATTCTTCCTCGGTTTCCCCGGGAAAGCCCACAATTATATCCGTCGTTATCGCGCAATTGCGAAAGACGTTTCTTAATAAATCCGCCGCCTTCCGGTACTCCTCAAGATTATAGCGCCGGTTCATCCGCTTCAAGGTGGCATCGCAGCCGCTTTGCAGCGACAGGTGGAAATGAGCGCAGGCCTTTTCACAGGCGGCAAGCCTTTTTACAAACTCCTCCGTCACCAGGCTTACCTCCAGAGAACCCAGCCTTATGCGCTCAATGCCCTCAACGGCATTTATCATTTCAATCAGACCGATCAGATCCTCGTACATGCTGATGTCGATTCCGGTCAACACGACTTCCTTATAGCTGTTTTTTGCAAGAGTGCTTACTTCCGCCAGGACATCCTTGAAACTTCTGCACCTTGACCTTCCCCGGACATAAGGGATGATGCAATAAGAGCAGAATCTGTCGCAGCCGTCCTGGATTTTCACGTATGCCCTGATATTTTTCCCCATTGAGGAAATGCGCTGATTTTCATATCTGCGGCAATCGGTCAAATCTTCCACCTCGACGGACACTTCGGTCCGCTTTTCCTCGATGAATTTGAGCACCTCGGCCGCAATCAGGCTTTTTTTGTTATTGCCGAATACAAGGTCCGCACCTGTGCCGCCGCTGACGGACTTTCCGTCCCTTTGGACATAACAGCCGCAGGCAACAATGACCGCCTTCGGATTTTTTCGCCTTGCTCTGTGAATCATTTGGCGTGATTTATGCTCTGCCGTGCCGGTAACGGAACAGGTATTGACGACATACACGTCCGCCTGCCGGGTAAAATCCGTGATTTCAAAGCCCAGAGCCTGAAAATCCTCAATAACGGCCCGGGTTTCGTAGAAATTTACCTTGCAGCCCAACGTATGAAATGCCGCCTTCATGCCTCTTCCTTCAATCATTCCGCAAGCGCCTTTAAATATTTATTATCTCCACGGTCTCAATCGCCTTGCGGTACATTTCCTCTATCTGCCCCTCAAGCTTTTTCTCGGATCTGAGAATCCTGTCGAGGCGGGGCTTTGTAACCGGGTGTTTTGCGACAAAAACCGTGCAGCAGTCCTCATAAGGAAGAATCGATGTTTCGTAGGTGCCTATTTCTTTCGAAACCTCCACAATATCAAGCTTGTCAAAACCGCAAAGGGGCCTGTAGACCGGGAGTTTACATACCTCATTGACTACGAATATGCTCTGCAGGGTCTGGCTTGCGACCTGTCCGATACTCTCGCCGGTGACAAGCCCGAGAGCTCCTCTTTCATCGGCAAAATGCTCCGCAATCCTCATCATGAAACGCCTCATGATAATGGTCAGTTCATCATGCGGGCATGTCCGGTATATTTTCATCTGAATATCCGTGAAATTCACGATATGAAGCCTCATAGGGCCCGAATACCTTGCAATAATCCTCGCCAGATCCACGACCTTCTGCTTTGCCCTCTCGGATGTGTAGGGCGGCGCATGGAAATAAACCGCGTCAATTCCAACCCCCCTTTTCGCAATAATATATCCCGCCACCGGGCTGTCAATACCGCCTGAAAGAAGCAGCATTGCGCAGCCTGATGAACCGACGGGCATCCCTCTCGGCCCGGGAATCATCTCGGAATAAATATTTATGTCGGCGGGTCTTACTTCCACCTGCAGGCTGACCTGCGGCTTGTGGACATCAACCCGCGTTTCCGGAAATGCGTCCAAAACGACCTCGCCAAGAAGCTTATTTATATCAACCGAGGTTATGGGGTAGGACTTGTCCGCGCGCCTTGAATTCACCTTAAAGGTAAAATTCTTCTCCTCATAGGTTTTCTCAATATATTCTAAAACATGACCCTTAAGGGCTTCAAAACCGCACTTTTCATGCTGGGTCACGGGACAGATTCCGGCAACGCCGAAAACCTTTGTGATTGCGTCAATCGTTTCAACCGCCTCGCTCTCGTCCGAGGTTACGTAAATCCTTCCGTCCGCTTTTCTGACCGCATAGGGGTGACTCAGCACCCTGAGAGCGCTTTTTATATTCCTGACCAGCATATCTTCGAAGATATGCCTGTTTTTGCCCTTGATTCCGATCTCGGAATATTTAATTAAATACATTCTTTCCATTTCTGTCTCTCTTTGAAATATTGCCGCTTCAGAATAATATCGCTGCAAAATATTGCGGCCCGGAATATTGTCGCTTCAAGTATTATCCGCGGATTTTATCATATTGTTCTCGTTTCGTCCGTTTATCTGGCCACGAAGCTTGACAAAACCGGAAGCAGTTCCTTAAGCGCGCTCAGGGTATAGTCAATTTCCTCCCTGCACGTATCCTTGCAGAGGCTGAACCTGAGTGTGCAGTCCGCCTCTTCGGCACTGAGTCCTATCGCCCGAAGCGTTCCCGAAAGTTTCGGTTTGCTTAATGAGCAGGCGGAACCGGCGGAAGCATATATCCCCTTTTCCGCCAACGCATTCAACAAGACTTCGCTTTTTATCGGGGAAAATGATGCGCTTACGATGTGCGGTGCTCCCTCCGTGCGACTGTTAATTTTTATGTTAAATATTGGACATATAGGTTTAAGCTCATCATTGATTGCTTCCAATTGTGAGGTTAAATATTCCTTCAGTTCCCTCATGCGGGCAGTATTTTTTGCAAGACGAGCATATGCAAGCTCCGCGGCCTTGCCAAGGCCTGCAGCTCCGGGTACATTGTCTGTTCCGCTCCGCCGGCCCCTTTGCTGCCCTCCCCCGAGCATCAACGGCCTGATTTTCACCTTATTGTTTATATATAAAAATCCCGCTCCCTTCGGCCCGTGGAACTTATGGGCGGATACGCTGAGCAGGTCGATATTCATTTTAGACGGATAAATCTCGTACTTTCCGAAGGCCTGAACTGCATCCACATGATAAATTACGGCCGGATTTATCCTGCTGATAAGCCCGCCTATTGCGGCAACGTCCTGAACCGCGCCGGTTTCATTGTTCACAAATATAGTGCTTACCATAATCGTGTCCGGAGTAATGCTTTCCTTCAGCTCTTCAAGGCTGATACGGCCGTCGCCGTCCACCGGCAGACAGGTAAGCCGAAAGCCCTCGCTTTCAAGATATTTCAGCGGCTCCGACACGCTTGGATGCTCGATAGCGGTCGTGATAATATGATTGCCCGCCCGCCTGTTCGCCATGGCGCAGCCGATTAAAGCCAGGTTATTCGACTCGGTGCCTCCGGATGTAAATACAATCTCCTTCTCATCCGCCTTCAAAATCCCGGCAATAATCCGGGCAGCGGCCTTAATATAGCGCTCGCTTTCCACGCCTTTCATATGCTTTGAGGAGGGATTCCCGAAATCCTTCTCCATGACCTGTATGACTATTTCCGTTACTTCCTTCGCGACCCTTGTGGTTGCGCTGTTATCAAGATATGCTTCCATCACTCCTCCATGGCAAATGTCAGTACGCTAAGCAGCATCAGCGGCGCCGTTTCCGTGCGCAAAATCCTTTTTCCGAGGGAAATGCTGTGGGCTCCGGCTTCATTTGCCTGAAGCACCTCTTTCTCCTCAAAGCCGCCCTCCGGTCCGATGAAAACGGCAACACTCATGCCCGGAGTTATTTTGCCTAAGATTTCCTTGGTTGTCACTATGTCCTTAAAATTCTCATAAGGAATCAGTTTTAAGGATATTTCCTCCTTGGAAGCGTAATCAAAGGCTTCCTGAAGGGACATGATTTCCTTAACCTTCGGGACAATGCCGCGCCTTGACTGCTTGGCGGCGCTTTCGGCAATCTTCTGCCACCTTTCCTGTTTGGCGCCGGCTTTCCTGTCGTCGTATTTTACAATACTTCTTGCCGTCCGCACCGGTATGATTTCATAAACTCCCAACTCAACGCTCTTTTGAATAATGTTCTCAAACTTGTCCGCCTTCGGGAGCCCCTGAAACAGATAGAACCTGACGGAATGCTCGGAAACCGAACCGCCCGTTTCAAGAATATCACATATCACCTCATTTTCTTCGATTGAGGCTATCTCGCACATGTAATCATTGCCTGCTCCGTCGCTGATTAACAACTGCTCGCCGGCACGCATGCGAAGCACGTTTCTTATATGATTCACATCGGAGCCGATGATAAACACCTGCTCCGATGTAATGTTTGAAGGCTCGGCAAAAAAATGGTTCATAAACTTAAATGCATCTTGCTATGACGCTGCGCCAGTCTCCATCGGAAAGCACCTGCACAAGCTCAAGCCGGGGATTGGCATTTACCGCAGCCGCAATCAGCTCCTCCTTACTATCTATGATGCCGCCGGCAATGAACACGGCTCCGGGATTCATGTAATTATGAACGTCTGCCGCAAGCGGCTCTATGACTTCCGCAATTATGTTTGCAAGAACTATATCACCCTTGTGTTCGCTGTAATATCTCTGTATTACCGGATCGCACAGTACGTTGCCCGTATGAATGATATAGGTGTTCAAAGATATCTCATTCACCTCGAAATTTTCCGCCGCAACGGCTGTTGCCAAAGGGTCAATGTCTACCGCCAGGACCTCGGATGCTCCCGTTTTCAACGCACCTATCGAAAGGATGCCGCTTCCGCAACCCAGATCAATCACTCTGTCGCCCTTTTTCATGTATTTTGAAAGGCATTTGAGGCACATCCTTGTGGTCTCATGAAGTCCGGTTCCGAAGGCCATTCCCGGGTCAATGTTGACAACCGCCCTGCCCTCCATTTCTTCGGGAAGTTTCTCCCAGGTGGGCTTTATCACAATATCCCCCACCATAAAAGGCTTGAAAAATTCCTTCCACTTGTTCTCCCAGCCCGTTGAATCCTCTATTCCGGCGTTAAACTCCATGGGGGCAAGACCTAACATCTCCCCGGCCTCCTTAAGGCCCTGCCGGACGGCTTCAATCCTCACGTTCTGCGCGGTAACCGATGCCTCGTCTTCCTGAAATTCTTCATAAAAACTGATGAAGCAGGTCCCGTCGTTCTCGGGGAGCTCCTTGACAAAGTCAGCATACATCCCGTTAATTTCCTCATCGGCGGGCCTGATATTGTCTTCAATTTGTATGTCTGAAATATCAAAATCCGTCAGCACCGCGCTTACTATGTCCGCATCCTTTGTCGTTGTCTTGATTGTATACTTGTTCCAGAGCATTCTATTCCCCCATTGCGGCCGTGAAGGCCTTCAATGCTTCTTTCTGCTTGGACGTCAGGTGTTTGGGTACATCTACTACTAAAGTAGTATACTGGTCACCCCTTCTGTTTTTATCGTTCAGATAAGGAACTCCTTTTCCCTTTAAGCGGATTTTTGTATTGGTCTGTGTTCCCGCTTTAATGGGAAACAGTACTTCCCCGTCTATTGTCTTCACTTTTATATCCCCGCCAAGGGCAGCCTCGGCAAAGGTAATCGTGGAAGTGGAATACAGGTTTATTCCGTCTCTCTCGAAAATCTTATGAGCGGAAACGAGCACCTCCACTAACAAATCTCCCCTTGTGCCGCCGCGCAGGCCCGGTTCGCCTTGACCCGCAACCCGAATTGCCTGACCCGAGGAAATGCCCGCCGGAATCGTAACCGCAATCTTTTTTCTGATCTGTTTAATACCCGTTCCTCTGCAGTCCGTACATTTTTCGCGGATTATCTTGCCCGTGCCATTGCAATCCGGACAAGTCTGCTCCTCCCGCATAATACCGAAAAGAGACTGGCGCTGAATGACTACGCGCCCCGTGCCGCCGCACTTTGAGCAGTTTTCAGGCGAGGTGCCGGGCTTGGCACCGGTGCCCGAGCAGGTCGGGCATTGATCCTTAAAATTAATCTCTATGGTCTTCTCGCAGCCAAATACCGCTTCCTCAAAGGAAATTCGGATTGAGACGCGTACATTTGCCCCTTTCATGGGACCGGTAGAACTTCTCCTTCTGCCGCTCCCTCCGAACATTCCTCCGAAGATGTCGCTGAAACTGCTGAAAATGTCCTCCATATTCATGTTTTGGTAGCTGAATCCCCCGAAGTCCCCGTTTTCAAAGGCGCTATGTCCCAAACGGTCGTACTGAGCCTTTTTTTCCGCATCACTCAATACGCCGTAGGCCTCGGAGGCCTCCTTAAACTTTGCTTCGGTATCGGCATCCCCCGGATTGGCGTCCGGATGATACTTCTTTGCCAGCTGCCTATATGCTTTTTTTATCGTGTCCTGATCTGCGTTTCTGTCAACTCCCAGAACCTCGTAATAGTCTCTTTTATTTGCCATTGTTCTTCCTTGATAGTCTTTAAATATGTCTCCGGCAAAGCCGGCTTTGCGTAACTGTAGGTGAAGGGCTTTTCAAGGCCCTTCACCTGTCAATGATATATCTTATTTTCTTATCGATGTCTGCAATCAGATTTCCTTGAAATCTCCGTCTACCACGTCCTCTTCGGGAGCGTTTTGACTGTCATTGCTGTCATTGCTGTCGTTCGCGCCGCCCTGTGTACCTGCGGCAGTCTGGGCCTGCTCATACATCTTGGTAAATACTTTCTGTGAGCTGTTCATCAATGTTTCCTTGGCGGACTTGATGCTTGCAACCTGCTCTGATGAAAGCTCGGCATTCGGATCGCCGATCAGCGCCTTTAATGTTGCAAGGTCGTTTTCAACCTGGGTCTTGTCAGCGGGTTCAAGCTTGTCGCCCGCCTCGGCAAGAGCCTTCTCAACCTGAACCACAAGGGAGTCGGCTTCATTTCTTGCGTCGATGCCTTCCTTCCGCGCCCTGTCCTGAGCCTCAAACTCGGCAGCTTCCCTTACCGCCTTCTCAATCTCGTCATCCGACATATTGGAGCCGGCCGTGATAGTGATGTGCTGCTCCGCACCGGTTCCGAGGTCCTTGGCTGAAACATTTACGATACCGTTTGCATCGATATCAAATGTAACCTCGATCTGCGGAATTCCGCGCGGAGCGGGAGCGATGCCGTCAAGTCTGAACTGGCCGAGTGTCTTATTGTCACGAGCGAACTGCCTCTCGCCCTGTACCACGTGGATATCAACTGCGCTCTGATTGTCTGCCGCCGTCGAGAATACCTGACTCTTCTTTGTGGGAATTGTGGTATTTCTCTCGATAAGCCTTGTTGCTACGCCGCCAAGGGTCTCGATGCTCAGTGAAAGCGGGGTAACGTCAAGAAGAAGCACGTCGCCCGCACCCGCATCACCTGCGAGCTTGCCGCCCTGAATCGAAGCTCCGATGGCTACGCACTCGTCCGGATTAAGCGTCTTAGAAGGCTCCTGCCCGGTCAACTGCTTAACCTTTTCCTGTACTGCGGGAATACGTGTCGAGCCGCCTACAAGGAGAACCTTGCCAAGCTCCGAGGCTGTAATGCCTGCATCCTTCAGTGCGCTCTGCACCGGTGTAGCGGTCATTTCAATCAAGTCATGAGTCAGCTCGTCAAATTTGGCCCTTGTAAGGTCCATGTCAAGATGCTTGGGACCCTCGGAAGTTGCGGTAATGAAGGGCAGGTTGATATTGGTTGTTGTTGAGGTTGAAAGCTCTTTCTTTGCCTTCTCCGCCGCCTCCCTGATTCTTTGAAGAGCCATTTTATCAGCGCCTAAGTCAATGCCCTCCTGGCCCTTGAACTGTGCAATAATGTAGTCGGTAACTCTCTTATCGAAGTCATCGCCTCCGAGCTTGTTGTTTCCCGCGGTTGCAAGAACCTCGATTACGCCGTCGCCGATTTCGATAACGGAAACGTCGAAAGTGCCGCCGCCCAAATCGTAAACCATGATTTTCTGTTCTTTTTCATTATCAAGTCCGTAGGCAAGGGCCGCTGCGGTAGGCTCGTTGATAATACGCTCAACCTCAAGACCGGCAATCTTGCCTGCGTCCTTGGTAGCCTGCCTCTGGGCATCGTTGAAGTATGCGGGAACGGTAATAACCGCCTGCGTCACCTTCTCACCCAAATACGCTTCAGCGTCAGCCTTCATCTTCTGAAGAATCATAGCTGAAATCTCCTGCGGGGAATAGGACTTTCCATCGATGGTTACACGATGGTTGGAGCCCATCTCCCTTTTGATAGAGGAAACGGTCTTGTCTGCATTGGTTACCGCCTGACGCTTTGCCGGCTCACCGACAAGCCTCTCCCCGTTTTTTGTAAATGCCACAACCGACGGTGTGGTCCTTGCTCCTTCCGCGTTTGCGATAATCACGGGCTTCCCGCCCTCCATAACCGCCACGCATGAGTTGGTTGTTCCTAAATCAATTCCTATAATCTTTGCCATTTTTATTTTCCTTCTGAAATCTGGTAATGTCTATTTTATCGAAAATGCTTTCGTTAATTTTAATTTGCTACCTTCACCATGCTGAATCTGACTACCGTATCCTTGTACATGTAACCCTTTTGGAATTCTTCAACGATGATATTCTCTCCGGCTGTCTCTCCCTCCTCCACGTGCATTACCGCATTATGGAAATCGGGATTGAACTCACATCCGACCGCCTCTATGGGAGTTACACCCAGGTCAGACAGTGTCTGCATCAGCTGCTTGTAAACTTTGTCCATTCCCACAACAAACGGATTTTCCTTTTCCTCCTCGCTCACCGTTGCCAAGCCCCTTTCAAAACTGTCAACCACGATGAGAATCTTCTCTATAACATCCCGGGCGCCCATGGAAAACATTGCGGATTTTTCTTTTTCGGAACGCTTGCGGAAATTATCGAATTCTGCAAACAGTCTGGTATATTTGTCGTTTGCCTCCGCTATCAGGGCCGCGGTCTTGTCTTCCTCCGCTTTTTTTGCCTTTTCCTTGGCCCTCCTGGTCCAGCTCAGGTCACGCTCTTTTTTCTCCCCGGCTGTCTCGTCGGCCGGTTCCTCTGCAGCTTGCTTCGTTGTCGTGTCCTCTGCGCCCTGCTCCGTTGCCGTGTTCTCTACGGCTTGCTTTGCTGACGTGTCCTCTGCGCCCTGCTCCGCTGCCGTGTCCTCCGGATCTTGCTTCATGGCCGTGCCTTCAGCGGCTTGTTCTTTCTTCATATCTTTGACGGATTCAATGGTTTTCTTTTTTTCAGTCATTTTTTCTGCTCCTGCCTTTCATCACTGTCTTTAGACATATATTTCGCATCAAGGCTGCTGGTCACTTCCTTCAGCGCGTCCAGAACCTTTTCATAATCCATTCTCTTGGGGCCGATAATGCCTATTTTCCCATACACGCCCTCTTCAAATTCATAGGTTGCGGTAACCAGAGAGCAGTCTTTCATGGCGCTGACTTCCGTTTCCTTGCCGATATAGACCTGGATTCCCGTTGTAGAGCCGCTGGACTTTATATCATCCACCAAAAGATTGCCCAAAAGTTCTTTCTCTTCCAGTGTGGATATAAGCTCGCTGGCACTGCTCTTGTCACTAAGCTCCGGATACCTGAATATATTGGTGGCACCGCTGGTAAATATTTCTATGCCGTCCTGTGCCCCTATGGCACCTACTATTGTATTGATAATGTCCGTGATGAGCTGCGTCTTCTCAGGCAGCTGTCCGGCCATATGAGCGGCCATATCAAAATTGATTTCCGCAAGAGTCTTCCCGCTTAAGGTGTTATTGAAAAGAATATTCAGCGCAAGCACTGTCTCCTGCTCAAGAGATGTCTCCGTCTTAATCATCTTGTTCTTAACAATATTTCCCTCAAGGACTGCGGTGCAAAGCAGCTTTCCCTCCTCAACCCGGGTCAGCTGAACAAACTTCAGCCTGTTTCTGCCGGCATGAGGCATGCTGACCACGGATGTATAGTTGGTATTGGACGCCAGCATCTTGGCCATATCCTTCAGAACCTCTTCGATGCGGTCCATCCTTTTATCCATGATATCCTGCAGCCTGTCAATGTTATCCGCCTTGGAATCCGAATCCCGGGATTTTTTGGCAAGCATATCATCCACATAGAGCCTGTAGCCCGCATCCGTGGGAATTCTTCCCGCCGAGGTATATGGCTGGAAAATATAGCCCATTTCCTCCAAATCGGCCATCTCGTTGCGTATGGTCGCCGGACTCAGATTGAAATCTCCGTATTTTGAAATGGTTCTGCTGCCCACCGGCTCTCCGGTATCCAGGTAATTCTTGATAACGGCCTTGAGTATTTTCTTTTTTCTCTCATCTAGTTCCATGGCTCTCTCCTGAAAGTGTCATATGGGACTGTCTTTGCGTGTTAGCACTCGTTAAGCGTGAGTGCTAATCGTTGACATTATATTACCATTAGCACTCACTAATGTCAACTGCTAATCGCGCTTTCTTTCATTAAAATTTTGTGTCCTGGAAGACGGGTCGTATACGCCATATATGATGCGTTATTATTGCAAAAAAAGGTTTCTTATTACCGCAATACTTGTTATAATCTACAAAAATCGAGGTGAAAACATGAAAACCGCTTCAGCTTCCAAGGAGTCCTACTTCGTAAAGGACCCTCAGTTTTTTAAGTCTCTTTTCCGCATAATGATTGTAGTTGCCTTTCAGAACCTGATTAACTACGGTGTAAACATGGCCGACAACCTGATGCTCGGCTCCTACGGACAGGCGCAACTGTCCGGCGCCGCCTGTGTTAATCAGATTTTCTTTATGGTAAATGCCTTCTGCTGGAATTTCGGAATTGCCTTCTCCGTACTGGCGGCCCAATACTGGGGCAAAAAGGACATCCGGTCAATAAACAAGTTGGGCGGAATCGAGCTGACCATAGAATTCTCTTTCAGTATGATCTTTACAATAATTGCCGCCTGTATGCCCGCCCGGCTGCTTAGTATTTTTACCTCGTCCGCCGAGGTCAGCGTCCAAGGGGTTGCCTACCTGAACATAATAAAATTCACCTTCATTCCGTACGCGATCTCCTTTATGCTGATGACGCTGCTTAGGAACGTGGAAACCGTCAATATTGCCTTTATCATTTCCTGCATATCGCTGGTCATCAACGTATGCCTGAACTATCTGCTTATCTTCGGCAATTGGGGATTCCCGGAGATGGGGATTGCGGGCGCGGCGATTGCCACCCTGATTGCCAGAATTGTCGAATTGCTGGTGCTGCTGTTTTACATATGGAAAATTGACAAGAAACTGCATTTTTTCCAATCCGACTTTTTAAAATTCGATAAGACCCTTGTCAAAAGCTATTTTAAGGTTGCAATAGTAGTGGCACCTGCGGGCATTGCATGGGCTATTGCAACCCCTATTCAGGGTGCTTTGCTGGGCAAGCTGTCGACCGACTCCATCGCGGCCAATTCCGTCACAAGCACCTATTACCAGCTGCTGAAAGTATTTGCTCAGGCAATGAGCACCGCGGCCGGAGTTATCATCGGGAAAACAATCGGTGAGAAAAACTATACAAAAACCCGCCAGGGAGCAAGGACCATCGAGGTTCTCGGCCTCGGGATAGGCGTGATTTTGGGAGGGCTCCTTTTCATATTGCGAAAACCCATCATCAGTATGTACGACCTGACCCCGGAGGCCACACGCCTGACCAACAATATGCTGATTATTATGTGCTTCATTATACTGTCAATGGCTTATGAGCATCCCGTGCTCTTCGGCACCATCAGGGCGGGCGGCGATACCAGATTCCCCGCTCTGACCAATATTATCGTCATGTGGGGAATCTCAATCCCCCTTGCATTCATGGCGGTTTACTGGTGGCGCTTGGGGCCTGAGTGGATTGTAATTTTTATTCAAAGCGAGCAGTTTATTAAATGCATCCCCGCTTTCATCAGGGTAAGGCAATATAATAAGTGGATTCGGAACCTGACCGAACCGGATACCGTCGCATAACGAAAAAGGGGCCGTCGCACCAATCAGTGCAGCGGCCTTTTCTTTTTTGCCTTGCTATGTTATCGTCAGAACATAAATCTTTTAATTTAACAAATCCGGACGACGGCGTCTGGTTCTTTCAACGGACTGCTGCCTGCGCCACTTTTCTATGTTGACATGGTGGCCGGAAAGCAGCACCTCCGGAACCCTCATTCCCATAAACTCCTCCGGACGGGTGTACTGGGGATGTTCAAGAAGCTTTATTTTATCCTTTTCGAGCAGATTTCCGTAAATCTCCCTGCGCGCCTTTTTTGTAAACTCTTCGGAAGGTCTTCTGTCCGAAAAACTCTCATCCTTCCCCGATTCTTCATTGGTCAGGACACCCGGCACCATACGGCTTACGGCATCCACTATCACCATTGAGGCAAGCTCTCCTCCGGTAAGCACATAATCACCGATTGACACATCCTCCGCTCCGATTAAGTCAAGGGCCCTCTGGTCCACGCCCTCATAATGGCCGCACAGGATAATCAGGTTTTCTTCACCTGCAAGTTCCCGGGCCATTTCCTGATTAAACATCCTGCCCGCCGGAGATGTGTAAATTACCCTCGGTTTTGTATCACTTGCGGGGCTATCCGCCTTTATCTTCTCACAAACGTGCGTAAAGCAGTCAAAGACCGGCTGAGCCTGTATTACCATGCCTGCCCCGCCTCCGTAAGGGTAATCGTCCACATGCCGGTGCGGGTCATTCGTGAAATCCCTGATATTGACCGCTTCGATATAAAGCAGGCCGGCGTCGGCCGCCCGGCCTATGATACTTGTGCCCAGCCCGCTTTCAATCATTTCCGGAAAAAGTGTAAGTATGTAAAAATTCACACCAGTCCCTCCATAAGGTGAACGGTAATCAGAGCATTTTCAATATCAACACTCTTGATGCAGTCGGGAATAACCGGAAGCAACAGTTCGTTTGCCTTTCCCCCGACAGATGTATCCTCTGCGGAGGTGTCCACTACGTAGACGTCATTTGCCCCTGTCTGAAGGACATCCTTCACCCGGCCCAGAGGCATGCCCTCCTCGGTCACGACCCTGCAGCCTATGAGGTCTGCGATGTAATATTCACCCTCGGCAAGCTTCTGACCGTCTTCCCGATGAATCATCACATCTGTTCCGTGCAGGTTCTTAACCTGCTCCACGTCATCGAAGACCGAAAATTTAACAATGGCGCGGTTTTTGAAAAATTTGACCCCTGTTATTTCGGTTTCAATATCCCCCTTTGCCGTTTTCAAAATGACCCGTCGGATCTCCTTAAAGCGGTTCAAAGAGTCGGTGGTAGGATACACCTTAACCTCCCCTTTCAGTCCGTGAGCGCTTGTTATGACACCTATTCTTAAAAACTGTTCCATTTTCAGCCATACGCCCAGAAGGGCTTCCCTGTGTGCGGATTATTCTTTGTCAACGATGTCCACAACAACCTTTTTGTTCTGCTTTACAGCAACAGTCCTGACAACTGTCCTGATGGATTTAGCTATGCGGCCCTTCTTGCCGATTACCTTGCCCATATCCTCATCGGCAACACGCAGTTCAATGACAATGGTACCGTCATCCTCTACTCTCTCAGTCACCAACACTTCATCAGGCAAATCAACAAGAGCCTTAGCAATTACTTCTACTAAATCTTTCATGCTGACCCTTTCTTATTTTTCAATGCCCTCGCTCTTGAACAGTCTGGCAATAACCGCTGTGGGCTGAGCGCCGTTCTTGAGCCATTTCTGAGCTGCCTCCTTGTCGATAACTACAGCGCCGGGCTCCTGATTGGGATCGTATGTACCGATCTCCTCAATGAATGCTCCGTCGCGCGGCGAACGACCGTCTGCCACGATAATCCTGTAGAACGGAGCTTTCTTCTTGCCCATTCTTCTTAATCTGATTTTAACTGCCATTTTTTACCTCATCTGTTAAATAATATTTATACTAATGGTCATGCCATTATTATACCGATTTAAGCGAAAATGCCCTAAAACCTCATTCCCTTCATGCCGCCCAAGACTCCCGTCAGACCGCCGCGGCCTTTCTTCCCGCCATATTGCTTCATCAGCTTCTTTGCTTCCTCAAACTGCTTAACCAGGCGGTTAACCTCCGCAATTTCCACACCCGCACCTTTGGCGATTCTCATTTTCCTTGAGGGATTCAGCAACTTGGAATTGGCCCTCTCTTTAGGTGTCATCGACTTGATTATCGCCTCGATGCGGGACAGTTTTTTCTCATCGGGCATCATGGATTCGTCTATCTTAAGGCCCATGCCGGGCATCATTTTGAGCACTGAAGCCAGGCCGCCCATGTTGCGCATCTGCTCCATAGAGAAAAGATAATCATCAAAAGTAAAGGAGTTCTTCTTCAGGCGTTCCTGCATCTCTATGGCTTCATCTTCATCTATTTGGGCCTGAGCTTTTTCAATCAGGCTCAGCACGTCTCCCATGCCCAAGATTCTTGAAGCCATGCGGTCGGGATAGAATCGCTCCAAATCAGACAGCCTCTCTCCCATGCCCGCATAAAGGATGGGGACTCCCGTAACGCTCCTTACGGAAATGGCCGCGCCGCCCCTGGTATCACCGTCCAGCTTGGTCAGCACAATGCCGTCCACGCCGATCCGTTCATTGAAGCCGCCGGCGATGTTTACCGCGTCCTGGCCGGTCATGGCATCCACCACCAAGAGCGTTTTGCCGACACCTGCGGCTACCTTGATTTCTTCAAGTTCCGCCATCATGTCCTCGTCAATCTGAAGCCGTCCGGCGGTATCTATAATAACTACGTTTTTGTTGTTGGCTCGGGCGTGTTCCATTGCATCCGCGGCAATATCCGCCGGCCTTGTCCCCTCGGGGGCGGAAAATACCGGAACGCCTGCTTTCTCACCATTCACCTTCAGCTGCTGTATGGCAGCGGGTCTGTAAACGTCGCACGCTACAAGCAGCGGTCTTTTCCCTTCTTCCCTGAGCTTGCCCGCAAGCTTGGCGGCGGTGGTGGTCTTGCCTGAGCCCTGAAGTCCCACCATCATGATGACGGTTTTTGCGATGCCGGGCTCAAATTCAAGTCGAGCCGGTTCTCCTCCGAGAACCTCGGTCAGCTCTTCATTTACTATTTTAATGACCATATGACCGGGGGTCAGGCTGGACATGACCTCCTCGCCTATTGACCTTTCCTTGACGGCGGCGTTAAACTGCTTTACCACCTTGAAGTTAACGTCAGCCTCAAGCAACGCCATTTTAACTTCTTTCAACGTCGCGTCGATATCGGCCTCCGTCAGAAGGCCCTTGCCCCGGAGCTTTTTAAATACATTTTGTAGTTTTTCCGTTAAGCTCTCAAATGCCATTATTTACAACAACTCCATTATTCCGTTTGAGATATTTCTTGCCTCTTCAAGGTCCTTGGCGTCGGCGATGAGTCGCACCCTGTCCTTTATTTTAATAAAGCGCTCGACAAGCTGCAGCTTCCTCTCGTATTCTTCCAGAATGCCGTTGCATCTCTTTAACATATCGTGCACTCCCTGACGGCTGATGCCGGCCTCTCTTGCGATTTCACTGATGGACAGATTTTCCAGCACGTAAGCACTGTAAACGCTTCGCTGATGTTCCGTCAGCAAGTCCCCGTAGAAATCATATAATAGTGCCTGTTTTACAAAATCTTCCATAGCGAAGAAAAGAATAACCCGTTCCGCGCGGCTTGTCAAGTATTTTTGCTTTACACTATTCAAAATAATGCCGTTCCCTGCCTATGAGAGTCCGCCCACGCTCATCATACCAAAAAGAGGCGGCTCGCCTTCCGGCGCGCCGCCTCTTTTAAAAAACTTCAACTGAAAGCCGTTAATTAAGCCTTCTTTTCCCTTGCCTGCTGTATCTTCTTAATTACGAACAAAAGAAGAATCATCAGAACAATGCCTATCGGCAATACTATATATGACTTCGGGATGAAGCCGGCAATAATGTAGGTAACAAGGCTGACAACCGCAACCGTAAGTGCATACGGCATCTGGGTATTAACGTGAGAAATGTGATCACACTGCGCTCCTGCAGATGACATAATGGTGGTATCTGAAATAGGTGAACAGTGGTCGCCGAAAACAGCTCCCGCCATGGCTGCCGACATACAGACAGGGCCAAGAGGATGGTCAAGCGGGAAGACTGCAAGGGTAATCGGAATAAGAATACCAAAGGTTCCCCATGAGGTTCCCGTCGCGAAAGCGATAACACATGCAAGAACAAAGGTAAGTGCCGGAAGCAGCGCCGCCCATCCGCCTGCGCCTGCCATAATCGACTCTACAAACTCTGTTGAGCCAAGGGAGTCTGTCATGATTTTCAGGGTCCATGCAAAAGTCAGGATGAGAATTGCGGGAACCATTGCTTTGAAGCCCTCGGGAAGGGAATCCATGCACTCCTTAAAGGAGAGCACGCGCCTGATAAGGTAATAAATAACCGTGATAACCAGGGCAATAGCACCGCCGAGCATCAAGCCTACGGAAGCATCGGAGTTGGAGAATGCCTCAACAATGTTTGCGCCCTCAAAGATTCCTCCGGTGTATACAAGGCCGGTAACGCAGAAAGCAATAAGCAAAATAACAGGGATTATAAGATCTGCAACCCTGCCCTTGGGATTAACCTCTTCCTCTTTCTCATTAGCATACGGATTCTTGCCGTTGAAGATATCGCCGGCCTTGGCGGCGTCTTCATGCTTCTTCATCGGACCGTATTCAAGCTTGAAGATAAGCAGGAAGAACATCATTACAATGGTCAGAATTGCGTAAAAGTTGAACGGAATACTGCGGATAAACGCCGTAATGCCCTGTCCTTCTCCGACATACCCGGAAACAGCTGCCGCCCAGGACGATATCGGAGCAATAATACATACAGGGGCTGCGGTGGCATCAATCAAATACGCTAATTTCGCCCTTGAAACCCCTGCGCTGTCGCTGACGGGACGCATAACGGAACCAACCGTCAGGCAGTTGAAATAGTCGTCCACGAAAATCAGCATTCCCAGAATAATGGTTGCGGCCTGTGCGCCTGCCCTCGTCTTAATCTTCTTTGCGGCCCAGCGTCCGAATGCGGCGCTTCCGCCCGCCTTGTTCATAAGGGCAACCATTGCGCCTAAAATTACAAGGAAAATAAGTATACCGACATTCCAACTGTCGGAAAGGGCTCCTACAAATCCCTCAACGAACACATGGTTCATTGTACCCTCAAAGCTGAAACCCGAGTAGAAAAGGCCGCCTACAAGGATACCGATGAATAATGATGAATAAACTTCCTTAGTGATAAGTGCAAGAACGATAGCGACGATCGGTGGAACAAAGCTGTAGATTTTACCAAAGAAAAAATCTTTGTCAATATTGGCGGCAAAAACACTCATCGCGTACATTGCTGAAAGCACAAGTGCTATTGCCGCAATGCTTATGATGCGACGGGCTTTGCTCACCGGTCCTCTGTTGCGTCTTAAAATGTCCATAAAAAATCCCCCTTTTCATTATGTACCGAAACGGAAAAAACTCGTTTCCAGTTTAGCATAATTTTACTTTTTTAAGGGAATAAAGTCAAATGACAGACACAAAAATAGGCGCAGTGAACATATTGAACAATGTTTTTTTGTCACTTTTATATAAATTATTTTTTCTTCAGGCAAATACTGCCCTTAAGCAAACACCTACATGCCCATAATAATTAAAATATCAACAAGCACCCAGACGCACCCGCTGAAAATAAGACCTATCCAGGCGATGCCCAGAAAAACCTCCGTCTGCCGGAAGGCAAGCAGCCCGATTATTATTCCGAGCAGCGAGCACGCAAAACTGATTCCCGCAAGGATGCCGACTGCTTGGCCTCCTTCGCCGCCCGCCATCACTGAAAGCACAAGCGAGCCGATCAGGGCTATCAATGCAATGACCGCAAGAGTTGTAGACACGACGCCCCGTCCGGAAATGTCCTTATCGGAAAATTTGTAGTGTTTTTTTTCTCTTTCACTCTTCCGGACTTTTTTTCTTTCTTTCCGCTCGTCTAAAAGAAATTCTTCCGAAGAAATGTGCTCATCTCTGTTATCATCAAAGTCATATTCGAACTTGAGTGCCAATTATCCCTCCGTATTTCCCGCAATAATCTCCAATACCGCCTGCTTGTCATTGTGGGGGATGTCCCCGGTGTCAACCGCGATGAACATCTCATGACCCTTGCCTAAAATCAACAGTGTATCTCCCTCTCTTAACAAAGCCATGCCCTTTTCAATTGCCTTTCGCCGGTCGGGACAGACTTCATAATTGTTCAGGGTATTCCCCTCCAGCATATCCCCGAAAATTTGTTCGGGGTCTTCTCCGTGGATATCATCAACGGTTATTATTGCAAAGGCGCTTCCTTGCAGGGCAATCTGCGTCATTATCGGGCGTTTTTCCCTCTCTCTGTCACCTGTACAACCAAATACAACGTAAATGTTCCCCTCAGTAAATGTCCGGGTGGTTTCGATGATTTTCTCCATCGCATCGGAAGTGTGGGCATAGTCAATAACAATATTTGCCCCCTTATGGAGGATTCTTTCCATGCGGCCGTCGGGCGGCACAAGGTTTTTTGCTGCCGCCGCAATGTCCTCATCAGCATTCCCCAGCTCTTTTGCCGCCGCGATGCAGGCAATGAGATTATACATATTGTGGCGTCCTATAAGCCGGACATTCAAAGTATGCTCTCTGCCCCGGTATTCATATTTCAGACTTGTCAATTCCGTGCCGCCGAAATCTTTTATTTTATAATCAAAATCGCCGAAGCCGTAGGTGATTACCTTGCTGCCCGGCGCTGTCCTGCAGCCCCGCGCGGACATTTCCCGCGGCAGAAAATAGTCCGTATACGGGTCATCCCCGTTGATAATCAGGCTGCCGCCCTCCCTGACCTTTTCAAAAAGCCTCTGCTTTGCCCGGGCATAATCCTCCATAGTCATATGGTAGTCAAGATGATCCTCGGTAAGGTTGGTAAAAACGGCAATATCAAACTTCACAGTGTTCAGCCTGCCCATGTCCAGCCCCTGGCTCGATGCCTCAAGCACAACGTAATCGAAGCCCGCCTCACGGGCTTCAATAAGCAATCCGTATAAATCACATATGTCCACGGAGGTGTTGGGTAAATCGCGGATCTTTTCGCCCATAAAAAAACCTATGGTGCCGATGCAGGCGCATTTCATGCCCATGTCGTTCAACAGACGGCTGATTAAATGACAGGTAGTGGTTTTTCCGTTGGTGCCGGTAACACCTATCAATGTCATTCCGGCAACAATGTCCCCATATTCCTTCACAAGGATCTCTTCAAGATACGCCCTTGTGTCCGGGACATGGATAACCTCGGCATTTGCAGCCTCATTTAGGCAGGTGCCCGTCTTACACACAATCCTTGCGGCGCCCTTGGCAACGGCGCTGTCAATATAATCGGCTCCGTTTCCCTTTATTCCGTCCAGAGCGACAAACGTGTCCCCCGGACGAACTTTTCTTGAATCAGTCCTTATCATTTTCTATTCCAAAACTCCGAATCTGCTGAAGGGCCAGTAGCACAGCAGCGCCTTGCCCTGAATGGCCTTTTTGCTTACATAGGTGTTGTTCCACCTGCGGGAATCTCGGGAATAATTCCGGTTGTCTCCCATTACGAAGTATGAGTCCTCCGGAATTTCATATGGACCCAAGTCCTCCGGTTTAACTTCCTCCTTAAGATACGGCTCTTCAAGGGGCTCCCCGTCAATATAGGTCACTCCCTGAATTATTTCAAGAGTCTCTCCGGGCAGGCCTATTACCCTTTTGACATAGATTTGCCTCTTGTCATCGGGATAGCGGAAAATAATAATGTCGCCCCGCTCCGGGTTGCTGAATATGTATGACAGCCGGAAGCCGAACATTCTGCTGCCGGC
Organism: Lachnospiraceae bacterium; assembly: GCA_050944475.1. Lineage (GTDB taxonomy): Bacteria > Bacillota > Clostridia > Lachnospirales > Lachnospiraceae > RGIG5612. The sequence continues at coordinate 140,286 of JBMNRD010000001.1, forward strand.
CATTATTGTCTCTTCCATGGAGCCTGAAGGAACCACGGAATTGATGATTATCAGATAATTGATTATCAGAGCTGCCACCAAAGCGATGCCGATTGTCTTAAGCCACTCAACGGCTTCTTTTTTAATTTTTTTCTTCCTGCTTTCCGGTTCCCGGACTTCATCGGGTTTATTATCACTACTCATCATCATACTCCATCAGTTCTACAAGGCTGCAGCCCATTACCCGGGCAAGCTCCAGCACGGTAACTGCCGCCGCCTTATTGATATCCTTGGACTTTATTTCATACTGCTGGAGGGTACGGATATTTACATCCGCCGCATCCGCCAGCTGCTTCTGGGAAAGGCCGCATCGCTTCCTCATCCTTTGCAGCCTCACCGGTTCGGCAAATTTCAGCTTCAGCTTGTCCGCAATCTGAGTCCTTTTCCCCTCAAATCCAAGGGCAAAATCCCGGGCGGGCTCTATGAATTCCTTCAACTCCACATGACTCAATATATTGGCAAAACTCCTGCCGGTATACCACTGCATGTAGGCTAAAAGCTGTCCTACGCAGTATTCATAGGAAACTCCCTCATAATCGGTAAGGGCATCGGGAAAGGCTATTTCCAGCCCGCACTCGAACATGACCTTTCTGGCCAGTTCGGTCCCGGAAACGCCTGAAACCACAGCACTTTCCCCTTCTCCGAACCTTTTCGCATATCCGCCGGCAATAAACATGTCCATGAAAATATTCACGTCCATCTGGCAGGCATTTGAAACGTAGTCAAGGGCCTCCCCGAGACTGTTCATCGCATCATCAAGAAAAATTTTATCATAAGCGGGGATCATCAGGCATTACCTCCTCCCTGATAATTGAATGCATGTACAGGTCACCCGGTCTTTCAGCTGCTGAAAAAATCCGCTCCCTTACGGCATCATCGGTCGCCTTTCTTTTCGGATAATGAATGTCCGCATCTGCCAGGCTGCAGGAGACAAACCTTATTCTTTCAAAGGCCGCCTCGGATCTGATAACCGTCTGCCGGGCCGCGCCGGCCATGGCATCCTTCAGGCGCTCGTAAGACAGGCGCCCGTCCAGGAACATCCTGACAAAGGAAAAGTATGAGTCATCACACCTCTGTCCGACGATTATATCCGCATTTTCCGCATCCGTCCTGAAGAATATATTCAAGTGATTGATAAACCTGTCCGCATTCGGCGATGTAATCCTGAAAGCCCTGTTTGTCAGAACAACGGCAAGCCAGTGAAGCAGAGTCATCCCCTTTGAGGAAAGATCCAGCACATTAAGGCCGTCCGTTTCCGCAATGTACTCGTTGACAAAGCCGGAGGATGACCGGTGGCATGCCCAGCGTGCAGCCTCCTCAGGGTCCCGGGTGCAGTAAAACCCCGGACCGAAGTCATTATACAGCACTCCCATTGTAATTGACGGGTTGCTGATAATCTTTTCAGAACCATGATACAACGGAATATTTCCCATATTTCGCTCCTCCGATTCCATATAAATATCTTGTTCTCAAAAAATACTCCTAAAGAAGTATCCTTGTTAAAGAATAAATCCAAAGGAGCATTTTGTCAACCAATCATTATGAAATTTTCAATCGATGTCGCGAAGCACCATTGTCTGAATCTTTTTTACGGGACCCGTCATTATCCGAACGGCGCGATTGATATTTGTCACATCAACCCTTTTGTGGCGCCCTGCGTCCTCTCCGTCCACAACCCACTGCAGGTCCTCGTTCGACTCAAAGGTCAGCCGGCTTGATTTGAATCTTGTAACCAGTCCCTCCTCAATTGCGGGATGCGTATTGTTGTCGGAAAGTAAAACGGCTTCTATTTCCATATAGAATTCGGCAAGATCCTCCGGTCTCTTTATTAACATTATTTCAAAGATTCCGTCCTGCAAATCCACGTCCCGCCCCATTATATTGGCAAATCCGCCGACTCTGAGGGCATTTGTAACAACTCCCAATAAATACTCTCCGCTGATTTCCCCGCCGTCATGGGTTATCTTCACGGAATGCGTCGGCATCTTCATAAGCACTTTGATACCTTCGGTCAGGTATGCTGTCCGTCCCAGCACGTTCTTTGCGGACTGAGGGGTAAAGCAGGATACCGCCGAAAGTTTCCCGAAGGAAGTGACGTAAGAAAAATATTTGTCATTGCAGGTTCCCACATCCGTGGCAAAGGGTGTCCCGTTCACCGCAATCCTTGCGGCATGCGGGATATTGCTCGGCAGATTGTAATTGCCCCTGCTGTCATTGGTTGAACCGGCGGGAATAAAACCGACACACGGTCTTTGTTCCGGCTCAACACTCATCAACCCGGTAACAACTCCGTTCAGCGTACCGTCGCCGCCCGCACAGACAATAAGATCATAATCGGTCCCTTCGCTTGCGACAATGGCCACCCCGTCTCCGGGGTATCTTGTACGATAAAGAGTAATCATGTAGCCTGCTCTGTCAAATATCTTCAGAATTTCCGGAAGATAAGCTGTTATCAGGCCTCTTCCGGACTTCGGATTATAAATAAACAACAGTCTTTTGATTTCCACGAAATCAAACCTCCCTTGTATACTCTCCAAGCCGCTTCAGCTCATCACCCGAAAGGTACGGCGAGAGTTTGTCAAATACCTCTTTATGATATTCATTTAATAGCTTTATATCATTTTCGCTCATATAAGCGGTATCTATTCCGTCAAGATCAATGGGAATGTATGTCATCGGTTCGAAACAAAGGAATGTTCCGTCCTCGCTGTCCATGAAATGCTTCACGAAAACCTCGTTTTCCGTGCGCACTCCATACCGCCCCTCCCTGTAAACTCCCGGCTCGCAAGTCACCACCATCCCCGGCTCCAGCACGGCCGTGGGGCCGGTCTGAGGAATTTTCCACCTGATGGAATGGGGGCCTTCGTGCACGTTCAGAACATGACCGACACCGTGGCCGGTGCCGCATTTATAGTCCATGCCCCGCTCCCACATCGGCTCACGGGCTATGATGTCAAGATTCTCTCCCGTACAGCCGGAAATAAATTTTGCGTTCTGGAGCCTGAGCATGGATACCGCGGTCAGGGTAAAGGCCTTTTTTTCTTCCTCGCTTATGTCCCCGAGGATAAAAGTCCTGGTAATATCCGTGGTTCCGTCGTTGAACTGGACTCCGGAATCCACAAGCAGCATGCCCTCCGCCCTTATTTCACTGAAGCTGTCCGGCATTGCCCGGTAATGCATCATTGCCGCATTTCCCCCGTAGGCGGCTATGGTTTCAAAGGACCTGTCGAGATAAAGAGGATCCGCCGTTCTGTACTCGTCCATTATCCCGTCAATATCAAGCTCCGTAAGTACCGTGCCGTCATCCTTCGTCAGGGGGTTGCCTTTTCCGGCCGACTTCGCCCGCTCCTTAAGCCGGTACATAAATTTTGTAACATAAAGGCTGTCTCTTAGCAGGGCAGCCCTTGCATGGGCAAGCTCGACGTCGTTTTTTATACCCTTCATCAGGGTTGACGGATTCTTTATATTCCGTATTTCACAGCCCGCATCCCTGTAATGGTCATAAATGCCGGTGTTTGTACGGTTAAGGTCCAGAACCACAATGCCGTCATGCTTCATCTTCATGCAGTCGTCGGAATAGATTCCGATCTCAACGCCTTGACTCCGAAGATGCTTGCGGACGTTGTCATTTACCGCGTTTTCTCCGGCAAACAAGATCGCCTTGTCGGCATATATTGCCGAGTAAGCAACAACGGTGAGATTGCAGGGTATGTCCTTTGACCTGATGTTAAATATCCAGGCAATGTCATCCAGAGAACTGAGAATATACAGGTAATCTTTCCGTCCCGCAAGTTCCTCTTCGATTTTCGCCCTTACACGCGCCAGACGCGTGAGGGTGTCCTCACCTGAAAATTTAACATCAAATAATGTTATTTCTGTGAATTTTCGTGCCGGTCTTTCCTTCCATACTTCGCCTGCAAGGTCATGCCCGGTGTTGAAAATTATTTTTTGCGCCGGCACACCCGAGACTGCGGATATTTTTTCCGCAAATCTTTCCGCCTGCCTGACATTTACCACACTGCCGTCAAATCCGAAACCGAGTCCTTGCCGGTGCAACTGCGTCATCTGTTCGGCAATCAGTTCCTCGGGCTCGGGAACTCCCGGCGCCGCAAGCTTCATCAGCTCGATCCCGCTGCCTTGCAACTGTTTTTCCGCCTGCACATAATATCTCCCGTCGGCATAGAGCCAGGCCTTATCGGAGCTGATCAGCACCTGTCCGGCTGAGCCGGTAAAGCCGCTTACGAATTCAATGCATCGGAAATAGTCCCCGACGTACTCGCTGCCGTGACAGTCATCCATGGGAATGTAATAAAGACCTATGCCTTCCTTTGCCATAAGCTTGCGGATTTTCTCGATTCTTTGTGCGTAAATATTCATTATACGTCCCTTATTCTGCGGCCGCTTATCCTTAAGGGGCTGCCCCGGCAGCCCCTCTTTTTTCTATTTCAGGAATCCTGCGATAATTTGCTCTTCCGCTTCCTTCTCGCTCATGCCGAGGGTCATCAGCTTGATCAGTTGTTCGCCCGCAATTTTGCCTATTGCGGCCTCATGAATCAATGATGCATCCAGGTCATTTGCCACTATGTCCGGCGAGGCGGAAATCTTCGCATTATCCATGATAATAGCGTCGCACTCCGTGTGAGATGCGCAAGGAGCATTCCCGGTAATCTTTGCCTTAAAGCCCTGATAAGAGTTGTCTCTTGCAACCGCCCTTGAAACCAACTCGCAGGTGCTGTCCCTGCCGTCCAAATCAACGCTGAAAACGGCGTCCGCCCGCTGCCTTCCGTGGGTCATTATCTTGTCACGGATAATCAGCTTGGCGCCTTCTCCCTTCAGCACCGCCTTTGTATCCCTGACTGTGGAATCGATCCCTTTAATCTGGGTGGTTTCCATCTCGATACAGCCGCCCTCTTCCACCTCAACTATCGTGGCGGGATTCATGACGTTTGTTCCGTCCCCGTCTCCGGCTCCGTAGTGTTTTTCAATGTATTTTACCTTGGCGTTCTTTCCTACATGGAAAGTATGGATGCCGTCGTGCCTGCTTTCCTGATTGCCGCAGTTGTAAATTCCGCAGCCGGCCACGATTACCACATCCGCCTCCTCGCCTATATAGAAATCGTTGTACACCATGTCCCGCAGCCCCGACTCGCTTATGATAACGGGGATGTGCACGCTTTCATTTTTGGTTCCCGGCTTGATAATAATATCGATGCCGGGCAGGTCACCCTTGGTCACAATATCGATGTTTTCCGTAGTGCCCCGGCTGTCCAGGACTCCGTTGGCCCGGATGTTGTATGCCCCCGCGGGCACGCTGTGAAGGTCCGCCACTTCCCTTAGTAAATCCGCCTGTAATCTGTCCATTTATTCTCCTCTTGGTCCGCCTTTTAGTCCTGATAAAATTTACAGCCCTTGGTCCCCAAAAGGAGTTCGGGCAGGATGCTGTCCTTCACTCCCTGAGCGACAATCCGACCGTCTTTGATTACAACTATTTCGTCCGCAATTTCCAATATTCTTTCCTGATGAGAAATGACTATAACCGAGCGCTCCCTCTCGGCACGCATCTTTTCGAAAATTTTTATCAAATTGGAAAAACTCCATAAGTCGATGCCCGCCTCAGGCTCATCCAGCACCGCCAGGCCGGGCTTCCGCGCAAGGAGAGTGGCAATCTCTATTCTCTTAATCTCGCCCCCCGACAGGCTCGCATCCACATCTCTGTATATATAATCCTTTGCGCACAATCCCACTTCGGAAAGGTACTCGCAGGCTCCTGCTATGGTGATGTCATTTCCCGCCGCAAAAGATATAAGGTCCTTTACCTGTATTCCCTTGAAACGCACAGGCTGCTGGAAGGCAAATCCGATACCGGCTTTGGCCCTTTCGGTAATGCCCATGTCGGTTATATCCGCGCCCTTGAAAAAAATGCGTCCGCCAATGGGCTTGTATATCCCCGCAATCAATTTGGCCAGAGTTGACTTTCCGCCGCCGTTCGGGCCGGTGATTGCAATGAATTTTTTATTGTCAACGGTAAAGCTTACATCCTTAATGATTTCTTTGCTGACGTCCTCGTCATTTACCTCAAATGAAACGTTTTTAAGTTCTAACATATACCCTCCGAAATGTCCTTCGAAACGCAAACTGATAAATAGTCCGGATTATTATAACACAAAGTTTTCCGGGCTGTGCAGGAAATTCGTTTTATTACATAAAACAAATGACAAATTTTATAACATGTGTTAGAATTTAGGATAATTTTGAGGCCCGATGGGTCTATGTGTCTTGTTCAGAATTACCGGAACCTGCGGGCATACCTTTTGGAGACAAACACTTTATGAGAAGGCTTAAGCGAAACAGAATATTCAGCTTTGTCGTGATTATTCTGGCTTATATAACAGCTACTGTCACCGGCGTTTGGATAACAAGCGTTATGAACGGCCAGCCATGGGTAAAAATCCTGGTGGCCGATATTGTGGCAACCATAATTTTGTTTATTTTCAGCTCAATCTTCTCAAATTCCTCCATTTACACTCCATACTGGAGCGTAAAACCCATTGTTATCGTTATCGGAATGGCGCTCGGCACCAAACTGACCCTGCTCCGGTTTCTGCTGATTTTTGCCATCTGTGTCTGGGGGGCGAGGCTGACATTCAACTGGGTGAGCAGATTCCGCAGCCTGCGTTATGAGGACTGGCGCTACATCAGATTCAGGCGCATATGGGGGCCGCTTTTCCCGGTAATAAATTTCCTCGGGATACACCTTTTCCCCTCTATGATTGTCTACACGTGCATGCTGCCGGTGATTTCGGCTTTTACTTTTGAAGCCGATTTTTCCATATTCAGTCTGCCGTTTTTCTTTATTGCCTTATCTGCAGCGTTCATGGAGGCATACGCGGATTACCATATGACCCTGTGGAAAAAAGACGTAGCGGACGGATATGCCACCGGCTGCTGCCGCTACGGAATGTGGAAGCATGCCCGCCATCCCAATTATTTAGGAGAAATCCTGTTCTGGTGGGCCATTTACCTGACGGTAATCCTCACCTATACAAACAAATGGCATTTGTTTTACGGAGCACTGTCGAATACGCTGATGTTCGTTTTTGTCAGCATTCCCTTGGCGGAGTCCAGGCTGAGCAACAAACCGGGCTACAGAAGATACAAGGCCCAGACCAGACTTTTGCTGCCCATTCGAAAGGGCCGCAGGTAGGCTTGGGCCAACCACTATATATTCTCGCCGGCTGCTCCGACCGGCTGCCCCGCTGCCGGATTTTGCAAACTGCCATGAAGTAAAAGCGGAAACAGGCTGTATTTTAACAAAAAGGAATTTTGCCAGGAAAGGATTTCCCTAAACATAAACGAAAGAAGGTTACAAGCTATGAAAAGAACTGAAATCATCAAATTATTCCGACAAACGCCGGCCGACGGCAGCAAAGTGCTGGTATCCGGCTGGGTAAGAACGTCAAGAGAGTCCAAAAACGTGGGTTTTCTGGAGATTAATGACGGCAGCTGTTTCGGTAATCTGCAGATTATTGTTGACGCGGCCGCATTTGATAATTTCAAAGAGCTTGCCAACCTTTCCGTCAGCACTGCCGTTACGATTGAGGGCACTGTTGTCCTGACGCCGGATGCGAAGCAGCCCTTGGAAATCCGTGCGGATAATATTATCATTGAGGGCACCTGCGACCCGGGTTACCCTCTCCAGAAGAAGCGGCATACTCTTGAGTTTCTGCGTACCATCCCGCATCTGCGGGCCCGCTCGAACACATTTAACGCGGTGTTCAGAGTGCGAAGCGCCGCAGCCTACGCACTTCACAGCTTCTTCAATGAGAACGGTTTTGTTTATATCCACACCCCCATCATCACCGACAGTGACTGCGAAGGCGCCGGAGAAATGTTCCGTGTCACTACTCTTGACCCGCTTTCCCCTCCGCTTACCGAGGAAGGCGATGTTGATTTTTCGCAGGATTTCTTCGGCTGTGAAGCCTATCTGACCGTATCCGGCCAGTTGGAGGCCGAAGGCTTTGCACTGGCATTCGGCAAAGTATACACTTTCGGACCCACCTTCCGTGCGGAAAATTCCAACACTCAGCGTCATGCGGCCGAATTCTGGATGCTGGAGCCGGAAATCGCTTTCGCCGACCTGGAGGAAAACATGGATATCGCAGAAGCAATGATCAAATACGTTGTGAAATACGTTATGGAGCATTGCCCTGAGGAGATGGCCTTCTTCAACAATTTCTATGATGCGGACCTGATAGAACGCTTGTCTTTGCTTGTGAATTCCGATTTTGCCCGGGTCAGCTACAGCAAGGCCGTCGACATGCTGCAAGCGCATAACGACGAGTTTGAATATAAGGTTGAATGGGGATGCGATTTGCAGACGGAGCATGAACGCTACCTGACCGAAAAGGTTTACGGCAAGCCGATATTTGTTTACGATTATCCGAAGGATATCAAGGCATTCTATATGCGGATGAATGACGACGGCAAAACCGTTGCCGCGGCTGATATGCTGGTTCCGGGAATCGGAGAGCTGATAGGCGGCAGCCAGAGAGAGGAACGCATGGAACTTTTGCTGAGCCGCATTCATGAAACGGGCCTGAATGAGGAGGACTACGGCAACTATCTGGATCTTCGCCGCTTCGGTTCCGTGAAGCATTCGGGCTTCGGTCTGGGCTTTGAGCGCCTTATAATGTTTCTGACGGGAATCAGTAATATAAGGGATGTGGCGCTTTACCCGCGCTGCGCCGGCAAATTGTTTTAAGACGCGGTTTTGAACGGGTTTTGTCGATTTTCTGAGAAAATAACGATATGTTTTTTCAGGACGGCCGACGATAAATCATCCTGTCCCGTCCCTCTCGTTTGGCAATATAAAGGTTTTTGTCTGCGGCGTCTATAAAATCGGAATAAGAGATTCCCTTGACATATTTGCTGAGTCCGCCTGAAATCGTGACCGGCTCACCATGGCTCCATCCATGTGTCCTTATATGCTTGCCAAGCGCCCGCACTTTGGGCAGCGCCTCCCTCGGAGTTTTTCCCGGAAACAGCACCAGAAACTCTTCTCCGCCATACCGGCCGAAAATCTCTCCTTCAGTCAGACTGGCCTGCATAATCTGCCCAATATTGAACAGCACTTCGTCACCGTACTCGTGCCCGTAAGTATCGTTTATTACTTTGAAATGATCAATATCCAGGATGCAAAGTGTCAATCGTGAGCCTGTGTCGTATGCCTTGCGCATTTCATCGTCAATACTCGCTGCCAGAAAACGTCGATTATATAATCCGGTCAGGGCATCAGTCAGCGAGAGGCGCTCCAGGCGACTAACCAGGCGCGTCTTTTCATCCCGTGCCTTCACATATTGCCCCATCACCGTGTAAACTAAAACAGCATTGACTACAAAACTCATGGTCAGACCGAACGCCAAATCCGAATAATGCTCTGTACGGTTGATATACGGTGTGACAATATCAGGGAAATGGTATTCCAGCACAATAAAGGCAAGCAACATTATTGCTTCCATAGCCAGCATAACGTTGCGCAACGCTCCTTTAAAAACAATAGCTATACATATACCGCCCGTAAACATCATGGCGGCAGTGGTTCCGGTCGCCCCGCCGGCTGTGAACCATAGAAAAGGAATTAAAAGGAACACGGAGGAGCCCACAACAATCACGGCAGCTCCGTACCAGCGCTTTTTAACGATACTATATAAGGTGCTTGAGATGTTCAACGTGAGATATACCAGGAGTACCGGCAATGTAAACATGCCTATACCCTTCAGCATATTATAACCGAGTCCGAATATGGACATAAAAACACCGGCAGCGGCAGTGTACAAAAATATAAGATGATCCAGCGGCAGCTCTTTATTGTAAACTTGCCGAAATGTTGTTTTTAGCAAATCGGTTATTGTTTGCTTCGCAGCGCTTTCCGCATTATCTTCTGTTTTGTCCAAGTTATTTTGCATTATCACCGTCTCCTGATTGTCGGAATTACTCGGTTCTAAAGAAAGGGGTAGTTTCCGGCGGTTATCGGCACAGCTTTTTAACCGGTGGAAAGGCATATTTATCAATAACTCAATTTTATCGCGAGCGGAGAAGGAGGGATTTGAACCCTCGCGCCGCTATTAACGACCTACTCCCTTTCCAGGGGAGCCCCTTCGGCCAGCTTGGGTACTTCTCCGAATGATTATGTCGGCCTTTTCTTTATTATTAGTATTCTGAAAAACCCTGCCGACTTAACGAACGGCATTCTACACGATTTTCATGCTGAAATCAAGTTGAAATTATTTTCTTCTACCTGTCTTTATAAAACCGTTAAAATGCTTCGAAAATTGTCATTTTCAATCCGGCAAAATCTCCTGCCCCGAAAACACAAGCCAAACTGATCAAATCAAATCAAATGAATCCTGGCTCGGGGCCGATTTATTCCGCCAGCGCCTCCAATGTCTTTCCTGTCAGTCTGTAAATTGTCCAGCCGTTAAGCGGCTTGGCGTCAAGTGAAAGATAGAAATCAATGCTGGGTTGGTTCCAATCGAGGCAGACCCATTCCAGACGGCCGCAACCGCGCTGAACAGCAAGCCGGGCAAGATACTTCAATAACGCTTTTCCATAGCCCCGTCCACGGTATTCCGGCCTGACAAAAAGATCCTCAAGATAAATTCCGCCTCGGCCAAGGAAAGTCGAAAAGTTATGAAAAAACAAGGCAAACCCCACTTCTTTTCCGTCCTCCTGCACAAAAACCACTTCGGCCTTGCCCTTATCAAAAATCCACTCCTCAAGCAGCTTTGGCGTCGCAACCACCTCATCTTCCATGCTCTCATATACAGCCAATTCCATGATGAAACTCAGCACCAACGCGCAATCATCCCTTCCGGCCATCCTGAATGTCAACTTTTCCATATTCTTCAGGCGGTACACTTAAATGCACCTGTCCTCCCCTCTGCAAGTATATGCCTGAATCGGCAGCTATGCTCAAACAGCAATTGCATCCGCACCGGCAGGTACTCTTGAATAATTATAACGGTTATACTACCACAAGTGTCCGATTTTTTCATCCCCCCACCGTAATTTATTGCAGCAAAGCGTCCATGGCAAAGAAGCCGGATTTATCCGCATAGATGTTTATCTGGCCGGCGGTGGCGGTACAAAGAACATTTGCCCCCGCCTCCGTCAGGCGGGCAAGAGTATCCGCATGCGGATGACCGTACATGTTATCTGCTCCGGCGGAAATAACGGCCCACTTAGGCGACACGGCGGAAAGAAACTGAGCGCAGGAGGAATTTTTCGACCCGTGATGAGCCACATCAAGCACGTCAATTTCTCCGGGAAGGTAGGGGCTGTCAAGAAGCTCTGTCTCCTGCCGGGAGGATATGTCGCCTGTAAAAAGCGCGGAAAATTCCCCGTATTGCAGGCAAATGACTGCGGAAAGCTCATTTTCTCCGCCTCCGCCGTGTCCCCGCGCCGGAGCCAAAAAGGTAAGCTCTATCCCGCCGGCGGAAAGCTGCATGCCCTCATAAACACTGCTGACAGGAATATTTTTTCCGGCGGCAAGAAGAGAGATTTCTTCGTAAGAGCCGTTTTCGGGAAAATGCGGCGTAATGATCCGACCGATTTTGTAATCCTCATCCAACATTTGAAGCACCCCGGAGATATGGTCCCGGTCGGGGTGTGTAATAATCAGATAATCAATGGCACCGGCACCCATGTATTTCAAAGCGCTGCCGATACGGCGGTCGTAAATATCGCCCACGGTTGCCGAACCTGCGTCAATGAGGAAGGTTGCGCCCTCCGGGGATTTGATAAAAATGCATTCCCCCTGATCAACATCCAGAAATGATATCAGCAGATCCGCTTGCCGTAAGGCTGCGGCATTGGAATGAAGGTCTGCATCCTCCGCTCTTGTCGCTCCGGAGTGCGGGTCCGCATCTTGCAAAGCTTCCTGTCCGGAATGGAAGTCCGCGTCCCGCAATGACATCGCCTGCGGGCGGCAGCTTATGATAAGCAGAGCGGAAAGAGCGGCAAAAAGAGCAAAGCCGAGGCGAGCCTGTCTTGCGGGCCGCTGCTTTCCCGACTTCCGGATAATGCAAGCCGCAATCAGGGCGCACCCTAAAACGGCATAATAAACAATTATCTGCCACTGCCGGGGTGCGCCCGTCACAACCTTTGCTCCCGGCAGACTAAGGGAGAGATCGCAAAGGATTTCCACCAGTCTGAGCACATATACTCCGCTGCCCAGACAAAGCCTGCCAAGAAACAGACTGAAATTCCCGACAAAAGCGCCGGTCAGCGCGCTGCCCAGGCATATACCCATGAGCCTGACCACCGGAAGATTCAAAACAGCCCCGTACAAAGGATATTCATAATACGCGGATATTATAACGGGAAGTGTTGTAAGAAATATGCTCACGCAGACCAGCGCCGCTTCTGCAGCTTTTGCGGCGGCTTTTTCGGCAAACGCGGCAATGGCGGACTTGCTGCGCCCTTGGTCGGCGGCCTCATATTTCGGTTCTTTCCCCGGCATCAGAAAAAGCACCGCTTCTTTTGCAAGCACCCCTATCCCCGCAACCGCTCCGAAGGAAAGCAGGAAGCCCGTATTATTTACATAAAACGGATTTTCTACAAGTAACAAAATGGCCGAAAGAGAAAGCGCCGAAAGGAGGTCGTATTTCTTTCCCAGACCCTCCGCCGCAAGCCGGACAATCAACATAGTGGCAGCCCGAAAAGCAGAGGCCGCCCCGCCGCTCATTATGCAATAACATATAATCAATGCAACGGCACAGCCGGCAGAGACCTTGTAGCCGGCAAACCGTCGTAAAATCCTGTAAATCCCCATCCCGACAAAAGACACATGCAATCCGGAAACCGCCAATATATGAGCAATTCCTCCGGCACTGTAAAGATCCCTTATCTCATCGTTCAATGCCGATTTGTCGGCGCAGGCCATGGCAATCAGCACGCCGGCTTCCTTAGAATCATCTTCCGTGCACGCAAGGATGGCAGTTTTCATCCTGCTCTTCAAAAGTCTGAGCCCCTGGGAAACAGGGCGCACCCGGCCCCCCGTAATTTCCACATATTTTATTTTGTATTTTTGATAAATACCCAGAGATCTGTAATAGTCGCCCTCGTCAAAATTACCCCGGTTTCTTGCGGATTTGAATTCCTCAAAAACACAGCGGGCACATATTTCAAATCCGGGCTTCAAGTTCTCCGGGCTGAATAATCCGGCAGCTGTCGTCAACAAAAGGCGCTTGCCTCCCGCCCTTATATAGACGTGGATTGAATGTGTTTTTTCCTCGATTTTATAGATTTTCCCCGAGACGGAAACTTCATCCCCGCTGCGAAGCGCAGACGGGGGAAATATCACTTCCGGAAAGAACCTCACCACGCACAGGGCGCAAAGCAAGGCACAGACAGCCGCTGCCGCCAGCGGTCTTTTGAACATTTTTTCAGATTATTTTACGGCAGGCTCCTCCAAAGAACGGTTCCTGGTGAAGGTGCTGCTGATATCGGTTACGGTGTGCAAAGTAGTAGCCGGTTCCCCGTCAATCAGAAACTGCACATTATTTACGTATTGCAGACGACAAAGAGAATTTACAATAGAGTAAATAAGCAGCTCGTCACTGACCGGCTGGGCCTCCTGCTCCAGGAAAGACGGCCCGAAATTAACAAAGCAGGTGCGGCCCGAGGTAACAACATTTATCAACTCTACCTCGGGAGAAATCGTAGGATACGCCTCGGTTCCCGGATCCGGTCCGGCAATAATTCTTGCGAGTATATACTCCTCGATTGAGGTGTTGTTGCTTGTGATTTCAAGATGAAACACGACGGGCACAAGAGCCGTTCCCTCACGATTTGCAAAGTAAATGGACAGATCCGTTTCCTTCTTCAACATTCCCTGCTCGCTCAGGATAATGTTCACGAAATCGTCCGCAGTCATTATTCCTATGGGGTTTCCGTTGGAATAGCAGATCGGCTCTCCGGCCACGGTGATTTCCACCCCGGTAATGCCGCTGATCTGTATTACCGTCAGCACAAGGGAGGATCTCAATATAATTTCCTGAACGTTGGTCATTCCCAGGTAGCCCTCATCGAAATCTATTGTCAGAAGACCTTCCTTGCTGATTATATAGTCGTTTATTCCCACAAAATCCGGCTTTGCCGAATGAAGCTGCTCATCAGTATAATCTATGTCAAACATCTGATGTATCAGCTCAGACACCTTCAAATACATGTCCTTGGTCAGGTGCTCATTCATGGTATATTCCCTGTGACTTATGTCATCGACGCTTTGATTGGAATAATAAACAAGATATGTGTGCCTCGCCTTCTTTTCGGAACAGCCGCAAAGGAACACTGTTGCGATTAATAGTATCAGACTGATAATCCTCTTCATCTTCTTCATTTCTCCGGCGCCTCCTTTGATAAATCCTGTGAATTCTTCAGTTTTCTCCGGGGCGCCATGTAAGTCAGCGGGATCTGGATACTGAAAGTTGTTCCGATATTTTCCTCGCTGAAAACCTTGATTTCCCCGTTATGTGCCAAGACAATTCTCCTTGCGATTGACAGGCCGAGGCCTGTACCGCCCGCAGCCCTGTCTCTGGCCTTATCCGTACGATAGAAACGGTCGAATATCCTTGGCTGGGCATCTTTAGAAATACCATAGCCGTTGTCCTGGACCTTTATGTAAAAATAGGTCTGGTCGGCATTCAGGGACACATGAACCCAGCCCTCGATATTGTTATATTTCACGGCATTTTCCACAAGATTTGAAATGGCCATAGACAACTTGACTTGATCAACCTCCGCAAATATCGGCCTGAAACTTTCGAACACAAGTGAAATGTCCTTCGTTTCGGCCAGCGGCTTTATCATCTTCAGAGTGGTATTTATCATTTCATTGATATCCACCTGAGAAATGTTCATCTCCGCCTCGGGGCTGTCCAGTTTAACCAGTGTCAACAGATCTGAAATAATCGCATTTTCCCTGTCAATCTCCGTGGAAAGGTCTTCCATAAATTCCCTGTAAACCTCAGCCGGAACATCCTCGTTCGTAAGCAGGGAATCGGCCAGCACCTTCATAGAGGTCAGCGGCGTCTTCAGCTCGTGGGATACGTTTGAAACGAAATCCTGCCGGTTTTTTTCCAGCTGATTGATATGCCGCAGCATTATGTTGAATGATGATGAAATCGCCTCCACCTCGGTGCAGCCCTTCAGGTCTATGTCATCCGCCATATGCCCCCTGTCAATCCTGTCAACGACTTCGTTGATTTTTTTAAAGGGCTTTACAAGCCTGCCAGACGCAATTATCGCGAAGAACAGGGTCAAAATGGACATGATTATAATGATTGAGACTCCGACAAGATTGATTGTATCCATTGCCGAGAAAATATCCGAAATAGAGGACGTGGCAAACATTACATAACGGATGGTTTCACTGGCCTGGTCCTTCACCGCCTGAACGAGGACAATACACTGGTTGTCCTTGTCCGCGTAGGCGGAGCTGATTCCGTTGAAGGCCTTGTTTACATCCCGGGAAATGCACAGCTTGCCCTTATTTATCTGATATGTGTCCGTAACAATGTTGAAGTCCCGGTCTATTACCTGGATGCGGCTCATATACATTCCCGCAACTTCCTCCGCCAGCTCCACAAACTCACTGCCGGAAGTATCTTCGGAAAAATCGCTGCTGACATAAGTTGCGAAAACATTAAACTGAGCACTGACATTTTTCAATCTGGTTGAAATGACAGTGTCCTCGCATACATTCATGAAAATCACTTTGAGAATGACTGCCGGAAGTATGCCGGTTATCATTATTATGATAAAAATCCCGAACCGGAGGCTACGAAAGAATCCGCTGTTATGTTTTAAAATAATAACCCACTCCCCACTTCGTGTTCACATACTTCGGATCCGGCGGATCGGACTCGATTTTTTCCCTAAGCCTTCTTACATGCACATCCACTGTGCGGATGTCGCCGGGATATTCATAACCCCACACAATACTTAAAAGCTCTTCTCTGCTGTAAACCTTGTTGGGATTATTCATCAGGAGCGCCAGCAAATCAAACTCCTTGGCAGTCAGGTTGACTTCCTTATCCTCCACAAAAACCCTGCGACTCTGAAGATCCAGCCTCAGACCGTCCTGCTCGATGGATGTCTGAACGCCTTGTGCGCCGGCTCTCCTGTTGCGCCTGAACATGGCGCGGATTCTGGCCTTTAGTTCGAGGATATTGAAAGGCTTGGTGATATAATCGTCCGCCCCGTATTCCAGACCGAGAATCTTGTCCATATCTCCATCCTTCGCGGTCAACATGATTATAGGCATGTTGGAAAATTCCCTGATTGCCTTGCAGACTTCGAATCCGTCCATCTCGGGCAGCATGATGTCCAGCAAAACCACGTCGTACTCCGTTCGCTTTGCCACCTCGAGGGCCTGCAGTCCGTTGTAGGCACAGTCCACCTCCAAACCGTCCTGCTCCAAGGAAAACTTGATTCCCTTTACTATAAGCTTTTCGTCATCAACAACCAGCACTTTACTCATAAATCATTACACCTTTATATAGTCTTTCAGCTTGTCGTAGGCTGCGTCCTTTATACCGGCTACCTTCATAATGTCCTCGGGAACATCAAATGAAGCTACATTTTCCCGATATGTTATTATCGCCTCGGCCTTGCTCTGCCCTATTCCCGGAAGCAGCATCAGCTGGGAAAGGCTTGCCGTATTAATGTTGACCAGCCCGTCCTCTGTTTCAGGCTCCGTGGAGGTCATCCTGACATTTCCGCTGTCCGCTTCTTCCCTCGTGGGGATATATATTTGCTGCCCGTCGGAAATGCCCATTGCAAGATTTACGTATTCTCCCGCCGCATCTTCTGTCAGGCCGCCGGCCAGCTCCACCACTTTGTGGATCCTGGTGTCCTCCTCAACGTAATATACGCCGGGTTTTTTTACCGCGCCGCAAATATGCACACAAATCGATACTTGATTTGCGTTATCGCTTGCCGGACTTGACACTCCGTCGCCGGATTCGCCGCTTACGTTGCCTGGTCTGTTCGCTGCGGGACCCGGGGTTGTACCGGCAACGTCGCTTGCGGCTACGCTGCCCGCAGCGTTTACAGACTTCTCCGGGCCGTCTTCTTCATCTGACGAAGTATTCCTTCCGCTACCCTCTCCACGCCCGGCCAAATCAACAAGCTTGTCGTTTTTTGCGTCTTTCTTAACGGTACAGCTGTAAATAAGGCCCGCAACAACCAGAACCGATGCCGCCAGCAAAAACTTCATCAAATTATATTTGTTTTTCATTTTTTCCTCCTTTCGATATGGAAGGAGAATCTCTGACCGCTTATATTTTACAAAATTCTTAAAACTTATGCAACAACTCTGTTATATTTTCTTAAAATATTTCTGTTGGAACATATTGCGAGACGCCGAAGGAAGAAACAACGACCGGCGGATATCTTTAACGGGCCGAATTCTGCGTGCCGATCGGCAAAATCAGCCGGCAGCCCGGAAAACAAAAACCTGCCGGCATCAGCCGGCAGATTGACAGATAGTTCATTATGATTTTATTGCGATTGTTTCGGCTTGTTCCAGGACATGTACTTGCAATCCGGATAGCCCTCGCAAGCATAGTAGGTACGACCCTTCTTTGTTTTGCGTACAATCAGGTCTTTGCCGCAATCGGGACATGTTGCCCCCGCTTTCACCACAATAGGTTTGGTGTTGCGACACTCCGGAAAACCCGGGCAAGCAAGGAACTTCCCGTGGGGGCCCATCTTAATCACCATGTTGCGTCCGCATTTGTCGCAGATTACATCGGTCTCCTCATCCTTGATTTTTATCTTCGTGAGCCTGGACCGCGCATCATTTACCGCTGAATTCAGACTCGGATAGAAGTCCTGCAGAATCTCTTTCCAGTAAACCTTTCCCTCCTCCACACTGTCTAATTTTTTCTCCACCTCGGCCGTAAAGCCGATGTCTACCACCTGAGGAAAGGCCGTCAGCATGATGTCATTTACCACCTTGCCCAGCTCCGTTGCCACAAGGCTCTTCTTTTCCTTGACCACATAGTGGCGCTCCAGAATAACCGCAATGGTGGGTGCATAGGTGCTGGGACGTCCGATTCCATGCTCTTCCAGCGCCTTGACCAGAGTTGCCTCCGTGTAATGCGCCGGCGGCTGGGTAAAATGCTGACTCCCCTCATATTCCACGCCGCTCACCTCGGAGTCTGTTGTTAACGCAGCAATGGCACTGTTCTTTTCCTCCTTTTCATCATCGGAGGTGTATACACTCATAAAGCCGTCAAATGTCCTCTGGGAATCCGACGCCTTGAAAATATATCCGTTGCACTCAAAGTCAACCGCCGTCACGGCGTATACCGCGTTTGTCATGCGGCTTGCGACAAAACGCTTCCAGATAAGGGAGTACAGCCTCAGTCCGTCCTTATCCAGCTTGGCGGCGGCTGCCTCGGGGGTCAGGTTAATGTCCGTGGGACGAATGGCCTCGTGCGCATCCTGGACATTGCCCTTTCCCTTGTCCTTATGAACCGCATGACTGACGTATTCCTTGCCGTATTTTTCCAAAATATACCCTTTGGCCATAGCTACTGCTTCTTCAGAAATACGAACTGAATCAGTGCGCAGATAGGTAATCAGTCCGTTCTCGTACAGACCCTGCGCAATGCTCATGGTTTTTTTGGTGGTGAAATTTAAGACCCTGTTGGCCTCCTGCTGCATAGTGCTTGTAACAAACGGTTGCGGCGCCTTCTTCTCTCTGACGGATTTTTTTACGGAATCGACGATCATCGTATGCCCGTCCAGCGCGGCAAGAATTTTCTTCAGCTCGTCTTCGTTGCGGATATCGATTTTTCCGTTCCGGTCACCATGAAATTTCGCATCTATTCTCTTGCGGACGCCCTTAATGTTGACGCCGGCAATTAACTCCCAGTATTCCTCAGGGACAAACGCGTCAATCTGACCGTCCCTTTCGCATACCAGCCTCAAGGCCACTGACTGAACGCGTCCGGCACTAAGGCCTTTTTTAACCTTCTCCCACAAAATGGGGCTGATGCTGTAGCCTACCAGCCGGTCAAGCAAGCGCCTTGCCTGCTGGGCATCCACCAGATTCATGTCAATTTTCCCGGGATTCTTAATTGAGGCGGCAACGGCGGTCTTGGTTATCTCGTTAAATGTTATCCGCGCGAACTTTTCCTCCTCCAAATCGAGAGCCTGTGCAATGTGCCAGCTGATTGCCTCCCCCTCACGGTCCGGGTCGGTTGCAAGATAAACCTTATCCGCATCCTTTGCTTTCTTCTTCAGTTCGGCCAGCAAATCGCCCTTGCCCCTGATGGTAATATACTTAGGCTCGAAATCATTTTCTATGTCAATGCCCATGGCGCTTTTAGGCAAATCACGGATATGCCCCTTTGAAGCAGCACAATCATAGCTGCTGCCTAAATATTTTTTTAATGTCTTCACCTTGGCAGGTGATTCCACAATTACAAGTTTTTTGCTCATTATTAATTCCTCCAAGCAAAAGAAATAACATCATTGACATAGCCGTGTCAACAGTTTTTTAATACTTTAACAAAAAATGAACGAAAAATCCCTCTTCGACATTACTAAATCACTCTGCCGTAAAAACCTCCGGGCAGGCGATTAATCAGCCCCGCAAGCTCAAGTTCCGTGAGAACACTGCCCGCGGCTGCAATGTCCAGTCCGCTTTTTTCCTGAATTTCCCGTATTCCCACCGGCTCATTTCCTATAAGTGACAATACTCTGCCCACATCGCTCTTTGCGCCGGTCTCCGCACCTGCTGCAGCCGGCACCCCTGCGCCGGCCTCCGCACCTGCAGGCTCTGTTTCATCCGCCGGATGCTTGCCCCTGAATATCTCCTCTAACAGGAAGTGCGGCTTCACCAGCACACCGGCTCCGTCATAAATAAGCATGTTGCAGCCCTCGCTGAGGCAATCGTTTATCCTGCCGGGAAGAGCATATACATCCTTGCCCTGATCAAGGGCGTGGCAGGCTGTGGAAAGGCTTCCGCTTTTTTTGCCCGCCTCGATTACCAACAGTCTGTCGGACAGGGCGGAAATCAGTCTGTTTCTATGAGGGAAATGCCAGGAAATCGGCTGGGTGCCCAACGGATATTCCGAAATAATGCCTCCGCCCGAGGTGACGATTTCATAATAAAGTCCGATGTTTACCGCCGGATAAATCACGTCAATCCCGCTTCCGAGCACCGCAAAAGTCCTTCCTCCAACCGCTAAAGCGCCTTTGGCGCTATGGCTGTCTATACCTACCGCCATGCCGCTGATTATCTGCACTCCGCCTGCCGCCAGCTCCCTTGCAAACCTACCGGCGGCCTCTCTTCCGTAGCCTGAGCATGCCCTTGCCCCTACCATGCCCACGGAAGGGACAGCGTCGTCAGGGAGCGTCCCTCTTACGTACAGAGCAAGAGGACAGTCGTTCAGTATTTTCAGTCTCTCGGGAAAATCAGGGTGCTCATCGTGGACAAAGCTTATATTGTCCCTTTGCATTTTTTCGAAAACCCTTTTAAAATCACCGCTTTTCCGAGACTTTTCCAAAATCTGCACCGTTTCCGCAGGCAGCCCGGAATGTTTCAGCAGCGCCTCCTTGTCCGCGGCAAATATTTCCTCCGGCCCGCCAAAGCGCTTTAACAGCATGCATATGTCGGCTCGCCGTACATTGCTGCTGCAAAGCCAGAACCGGTATTCATCCCTTGTCATTCTCCCTCCAATCTAATTGTTTACATATGAATTCCTGTAACCGACCGCTTCAAGAATATGATCCTTTGTAATGCTTTCCATCCCTTCTATATCTGCAATCGTCCTTGCAACCTTCAAAATTTTATACCAGCCGCGGGCAGAAAGGCGGAACCGGTCATAGGCACGGGAAAGAGCAGCCTTCCCTTCCTCATTCAAGGTGCAGAACATATCCGTCTCTTTCTTACCCATCCGGGAATTAAAATGAATATCCGTCCCCGCAAATCTCCTGCGCTGGATATCCTGAGCCCTTAGTATCCGCTCACGCATCTGCGCAGAAGAAAGCCCTGTGCCCGCTTTCCTCAGGCTGCCGGCTTCCACCCGCTCCACCCCCACACATATATCAATGCGATCCATTACCGGCCCCCTTATCTTTCCTATGTATTTTTCAACCTCTATATCATTGCAGCGGCAGTATCTCCTGTCGGGATAGTAGCCGCACTTGCAGGGATTGGTGGCGGCGACAAGCATGAAAACGCAAGGAAAGCGTGCCTGCCCCGAAGCCCTGTTAATAACCACGTTGCCGCTTTCCATGGGAATCCTCAACTCATCAATCGTGGACTTTTTAAATTCCGTCAGCTCATCTAAAAACAACACTCCCCTGTGAGCAAGCGTTATTTCACCGGGGCGCGGGTTTCCCATGCCCCCCATCAACGCTCTTTCGGTTATGCTGTGGAGCGGCGCCCTGAAAGGGCGCTCCAATACCGGACTGTTATCCTTAAGAAGCCCGGCAATACTGTAAATCTTGGATATTTCCAGACACTCCTGCTTCGACATCCTGTTGAAAATCGTCGGAATCCGCTCTGCCATCATGCTTTTTCCCGCCCCCGGCGGGCCGATGTAAAGCAGGTTGTGGAAGCCTGCAACGGCAATCATCGTTGCCCTTTTTGCCTGCTCCTGCCCCGCTACATCAAGATAATCAAGGCGGCTTCCCCTTGCCGATCTTGCAAGGGCAGCCTCAAGGTCGGTGTGTTCCACATCCTTTACAATCCCGTTGTTCAGCTCTCTTACAAGAGTTTGCAGGTCAAAGGCGCTGTGGATTTTTACTCCCTCGGCCACGGCTCCCTCAAAAACATTACCCGCAGGGAGCACGATGCTCGTATAGCCCTGCTCCGCCGCAAGAATTGATATAGGCAACACTCCCCGGACGGGGTTGACCTTTCCGTCCAGGCTCAACTCCCCGATAAAAATTTTGCCCTCGGTGGCCTCCGGCCTGATGACACCTGCCGCCACGAGTATGGCTATGGCGATGGGCAGGTCAAAGCCGGACCCTTGCTTGCGCAGGCTTGCCGGAGAAAGATTGATGGTTATTCTTCTTACGGGAAATTCAAATCCTGAATTGATTATTGCGCACACCACCCGGTCCTTTGCCTCCTTAACCTCACTGGAAGGAAGACCCACCATGCTGAATGCGGGCAGCCCCCCGGATACGTCCGCTTCAACGCATATCCTGAATGCCTCGATTCCGCTGATGCCGGCGCTGTAAACCTTGCAAATCATTTTTCCTCCTTGCAGTCTTTTTCCTTGTAATTATGGTGTGCAATCTATTTATTATAGGCAAATCACTGTGATGCAGGCGCAGCCTGCAATACCCCCCCCCAATATTTTTTTCATGTAAAGGAATCCCCTGCTGAATTGCCGGGAACGTGAAATCGTGTGAAATAAAAATAGCACACGACAGTGTGCTATTTCCAATGATTTTTTTATGAAGTTGCGCAATACGTATTACACGCGACACTCGGGGAATTCAAAGGAAAGGATATTGGCGAGTCGCCGGAAAAAGCGTCATATATTACATACGGCGGACAGAGAACCCGGAGGGTGCCTCTTTCAGGCCTTATGGCGCTTCAAAGCGGCCAATGTTACATGAAGGGCCAAAACGGTATTTGTCACGGCGCCCACTCCGCCGGGCACCGGCGTTATCATTTTTACATAGGGCGCTACCTCGTCAAACTTCATATCTCCACACATTTTCCCGTCTGCGAAATTCATTCCGACATCAATTGCCACACAGCCCGGGGACACCCCCTTTGCAATGTTTTCTCCCACAAGTCCCGCAACGCCGCAGGCGCTTATCAGAATGTCCGCCCCCTTGCATCTGTCTGCAATATCCCTCGTCCTTGAATGGCACCAGGTTACCGTAGCGCTCCTTGCAAGCAGCAGCAGTCCAAGAGGCTTGCCGATGACATTGGATCTGCCGATAATTACCGCATTTGCCCCGGAGATTTCGCAGCCGACGTGGTCCAAAAGCTTCACCACAGCCTCAGCCGTGCAGGGAGCAAAACCCTCCCCCGGCGCCATGGCCAGTCTCGCCCAGTTTGCGGGGCTTATGCAATCCATGTCTTTTTCGGGGCAAATGGCTCTGTCAATTGCGAATGTGTCTATATGCGCGGGCAGGGGCTTAAATATCAGTATTCCGTGAATTTCAGGGTCTTCATTTGCTGTAGCAAGCCCGGCAAGAAGCTCCTCTTGCCCGACATCCGCCGCAAATTCGAAAACCCTGACCTCTATTCCCGCCGCCTCACAGGTTTTGCGTATTCCCCGCTCGTAGGCAAGGTCACCGGGGTTATTGCCGACCCTCAGCAAGACAAGGCAAGGCACCAATCCGTGAGTGCTTATTGTTTCCATTATACGTTCGCGGATTGCTCCGGCAACCTCCGCACCCTTTATTATTCCGGCCATAGCTTCCTCCTTTGTCTTATGCAGTCACAGATTTTTCTCTGTATTTCAGGTTTACTTTTATCTATAAATAAGGTATCATACTTTAGGTTATTATTGAATAATTTTTTATTTTAACAAATCCCTAAAGGAGTTTTTTAATGAAAGTCATCAAAGCAATAGGAAAGGTTCTCGTAACGCTGCTCGTGACGATTATCGCCCTTCTTGCAGCCTGTATTCTCGCCATCTTTCTCCTTGAAAAAGGCCCTTCCGAGACCGCAAAGATTATTTTTGTCCATTCAGTAAAGGAAACCAGCCGAATGGGCTTTTTGTCAACCATGTTCCTCTCCGAGGAGGAGGTGGATAAAATCATGGCAACCGGCGGAATGGAAGATATTGAGGCGGGCATAACCTCCGACACGGAACTTATTGTAATCGATAATAAAGAA
Organism: Lachnospiraceae bacterium; assembly: GCA_050944475.1. Classification (GTDB taxonomy): domain Bacteria; phylum Bacillota; class Clostridia; order Lachnospirales; family Lachnospiraceae; genus RGIG5612. Next base: position 164,215 of record JBMNRD010000001.1, read on the forward strand.
GTAACACAAGACTTTGAAATTGTAGATGTTACCGGCGGTTCCTTTAAGGGAAAAATGATGATTATCCGCGACCCTTCCAGAGTGTTTGTGGGCATCATCCCCGAGTTCGGCCACTTTAACGGCATGACGGTTATGGACATTATAGACACCTATAACGCGAGCGGTGATGATATCATCGGCGGCATCAACGGCGGCGACTTCATTGACAACGGCGCTAACAACTCCTTTACTGCGCAGCCTCTCGGGGCTGTAATTACCGAGGGTGAAATAGTTTATGCCGAGTACGGCTATGACCATGTATACCACCTTGCAGGCTTTACAAAAGAAGATAAATTTATTATGGGCAACATTACTCTGAACGAGGCAATTGAAATGGGCGTCCGGGATGCGATTTACTGTGCGCATCTTACCGGTCCTTTCCTGGTGATGAACGGTGAACCGCTGATCAGCGAAGTTCCCGACAGCTCCACGTACGGCAGCGGCAAGAATCCGCGTACTGCCCTTGGACAAAGGGCCGACGGCACCGTAATTCTAGTTGTTGTGGACGGCCGTCAGGCCAACTCCTTGGGTGCCACATTTGAGGATATGGCCTACTTCATGGCCGAGCAAGGCTGCGTAAATGCGGCTGCAATGGACGGCGGTACCTCAACTCAGATGGTTTATGAGGGAGAAATTCTTAACAATCCCTACTCCCCGACAGGCCCGAGAAGATGTCCCACCTCATGGCTGGTGCGTTAAGACTTGCCCTATATTTTTTCTTGAAAACATCGCAACATAACCGATAAGGACAGATAAAATGGAAAACGAAACCAGAAAATCTCGTGTTCAGAAAATGAATGACATGATGGATGACATTCACCCGGTCAGAAGGAGCACCCCTTCACGGCAGGATGCCCCTTCACGTCAAGGTGCTCCTGTACGTCAGGACGTCCCTTCACGGGCAGGAGCCGAAGGGGAGCTTCGCCACCGAAGGGTCGCTCCCGACATGAGAACCGGTTCATCTCCAAGGGTTCAAAGTGTTGATGCTTCAGGCTTTCAGTCGAATCCCCGCGGCGATAGCAGATCCGCCTCGGAACTTTATGCCGCACGCTCTGCCCGGACCGCTTCAAACACCGGAGTCCGCAAGGTCTCTTTGGATGCCTCTGAACGCGATGAGGGACTGTCAGCATTAAGGACCCCGTCAGGACGTTCAAGCAGTTCATCCGCTGCGGCAAGCAGTCTGGCCGCCTCAAGGCGTTCCTCCGCTTCGGCATCTAAGGGCGTGAGGTCCTCCGCCGGCTCTCAGACCGGAAGAATTTCCGCCGATTCCCGGAGTGCAAGGATTTTTTCCGACTCTCAAGACGCAAAGACTGCCTCTTTGGATACAAGGACTACCTCTGCCAACAGAAATTATTCCGACATTATGGAGGAGCGGCGCGGCAAATCCTCCTCCCAGAAGCCTGTCGCAAAGAAAAAATCTTCCGGCAGAAAAAGGATGTCAGGATTTGCAAAATTCATCATCGCTTATTCAATCCTGCTGATTGCAATCCTTGCGGCGGGGGCCGTTATACTGCGCTCCTTCCTGAAGACTTATGAGGCCGCGCAGCCGAAAAACATTGCTTCCGCCGTGGTTGAGAAGTTTCAGACTCCGGACGAGCTTAATAAATTTCTTGAGACCAACAAGAATGCCGTAAAGGTACCTGAAAACATTTTCGGCTTCGATGGAGATTATTCCCGGTTTATTGACGGTAAACAGATTAGCTATGTTGAGGATACGGCAAACAGCACCAATGAAGCAAAAACCTACCGCATTCTTGCGGACGGCGCGACCGTTGCCAGCATCAATCTCGGTAAGGGCGGCACCGGTTCTTTCAACCTTGCAAAATGGAAACTGGCATCCATTGACATGACGCCATGCTTTGCCAAGACCAAATCCTATTCCATTCTTGTTCCGGGCAATTCCAAAGTGACCGTAAACGGCATTACTTTAGGTGAAGACAGTATTTCCGGAGAAGGCGTTCCCGAGGTGTTGAAGAATTCCGTGAACTATATGAGCAACGCTCCGGAATTCACCACTTACAACATTGTGATGGTTTCCGGAGACGACCCCAAGGTGACCGGTACCGACAAAAACGGCAATGAGCTGGTATTCAGCGCTACAGACACTGCCTATGTCGCCGGCGGCGAGGCATCCGCGGCCTTTATTGACGAGGTGGGCAGGATTGTGGAGGCCGCCATCACCGAATGGGGTACCTATTTCATCCATATGTCCTTTAATCTTGAGCCTTATATTCTGGACGGAAGTGATCTCCATGCCTATATCTTCGGCAGCGACGAGATGGATCCCATCCTTACATGGCTGTATAACTTTGAATATATTGAAGATTACAACTTTGTTTATACGGAAGCAGACAATTACACCGTTTATTCCGATGATTGCTTCACGGTTGATGTTAAATATGATATGGAAATTACGTTTGACCGAGCGGGTGTTGAGGACAACAACCAGAATCTTGACGCGACCTGGGTATGGGTGCGCGACGGTAATTCCTGGTCAATATGCGATATGATTTACCGATAAGATTTGATCGGGCTGCGCAAGCGTTATGCTGCTGCAATATTTCTTAAAAAATAAACGCGGTATTGGGCCGGGTTAGTTCTGTTTTCCTATCTCCCTGCTGCGTTCAAAGCATGCGGCAGTGGCCTCTCTTATTGCATTTCCGAAGCCGCGTTCCTGCAGCTTTTTAACTCCTTCAATAGTGGTTCCTCCTTTTGAACACACCCTTTCCCTTAAAACCTGCGGCGATTCGCCGCTTTCCTGTACCATTTTTGCCGCGCCGATAACAGTCTCGCTGACCATAAGCAGCGCCTTATCCTTGTCCAGACCCAGCTTTTCCACAGAAGCGGCAAGCTCTTCAATAAACATGTATACATAGGCGGGAGAGCTGCCCGAGGCACAGACCACGGCATCCATCTGCTCTTCGGTTACACGAACGCATTTGCCCGCTCCGGCAAATATATCCTCTATTGCCCGCCTCTCCTGCGGAGTGAATCTCTCCTCATCATAGGCAATGCCGGTCATTCCGCAACCTATCAGAGCCGGCGTGTTGGGCATTGCCCTGACCACCCGCAGTTCCTTTGCGCCCTTTGATTTTAACGCGGCAAATATTCTTTCACTGCTCCAGCCGGGCGCCAGGGAAATGATAATCATTCCCGCCTTTGCGCATCCTGCGATTTCCTCAAAAACCTCATCAAAAGTCCGGGGCTTCACCGCCAGGATTAAAATGTCCGCCCACGTTGCCAAGTGACCGCCGGTGAGCGCTGCCTCCACGCCGGTTTCTTTGCAGATACGCTTTTTCTTTTCCTCTGTCTTGCAGGTAAACATTATCTCCATGTCACCGCCGGCGGCAAGAAGTCCTTTAAGCAGCGCATAACCCATGTTTCCCATTCCGATGAAACCGATTTTTGTCATTTTCCGCTCCTTTCCGCATTCCGGGCCGCCTTATGGGCGGCCCATATATTCAGTCTTCTAATTTCCCGGCAAACTCCCTGATTCTTTCAAGACCCTTGTCAATCTTCTCAACTGCGATTGAATAAGACAGCCTGAAATGATTCGGACAGCCAAAGTCCGCGCAGGGAATAATTGCAACACAATACTCGGAAATCAATATATCCGCTATATCGGATGCGTCATTGATTATCCTGCCTTCGTACTTTTTGCCCGCCATTTCACCTGCATCGACAAAAACGTAGAAGGCACCCTTTGGCTCAATAGCCGACAGATATGGAATCTTGCAGATCCGCTCGAACATAAAACGGCGTCTTTCGTCAAATTTCTCACTCATTTCCGACACACAAGTCTGGTCGCCGGCAATCGCCGCAACCGCTGCTTTTTGAGCAATTGAGTTGGGGTTGGATGTCTGGTGTGACTGCACGCTGCTCATTACAGCCGCGATCTCTTTCGGCGCGCCGCAATAACCGATCCTCCAGCCGGTCATGGCATAGCTTTTTGACAGGCCGTTGACTGTAATGGTGCGCTTGTAAATTTCCTCGCCCAAGGATGCAATGCTGACATGCTCCTCACTGTTGTAAAGAAGATTCTCGTAAATTTCATCGGAAACCACGTATATATTCTTTCGGACGGCCGCCTCGGCAATCCGTTCCAGTTCGTTTCTGCAGTAAACCATACCCGTGGGATTGTTTGGTGAGTTAATAATTACGGCCTTGGTTTTTTCCGTACAGGCCTCCTCTATCTGCCGGGCGCTGACCTTGTAATTGTGCTCCTTTTCGCCCCTGATAATCACCGGCACGCCGCCCGCAAGCTTGACTATCTCCGGATAGCTCAGCCAGTACGGCGAGGGAATAATTACCTCGTCCCCCTCGTTGATTATCGCCGTAAATACATTGGTCAGACTGTGCTTTCCGCCGTTGCTGATGACAACCTGGTTGGCGGCATAGTCAATTCCGTTGACATCACGAAATTTTTTGGCAATCGCCTCCTTAAGCTCCAAGGTTCCCGAGGCCGGGGTGTATTTTGTAAATCCCTCATCTATTGCCTCCTTTGCGGCAAGACAGATATGCTTCGGGGTGGGAAAATCCGGCTCGCCTGCGCCGAAACCCACTACGTCCATGCCCGCTTGTCTCATCTCGTTGGCCTTTGCGGTAATGGCCAGAGTGGACGATGGCTTGATATTTATTGCTTTTTTTGATAATTCCAGCGACATTTCTTTTCCTTCCTCATATGCAAATGGACGTAAATTCGTTGATATAAAAAATTTACGCCCATTACTGTTTTTCATGATTTTCGGTTAATTATTTCGCATACTCAGTCACGCGTGACTCACGAATGATATTAACCTTAATCTGTCCCGGATACTCCAATTCGTTCTCAATTTCTTTCACGATGTCGCGTCCAAGGAGAACTATCTGCGCATCGTCAATCTTTTCGGGGACAACCATGACCCTGACTTCCCTACCTGCCTGAACGGCAAAGGATTTCTCAACACCCTTGTGGTTATTGCAGATTTCCTCAAGCTGGGTCAGCCTGTTGGTATAAGCATCCAGAGCTTCTCTTCTTGCCCCGGGCCTTGCCGCGCTGATGGCATCGGCTGCCTGAACTATGCACGCAATCAACGACTCCGGCTCAACATCTCCGTGGTGGGATGCGACCGAGTTCACAACCACATGGTGTTCTTTGTATTTCTTACAAATTTCAACACCCAGCTGGATGTGGGAACCGCTTACTTCGTGATCGATTGCCTTTCCTATGTCATGAAGCAGGCCCGCCCTTTTTGCAAGCCTTACATCACATCCTATCTCTCCGGCCAGTAAACCTGAAAGAATTGCTACCTCTTTGGAATGCTTCAGCGCATTCTGCCCGTAGCTGGTCCTGTATCTCATTTTACCGAGGAGTTTGACAATTTCGGGGTGAAGACCGTGTACGCCGACCTCAAGCTGGGCAGCCTCGCCTTCTTCCTTGATTATTTTGTCAATTTCCTTTTGTGCTTTTTCTACAGTTTCTTCTATTCTCGCAGGATGGATTCTTCCGTCAACGATGAGCTTCTCAAGGGCAGTCCTTGCAACCTCACGTCTTATCGGGTCAAATCCTGATAAAATAACGGCTTCAGGTGTGTCGTCTATGATAAGGTCAATACCCGTCATTGTTTCCAGTGCTCTGATATTTCGACCTTCACGCCCGATAATACGGCCCTTCATTTCATCATTGGGCAATTGCACAACTGAGATGGTTGCTTCGGAAACATGGTCCACTGCGGCTCTTTGGATAGCATTTACCACGATATCCCTTGCCTTGGCGTCTGCCTCTTCTCTGGCCCTTGCCTCCAGCTCTTTGACCATCTTCGCCGTGTCGGTTTTTACTTCTTCTTCAATAGCATTAAGTAATAACTCTTTTGCCTGGTCGGAGGTGAGTCCGGAAATTCTTTCAAGCTCCATGGTCCGCTGCTCATTTACAATGCGAAGTTCTTCCTTCTGCTTGTCTAATGATGCATGTTTCGCATCAAGAGATTTCTGAAGTTTCTCTACTGCCTCGTTTTTCTTGTCAATGTCTTCTTCTTTCTGAAGCACTCGCTTTTCGTATTTCTGAATCTCTGCTCTGCGCTCTCTGGTTTCTTTCTCAAGTTCATTCTTAGACCTGAGTGACTCTTCTTTAACCTCGATAAGCGCCTCTCTCTTTTTTGCCTCTGCTGTCTTTACCGCATCATCTATTATTGCTCTGGATCTTTCTTCAGCACTACCGATTTTTCTATCATAAGCATTCTTAAAACGGTTTTTTGATATGAACCAGAAGATAATTGCCCCGACGATAAAAGCTACGATTCCGATAATACAAGCCAATATTACAAAAGCTGTCATTGGATTCATACGAGGAACACCTCCTTTATTTAGTTTTCATTGTACATTAAATACAATTAGTTTATTATAATATTATTATCATTTAATGTCAAATGTTAAATTCTGCAATCTACGGTTATTCTGAAACCGTTTTCATTGCCTCAAGGGTCTGATTCAGCAAGTCATCAAGCTCCCAGCCCAGCATTTCCGCCCCTTGACGAATCGTGTTCCGTGAGCATCCCGCCGCAAAACTTTTGTCTTTAAATTTTTTCTTAAGCGATTTCAGCTCCATGTCCTTACAGCTCCTCGAAGGGCGCATAAGGGCGCAAGCACCGATTAGACCGGTCAGCTCGTCAACTGCGAAAAGAATTTTCTCCATTATGTGCTCAGGCTCATACCGGCTTTCCGTAAGCCCGAAACCGTGACTGCAGGTACTTCTGATTATACTTTCGTCCAGACCTGCCTCCCTCATGATCTCTTCTCCCTTTACGCAATGCTCCTCCGGGAATTTCTCGAAATCCAAATCGTGAAGCATGCCCACGACTTTCCAAAACTCCACATTTTCCCCGTCATATTTTTTCGCAAACTCCCCCATCACAGCCGACACGCACTCCGCATGCTTCCTGTGAAAATCTTCCTTGTTGTACTCCTCCATAAGAGCCCTGGCTTCATCAATGTTCGGTATTTTCCCCATCACTGTCCCTCTTTCCTCAGGCAAATCCGAATTCCCGGCCGGAATGCCTGAATTTTAATATTATTTGTGCATATCGCATAGTTTTTATAATTTCTTTTAGTACATTTAACTCCGGTTCAATTGCGGGCGTTTTCGTTTTCTATTCTTCCGCCTGCCAACGGGCAAGGTATTTTTTCGCAAATGAGGCATATTTCGTCCTAAAATGTGAGTCCTCCGTTTTCATTATCCTAAGCGACTCATGAACATTGAGCATATTTTGGCTCGTATCAATGATGCAGCCCGCAATATTAGAGCAGTGATCCGATGCGCGCTCAAGGTCGGTCAGTATGTCGGACCAGATAAAGCCTGCCTCGATATTGCAAAGACCCTGCTGGAGCCGTTCGATGTGACCCTGCCTAAGCTCATAATGCAGCACGTCGACAACCTGTTCAAGAGGTTCAACGTCCATTGCAATATTTATGTCATTCTTCACGAATGCGACCAGCGTCAGGTCAAGAATCTCATCGAGCGCGCCAAACATTATGTCCAGTTCTTCGTTTGCCGGATCTGAAAAAGTCACATCCTTTTCCGACATTTCCTCCGCGGAAGCTACAAGATTTCTTGCGTGATCGGATATACGCTCCAGATCACCGATTATTTTTAATAGTTTGGCGGCTTCGGCGCTGTCTTTTTCATCTATCTGCCGCACGCTGAGCTTGACCAGATAACTGCCGATAATGTCCTCATAATGATCGTCTTTTTCCTCTAATTCACGGACATTTTTCGCAAGCTGCGGGGAATAATTCTTAAGGCAGGCTATGGCCCCCTTCAGGGATTCAACTGAGCCTTTAGCCATGTCCGCAGCCAGATTGTAGCAACGCTCAACAGCTATTGTCGGTGTCGCAAGAAGACGCTCATCAAGTTCCGCAATCACATCTGCTGCTGCTTTTTCCGGAACAAGCTTATAAACCAGTTTTTCCAGCAAGGATGAGGCCGGCAACATAATGCAGGTGCAAAAGATATTGAAAGCGGAGTGAGCCAACGCAATGCCCATAAGGGATGCGCTTTTGCTGAAAATCGGCGGGGCAAATATGGCATTTGCGCCACAAAACAAAGCTAGGCAAACCACCGAACCTATTATGTTAAAGGACAAGTGCACAAAAGCCGCCCTTTTGGCGTTTCTGTTCGTTCCAAAGGAAGACAGAATCGCCGTAATACAGGTACCGATGTTCTGTCCCATTATAATCGGCACCGCAACCCCGTAGTTGACAAGTCCCGTTGTTGCCAAAGCCTGCAAAATACCCACCGAAGCTGACGAAGACTGGATTATTGCCGTAATTACGGCTCCAACCAGAAGCCCGAAAATCGGGTTTTTGAACAATATAAATATTTCTGCAAAGGCCGGCACGTCCGCAAGTCCGGCCACCGCACCGCTCATGGTGTCCATGCCGAACATCAACACACTGAAGCCGAGCAACACTGTGCCTATGTCCTTGTGCTTACTCTTTTTGCCGAACATATGCAATGCTATACCTATCAAAGCAAGAACCGGTGTAAAGGATGAGGGTTTCAGCAGTCTGACAAAAAAATTATCACTGCTGATTTCGGCAAGTGATAAAATCCATGCGGTTACCGTGGTTCCCACGTTAGCGCCCATTATTACGTTTATTGCCTGCTTAAGGCTCATTAACCCCGAGTTTACAAAACCTACCACCATAACCGTGGTGGCCGATGAGCTTTGTATTACTGCGGTTATCCCAAGACCGGTAAACAGTCCGGCAAGCTTATTCGTGGTCAATCTGCCCAACAGGGACTGAAGGCTTCCTCCCGCCCTTCTTTCAAGGGCCTGCCCCATTACATTCATCCCGAAAAGGAACAGACTGAGTCCGCCTATCAGTTTAAGTCCGTCAAAAACCGTCATCTTCTTTCTCCCGATATACGCACTTTTCACATTTTTTGTGATTCAAGTTCTTTTGATAATATAAACACCCGGCTCCGATTTGTCCATTAGGTAACCTCGAAAAGTTTCAGAATAAAATCCGCTTTTTTTGGTAAATACCTACAAAGCTCCAAATAATTACAACGCCCCCTTGTCCTCGTACAAATCGTAAGGCGTCTCCTGGTAAACATAATAATTGAGCCAGTTGGTGTAGAAGGTATTGGCGTGAGCCCTCCATCTGAGCATAGGCTTATTGGCCACATCATCTTCAGGATAATAATTTGCCGGAATCTGCGGATTCAGACCCTTCTTTATGTCCCTTTTATATTCGCTGTCCAGTGTCAGGCGGTCATACTCGGGATGCCCCATGACAAAGATTTTCTTGCCTTCTTCCGCAAGACCGAGGAAGAAACCCGCCTCGCCCGAATCGGCAAGCACGGTAATGTCCTTACACCCGGCAATGTCCTTGAGCCTTACCTCGGTATTACGGGAATGGGGTGCCCAGAACACATCGTCGAAGCCTCGAATCAGCGGGGTGCGCTTATGATGCGACGTATGCATAAAAACCCCTGAAATCTTGTAATCCAGCATATACTTTTTCAGACCGTAGAAATGATAAAGCGCCGCCTGAGCCGCCCAGCACAGGAAAACAGTCGAGGTGACATTGCGCTGGGACCAATCCATAATTTCCATCATTTCATCCCAGTATTTAACCTCCTCAAATTCCATCAGCTCCAGCGGTGCCCCGGTAATAATCAGCCCGTCAAAGCGCAGATCCTTTACCGCGGAAAACTTCTTGTAAAACTGATTTAAATGAGCCATGGGCGTGTTTTTAGAGACGTGGTTGGACACGGTAATGAATGTCATATTTACCTGAAGCGGCGTATTGGAAAGCGAACGGAGCATCTGAATCTCCGTATCATTCTTTATGGGCATCAGGTTCAACAGCCCTATTTCAAGGGGACGAATATCCTGGGAAATGGCCCTCGTTTCGTCCATTATGAATATGTTCTCGTTTTCGATGACCGCCCTGGCGGGAAGGTCGTGCTGTACTTTCAGTGGCATATTTTTTCCTTAGTAATAGGGTGCGCCCGGCGGTTAACTCCCGAAGCGCTCCCTGTACTCCTCCTCGGTTATTATGGGAATCCCTATCTCTTTGGCTGTTTTGTTCTTCCCCGAGGATGAGTTGATGTCATTATTTATCAGGTATGAGGTTTTGGAAGAAACGCTGCCTGCAACCCTGCCGCCGTTTCCTTCGATTTCAGCCTTCAGTGCATCCCTGTTGGGGTAATGAGAAAGGCTTCCCGTAATCACGAAGACCAACCCCGCCAATCTTTCCTCTCCGACCGGCTCCCGCTCAAGGGTAATTTTCTCAAGAATCCTGTCTATTACCCCGGCATTCGCCTCGTCGGCAAAGTAATCTATGATTGATTTTGCCATTATATCACCAACCCCGTAAGTTGCAAGTAATTCCTCAAATGAGGCGCTCCGCACCCTGTTAAAATCGTTCCCGAATGACTTGCAAATTGCAAGAGCATTTGCCCTGCCCACCCCCGGTATTCCCAGTGCACACAAAAGCCTGGCGGCTGTACTACGTCTGGAGACGTATATAGATTGAATTATGTTTTCGTAGGATTTTTCGCCAAAACCCGGCATGCTGATGATTTCCTCCCTGTGCCGGTCCAAATGGTAAATATCCGAAAAATCGCTGATAAATCCCCGGGCTATGAACTTCTCCAATGTTTCTTCAGAGACCCCTTCGATATTCATGCAATTCCTGCTGACATAATTGGAGAAGGCTTTTATCTTCTTCGCGGGACAGTCCGCATTGGGACAGGTCAGCGTCCTCACCCCCTGCTCATCCTTAATCAGGGTGGGGCCGCCACAGGCGGGACAGGTCTGCGGAACGGGAAGACCTCCCCTCTTCGTCAGATTCTGCGCAATCTGCGGAATAATCATATTTGCCTTGTAAACGGTAATTTCATCGCCTATTCCCAACTGCAGCTCCTCAATAATGCTTAAGTTATGTAGACTTGCCCGGCTGACGGAAGTACCCTCCAATTCCACGGTTTCAAAAACCGCCACCGGATTGATAAGTCCCGTCCTTGAAGGTGACCACTCCACTTTCAGCAAGCGGGTCCGGGCAATTTCATCGCGCCATTTGAAGGCAATGGCGTTTCGCGGAAATTTGGCAGTCGCTCCGAGCTCCTGTCCGTATTTGATGTCATCCATCAACAGGACCAGTCCGTCCGAAGGTACATCAAAATCCTCTATTTCCCGGGAAAATTCCCTGACAGCCGCCTCAACCGTCTCTGCATCTACAACCTTATAATCCACTACCGCAAAGCCCTGTTTTTTCAGCCATTCAAACTTTTCCCGGTTTGAATTCTTAAAGTCCGCTCCCGGAGCGCTTTCCAGAGAAAATGCAAAGAGATTCACGGACCTGGCAGCGGTTACCGCCGGGTCAAGCTGCCGGACCGAACCCGAACACAGGTTTCTCGGATTCTTGTATCTGACGGCGGCGTCCTCTATTTCTCTGTTAATCCTTTCGAAGTCGGAATATTTTATTACCGCTTCGCCTCTTATAATCAACTTATCCTTGAAGGGAATATTCAAAGGAAGGTTTACAAATGTCCTTGCATTTGCCGTAATTACCTCCCCAATCTCACCGTCCCCCCGGGTCACCGCCTTTGAAAGAGCGCCGTCCTCGTAGGTCAGCACCACGGTCAGACCATCCAGTTTCCAGGATAAAAGCCCTGTCCGGTCTTTCAGAAAATCCGCCAGCACGCTTGCTTCCTTCGTCTTATCCAGGGAAAGCTGGGGCATGTCATGGCGTTCTTTCGCAAGAAAGGTTGCCGCTTCATAGCCTACATTTACCGTAGGGGAGTTGGCAAGAACAATGCCCGTCTCCGCTTCTAAGACCGCCAGTTCGTCATACAAGGCATCGTATTCCATGTTGGACATAATCTCGCTGTCCCCGGCGTAATATGCCTTGGAGGCCCTGTTCAGGAGCTCCGTTAATTCTTTTATACGTTCGGTTTTATTCATCGCTTCTCCCGGCGTCTATTTGCCTTACCAGCTCTTTTATCTCTTCCGGCTTCAGGGCACGCCACTTCCCTTCAGGCAAATCGTTTAACGTGATGTTCATTATCCTGATTCGCTTCAGGTCGGTTACCGTACATCCGCAGGCCTCGCTCATACGTCGAATCTGTCGATTCAGCCCCTGAGTCAAGATTATCCCGAATGTGTCCCGGCTAATTTTCCAAACCCTGCACTGTCTGGTTGTCGTGCCGTCGTCAAGCGTTACGCCCGCCCCCATCTTCTTAATGAATTCCGAAGTTACCGGCCTGTCTGTCCGGACCACGTATTCCTTCTCGTGATAATTGGAGGCCTTGAGGATGCCGTTTACAAGCTCCCCCGTATTGGTAAGCAAAATCAATCCCCTTGACGGCTTGTCCAGCCGGCCGACGGGGTAAATCCTTTCAGGATAACCGATAAAATCAACGATATTATCCGGATTGTCCGTGGCGGCAGTGCACTCGACTCCCGCAGGCTTGTTAAATGCAATCAGCACCATTTTGCTGCTGCGTCTTAATTCCTTGCCGTCGCAGCTTACGCGCTGCCCTGCATACACCTTCTGCCCCGTCTGCGCCACAACGCCGTCAATTAGCACGCGTCCCGCCTCAATCAGCCGGTCGGCCTCCCGCCTTGAGCAAAAGCCCGCATCGCTTAAATATTTATTCAAGCGTACAGGCTTTTCCTTATCCATATTCAGTATTGAATTTTTATTCAATTCAGCCATGGGCTGATTATAGCATATTTCCCCGAAGGAATGTACCCGTTAAAGTTGTTTAAGTGCCGCCGCTGCGAAAATCATCGGTTGCATAAAAGGATAATCGGACCAGGCTTATCGAACAGACGAAAAGGCAAAATCGGATTCCCCATATAAACGGTTTCCCGGGCAATCACAATCTGTCGAACAATTTCGCGGCGCTTTTCTTCAGCTCCGGCAGCAAATATCCCGGCCTGAGCGGATTATCGCGAAGACCCGGCAAACCGCCAAGCAAACTGCCGTCCGCCTGAAGGCACTTCTCCAGAGTTTCATCATCAAAGATATAACCCGAGTTAATCTGCAGGCAGCATTCATGATTGATAATGATTGTATGGTCAAATCCGGACCGCGCCTGAATTTCTTTCCCCAAAGAGTTAAATAATTCTCCGCTCACGCCGCACATTGCCAAGCTGCCGATGCGCACGCCCCGGAGGCGAATTTGATACGGATTGGAAGAGCTCCCCGGCATATCGGCGTTTACCGTTTCGGTCGCTCCGCTGATCTCAGCCTCTTCAATATCGCAAATAATTTCCCTGTTCACCCTCAGCACATCTGCAAATTGCCTGCGTGATAGCTGCAACAGCATCAGCTTGGCAGGCTCGGCGGATGAATAATCACGGCTTTCCGCCGGCTCTCCGGTCACCGGATCCGCATAATTGTATTGATTCATCATAATCGGATTGATGTCACCTGCCGCGCCGCTGCTCCACAAAGCCACGGCACCGGGGTATCTCTCCTCAAGAAGAGTGCTGACCTGCCCGGCGATGTCCGCGCTGATTCCCACGCCCCTCTCACTGTCAAAATTGTTCATAATCATCACACAGCAATGAACCGCATGGTTCACCAGAAATCCAAGAGGCTGACCGCTATAGTCCTCAACCCTCATTACGAAGAGAGTCGGGTCAGCCTTGCCTTCCGGATTGCTCCCCAGAGCGGTGCAGCGAAGAAGGGGTTCTCCTTCCTTTTCGATAAAATAATCCTGAATCCGGTTCACGCCTATATAACTCTTCCCCAGACCCCGGCCAATCCTTGCGGGCCGCATGGAATCAACCGTCAGCTCCACGGCCTCCATCAGTTTAATATAAATAAAGTGCTCGTATGCATTTGTTGCCTCAATGCGCTCCGGGGTCTGCAAATGCTTGGCATTCGGGCCGTCATATATTCTCGCACTGTGGCAGGGGGCGCAATGGGTATGCACACCGAAATATAAAATATTATCCTCTGCAGTCCCTGTCTTTTTCGCCAGCTCCGGAACAATCAGTTCAGGATTTGGTGCCTTGTCCAGATCCCAGCTGACAAAAAGGCATTTTTCGCCCTCATCATTTGCCAGCATCATAACCCTGACATACAGATTATCAATTACCCCCGCATAACGGCTTCCCATTAGACCGTACAGATTCGGAAGCAAATCTGCCGGCGGCGTAATCATTGCTTTGCCTGTGCCGCACATTATTTTTCCCATAATATCACATACTTTCCACTAATTTTTTCTTCTTAAGCCATGCCCCCGAGTGGTAATATATCATGCCTACAATTATCGGGCCCAACCTTGCCATGGCTTCTCCAAGGAAAAAACCCTCAATCCCCATGTCAAACACCCACGCAAAGAGCAAGCTGAGAGTTATCCTGAACAGGACTCCGTCAAGGAAACCGCCCAAAAAGGACAACATGGAGGCTCCCGTTCCGGTCACTACTCCGTCGTAAGTTCCCATTATTGCGCAAGCAATAAATATCAGACAGCATATTGCCATGAATCGGGGCGCATAAGATATTACTGCCGGATCCGAAGTAAACAAGCCGTAAATCTGCTTCGGAAACAAGAGTGCAACAGCCGATATTAACAGAGCAAAGCCCATAGACATTGCAAATACGCACTTCATGATGGGCTTTACACGGTCCCTTCTGTCTGCGCCGATATTCTGGCCAATCATACCCGAGCCGGCCTGGGTCACCGACATCACAAATACATTGGCCAGACGATAAATCTTATCTCCGATGGAATAAGCCGCAGCTTGAGTAAGTCCGTAGTCATTGATAAATCCGAACATTCCCAGCTGGGTTACCTTGATAAAAAATCCTCTTAAGGCCATCGGAAAGCCCAACCTGATGATTATTTTCAGTTTCTCCGCGCTTATTGCAAAACTTTTTATTCTAAAATCAAACCCGAAGGATTCCCGCTTGCTGTATAACCGTACCAGCGAAAAAACAAGAGAAATCCCCTGCCCCATCACGGTTGCGATGGCCGTGCCCGCGGCTCCCATATGAAAAACCGCTACAAAGACGATGTCTCCTATCAGATTGAACGTTGCGGCAATGGCAATATAAATCAGCGGACTTTTACTGTCTCCCATTCCTCTCAGGATTGCGCTTACCGCAGTATATCCGAACAGTAACGGCAATCCGATGCAGGTGATTCTCAAATATTGGAGTGCCTGAAGAAATGATTCTTCAGGAGTGTTCAGCAGCGTCAATACGGGCTTTGCAAAGATTAGCATTACGGCTGCAGTAAGCATTGACATAATCAGCAAAAAGGTAAAGAGGGTTCCTATTGTCCGGCTGATGTCCTCTCGCCTTTTACTGCCGGTAAGCTGGGCAATCAGCGTCTGTCCTCCTCCCGCAACGGCGATGCCCACCATGGAAAACATTTCCAGCATCTTGCCGCCCATGTTAACTGCGACAATCCCGTTGCTTCCCACAAAGTGCCCTATGACTATTGTGTCCACGGTGTTGTACAGGCTGTTCAACACGTTTGCCAGGAGAAACGGTAAAAAGAACCGGAGCAGCAACGGCATTACCGGTCCCGTGGTGAAATCCAGGCCCATTTTAATGTTTTTTTGTTCCTTCATAGCCTATATTATATACTTCAGCAAAATTTTACGCAATAAAACTACCAATTCTCGTCTTTGTACGATATAATTTCCCCGGAGTCGTAATTATTTCCGAGGTCTCATATGTTTAAAGACAAAAAAAATCTCATTTTCCTGATAGGCATCTTCATAGTTGCAACCATCATCTCTTTGGCGCGGGACGGAGGCACCACTACCTCCATATTTGAGCTGGGGGACAATACCATTACCCTGAAGGGTCCCAATAAATACTCCTATACTATGACCTTTGAGGATATCGACGACATTGCCCTGAAAAAGGATCTGCAATTAGGGGAATGCATTGACGGGGGGTCGACCCGTAAATGCTCCTACGGAGTCTGGAAAAATGATGAGTTTGGCAAATACAATCTCTGTGTTGTCAAAGAGCTCACCAGTTATATCATATTCACCGAAAAAGACGGTGACGTTACCGTGTTCAATATTGAAACCAACACCGCCACGGAAGAATTCTATAAATCCTTCCCTGATTTTTTAGAGAAAAAACTCGCCCAATGATTTTCTCATAGAATGACCGCTGCCAAAAAAAGTATTCGGCGCTATGCAGGAGGCGGTGCTGTGTGAACAGCGCTGTGTGCCAAAGTGTCTACACCTCGGCAACGGCCTCTATTTCACACAATACGTTCTTCGGCAGGGCTTTCGCCGCCACGCAGCTTCTTGCGGGCTTGGAAGTGAAGAATTTCGCATATACCTCGTTAAAGACTGCAAAATCCTCTATATCTGCAAGGAAGCAGGTGGTTTTGAATACCTTTTCAAAGCCTGAGCCCGCCGCCTCCAAAATAGCGCCCACATTCCTGCAGCTCTGCTCGGTCTGGGCGACGATTCCTTCCGGAACCTCTCCCGTTGCGGGGTCGGCCGGAATCTGCCCCGACGTATATACGAATCCGTTTACTACAATTCCCTGTGAATAAGGTCCGATTGCGCCCGGCGCATTTGCCGTTTCAACTATTGTCATTTTTAACACTCCTGTTTTTATGTTTATGCCGCATAGCACCTCTTGATATTATTGTTTGTTTTTATATATGAATTTATCTTACGAAAAAACCGTCCAAAACACAGGTTGCCCTAAATTCCGTCAAATATACGGCCTGTTTTTTTATATTCTTATTCCACCCTCAAAGCCTTATTCGGGCATATCTTTACGCAGGCGGGATCGCCTCCGCAGCCGTCGCACTTGACCATTTTCCCTTCTGCGTCGAACCGCGGAATATCAAAGGGACAAGCTTGCTTACAGGCTCCGCAGCCGATGCAAAGCTCTTTATCCACCATAATCAGACCGTCCTGCCGGCGGCTTACAGCTCCCGCAGGGCAAGCGGCTGCGCAGGGCGCATTTTCACAATGATGGCAGCTTTCCGTTACATAGCCGGTGTATCCCGACGGATAAACCGTTTTTCTATGAATGCGCAGCGGTGCGGCATTTGCATCCCCTTCCGGGTAATGATGGTCCAGACAGGTTACCACGCATGCCAGACATCCGGTGCATTTTTCATTATCACATACAACCCTCATAGCTGCCTCCCCTCATACCTTTTCAATATTGCACACGTAGCTGCGATAATTGGGAAATCCGGAAACCGGGTCGTAGATTCCGTCCTGAAGCAGCAGGTTCACGTTCTGCTTTCCGTCGCTATGATATACATACGCAACGCCGCTCTTTAGTCCGCTGTCCACAAAAGCGTAATACTCCATAGAACCCACCGGAGTGATCAACCTTACCCGGCCGCCGTCCTCAACGCCGATTCTGTCCGCATCCTCCGGACAGATCGCCACACAGGTATGCTTTTCAAGGCTGTCTATCCAGGCAAGCCTGAATGTTCTTGAATGGAAATAGTACGCCTTTCTCGGGCCTGTTACAAGGGTAAACGTATAATCCTTGTATTCAGGCAGCTCATCCCGCCAGTCCCTGAATTTCGGGAGGGCGTCATGCCCGGTTAAATGCTCGTACTTTTTCATCACACCGGATACAAATTCGATTTTTCCCGACGGCGTTGCAAATCCGTCCTCAATATTAAAGGGCTTCGGCTGACTTGCACATCTTGCCTCAATCCCTTCCGGTGCAGCTTTTAACTCATCAAGAGTCACTCCGAGTTTTCTCATGGAGTAATTCATATAAGCCTCGTAATCTGCCAGATCAAGCATTTCCCCGTGAACGCCCATGGCGTGGGCAAGCCGCAAAATAATCTCCACATCCGGCAGCTTATCGCCCGGCTCTATTACGTGTTCAACATATATAAGACGGTTCCCCTTGCCCACTTGTACCTGGTCAAGCTCTGGACTCATGCAGGCCGGCAGGACGTAGTCCGCCGCCTTACAGGCATCTGTCCAAAAGAAATCCACCGCCACGGAAAATTCCACCTCCTCCATGGCTCTCACCATCTTGTCGGGGCGGGGGAACATTCCCGTATTCATAGCAAAAGTTATCAGGTTTCTTACCCTGTACGGCCTCCCCTCAAGCACCGCATTTGCAAGATGATTTACGCACTGGGCCTCGTTGTTTACCAGCTCATTCCACACGGGGAACTCCCCGGCGGAAATGTCATTTTCAAGATCCGGACGGTCAAACAGGTTATGATGAAATGTGTCGAGAGTGGCCACGGGCTCTGCCGCAGGCATGATGCCGCCGGGTGTTCCGATATTTCCCGTCAGTGCAAGCAAGAGCCCCGCCGCCCTGAGGTTTTGTACTCCGTTTATGCAGTGAAGAATTGCGCAGCTTGAGCATTTAAGGGAAGTCTTTCCGTTTGCAATAATTTTGGCCGCCTCGATAATCCGCCGGGCGGGGATCCCTGTGACGGCTTCAACCCTTTCCGGTGTAAACTCTTTTACATATTCCTTGTATTCTTCAAAGCCGACTGTGTATTTTTCAATATAATCCCTGTCCTCAAGGCCCCGGGAAATAATCACATTTGCTATTCCGAGCGCCAGAGCGCCGTCAGTTCCCGGATGCAGCTGTAAATGCAGATCCGCCACATTTGCCGTTGCGGTAATATGGGGATCCACAAGAATTATCTTTACTCCGCGCTCCTTCAGCTCCGTTATGGACGTGTTGTCGCCGTTGCCTCCTGCGGGATTGTTTGACCATATCACGTATACGTCCGAATTTGCCGTGTCGGGCCGGAAATCAGACCCGCCGTAGATAAGTTTCCAGGCCATCGTCATGGCCGAGTGGCAGGTGCTTGATTCAGTGCAAAAATTCGGCGTTCCGAAATTCGCCGCCAACTTCGCAAGCGGGCGCCTGAAACCCTTCGGATGTCCGCAGAAGAAAACCGTTGATTTCGCACCGCTTTCATCCCTTGTCTTAATAAGCCGGTCCGCGATGGCACCGATTGCCTCTTCCCAACTTACCCGCTCGTACGTCACCTGTCCGTCCTTTTCCACCCTTTTCATCGGATGGTGAAGTCGGTTCTTGTGATGTAATGACTGTTTCAGTGCCGCTCCGCGCACGCAAATGTTTGTGGGTAGCACCGGATGGCAGGCGAGCTTGCCTGTCTTTGTTAATTTCCCATCCGTGACCTCCGCTTCAAAGGCACATTTGTTTCCGCAAAGTCCGCAAATACTAACTTTTTTTTCCTTCATGCTCCGCCTCTTTTCCTGGAGTTTCAAATAACCGCCGCCTCTCCATTGGCGCTAGAACGAGTGACCGCCGGAGCTTCCGCCGCCTCCGCCGCCTCCGCCACCTCCGCCTCCGCCGCCTCCGCCGGAAGATGATTCAGTGTGACGTGTCCTTCTCTGTAATATCATTTTCGAACTTACATTCCTGATAAAATCGGTTTTTCCCTTGAGACCGACACTGCCGGTTACCTGCTCCTTGTCAATCTGCTTTATCGAAACATTTCTTCTTCTGCTGAATGCCACTAATAAAAAGTTCAACAAAAGCCCGACACATGCGGCCATCAGTGCATTTGTCACATATCTCATCGGCGCGGATATCCTTCCGCCTTTCAGGACTATAATAATTTGATTGAAAGCCTCGTTTGCACAATCAAAATATTTCTCATTAGCAGCGTATTTATAAATATTATCCGCAATCTCGTTCGATCTCGTGTTGTTAATCGTCCTTGCAAACTTGCCGTCCGAATAAAACTGAATCATCCTGTTGTCCATATCTATCAGGAAGAGCGTCCCCGACTGCTCGCCGAACAGTTTGTAGTACCTGTTTCTTGCATATTTTTCCGCCGAATCGTCATTTTCATATATGGTGACAAAAGCGGCATGCCCGTACTGCGTCACGGTTTTCATATTCTCGAGCAAACGCTCCCTTTCCTCTTCGCTGAGAAGTCCTGCCGAATCATCAATCACAACCATATTGCCGTTATCAGCAGTGTACTTTATAATTGCCTCTTCATCCGCGAAAGCGGGAATTACGGAAATAAATACCAGTATAGATGTGAACAAAATTGCTGCCGCATATCTTTTTTTACCTACCATGGTCCGCGCCCTCCCTTCTGAAGAAATCCGGCACCGGCCTGGTGGTCAAATAATTCAAATAGTTTATCATTGAAAGCATATTTGCCAGCATTCCGAGCAAGCAGAGGATAGCTATTCCGTAATACCAATAATCATATGCGGGATTCATTATTCCTATTGACAGTCCCGCTCCGAGCACAATTATTCCAAGCAGCATCGGTATGAAGGCTGTCTTTTTTTCTATTTTTGCAGCCATGACTGTCGTCCTTATAAACAGTATAATCTGTATCACCAAAGTAATAGCGTAGATTACCGGGTTAACCATTTTCCCGCTGCTATCCAATACTTTCGTTAACGCAAAAAACGCAATTGCTGTAAATATAATAGCCGTAAAAAACGCTCCGAGCGCGGCTTTATTCTTACCGGAGGGCTTCACTTTTTTCCTTTTTTGTGTCTGCTTTCTTTTCTCGACATTCACGTTTCCGATGTCAAAGATATGATTCTCTCTGTAGTAAATTTTCGAAATTTCGAAAGAAAATACGATAGAAGATATAATCAGGAAAACCGCAGCCACCCAGGAAATTGTCTTCGGCAATATAAACATCGGAATAAGCGATAAAATTGCAAACAATACAACCGTCGCAATTCCGGAAACCTTGAAAAACGCTTTTTTGTCCACCGGAACATCCATCGAAAGTTTTCCCGTCTGACCGTTCATTACGGAATATGCCACCCTTCCCTTGTTCTTCCAGGTCAGAAACCAAACCGGAAACAAGTCAACTCTGTGCCTGTATCCGTCAACGCGGGTTTGTGTTTTTCTCTCCGAATATTCCTTTGGAGCAATCACTTCAACACCCCCGGCTCTTTTGCCTATGCCGTTGTAAACAGTATCTATGGCCATCTCTTCAACCGTGTCGCCATAGGTCTCGGGGGGAGTTGTCAGTTTGTCCGAATAAAATCCGGCAAGATACGCTTCTTTGAAGATTTTCTCCTCTGTTAAATTGAAAGGAGCAATCTCTCTGGCAATGCTGTCATCGAACGCGGATGAGGCATCGAAGCTTATACCCTTTACGGTTCCGCCTATTTCGGCGTCTACTTCGTACTCCTCATGGTAATCCCATTTACCGCTTGTATAGTCCCTTGTTCCCTTCAGCCTGAAAGCATTGTCCGGGATATCAACCTCATAACTCAAATAAGGGATGTATATCCCTCTGAAGCTGTCCAGGTGTTTGCCTTCTTTCAGTTCTTTCGGAACGTAGAGAAAAGAGTTCAGAGCGCCCTCATAAGTCTTGACCGCCTCTTCCTTGGAAATCATAAACGGAATAATCCGTGTAGGTCTTATCGTCTCTTCCTGTTTCATTGTAAGAACGGACTCACTGCCGCAGTATGAACAATAAGCCACCGTCTGGTCGTCCGGAGCGGAAAGCTCTGCTCCGCAGTTCGGGCATGTGTATACCGTTACCGTGTATGTGTCTTTATTTACTTCCGCCTCGTTTGAAAGGCCGTATTCATGAATTTGTATTTCTCTATCGCAGTGGCCGCATTTCAAGGCTTGAGCGGGCACATTGAAAGCCATTTTGCCTCCGCATGAAGGGCATTCTATAGCCATACTTTCACCTTATTCCTTTCGCGCATTATAAATACCGTTTTGAAGTAGTCAGTCGGGTGATTTATTACTGTTAAACTACTAAATCGGAATGTTTTTGTCAATATTCTCCTTGTGCGTTTGATAGAAATTAAGCCCCTTTTCACCCTTCCATTCGTCTGGAAATTTCACTTCCTATTTCAAACAAAAAATTCAATAACAAAAAACGCAGCTATCATCACAAGAAATTGTATCGATAACTGCGTTTCCGGGCCGACTGTGCCTGCTTTGATTAATAAACAATCATTTGGATGCTCCGCGCTCAAATGCTTTCAAATGCTTCTCCGAGGCGCTCAAAAGTCTTTCAAATGTGTTTCTGACATCCTCTGGCAACTCTTCTTTAAGAAACTGTTCATACATGGCGATATTCTCAATTTCGGCCTGAATGCCTGTGGCATAGGCTTCCTGAAGAGTGCCGTCATAGGGTGTTTGATCGCTCACATATTCAGGCAAAGAAAGCTTGTACTTCTCAAAGAGCGGCTCCAGCATAGAGATATGATTTTTTTCAGACTCCCGAATATTCACAAACGGTCTTATTTCTCCGAATTTGGCCATTATCTTTGTGTACGCGTCTCTTGCCAAATATTCGTCCTCAAGTGCATAGCGCAGCATGTCCGCAATTTCCAAATCTTCATCCTGCCTGGCTGCAGCGGCGCCCAGAAGGCCTTCGTTTTCCGGCGGCTCAGCGCTGTCAGCCGGCTTGCTCGTCTCAGTCTGCTGTTCAGTCTCTGCGCTGCCCGTCTCAGTCTGTTGTTCAGCCGCCGTGCCGCTTGCTTCAGCACGTGTTTCGGCTTCAGTGCTTGTGTCCGTCGGCTCATTTGCGAGCTGCAAACGGTCACAGGCTGCTGTCAAAAGGGCCAGACTTATAACAAGAACTATGCTCAAGCCGGCTTTTCTTATATTGGTTTTCATAAAAATTCTCCTTTGCAAATTAATTGAAAGCTTTCGCTCTATACAGGCTTTCACTCTATGAGAGCTTTCGCCCTATATACAATACGAATGATACCGGCTGATCCTTTCACACAAAGCAAAAAATTTTAATACTGCGAACGTATCTGCCAATATATATATATTTGCAATTGTGTTAAAAGCTGTGTTTCAAGTTGACGAAAAACCGCGAATTGAATATAATGCGCTCAACAGTCAGGCGCTACATTAAAAGGATGGAAAAATATGGATTTAATGACAAGGATTTCAAAGTTCAAAGAGTCGGAATATGAACCCAATAAGGATTTTTATATTAAGTTGGAAAAAGGACAAAACCCCCATACTCTTTTTATCGGATGTTCGGATTCCCGAGTTGATGCGGAAACTTTGCTCCGGGCAAAGGCGGGAGAAATTTTCCAAATAAGAAATATTGCAAATATTGTGTCCCGGGCGGATGAGTCCGGTGCCCATATTGCGGTGGTTTCCGCTATCGAATATGCTGTTAAAGTCCTCAAAGTAAAAAACATAGTAGTTTGCGGGCACTCTGATTGCGGAGGTTGCGCCGCAATCAGAAAATTGGAAGAATACAGGGAAACTCTGCCCTATACAAGTAAGTGGATTTCTCAAAGCGTCTCCATATCCGATGATATCGATAGTAAATATCCGGATATGGAAGAAGAAGAAAAGCTTGTAATGCTTGAGAAGTTAAATGCCGTTCAACAATTAGAAAATCTGATGACCTATGAGTTTATAAGAGAAAAAACAGAGTCGGGCGATTTGAACCTATACGCTTGCTATTACGATATAGGCACAGGGGATATTTCCTTGTATGCCGCCCATGACGATGATATGACTCATATTAGCATTTTTTCAGATGTAATGAAAAAATAGCCTCCGACAAAATTTGACATAAAAAATCTCGAATTTGAAACCGGCTTATTTGGACTTTCTTATTTATGCAGTCTGACAAAAACATTTTTTATAGAATCTTTCATGGACATGGTGCCTCCGCCTTGACTGACAATCTGCAGCAGTCGCTCCGGCAATGTCACCACGACACCCGCAAGAATCGTGACATTATAATCTTTGAAGACCTCGGGACTCATCGGGCATGACGGTCCGACCAGACAAACTTCTTTCGCGTTCGTACAATGTGAAAGCACTTCATCTATTGTATGGTTGATGATGCCGGTAGCGGTCACCACGATCCGGCTGCACTTCGGCAAATGCGCCGGTATATCGGCCTCGGAGTACAAGCCACTTCCTTTTTCAAGGTTTTGCTCAAAGACATATATATTCTCCGTCTTCTTTTTAACTACATTCAAAATAGGGCCGAAATGGCCTACCATGCCGAAGGTATCTGTCGGAGCAACTTCAAGAACATCTATAATATTGCTCTCCTCCCAAAGATCAGAAGGTTGATTCAATATTGCATTAACGGTAGCAAGTCCCATAGAAGCCATCAATAGGTTCCTGCTGTTCAGCCACGGAATTATTTCGGATGCGCTCCTGCCGATAAGGCTTCCCGCTTCATTGATGGCGCCGCAAAAGCACCCCAGTTTGTTTCGGAACGTATAAGCCAGGCCGCACGAATCATCATCAAGCAAAACGGCGGTATAGCCCAGCCCGGCTCTTATATCCTTTATCTTTCTGTTGTCCGCTTCCGAAGCGGCACGGTCAATCAGTCTGTTTGTTATCATTACAAGCCTCCTTTATTGTTTTCTTTTTATTGCCTCCGACATCTGTATCCGACGTCGAAAAAGATCCACCCGTACCGGTATTTTGCATAACAGTCAACCAGCCCGTCATCATCTCTTAGTGACAGAAGATAGTCATATGCCTTTTCAATATCATCTGAGGAGGGTGTCCCGACAAAGCGCTCTAAAATTTTGCTCACCATTTTTTCGGAAGGTTCTTTCCGGTCGGTTATGATTTCATCAAAATAGCACACCTCCGGGAAATAGCCCCATTGCCAAATCGTGTTGAACATTGAATAAAATGAGTTGCCGTCACGCCACGGCGCAACCTTGTGTCCGAGAATATATTCTCCGATTTTATCCTCCAGAGGTGTCACCGAATCTACAAACGTACTGTTAAATACATATGCCCGGCTCATGTCAATCATTTTCTTCCACTCTTCCGCCTTGCTTACAGCAGGTGTAATTGATGCAAATACCAGATCAAAAGCCTGAATCCACCCCTTTTCTTCAGGGTCCGTCTCCCGGAAATCACATATCTCAAACAGTGCATTAGACAACCCTTCTTTCTTTGCATGCTTTTTTCCGTACTTTATCATCTGAGTGGAGTAGTCAATGCCCAGCGCCTGTTTCACGTGCTTCGCAAACTCTACCGTAAAACTTCCGAAACCGCAGCCTATATCGATCGTGCGGAAATCGTTGTCCAAAGCGTTCTTTTGAAGCAAATATGCGACCGTAGCAAGCAGCCTTTGATCCGCCCTTGCCTTGCACGCAGGGTTTTCCTCCAGTTCTTTGTTCCAGCCTTTGGCGCGTTCATCCCAAAGCTCGGGAGAGTGCGGTTTTTTTGCAGCGCTTCTTTGCCGCGGTGCCCCGGCTCTTTCCGGGAACCCGTCAAGCTTTTTTCCTCTCACTCCAACTTGTCCTCCTTTTGCGACTATATCTTCAGCACATATGAAAACCCGAAAGCCTTCCATGCTTTCGGGTCTATACATATATAAGCGGCGGCCGGCCGCACATCCGACAAATGCCTGCCGCATCCTATACGATAATCTCCTTCTCAAGCACGGAAAGTCACACTGTTTCCGGTGTGGCTCTTAGACGGAACATTATTATTTCCGCCGGCGACCCGGGGCTCATACCTGAGCATTTATCAGATGCTTCAGCCTTAGATCCCCGGGTTTGGAAATCAATATTCACTTGAATAAATCATTTTTTAATCTCTTTGTTTCTTTATCTTCTTGCGTACCGATAACCGCAGCGTTAATATCAACCCGGCGGCGGCAAAAAGCATCAGGCTTGTCCACAGATATATTCCCGTGTTATCACCCGTTTGCGGAGTAGTAAGTTCCCATACGGCATAAACCGTGGTGTCGGCCGTAAAGACGTGAGTGTTCCCCGGATCTACTTGCGGACCCGCTTCACTGCCTACTGCCCATGTTTTAAACCGTTTTCCTGCAGGAGCCGTAAAATCGTTTTCCGGAAGTTCAAATTCTTCGCCGTCTATTGCAATTTCGGATGCCATAGCTCCGCCCCCGCCGTTGGCATTATAAGTAATACGTCTGTACTGCGGGTTGAAAAGATATTCCACATCATCCCAAAAAATTATCTGTCCCGTTACGGCGGAGGTATCCGCCATATAGTTGTACCTGCAGTCTAAAAAAAACAAATCCGGAAGGCCGCTTAAATTAAGGGAGCTCAGTTGATTATTGTAGCAGTCCAAAGCAGTCAAAGACGTCAGACCGCTTACATCAAGGGAGCTCAGTTGATTCTTGTAGCAGCCCAGGTAATCCAAAGACGTCAGACTGCTTACATCAAGGGAGCTCAATTGATTGTCATAGCAGGACAAAACAGTCAAAGACGTCAGACCGCTTACATCCAGAGAGCTCAATTGATTCCCGTAGCAGAACAACCTTTCCAAATCCGGAAGGCCGCTTGCATTAAGAGAGCTCAACTGATTTGCACTGCAATCAAACTCCTCTAAATCCGTCAGACCGCTCACATCAAGCGTGCCGGTCAGCTGATTTGCACTGCAGTCCAACCTTTTCAAAGACGTCAGGCCGCTTACATCCAGAAAGCTCAGTTGATTGACGTAGCAGAACAGGTAATCCAAAGATGTCAGACCGCTTACATTAAGAGAACTCAGTTGATTATTGCAGCAGTCCAACCTTTTCAAAGACGTCAGGCCGCTTGCATCCAGAGAGCTCAACTGATTTGCACTGCAATCAAAATCCTCTAAAGCCGTCAGACCGCTCACATCAAGCGTGCCGGTCAGTTGATTATAGCAGCAGAACAACCTTTTCAAAGACGTCAGACCGCTTACATTAAGGGAGCTCAGTTGATTACAGCGGCAGTCCAAAGCAGTCAAAGACGTCAGACCGCTTACATTAAGAGAACTCAACTGATTTGCACTGCAATCAAACTCCTTTAAAGCCGTCAGGCCGCTTACATTAAGGGAGCTCAGTTGATTGACGTCGCAGTACAGGTAAGCCAAAGACGTCAGGCCGCTTAAATCCAGTGTACCGGTCAGGTTAAGGGACGACAAATCAAGATCATTTATCCTCTTTGGCGTTTCGCTGGTCCAAAAGACATGGTAGTCCCAATCGGCAGGCACGGAAGAGCCGTCTTCAGGTGCCTTTGCCCAGCCCAGATGCGAATTTGCATCTATCATGGCATTGATTTTTGCAATATCATCCCGGCTAAAATCGTCCGGAGCCGCCGACACCGTTGCCGGCAAAAGTGCAAGGCTCACGCAAAGCACAAGCAGTGCCGATATTATTTTCCCTTTCATTTTATCTTCCTCCGCATCTTCATACTTATGTCGCTTTAACAAGCCTTTTTGCGTGCCGTTCTACATGATGCCGTCAAACAAATCGTAAGCGGTATATTCGTCGCCCATTACGGGCCAATATCCGTACACCTTCGAGTCCTCACATTTCAACCAGCCCGATTTTCCGTCCGAGGCGGTGAGTTTAAACCATTTCTGACCATAGACATCGGTTATAATAAGTCCCTCTCCCTTTTGAGGGATAAAAGCAACTATATCATCGGAATAACTGCGAGACTTACCTCCGTATCCGCCGCTGCCGCTTCCATAATCCCACATTGCCGAATAAGAGGGTTCAAAGTACTTGCTGGTGATTTTTTTCAGCAGTAACATGTGATCTTCTTTCAGCTTCAACGGAACTTCCTGATAAGATATCACTTCCGCCACATATAAATCCTCTTTCAATCTTCTTTCAGCTCCTTCCGGTATATAATGTCCGATATACCAGACAGTGGATAAGTGCTGCGTCATGGCCCTGCACATTACCATGCCGTGTGCATCAAAGTGATCCTCCGGGAAGAACGTATTTCTCCATGGGCCGTCGATTCGTACATCCGGTAATGAACCCATTTTGAACAAGTTAACCCCGTCCCACCAGTAAAGATGTGCGAACGGGAATTCCGTTGGATATTTGGCGGTGAAAACAAGCTCTAAAATACCGTCCGACACATCGACATCCGTCACGGCGAAGAGTTGTGCCAGATTGGGATCGTCTATATTGTATACGCTCGAATTAATCTGCATGGTTGCCGAGTCTCCGCTGGCCCTGAATGTCAGTTTTTCCGGTTTGCCGTCGCCATTTAAGTCTACAAGTGCATTACGCTTGTAGATATCAAAAAGCACTTCGCCAAACCCTGCCCGGTCGGGGTCTTCGCCCGTAAAAGCCTCTGTCGGCGGCTCGGTCGGAGCTTCCGTCGGCGGCTCGGTCGGAGCCTCTGTCGGCGGTTCAGTCGTTTCCTCGGTTGTGGTTTCTGATGGGGTTGTTTCTGATGGAAGTGTTGAAGAAGTCGTTTCCGAAGGCTTGCGCCATTTATCGATATTAATCTTTATAAAATCACAAGCGGTAAAAGAAAAGCATAATGCCAAGACCGAAACAAATATCAAGACTCCTTTGAATACTCGATTCATATTATTTCTCCCTTCGTTGTACAAATCATGTTTTCATGTTAACAAGTACTGTAAATTTGGCTGCTGTCAAAACAATAGATTAAAACTAATAATTGACCTCGCTTTTAGTAGAGAAATACATCATATTCTTTTAAATAACACACAGCACGCTCCTAGAGGCCGATATTCGCCGCTAAGACCACTGTGTATTCTGATTTCATAATAACAACACACTGTTTTTCTGTCAATCGAAATATTTTTCAGACAGCTGTTTTAGTATTAAACGAAACAGAAATGGTGGTTCCCTTATTCAGTTCACTTTCAACGGAAATCCTGCCATGATGATACTGTACGATGTGTTTCACAATGGACAGCCCGAGGCCGGTGCCTCCGGATTGTTTGGAATGGCTCTTATCCACACGATAGAAGCGCTCAAAAACTTTGTCCTGATGTTCGGGGGAAATGCCGACGCCGGTATCCTGAACGCTCAAGCAGACCGTGCCCGGTTTTTCAGTAACAGATATTTTGACGCTGCCGCCGGGGCTATTGTATCTGATGGCATTGTCGCAGAGGTTATAGACAACTTCATACAGCAATCTGCGAACGCCGTTCACCACACCGTCATCGCCGATTACTTCCAGAGAAACACCTTTGAGTTTTGCGACGCTCTTAAGGTTTTCGCAGACTTCCTCGGAGAGAACTCTGACGGAGACATCTTCATGAGGCATCTCCGTATTTTCATCCAGTTGAGACAGACGTATGATGTCATCAATCAAATACACAAGTCTGGACGCTTCCTTGCGGATATGCCCGATAAAACGGGAAACATCCTCTTCTTTTACAATGCCGTTTTCCATCAGCTCCGCAGAACCGATGATTGATTGCAGCGGTGTCTTTAATTCATGGGATACGTTGGCGGTAAACTCCCGCCTGTTGCGCTCCGCATTTGCCTGCTCGGTTATATCAAAAGCAAGAATAACCGTGCCGTGATAACTTTCTTCAACGTCAATGCGGCTTAAGTCAAACTGATATTCCCTGCCGTTCTTTTTATCGCGAAATTCGGCGTGTCCCTGTTCTTTGGCTTCCTCTAACGCAAGACGCATATTTTGTTTACGATCAACGGTCAGGAAATCTTCCCCTACACAGGCAATTTCCGCATTGAACAGTGTTCTTGCAGCCGGATTTATGCTAAGAATTCTTCCCTTATTATCCAACAAGACCAGGGCTTCTTTCATGTTGGCCGTAATCTGGTAAAATTCATCCTCTTTATGCTTAAATTTCCGCATCTGATTTTTGATTTCCAGATGCTGCGCATGGATGCGGCGAAGCAACGGGGAAAGTTCTTCGTAAGCATCGTTTTCCATAGGCTGCTCCAGATTCAACTTGTTCAGCGGTTCCACCACACGTTTCGCTGTGCGGCGGGCAAGCAATGCGGAAAGTACAACCGCAATCACCAGAACAACGGCAAGCGGCTGAAGCATGCTAAGCAACAGAGCAATGACTGAAGCACGGTTTATCGACATGCGAAGAATGCTGCCGTCTTCAAGACGAATCGCTTCGTAAACTGTCTGTTTCATCAGGGTTGTAGACCGGCGAACGCTGCTTCCCGTTCCCGAAGCAAGGGCTTCCCTGATTTCCTCACGGTCGGAATGATTTTCCATGGATGCCGCGTCCGCATGGCTGTCAAAGAGAACCGTGCCGTCAGAACTTACCCATGTCAAACGATATTGTTCGGAATGCAGACCCTCAATATAGCTTTCGCCCATCTGCTCCATTGCACCGGAAACCAGACTTAATTCGTCTTTAAGCTGAGCCTTCTGTATATTTCCGAAATGCTGATAAAGCACCCCGATAATAATAAGAAAACTCGTCATTAGAACGGTAATTGCCACAGAAAGGGTTGATCTGAAGATTTTATTTGTCATAACCGACCTCAAAGCGATAACCTACGCCGCGCACCGTCTCAATCATCTTGCCATAATCACCCAGTTTCCGGCGTAATGTGCGGATATGAGAATCCAGAGTACGGGAGTTGTCCATATATTCCAGTTCCCATACCTGAGAAAACAACTGCTCTCTGGTATAGACCATCCCGGGATGGGAAAGAAATGTACGAAGCAGTTCAAATTCCTTGTATGTAAGGTGGATTCGGTTGCCGTCCACAACAACAGTATGTTCGTCCAGATTAACGACCAGACCGCCCGCCTTCAGCAACTTGGAAGTCTGATTCGGCCGGCTGCGGCGAAGCACCGCTTTTACTCTGGATACCATTTCCATGATGCTGAACGGCTTCACAATATAGTCGTCGGCGCCTAAATCCAGACCGCGGATGCGATCATATTCCTGTCCTTTGGCAGTTGCCAGAATAACGGGAATGCTTTTATATTCAACGGATTCCTTAATCTTGGTCAAAATCTCGATTCCGTCCATGCCCGGAAGCATAACATCCAGAACAATCAGATCCGGTTTTTCTTTTTTTAATTCTTCCCAGCATGAAAGACCGTCCTCAAAACCTCTGGTTTCAAACCCGGCGGAATTCAGCGCATATAATGCAATGTCACGAATGCTTCCGTCATCCTCCACGAACCATATCATTTTTCCAGCTCCTTGGGTGTGCCTGTTACATAATAAATCACCCACTCGGCGATGTTGGTAGCATGGTCCCCGATGCGTTCCAGATACTTGGAAATCATCAGAAGATCAAGTGCAAATTCACCATCGGCGGAATTCTCTGCAATTAATGTAATTATACCATTTTTCATTTTGGAAAAATAGTCGTCCACCACATCATCCTGATCAATGACTCTTTTCGCAAGTTCCGCATCCTTCTTGGCGAAAGCGTCTATGCTGGAAGTAACCATTCTTATGGCTTCGTCAGCCATTTCCCCGATCAGTTCAATACCGTTCGTTGCACGACCGTTCAGGAAAATCACGATCCCCGCAATATCCTCTGCCTGGTCACCGATACGCTCCATATCCGTAATCATCTTCAACGCGGCGGAAATCAGACGAAGGTCACTGGCAACCGGCTGCTGATGGAGCAGAAGCTTCATGCAGCGTCCTTCTATGTCACGCTCCATCTGGTCAATCAATGAGCCGTTTTTTATTACCATTTCCGCCGGTTTCAAATCTCCGGAAGTCAATGCTTCGACAGCGGCCGCTACGGCTTCTTCGCACATGGCACCCATTTCGATTATTTCTCTGTTCAATTCAAAAAGTTGTTCATCAAATCGATTTCTCATACTGTCCCCCTTAACCAAATCGGCCGGTGATGTAATCTTCTGTACGTTTATCTTTCGGTTGTGAGAATATTTCGTCTGTCTTGCCGAACTCAACCAGTTCTCCAAGCAGGAAGAAAGCGGTGTAGTCGGACACGCGGGCAGCCTGCTGCATATTATGAGTCACTATAACGATAGTATACCTTTCTTTCAATTCTATAATCAAGTCCTCAATACGGGAAGTGGAAATCGGGTCAAGCGCGGAAGTCGGCTCGTCCATAAGAAGCACCTTCGGCTGAACAGCCAGAGCTCGCGCAATGCACAGACGCTGCTGCTGACCGCCCGATATACCGAGTGCGCTTTTCCTCAATCTGTCCTTAACCTCATCCCAAATCGCCGCGTCGCGCAAGGCGCGTTCTACAATTTCGTCCAACTTTACCTTGCTTGTGATGCCGTGAGTACGAGGACCGTAAGCAACGTTATTATATATGCTCATAGGGAACGGATTCGGACTCTGGAATACCATTCCGATTTCCTTGCGGAGATTGCTCACATTAACTTCTTTGGCAAAAATATCCGTGCCTTGATAACGGATGTCTCCGGTAATTTTCACTCCGGGGATCAGATCGTTCATACGATTCAAGGTCTTGAGAAAAGTGGACTTGCCGCAGCCGGAAGGGCCTATTAGCGCAGTAATGCTCTTTTCCGGAATTTCAAGACTCATATCTTTCAGTGCCTGCTCTTCGCCATACCAAAGACACATATCTTTCACTGAGATAATATTACCCATTAACTTCTCCTTTCTTTAAAGAGCTTTTGCACTAATGTTGTCGCAAAATTAATAAGTACGGTCATAACCATCAGGATTGCGGCGATAGCAAAGGCCACGCCGAACTCACCCTGTTCCTTTGCATAAACGTAAAGAGCAACGGATAAGGTTGCGCCCGGAGAGGCCAGACCGTCAATGATACCGTTTATCGCATGAGCAAAACCTGCGGTAAACAACAGCGCCGCCGATTCGCCGACAATACGACCGATAGACAAAATACAGCCGGTAATCACACCGTCCACGCATCCGGGAAGGACTACGGTTCGGACAACACGCCATTTGCCCGCGCCCAGACCGAATGCGCCCTCACGATATGACTGGGGAACAGTTTTCAAGCTTTCCTGAGTGGTGCGCATTATGGTCGGAAGATTCATAATCACCAAAGTCAATGCGCCCGCCATCAGGCAGGTTCCCATGTTGTTGGAAAAAATCAGCATGCCCACCAGACCGTAGATAATGGAAGGGATGCCGGAAAGAATCTCGGCAGCATATTCTATAATGCCGACGATTTTTTTATTAGAAGCATATTCCGTCAGATAAATTGCGGCACCCACACCCAGCGGCAACACGATAACCAGCGTTGCGATTATAATATATAAAGTGTTCAGAATGTCGGGCAGAATGCCGATGCGTTCCGTCAGATAGCTCGGTTTGGTGGACAGCATTTCCCAGGTGATATTGGGAATACCGCGCGCTATGACATATATCAGAAGAAACAGCACCAATGCGGCGGTCACAATGACAGCCAAAAACATTAGCGCTCTCATTAATACTTCATAACTTTTTCTTTTTTTCGATAAGGACTGATTTAACATTATTTGCTCCCTTCTCGTTTGAGGAAGAAGTTCAGTGTAGCATTTATTAGCATTATAAACAAAAACAACACCAATGCAATAGAGAACAATGCCTGCCGCTGCAAGCCGCTGGAATAAGACATCTCGCTGGCCACGGCAGTTGTCAGGAAACGGACACTTTGGAACAGGGAATCCGGCATATTCGGCACATTGCCGGCAACCATCATAACTGCCATCGCTTCACCGATTGCACGGCCGACGCCAAGAACAACTGCCGCTGCGATACCGCTTTTGGCGGCAGGAACGGAAACTCTGAAATAGGTTTCAATCGGAGTCGCTCCCAATGCAAGCGACGCATCCTCATATTCTTTCGGTACGGCATCCAGTGCAGTGATGGACATTTTGATAATAGACGGCAAAATCATAATTGACAGAACGATGATTGCCGCAAGCAGGCCGGAGCCGTCAGGCACCTTAAATATCTTTCTTATACCGGGAACCAATATAAGCATACCCACCAGACCGTATACTACGGAAGGGATACCGGCAAGCAGGCTGACCGCGGATTGCATCACTGATTTCACCTTTTTTGATGCAAATTTGGACAGATACACGGCAGTCATAAAACCCACCGGAACACCGATTACTACGGCACCCGCGGTCCCGTAAATACTGGTTAAAATAAAGGGGAGAATTCCGTATTTCGGCTCGGCGGCGGTGGATGCCCATTCTCTGCCGAACAAAAATTTCACTATACCGATCTTATGAATGGCAGGAATGCCGGAAATGACCAGGTATACGGTAATCAGCAGAACGCAGCCGACTGTAATCAGACCAAGTAACAGAAAAAAAGCATGGACAATATGCTCCATCGCCTGCGTTTTACTGCTTTTATACCAACGATTTCTTTGTAATTCAGCATCTGAACCGTCAATTGCTTGTTTTTTGTTTAATCTTTTCTCGGGTCTCATAATCTAAATCCTTATAGCAGATGCGACGGTTAAAAGGAGAGGGCATAACCGTCGCATCTTCACTTACCTCATACAATTATAGCAGATACGACGGTCAGGAGGAGAGTATAACCGTCGTATCTATTCTGCTTATTGCTTAGTTTGCAGGAACTACACCTGCCTTGGAAATAATCTCATTTGCAT
The DNA here is from genome assembly GCA_050944475.1 of Lachnospiraceae bacterium. Taxonomy (GTDB): domain Bacteria; phylum Bacillota; class Clostridia; order Lachnospirales; family Lachnospiraceae; genus RGIG5612. The sequence continues at coordinate 198,473 of JBMNRD010000001.1, forward strand.
CGGCAGAAGTTGCGTAATCAAAGAACTTCTGAGCCGCGCCGCTAAGAGGAGTGTCGTCCTTTGTAACGAGAACGAACGGACGCTGTACAACATAGCTGCCATCCTTAATGGTTTCTTCCGTAGGAGCCACACCGCCAACGGTCAGAGCCTTTACAGTATCTTTTATGGAAGAAACAGAAGCATAACCTATTGCATCGGGGTTCTGAGATACAGTTGTGATAACGTCACCGGTAGAGGTCAGTTCCTGACGATACTTGCAGGTATCTTTGGTTTTGGTGATAGATTCAAAGCCGTCACGGGTTCCGGAGCCTGCTTCGCGACCGATAACAACAATCTCAGCATCAGCGCCGCCAATTTCAGACCAGTTGGTGATTTCGCCGGTGTAAATCTTCGCAATTTTTTCCAGATCCAGATCATCAACAGCGTTTGCCGGGTTTACGATAATTCCGATACCGTCGTAAGCCAAAATCGTTCCGGTAAGACCGGCCTGTTTTTCCTCATCCTTCAAATTACGAGAGGAAAGACCTATATCACAACGACCTTCCTGAACAGCCGTGATTCCGGAACCGGAGCCTGTAGGATTGTAAGTAAAGCCGAGGCCGGTGTCATTCTGGAATACTTCACCCAGTGCACCGATTACCTTCTCCATAGAGGTGGAGCCGTCCGTGCTTACAGAACCGGTGATTTCTTCTTCTTTCTCCGTTTCTTTCTCTTCCGGAGCGGGAGCTGCTGTCTGGACAGGCTCTTCAGGCTTTTCAGGTTCGTTATTCTTTTTGCCATCACAACCTGCCAACAGGGAAAGCGACAGAACAAGAATTGCCGCAATCATCGTAATAATACTCTTTTTCATTTTAATATCTCCTTTTAGATAATTTTTGTTGTAAATTTTTTTACTACGTTTACTACAATTATCATTCTAGGTTTCGTATGTGAAATCCGAAATACAGTAAATGTAAAATTTAGGTCAAATCTCAAAAATCAAAACTTTCCGGTCTTTTTTTATGTTCCGGTTATTTTTATGCTCCGGTCTTTTTTATGTTAATATGACTTGGGATGCTTGTTTTCCTCAACGTCCCTTGAGTTTTTTGCGGGAGAAGATATACTACATGCAAACAGCAAACATAGAAGAAACCCGTAGTAGAAACTAACATATACAAGACGAGAAAAAGCAAATGAACAGAGAAGAATCGAGACGATGTGTAATCGTCGGCGGAGCCGACATCGCCAATTACAATTTTATTCGCAAGAACCTGAACCCGGATGATTACATTATTTTTTGTGACAGCGGGATAAAGCACCTGAGTTACTTGCAGGTCAGGCCGTGCTTGATTGTCGGTGATTTCGATTCCCATGAGAATCCGAATCTTAATATTGAAACTATTGTACTTCCCCGTGAGAAAGATGATACCGATACGATGTTCGCAGTCAAGGAGGCCATCCGCCGGGGATTCGATAATTTCCTGCTGATCGGAGTTATCGGCATAAGGTTGGATCACACTCTCGGAAATGTGTCTATTTTGCTCTACCTGGATTCCATGGGGAAAAAAGGTATCATTATAGATGATTACTCTGAAACGGAGGTCGTTTCCGGCAAGCCGGTTTTTATCAGTGACAACTACGCTTTCTTTTCACTTCTGAATATAACCGGTTGTGCCAAAGGCATTACCGTCCGGAATGCCAAGTATCCTTTGGAAGATGCCGAAATAACCTGCGATTATCAGTACGGCATAAGCAATGAAGTTTTGCCGGGGAAAACAGCTATGGTATCCGTAAAATGCGGGAAACTGCTGCTGGTAAAAATCCTTTGAATATCAAATAATTTCAGAGCTGAAGCAGCTGATCTCTCCGTTGCCGTCCTGCTCGAGAATCCTACAGATATGGTTTTCCAGCGCTACGGCTTTCTGCAGCGCAATGCTCTGATCAAGTGCTACATAGGCAATAGTCAGCCCTATCACATTCCACAGATCCTGCTGCCCGATCGCAGCGATTGAGATATTATGTGAAGCCTTTAACCTGTCTGTGATTTTCCGCTGTAGCCGGCGTTTATCTTTCAGTGACCCCGAATTGAATATCCGTATCTCTGTCTCGATAATTAAAATTTTAGATTTCATCCTGACCTTTTTTGATATAGTGGCTAAAATACGTCATTACCAAAAAATAATATCTTCTGTTACTAAAAAATATATCATTTCATTACCGAAAAAACAAGAAGGCGCATTCGGTAATATTCTTGCAGAAGTAATTTTGCCGGAGGTCTAAAGGTTTTCTATACGGAGCCAATCTTGAGCGTCAAACCAAAAAGAAGCTGTCTTTTTTTGAGACAGCTTCTTTTTTTCTTATAATAAATTTTCTCTATCGCTCACCAATAACAGTTTTTTATTTAATCTCTGATATAGGCATCCCATGCGGCGTGGGCTGCATCGTATATAGCCTGTTTTGCAGCGTTGTCCGCCATAGCGGCTTCACCGGTACGCCTGATATAATCATTTGCCTGCGCAAGATATTCCTGTGTGAAAGTAAGGCTGAAAACTGCCTGTGTAAGTATTCCTTCAACATCCGCAAAGGTCGTCTGCGGGGCGATAACACCCGATACGTTCAGCGCCGCCGTGGGCATCATATCAACATTGCCGATATAGTAACCTTGCGTACTCCATATCGACGCGGTAAATTTACCGTAACAGGCCTTGCCGCCCTGTCCTTGCAGCCCGGCAAAAACCAGCGCCTCGCTGGTACATATCGGGGCAAACGGAGTTTGATACGGTATGGTATCAATAATCATAAGATTATAAAGCGGCGGCAGGCTGAAACCGGGAACGTACTTATCAGCCAGCGCTTGTAAAGTATTGAACTCATAGAAAACGCTGCCGGGGTCATATACGTTGATAGCAGGCGCATCGGCGTATAGTTGAGCGCTGGGATAGCCGCTATGGTTTATATAGTCCGCCCAGGCATTTTTTGCTTCGTAACTTTTTACCAGTGGTGATAAATTACCATAATAGAATATCTCGTAATCCCGGCTCTGCGGATCCCAGGCGCGAAAGCCGAAGGTGGTATATTGGCCCATGGTTTGAATCTGCCAGCCCTCCGGCAACATTACGGAAAAGAAACCGCCGTCGTATCTTACAAGATTCAGAGTCACCGGTTTCGGCTGAGGTTGCGGCTGTGGCTGCGGCTGAGGTTGCGGCTGCGGCTGAGGTTGCGGCTGCGGCTCGTTCTGACCGTCTTCACCATCATCGCCGCCTTCACCTTCACCTTCGCCGCCATCATCGTCACCTCCCGCGTATCCTGTTTCAATATCGCCGGGCTCCGAATCATTAAGAACCGACAGGTCTACCCCGTCTATCCCGTACAACACCCCCGTACCGGAACAATTATAGAGCAACCCGCCGCTTTTTGTCGGATCGCCTATGGCAAGCATTTCATTCATAAATGTAAAATTGACAGCACTTCCGTCATCCGAACGGAAATTATAAATTACTACATCCGGAGGGGCATCAAAAACAATCGGACCGCGTCGGGGCCTTCCGGTGACGCGCATTGAAGCAAGCGCATCGAACACTTCGTTGACGGTTTTGGCGCCGGTAATCACCTGTTGAGTTTCGGTGACTCCGTCGTGCTCGATATAAACGGTAAGAGCGTCCGGAGAGCTGCGATCATATTTTTTCGCCCATGCTTTTACCGGGTCGCCGGATATATCGAATATCTTTGCATTTATATTGCACCCGGTAAGCAGCATTGCAAAAAGTGTTATGACGGCAAGAGCCATGGCTGTAATTTTTTTTGTTTTCATACTGTTCCTCCTTAGTATCCGATACCCTGAATGCCGAGTACATTGACTAAATCGCAGTCTACTACATAACCTAAGCCGCCTTCCGTAGCGTCTTGCATGTAGGCTGCCCAGCCCTCTGCGGATAAGATTAAAATAAAGTCTGACCAATTGTCCGTGAACCAGTCGAAAGGCAATGTGGTTGTTTCCAAGAGAAGGTATTCACCCGAATCTCTCCATGTTTCCACCGCCACCTGTGCATGTCCGGGCGTAAATATTATCATCGGATGCATGTTGGCGGATTGTATGGCCGAAGCAAGCAGCATTGTAGTTTCTATGCAAATTCCCGACTTGCTTTTAAGCACATAATCGGGAAGCAGCACGCGCTGATTTACATTGCTCCCGAGAGAGAACGCGCCCACATTATAGCGCACCCCCATTTCACTGATAGCGGTCTGCAGACCAACCATCTGCACATAGGTGTTCAGGAACAGGTCCTCTTCAGCTACACCCAGTGCGTTTTGATAACCCGCAAGTGTCGTCATATCCCCGTCGGTGATTTCCTCCACTATGTCCACCGCTTTCCGGCGCAACTTAAGCACACCCTCGGATTCGGGAGTAAGCCAGGCAAGGATATTGTCATCCGTAGTGGCGCCGAACTGATCATCCCACAGTATATAATCAAACACACTCATCAGCTTGATTGTTTTGCTTTCCTGCAGCACCTTTTTACCGGTTGACTGATCCGTAACCGATATTTTAAGCATTGCGTCCTTGGATGTGGAAAGATCAGGCATATCCGCAAGTATCACAGGTTTTATAAGCAGCCGGGTTACCTGCTCGGTTAGAGTGGCTTTCTGCTGATACACTTGGGTAAAACCGACAACTTCCACCTCTATCAACACCTCGCTGTCCGCATACTTGGAGGTTGCCGTCATGTTTACTATAGAATCCAAAGAGGGGTACAGGTTCGGATAAATTGTGTCCGGCGCCTCATATTCAATTTCGATCTTCGGTTCCTGTGTTAAATAGGTGAAAGAAATATTATCCGCTTTTTCTTCCTCCTCCAGAAGCATTCTGCAAGTCGACAACAGCTCGTTCTTCAGCATAAAGATACTGTCGTTAAGCCGTTCATTTACTTTTTGATATTGCAAGTCAAACAGATACATCAATGTCATCTCATAGTCAAGCACGACTATCTGCTGCCGCGTAAAAATCTGTTTGGCTGAATATATCCTTAACACATCACCGCGCGCCATCCCGCTATACATCGATTCCAGCATCTTTCCGTATATTGTGAGCTTTTTCAGATATATGTCAAACGTCTCCTTCATATACACGGGACACGTGGTTATCTTTCCCAAAGCGTCATTCGAAATGACAAGCGCGTCGTATAGTCCCTGCATAAAGGCGAAGGGGTCTCCTTCATATTGACCTGCATCAAAATCGGCCACCGCCTTATTCGCGTCAACCTGGTCAATAGCAAACTGCAATAAGGAATCGAGTTGCTTCAGACTGTCGGCAAGAATCGAAAAGTATTTCTGCGCCGCAACTTGAACCGTTCTTACGTCACCGTTGCCGGAAATGTCCATACGTTCCAGACGCTGCGCTATACTGTTGCATTGATTCAGCAGCGCGGCTGTCTTTACTTTATTATTTCGCATCAACTGCTCGTATGGCTTAGTATCGTACAGCACTCCTTCCTTAGTAGCTTTTTCATAGCCCTGTGTATATGCTGCCGATTCCCTCATCTGATGGCGGATAAGCTCTGACAAATCAGAAAATATTGCCTCGGATTCGGTCACTGCCGACAGTATCTGCTCAACTATCTTTTCATCGTCCGCCGGAAGGAAACTTTTTTTAATGCCTGATATTGAAATGCAACCGCCAAACAATGTAGTGCATAATATCAGTATCAACAGTATGGAAAAAATGTTTTTCTTCACGTTCATTTAATATTCTCCTCATCCGCATTTTTTATCGGATTCGCAATATCCGTGTTTTGCTTGTATTATTAATGCTTTTTCACCGGCTTGACAAGGCTTTTTTCCGTATCACGGTAATCACTGTGAAACTCAACGCTGAAACACTGCACAACAGCCACCAGAACCACAACAAGCTATTATCACCGGTCTTCGGTATATCGTCGGAACCGCCTGACATAGGCGATGTCTCGGATGAAGACGGTGTTTCAGAAGAGGGTGAGTTGCCGGATGTTTCTTCAAATGTCGCTTCAATCGTATGATTAGATATAATATTCGTAAAAGTATAGGAGCTTACGGCACCCACGTTTGTGCCGTCAACAAATACCTCGGAAATTCGAAACCCTGAATCCGGGGTGATGATAAATGTGAAATCAGAGCCCTTTGATATATTGACTGCAGAGGCAGGACTGATTGTACCATTGGCGCTTTGCGTAACAGTAATCTTGAAGGTCGAAGGATTTGTGACACCGGATGCAATAACCAGTATTGTTCCGACGGGATCGATAATATCCGCCAGTGTATCAACCGGAATGACAACTGAACCGGTGCTTGCATTGTATGTGTAATCCGTACCCGAAATATATGTTTTCTTCACGATTTCCGGATAGGGCGGCACCCCTCCAGTGGTGTCAAGGCCTCTTTGCTGAACCATGATAGATGGAGGAAGCGAGTATCCGGGATTAGCCGACAGAGTCGCTGTATAGGGAGCGGAAGGCATATTCGTGTATATTTGCATATGATTTGTTGATACCAGTTCTGTGATATCACTGTATACAACAGACGCGGTGCCGACTCCTGCATAACCCCCCGTTTCAGGCATACCGGATGCAATAATGCGTATATCATAGATAGACCCGTCAAAGGCAATGTCCTGCAACGTGCTGACAGGAATGACAATATCGCCGGTATAACTATCGTAAATATATCCTATACCTTGTCTATATGTATAACTTACTATCGGATCCGGAACATTGTCATCGTATCTTATTCTTTGAACTGTGATGCCGAATGGAACCTCATACCCTAAAGGGGGATTCAGCGTTGCCGTATAGGGAACGGTTGGTGCTGGGTCGTCCCAATCATAACTCACCGAAGGATTCGACGATGTCAGGTCTATGAGCTCGCTGAATATCCGGTTGCTGCCCGACGTCGCCCCGGCCGAAGCGGTTGCGGTAAGCAGTACGGTTAACACCGCCGCAATTGAAAGAAAAATGCCGGCTTTTTTAGATAGTTTCATCAGTCTTTTCTCCTTTTCACGAATATTACCTTTTAAAAATCATCTGTTTGCGCACCGACGCGCCCGCTCAATCGTTGCCGAAAGCTCATCAAAGATAACCTCACTCCATGAAGCCGGGAGGCTTCCGTCCGGGCTTTCCGGATAAATGGAAACCTGCGTCTGTGTCTTAGTTACAGCGGCATCTAAATCAATTCGCATTCTTTCCGTCTGTTGTTCGTCGGAAACGACCAACAGACCGCGCATGCTGTCGGAACTGTCAAGGCGCAGTCCCAGCGCCTCGATAGTATCGTACAGTGCGTTGATTACAATGCTTTTGTCGTATGGAAAGCATCGGCTTTTTGTCTCCATGCCGCTCACCTCCGTCTTAACTATATGTGACGGTAATATTTATCGATAGGCCGGAAAAGGTACAGGAATGTAAAAAACAAGGTATAGTTTTAGTACAGGTGGCTTTTATTCTTCTGCTTTAATCTTGTAATATACCCCTTCTTTGTGGTAATAATAGTAAATAAATCTTTGCCCGAAGGAGGCAAAATATGACGAAAGACAATATATTCACATGTAAAAATAAATATATCTATTTCGCCGCACTGATTGGCTTCGGTTTTTTCTGGACGGGCACGGCATATATCGTGCAATCTTACCGTCTGCTTCATTTTTTGGACGGTGATACGGTCAATCTGCTGGTCTGTGGAGTCTACTATGTCTGTCAGGCTGCCGGCATCAGTGTTGTCGGCTTTTTCTTTGCAAAGCGACCCATGGTTGCCGGCGGACGTGCCTTTCCGTTTTGGTCAACAATTGTCACAGTCGCATGCGCAGCTGCCGCCATGTTTGTATCCTCTATACCAATCATCATCGCTGCCGGAGCGCTGATGAATGTAACGATCGGGATGCTTTCCGGCTGCTATCTGACGAGGCTGGCAACCGACATCCCGCAGCAGCGACGCGGTATTGTGTTCGGTGCCGCCTATGCTTTCGGCAGCATCGGCACATGGCTTCTGTCTTTGCCGATGCACGCAAAATTCCTTTGGAGCGGCCTCAGCTTTTATGCTGTGGCAATACTTGCCGTCGCGTCCCTTATTCTCTTGCCGTTTCTTTCACCTCCGCCCAGGCAAAGCAGCAGTTTGGAACAATTAAGCCCCAGGTTCGGTAAAGAGATTATCTGGCTGGCCGCGGCATTACTCTTCCTGATATCGCTGGAGAATACACTTGGATTTTCTTTTCCGCTCAAGAGCGCTTCCGACAGTGTATACATAGAATTTGCCCGTGCATTTTATGCGCCCGGTCTTATCATTGCAGGTCTTGTCAGCGACAAAAACCGCCGCTGGGGCGCAATGTGCTGTCTGGCTGCACTGGCTTTTCCCTTTGCTGCACTGGCACTTGGCAACAGTACTGTCGGAATGACCGTAATGTGGATGATTGCCTATCTGTTTTTGGGTTTCTGGTCGACATACCGTATCCTTCTGTTTTCCGATATCTCGGCAAGAAGGGGGCTTCCCGGACTTGCAGTAGTCGGGCTTTTAGCAGGTCGGCTCGGAGAATCTGCAGGTACACTCGGCGCAAAATTTTTAACCGGCACACCGCTTATAGTGGTTTCGGGCATAGTTTTCGCCCTCGTAATTGTGCTGTTCTTTTCGCTGTATCATAAGATTTACTCCCCGACCATCAATGCGGAAGATATGGAAAAACAACGATTGCTGGAATACGCGAGTCGATTTAAATTGTCGCCCCGGGAGCGGGAGATTTTCAATCTTATTGTGCAAGGGATGTCAAATGCCGAAATAGCTACCGCATTATTTATCACCGAGAGCACGGTTAAATTTCATGCGGGAAATATATTCAAGAAAACAGATCTTTCCAGTCGCTCGGCGCTTATTGCGGATTATATGCTGCGCGATAAAAACTGAAAACCATTATAAGCGGGAGGTATAAACATGTCTCGAAAAGCAAATTTGCTGATACTGTTTTTATTATTGTTTTTTACAACAACTTTATGCTCTTGCGATGATGTCATAGTTGACCCTATATGGGTTATAGGTGTTAAAGGTGTTGATGCGCCTGTATTTTCCAGCCTCGATTACGGCGAGCTGCGCAAAGTCACCGTTACCATCGGGAAAAAGCAACAGGACAACAGCACCCCGGAAGAAACATGGGAAGGCGTTTACTTAAAAGACGTTCTTGATTATCTTGGTGTTGCTGAAGGCTACTCTTCAATCACGATTACATCTTCGGACGGTTTTTCGGTTGAATATACGCCCGACATCATAAATGATTCCCTGACCGTTCTGGCCACAAAAGTGAACGGCAGAGATTTGGAATATGAGGACGGGTATACAAAAATTATCGCCGGAAATCAGCCGGAAGACATATGGGTTGACAGCCCCGCAAAAATAAGTATAAACAAATAAACCCGCAAGTATCAATGACACCGAATGCGCATAATATCACCCCGGTATTATCCCGGAAGGCGATATATGGTGATATATTAGGTTGAAAATCCGCCTCGGCATAAAGACAGGCACCCGTATCATTCCCTTTTAAGGAATGCTTCCAGTGCTTCCGGTGACAAAGGCTTTGAAAAATAGTAACCTTGTATTTCATCGCAGGCTATGCTTCTCAGAAAATCCACCTGCTCTTTTGTTTCCACGCCTTCGGCCGTAACATTCGCCTTAAAAGTTCTGGCCAATAAAATAATAATTTCCGTTAAAGGAGCCGCTTTTGCTTCCAGGTCTATAAAGTCTATAATGTTCTTGTCTATTTTTATTCTGTCAAAAGGCACCAGTTTCAGACGGTTTAATGATGAATATCCGCTGCCGAAATCATCTATGGCAATATGAACCCCCAACTCTTTCAATTTATGCAGTTTTTGAATTGTTTCTTCAGGATTTTCAGAAAACAGGCTTTCCGTAATCTCCAACTCAATATATTTCGGAGCCACCCCGCTTCCCTCTATAGTTTTTGTAAGATCGGCAATAAAATCTTCTCCTGCAAATTGCACAATCGACAAATTTACGGAAAAACGAAGAGGCGGGAATCCGTTTTTAACAAGTCTGTTGTGTTCCTGAAGGGTTTGCTCCAGCACCCAGAGCCCCACATCATAAATCAATCCCGTTTGCTCAAGTATGGGGATAAATCTGTCCGGCGGTACTCTTTTGTTGCCGTCACCGGTCCATCTGAGCAAAGCTTCAACTCCGACAGTCTTTCCCGTATCACAGCTGACTTGGGGTTGAAATTCCAGGAAAAACTCTTTGTTTTCCAACGATTTGAAAAGCCTGTTTGTAAACAAGGTCGTTTCCGCGATATTTCCTTCCAATTGTTCCGTATAGAAAACAGCCTTCTTGTTCTCGGTTTTCGCTTGATATCCCGCCAGATCGGCATTCTTCAAAAGCTCATACGCGTCTCTTCCATTATCCGGATACACGGAAATGCCTATAATGAGAACAACAAACAGTGCTTCAATGCCCGTCTCGGTTGATATGGGACGGGAAAAAGGATCAAGCACTCTTTGTACACATCTTTCTATGTTTTCGGTATTTTCCACTGCGGACAGAACAACCACAAAACCTTCTTCGCTTGTCCTTGAAATATAACAAAATTCTCCCAACAGTTGTTCAAGAATTGCCGCCGATTTTATAACTATCTGCTCTCCTATATTATGACCGAAGGTATCTTTAATTACTCTCAGATTTTTAAGTTCAATATTTAAAACTGCTATTTTCCCCGATTCTCTTTTTTCATATATGCTTTGATTAAGTTTCTTTATCAGCATATTTTTATTCGCTAATTTTGTTGCTTCATCAAAATAAGCAATATTATACAGCCTTTCCTCGTATAAGATCTTTTTCCTTGTATCTGCCAATATATTTGCAATAATTCCCAAAAAGTACAGCCGGCTGTCTTTGGCTTGCAATTTACCCTTTTCACGATATTCAACGACAAGCATTCCTACTGTATCTTCATCAAGCATTATCGGTAATGCATAACAAGAGTTTATCCCCCTTGATAGTAAGAAATTTCCTTCATCTCCACCCTCATCAACGGAAACGCTTGTGATATTTTCGTATAATACGGGCTGTTTCCGGGCAATCAAAGATTCGGCTATCGGCAAATCCGCCGTTTTAACTTTCACGCCCGGATTAAAAGGAAGTAGTTCAACGCCTCCGTCTCTTGTATGCGCATTAACAATCATTGCATTTTCGTAATCCGCATCAAAGTCGACCAAATATGCCTGGTCAAAATCAAGTATTTCAGCGGACAGTTTAAGCATTTCTCCGATTTTCTCTTTGGCGTTTTCATTATTAACCGAAATAAAGTTTGTTGAAATTTTTTCAAGCACTTCCTGTTCTTTTGCAAATCTTTGATATCCTTTCAGCTTTGAAACATATTCATTCGTCAGATATCGCACGGCAAAATAAGAAAGTATAATAATGAAAAACCTTCTCATATACTGAGCACTGTCAATAACGACATAAGCCTTCGGATGAGTTATTCCGATAACTGCTTGAATTATCAGGGTTGCTACCAAAAAGAGAATTGCGTGGATATCACTGTTAAGAACAACGGTATACAAAAGAAATACTATATACACTGCCCATACTGTCACTGCTCCCGTATCAATATTTGCAATTATAAAAAAAGTCATGCCCACTATGCTTGCTGCCAGAAAAAGGGTGTTCTGAACTGTATGATTTTTTGCTATATACGGTATAAACCTCAAAAATACACCGGAAACCATCACAGCAAAAGCAAGTAAAAGTTCACTTTTTAAATCTCCGCCCATAATAAAATATCCTGAATAAAGGGAGCCTGCGGCACCGATCGTAAATATGGCTGCTGCCGTTTCAAACAACCGCAGCCGGCCTTCTTTCGGCAAAGCGGCGGAATCCGTAGGCAAAAATCCTATCTTGTCTTTCTCAAAAAGGATGCCGGATTTTCTCAATATTAAAAACAAAAATATTGTAGGAAGAATCAGAAACACAATCGCGAGTTTAGGCATCTGCTCGAATCCTAAAATACCGGGCAAAACATCCGTTACAGAACCCGCCAAAAAGGGCAGCATTATGGATAACAGGAAATATGTTGCCAGCCGTTTCAAAGGGGTGCGAGGTTCAAGTTTTTTCCACCAACGAATAATTAATATGACGGCAACAACAGAATAGATAATATAATATACATTAATCCAAATCTGCCCGATATTTGCGGGAAGCGCATTCCTCCAGCCGAAGTCGCTTTGCACCATTTCATATTGTTTTTTTGCGAGAAATCCAAAAGGTGCAAACAAAGCCGCATTTATAACGGCAGGCAAATAGAAAATAATAGTTGCGCCCGGTTTGTTTAATTTAATGCGGTTATCTGTCAAAATTAACGTAAAGTGGAGTAATAAATTGTAAAAAACTCCCCACCCGAAAACAGACATGCACCTCCAGAAAACGCACGCTTCCGCTGTAGGTGCCGAATTTGAAATGGAATATGTAAATGACCAAATTGCCATTGAGCTTGTTACTAACAGAAACAGCCTGTTTGCTTTGCTTTTCGCGTTGGAAGCTATTGTATACGCACCGAAAATCATGTAAAAACAACCGCAAACATAGTACAAAGTTGACACAATTAAGCTATATTTCATAACTTCTTCTCCAAAGACCGAATTGTCCGATTGCTGTTAAAAATCTTCCCTGATCTGCGCCTTTCAATTTATTAATTTCTTTCGGTTACGCAGCGCCTTCCCTCTTGTTTTGATTCCTTTATACCATATCTTCCTTGAAAACACTATGTTTTTCGGGGGAAATGCAAGATTTCCGGTATTACGAAAAGATCAGCAGGAAAAAGGAAGCGGATTCGATTTAATAACATTGACAAAAATTAATCACTTTATTACAATGAAGCGAAACAATAGTTTTGAATTGCTTTTGAGGTAAAGACACATGAAAAGAAAACTGGAACTATTTTTATTTAACCGCTTATTAAACCGAACAATCGTCAGCGATGACGGCAAGTATTTGTTTTTGATTTCAAATGTTGCGTGTATCTTTGCATTAGCCATGATGCTGATACTGTTCATTTTTTACTTTTTAATCAAAGTTCTCCCTTTATTATTAATCTGTCTGTTCTCTGTTTTTATTTACATATTGCTTTTCAGACTGGTCAATAAAGGAAATTACCTGCTGTTCGGTATCCTCCTATCCGGAACAGTTATAGTGGTGACTCTGGCATCCACAGTTTATATCGGTGGACAAAGTTTAGTCATATTGTATCTTTTCGTTACGCTTGTAATGCAGATTATCATACCATACTCGAATATGCGTATTCGTACTATGGTTGTTATTATCCTATGGCTAAGCATGGTCGCCCACATTGGTATCGGCTATCATATAACGCCGATTTGTGAAATCGGAAGTGCTAACGGAGTGCTCGCTGTGTTTAACATGCATTTGGCATTTTGGGGCATCGGTATCCAGTTAACCATCGGCAACATCATTCGAAATGCTATAACGGAATATAACCGGGCGGAACTGGAAAAAAGAAAAAACGAAGCCAATACGGATCCGCTGACCGGTCTCTTTAATCGAAGATACGCGGACACATTTTTTGAATTGCTGCGTACCGGGCAAATTGAACAAAATTGGTGCGTTGCAATGCTTGATATTGATTTTTTCAAACGGGTTAATGATACATACGGTCACCAAGTCGGTGATAAAGTATTGATGTTTATCGGAGATTTTATTAAAGCACGTCTGCGCCGAACGGATCTTGTATTTCGCTGGGGCGGCGAAGAATTTTTAATTTTACTGAAGGATGCTGATATTTTCACCGCCTTTAATATATTGGATAAGCTGCGCGCCGCTCTTGAGTTTGAAAATATTGAAATAGATGGCAATAATTTAAATATCACTGCAACAATCGGTGTCTGTCCTTTGGATATAGATAATGTAGATAAGAGCATCGATACATGCGATCAACTTATGTATGAAGGAAAAACCTCGGGAAGAAACAGAGTGGTCGTGTAGATACCATTTGGAAAACAATAAGCTGAAAAAAAGTCCCTTGTTTGGAGGTATAAATCATGCAGCGCGATATTTTGCTATCAATAATATTTTATCTTTGCGGTTGTTTTTACATGATTTTCGGTGCAAGCGTGTTGGCTGCAAATTATAAAAACAATGCCAACAAACTGTTCCTGCTTCTCACAAGTTCTTTGTCGACTTGGTCATTTTCATATTCTCTTTCAAATTCGGTGGCGACAGCGGAGGCGAGTGCTTTTTGGAGATCTTTTTCCGCTTTCGGATGGGGAGTTTTCAGCAGCATCTTACTTCACTTCATACTGGCTCTCATAGAACATCAATATCGATTTAACAAGTTCTTTATACTCGTTTTAATATATCTGCCCGCGCTTATAAATATAATTTTGTTCGGACCCCTCGGTTTTTTTACAGAACAACAATATAAAATGGTGCGGACTGATTTCGGCTGGGTGAACGTAGCTCCTTTTTATGCCGCTTCAGTTTGGCTCAACTTATACTACGTCCTGTATTCAGTCCCAAGTCTTATCTTGCTGATTTACTGGTGGAAAAAGCTTAAATCCGGCCCCGCTTTAAAGCGGCGACAGGCCCGTCATTTCATATTTTCCATAATACTGCTTTTCCTTATAGAGGTTATAATAGAAGTGTTGCCCGACCTTTTGGGAAAAAGATTTTTTCCGAATTCGGCTGTTGTTTTTATGTTGATTCCGACAATAATGCTATACACAGTATTAAGAAAATTCGAACTTCTTGTTAAAGTTGAGAAAAATAAATACTTATCTTCAGAATCTGTTTACAGCCCGAACAAAGAACAGTGGCGCTTGTTTGAATCGGCAACAAACGTGTTTTTTCTGGGCGGTGCGCTTTCCTTTTTCGCGGGATATTTTATTATGAATGGGAAGTTGGAAGATGAGCTTTTGGAGTTTCTGGTTTTAATATTGCTGGGAATACTTGTAAGATTTGCCCCGCGCATAACGAAAAATCGAACCGTCCAGAGTATCATCCTCATGGCAATATGCGTCCTGAGCGTGCTTTTCCTTTTGAAAATAAGCGCCGATACGGGAGCAGTAACCGTATGGTCCGTATATATATTGTTCCTTCTGTATGCTATTACCCTTGACAGTAAAATCTATGCTCTTATCTTTGCAGCCTCTTGTATAATCTTTCAGATTGCGCTATGGATAAGAAAACCCGAAGTTACAGTCATCATCGATGCAAATCAGTATATGACAAGAATTATTGTTATCGGACTTTCTTATTTTGTTGCCCGGTATCTTATAGTTGAATACACTTCAAAGCTACAAGGGTATCGAAGATTTGCAAGAGAACAGGAAACGCTTGAAAAAATTTCAACCAACTTTATTTCGGTTAACAACGAAAATACTGACGAAAAAATAGATAATCTGTTTGAATTATCTGCCGGAATACTTGACTTTGATCAGGCATATTTAGTTGAATTCGATGCGGATTACGAAAACGCAACGTTTCTTCACACGCACACAACAAGTGAAACCACTGAATCATTTCCTTTTTATCCGGGAATGAAGGTTAAGACAACAACTTTACCGATGGTCAAGCCTCTGATTGCTCAAAATGAGCCTATTATATGTGAAGATATTACAAACATTTACGATGACAAAGAGATGGAGGCAAGAAATTTTTTCATATCCAGAGGAGTAAAATCTTGTTTTGCGTTACCGATAACAATTGATAAAAAAATTGTCGAGATGCTGGTCGTTGAATATAAAACACGCCTTGATGCAAATCTTGCGGAAAGTCGATTGAATTATTTAAAAATTATTGCAAACACACTGGGTGACACAAGGAAAAAGGCCTTATACGAAGAAAGACTGTATAATATTGCTTATTTCGATGAGGCTACGCAATTAGCAAATAAAAATATGCTGATAAAAAGGCTTGAGCAAAAAATACATGACAACAAGGGCTCGGAGAAAATAGCCGTTTTGGATGTTGAGCTTGTGAATCTGAGAATGATTAAAGACACCTTCGGCCAAAGTATAGAGGAGCAGGTAATTATAAATTCAGCAATAATTATTAAAAAATTGTTTGGGGAATCTTGCGATGTCTCAAGGTCAGGTGACGGAAAACTTTCCATTCTTCTGCAAGCAGCTAAAAATACTGAGCAAATAAAGACGTTTGCAGGGAAATTGCTTGACTCCTTCTCCGTTCCCATATCAACCGAGACGGGAATTGAGGCGCTGTTCGTTGTTGTCTATATAGGCATATCCGTGTATCCGGACGACGGAAGAGACGCGTATGAACTTTTGAAAAATGCCGATTTGGCGGGATATGAGGCAAGAAGCAATGATGAGAAGATTGTTTTCTACACAAAACATATGGAAAACAATGTTGTGGAAACGACTCTGTTTACAAATAAACTTTTTAAATCGTTGCAAAACGAGAAATTCTTCCTTGAGTTCCAACCTCAGATCAGCTGTGAGACCGGAAAAACTGTCGGAGTTGAAGCCTTGCTCAGGTGGGATAGCAACGGTGGCAAAAAAGTATTGCCTGACAGATTTATCCCCATACTTGAACAAACCGGCCTGATTTATGATGTGGGACTTTGGGTGTTGAAACAAGCTCTTCAGGAACATAACAGACTTATTAAAAACGGATTCCCGCCTCTTCGTTTTTCCGTAAATTTATCGATTGTGCAACTGAAAGGGGGGAACTTTGTCTTAGATTTTACAAAAATTATAGAAGAAAGCGGAGTGGACCCTCAATACATTGAATTGGAGATTACGGAAAGCTTTTTCTTTGAAGACCCTGAAGATACATTGAAAAAACTGCATAAAATGAAAGAGCTGGGGATTCATATTGCCATAGATGATTTCGGCAGCGGATACTCATCACTAAATCGCCTGAAATTGGTGCCTTTTGACAGAATAAAAATAGACAAGGACATTATAGATTATATAGACCTGGAGGCAAAAGCGGCTCCCATAACGGAACTTATCATTTCATTAGCGAAAACCTTTAACGCCTGTATTACGGCGGAAGGTGTGGAAACAAAAGAACAGGCGGATTTCCTGAGAAACGTAGCCTGCGATGAGATACAAGGTTTCTATTTTTCAAAACCGCTTTCATCGGAGGCGCTGGAAGTATTTCTCAGACAGGAAGCAATGTAGATAATTCGCGGCATGCGGACAAGCAGCAATTATTATATTCTCTTATTCAATATCACCAAAGAAGTCCTTCATTATAAAATAGGACTGCTTCAATCGTTCCTTATATTTCGGCACCTCCCAGTTGTCCCAGGAATAGGCGCTTAAATCATTTAAAACATTGTTTTCCATGCTTGGAAATGAATCCGACACAGTGCCTTCATTATCTATGTACAGAGCGCCGATGTAGATTTCATCAACATTTCTGCTTGCTTCGAGGCCGTCTTTATATACGTCTCCGATAAATTCCTTTTTGCTCGGATCTCTTGATTGAATGAGCAGCCAGGGGATTCTTAATTCCAGCACGCCGTCATCATTTGTGTAAAAATCGGCAAGGGCATCGTAATCTTTTGAGTCGGGATTGGCATTGCCTTTTCTTAACTTTCCGGTTTCACAAGTGCTGAACGCCATGAGTACTTCACCGTCTTCCGATGTATATTCTCTGCTGAGCACATAGTGAATTTGGGAAAACAGCCCGCTGTTCTTATACGGATCCGTTTCCGGTTTTTCTATTGTCTTCAAATGGTAGGCATTCAAATAAGTGAAAAAATCATAATACCAATCTATAACAATTCTGGGCTCTTTTTCATCTAAGATTATAATAAAGTCAACTCCGTTGGAAAATTTAAAATTATCATTTTCCATTACAAAATAGTTGCCTTGGTCAGGCAAAACGTCAAGCAGGATAACCGGATAGCCGTTGCCGTCATCAGAGCAGTCCAGTCTGATATACAAATACCTTTCATCATAATCTGCATATAAGCTCTTCATGACTCCCTGATTCTTATCATACAGAGGAGCCGTTGCCCAATCTTCCGTATCGCCGTCAACCTTTATTTTATGTCTGTCAAAACTTAAAAGTCCGAATTGCTGTTCGTTTGTCTGAGCGTTGGACCAGAACGGCCTTCTGTCGGGATTATCATAATCTACTGTATTCCACGTTCTTTTAAACCATTCATCTTGCCATGCAAATACAAGGGCGCCAAGCATATTCTCTTCCATAATGTCCTCGAAAAGACGGATGAGAGTCTCTCCCTGCTCTTTTTCAGAAGTAAATCCCTGATTCCAGCCAAACGGGTTCTCATGGGTAAGACCGCGGGAAGCGGGTATTCCGAACTCGGCTACCAGAATGGGAAGTCTATGAACACTGTTTAAGTGATGTAAATAGCCGGCATAATTGTTCTTTTCCCCTCTATGATCGACGTAATTTACATATTGTTCTTCAACGTTCAGGAAGTCGGGATAATACGGATATACATGATATGAGGCGAACTGCCCGACCGCATCCATTTCCCCCTTCGTGTAAATGACATTGGGATTCACACCGACTATATCCTCGCTGTCCTGAAAATTGCAAGGGTGCTCTAAAAGATCTGTTGTAGGCCAATTGGTAAAACTGGTCGGCCTCATATAATTATAATGTTCTATCTCGTATTCCGCTATTGTATCCATCTGCTGTGCAAGCCAATATTCAAATGGTTTTGCGCCGTCCGTCCCGAAATATTTGCCCTTGTATTCTCCGATAGCCGAGTGAAGATCATTTGTATTCTGCACCATGCTGCCGTCCCACTCGATACCTAAAATCCAGGCAATAACATACCGGGAAATATCTGACGTATATATCCCTGATGAGTGTCCCGGTCTAGCTTTAACAATCCGGTTCCCGTGTATTACGTCTACAATTGTCTTCATTTCCTGCTGAAAATCTTCCAGGATACCCTTCTCGAAAGCATCACAAGATTTCAACAATTCTTCTTCATTTACCCAAACACCGTGAATTACATATAATTTTTCATCGTGGTGTTCATTATATCTGAGCAGCGCATTGTAAAATCCGGGAGGATGCAAGGTATAGACTCGGATAACGTTGGCATTCATTTCACCGATATATTCAAACCAGCGATAGTACTCTTCCTCGGTTATTGCCGCTTCGCCCGGGAAAGCACCGGGTTTGCCCATGCCGATATTAACGCCTTTTATCGTCATAGACTCCCATTTGCCGTCTTTGAAGATTTGGAAACAGTCATCCTTTATTCTGGCATCATATAGACCTTTTTCCTCATCTCCCGTATTTTCCGTGGTAGCGGTCTCTTCCGAGACGGTGCTTTCGAAATTCTTCAGAATTTTGCTCATCATAGGGAAATATGCCGACCAGTAAAACGAACTGTCCGAGTTTATTTCTATAGTCTTGTACAATCTCCATAACCATTTGACTTGATAAAAGCGCGGTACTTCGATTACATCGTTATAATCTCCCGCGAAATAATAACCGGTTGAAGAGCCGTGTTCGCTTTTTATAACCGCGGCAAATTCGGCGGGAATTCCGTGCTCCTCCAGAAGCTCCTTCCCGCTTTCGGTTAAATTCCAGTTATAGTCGGCCAATACAACTGTTCCCTGCTTAGGAGTTATAATATCAAACCAGTAAGAGTAGTTGGGGCTTTTTTTAAGGCCGAAGAAGTCTTGCCCTTCTTCGGTAAAGGAGATATTAATCCCTTTATCCAAAACATGTTTTGAACCCTCTAAAACAACGACTTGATAATCAAAATCATTTATCAAAACAAATCCCGGTCCGCTATAGTTCCATGACTCGCCGAAATCATCCAATATCCATTGCGGAATCTCTTTGTTTTCATTATAGTCTAATTCATCAAAATATCTGCCTACCCATCCGGACCAGTCAATACCCAGGTAATTGATGATGCTTTCCCTGACTTCTCTTTTGGTAGGAGATGCAAATGCGTTGTATTCTGCGATAAACAGGCTTTTTTTCTTCTCCGTTAATCTGTTAAGAATGTTAAGCCACTCTTCATCTTCCAGGCCGCCGTATATTTTTCTTGATCGGGCTCCTTCCCTTTCCTTCCTTATCCAAGGCAAATCATTTTCATAAACACCATAGTTATCTGCTATATAAATAATGTCATAGTCGTCATAATTTTCCGGCAACGGTTTCAACTCATAACTTTTTTCGTCTTCTTTCGGACAAAATCCGTAATAGTCTTCGGCTAAATCAAACACATCGCCCGATTTGTTTCTATACTTCAAATGATTTAATAAAAAGACAATGCCGTTATGTTCCCGATATGTTTCATTGGGCACCACTTTGTCAATTATTGCCATGCGACATTCTTTATCGGGTTCCAAATACCAAATAACAATAGGCGAAACTATCAGCAACAACACACATACTAATATTATGTAAACACGTTTCATCGTTTTGAAAATCCTTTTCTCTTCATGTTGCCCCAGCTTTTTCGTCCCAAAAAAACTTGTATAAATGCTTCGCATCTCCAAATCAAGGTCAGGGGTCTGTACCAGAAAGTTTCTGTTAATGACATAATCAGTAACTTAAAATAATTCCTTATCCCCGAATAAACATTTGTACTCCAGGCCTCCAATATTACGGAAAAAGCGGAAAGAATGGAACCGTACAATATAAACAATAAGGCCAGAAAAAAGGCGAATTCGAAATAGACCTTGCCCATAAAAAAGGCAACAATAACATATATATAACCGCCCAACTCAATAATCGGCCCTATACATTCTACCAGCAGGAAGTACGGAAAGGAAATCATGCCGATTCTTCCGTATTTAGGGTTGAAGGCCATCCTTTTATGTTTTGACAGGCTTTCAATCAACCCCTGATGCCACCTTCTGCGCTGTTTTCTTAATACCCCGAGACTTTCAGGAGCTTCTGTCCAGCATACGGGATCGGGAACAAATTCAATTCTTTTCTTTGATTTTGTTTCCCGAAGGAATCGGTGTAATTTTACAACCAGCTCCATATCTTCTCCAATCGTTTCTCTGGAATATCCGCCTACTTCAACGACCCATTTTTTGGAAAACACACTAAAGGCTCCTGAAATAACAAGGATTAAATTAAGTCTGCCTAATGAAATTCTTCCTATCATAAAAGCTCTTGTATATTCAATTATTTGCATTAGAACCAGGGAGCGGTTGGGCAATGATTTTTTTTGATAAACCGAGCCCATTTGAACATCAAGACCGTTAGCAATACGGATGTTGCCCCCGGCAGCAATAACTTCTTCGTTTGACATAATAATCGGCTTCATGACTCTTAATAAGGATTTTTCATCCAGGATAGAGTCTCCGTCAATGGAACAAAAATACGGATATCTGGCAAGATTAATACCTGCATTTAAGGCATCCGACTTTCCTCCGTTTTCTTTTTCTATTAAAAACAAATTGTTATGGGTTTGCGATTGGTAAACCTGAAGAATCGGTTTGGATTCAATTTGCTTTTTTACTACCTTGGGAATTTTTTTCATCCGGAACTGCTCAATAACAACCTGCTGAGTCATATCCGTAGAACCGTCATTTACTATAATTAACTCGGTTTGGGGATACTTTATGCTTAATACGGACTTAACACTGTCGACAATACCCGGTTCTTCATTATAAGCAGGTATAATTATTGAAAGCGGTTTGTAGTAAAAAGCATCTATATAATCTTCGTCCAGAGCATTCTTATCCAGCTTATATTGCTTGCGTATTTCAAGAGCTGCGAATATAAACATAATCGTATACGATATAATGATTGCTATCGTATACAGCAATATAACTCCTCCAAAAAATTTCATCAAAAAATCAACTATTGTATTCATTGGTTAATACATTTCCCCCAAGACTTCTCCGGCCATCTCAATAGCATACCGGTCTTTAGCAATTGCAATGAACACCTTTAACCAGAATTTGCCGTCCTTGCTATTGCCTATCGTTCTGGCGGCATTGGAACGCACCCACCAGTTTTCATCCTGCAGCAATTTTTCCAAATACGGATACACAAGCTCCAAGGGAAAAATCCCTAAAAGCTTAGCTAGCATTAAGCGCTCCTCCCATACCGGAGAATCCAAAAAAACTTTGTACTTGCCCAAATCGGTGACAATTCCTATTTCATTAATGGCTTTCAGGGAACGAATACGAATTTCCGAGTCTTCATGACTAAGGTTGCTCTCTAAAAATTCCAAAAAGTCAATATTGCGGCTCGTTCCTAAAGCGTCAATAAAATAATATTGGTATACTGTGGGAAAATCATTTATTTGGTAAGTCAATTTTTTAAGGATTCCCGAATCAAAACGGGACAACAGTTTTTTATATTCATATTCAGAAAGATTTGCAGATAAATTAACAAATTCTTTTATAAAATCGGCTTCATCAAAAACGGAATGAATGATTAACAGCTGAAAGCGCTCTTCCGGTGACAATCCGGCTTTTTTTTGCATCTTCTTACACCGGTCGATCAGGGAATCCATTTCAAAACTAATAACCCGGTAAAGGGCGTTCATTCTGGTGCTCCATCTTATCCCGGAAAGAAGTCTTGAATAGTACTGTTTTAAATATTGATTGCAAAACTGCCGAATTTTCTCCTTAACGGCCGGACTGCTTATGTTCTCCACATAAGCAAGAAAAATTTCCTCTACACCTTTGATTTCAGCACGGTTATTGGGGACAAGTTCCGCGGAAAAAGAAATTTCATCATGAAAATACCGGTACCATAGATCTGTTTTGCTCAAAATGTATCTGTTCTGTTTTTTAGATATGATGTTTTCTCTAATACCATTAACTACCATGTAAATGCTTAAGAATATAAGCAGGAGAAACAACACCCCGATACCTTTAATTAAAAAATCCAACGGTATCTTTATCATGACCATAACCTCTCGAAGGTTCTTTTGATTTCTACTTTTAGGAGGTGCAAATTAAAAGGCTTAACCAAAAAATTATCCACACCGCTCTCATAAGCGTAGATCATGTCCTCCTCGGAGTTTCTTTTGGTCATCATAAAAATAATAAACCTTCTATTATTCGGCAACATACGGATTTTATGCAGTACATCCAAACCGCTTTGTCGAGGAAGGATATCATTCATTATTATCAGATGCGTATGAGCGGAACGGTACCAGTTGGATTGCAAAAATTCATATCCGTCTTGAAATTCTTTTATTTCCGCTTCAAAATATTCCAAGTCCAAATTTTCCAAAGTCCGGTAAAGTACATTGCGGAAAATAGCATTATCTTCCAAGATGCTGATTCTGATCTTTTGCAAAGGCCTTTTTTTAAAGGTATCAATATATTCAATCTGTTCAGGCCCTTTCTTTAAGCTTTTTGTCAGGAACAACATGCCTTCCGCCATCAATTCCTCAAAAGTGCCTTCATCATTGCCTATTTCCGCCACGCTGGCGGAAAATAAAATCTCATGTCCCTCCAGGGCGGGAATACCTTTGTTTTTTACTTTCATGTACAAACGCCGAAGAAATGCGGCCGCTGATCTCTTATCGGTTTGGGACAGAATAATAAGCCATCGGGTTTGTCCGCGGAATTTGACAACGAGATCGGACGTTCTCGTTTCATTGACCAGAAAATCAGTTACTTTTTTTTCTGCTTCCGGAATTGCTTCTATATTACATTTTTCCGCATCACAAAGACCCAGAAAAACAACTGTGCTTGCCATCCTTAGGCGCACTGCATGTGCTCTCAATGCATTAAAAAAATGTTTTGTTGTCACACCATGCTCAAATGAATATTCGTTATCCAATAAACCATCTCCTTAAGCTGACGTTGTTCGACGCATTTTATCCCAAGTGATATGACACAGGTGATAATTTGTATGTTTTTATAGTATATTTTTTACACAAAAGCAGAAGCTCAATCCGAAAATCGGCCTGCTCCGGTATGGTCTTATGAAAAAGTTAAACTGATTATAATGTAATTGGCGCACGCACGCAAACTCTTTTGTTGAAAACTTCGGTCTTTTACGTATAATGCCGGGATTTTTCTGTTGATATCACTTGTTTTTCTGTGCTATTTTATCATTGTACATAATTATCCTTGCAAAAGGGCATGCACATCGCCCGGCAAGCCGCTCACATAAGGGAGATATAATTAAACCTAATCTCCGGCATGACTGCGCAGCGCCCGGTGAAACATTCGCATAGAGGAGGCACCATGAAAACAACATTCTATCCGACCGGCGTCTGTTCCAGGCGTTTTGACATTGAGATTGAAAACGGGATAATCAAAGACATTGCAATTAAAGGAGGCTGCAGCGGCAACCTGAAGGGTATCGCAGCCCTTATAAAAAATAAGCCCGTGCAGGAAATCATTCCCCTGCTCCGGGGCATTAAGTGCGGTTATAAAAACACGTCCTGTCCCGACCAGATTTCCCTTGCGCTGGAGGAAGCCCTTAACAATTCTCTGCGGGAAGATGCAGACCGAGATTTTTCTACAGGTCTATGATTACTTTCATCGCCTTGTCTTTTTGCTCTTCGATAAGCCTATAGGCCGTTTCATATTCATCAAACGGTACGTGATGCGTCACAAGCGGCGCCAGTTTTATAAGCCCTTTGTTTGCAAGGTCGATGGCTGTTTCCCAGTCCTCCCTGCGGTACATGGCGGTGCCCAGAACATTCAACTCGTGATCCTGAACAAATCCCATATTTACGGGATACGGGTCGGCCACCACGCCCATTACGATGACAGTACTGCCCTTGCGTGCAATCTCTATTGCATGATTTAAGGTTTGACCGTTTCCGATGCATTCAAATATAATGTCCGCTCCGTCCGGACCGAACTCCGTATTTATTGCATCCTTCAAAGGGATTTCCTGCGGATTGTAGGTTGTTAAGCCGCATAGCCCGGCAATCTCCAGGCGGCAGGCGCTGATTTCAGAAACAAGCACCTTTTCGGCACCCAGAGCGATAAGCGTCTGACCGCATAAATTTCCAATGGTGCCTCCGCCCATTACGGCCGCTTTCAGGCCGTTGACATCCCCTACCCTTTTCACGGCGTGGACTGCGCAGGCAAGCGGCTCAATCATTGCCCCGTGATCCGGGTTCATTCCTTGCGGAAGCTTTAGCATCCAGTCGGCCGGACATGCAAAAAACTCGCTTGCCAGCCCCGTTGTCTGGAAACCCCTCACTTTCAACACCTCGCAGTTGTTGTAAAGCCCGTGGGTGCAAGGGTAGCATTTGCCGCAGACAACTTGAGGCATAACCGTAACCAACTCCCCTGCTTCAAATCCCGAAACTCCCTCTCCCGCCGCAACGACGGTGGCGGCAATCTCGTGGCCCTGAACCACGGGATATGAAGTATACGGGTGCTTGCCGTGCCACACGTGTATGTCCGAGCCGCACACACCGATTTTATCGATTTTAATCAAGACCTCACCCGGTCCCGCCTTCGGGGCGGGGACCTCCTGAATGATTATATTTCCCGGTTCCGTCATCAATGCCTGTTTCATGATATCCCTCCGGTGTCCCGCCGCTATCCGGACACTCCCTCTGCGCTTTTTTCTGCGAAAAATTACAAATTTGCTGAAAATATAATTTAAAATGATTGTTACCGCACTGGCTATCAGTTTTATAATCAGGTTGTTTAGCCTAAGAATGTCCACAAAAACCCACAGAATTAAGTTCTCAATGAGCAAAGATGCAACTCTGGCGAGGGCGAAAAGGACGATTTCTCGCAGAATGGGCTTAAAGCCCCTCGCCTTGCTGTCAAAAACCCATTTGCGGTTGGTCAAATAGGCAAATGCCACCGCGGCAGTCCAGGATATGGAATTGGCGGCAACCACCGGCATGTGAATAAATTCCGTCAACGGAACGTAAACTGCGTAGTTAACCGCCGTGGTCATTCCGCCGAAGAACAGATAAAGTATGTATTCCTTGTATTTATTCCAAAACTTTTTTGCCATTACTTCTTCACAAAATACAATGCATCTGAAACACTGCCGGGGGTATTGTAGCAGATTACCGCCGCTTTTTCTATCCCGAGCTTGTCCCGAATTTTGCATTCGCCATCCTATGTTTTTCTTTCATCCGGCAGCCTGCGAAATACGGACTTTCGGCGCTCCGGTATAACAACAACGGCCGCTTCAGGGTCTGGAGCGGCCGGCTTGGTAGATTGAGCTTCCGAAATATTGCTGTCTGTATTGGAATTTCAATCAATAACTAAAAATGTAGCGGATTTTACGGGAAAACCTTCATGTCATCAATGTACATATACTCTCCGCGGGAGTCGCTGAAAAGATTCACCGAAACGCTCATCTCCTTCAAGGTGTCAATACCGTAAAAATCAGACAACACGGAAGTGAGGATGCTGATATTTAAGGGTGCTTTACACCCGGAAGGAACATCCGCATAATAAGCACTGTCAGGAACTTCAATCCCGTTAATGATGAAGCCGGTAGTAGAGACCATGAATTTTTCAAGCCCTTTGTTTTCTACCAGCAACCGGCATTCAACGGTTTCCTCCTGCTGTGTGGCTTCAATCAAAGTGATTCTTGTCTCCTCATTGTCGGCCAGTACCTGTCCTTCTTCCTGTACCGGTGCGCCCGGATCATCCTTCATCGGAACAATCATCCGTGGAAGAGTGTACAAATCTTCCCAGGTGACGTGATTGACAAGAGTCATGTCGATTTCAATAGAGGAAATATGTGTGATTTTGACCTTTTCCATTTCATAGCCGGTAAAAGTCATGCGGGCTTGCTCCGTGCTGTGCGGAGCCGGTGATGTATATATGTCTATAGGGAGAACAATCCCGTTCACTATGATATTGTCTTTTGAAAAACGCAGCTGCAGATCGCTTTTATTTTCGAAAGTACACAGGATTTCCGGATATCCCTCTACCATTTCCATCCCGTCCACGCTGATTTTCACCATATCGTCTTCATACAACACTCCGGGCTGCACTTGCGCAATGGTAACGACAGACTGAACGGCGTTGTCCGAACCGTCCGCAGAAAGATCCGGTTGCTCTGAGTTGTTGTCCGGCTGCTCCGGCGGCAGCGAACGGTGACAGGCAGAAAAAAGAAAAAGAAAAAGAAAAATCGTTGCGATTAAAAAAACTCTTTTTCGGAAAATTAATTGTTTCATCGTTTTCTCCTTGTTGTCAATTTGTATTTGCGGCTTCTAAACCGAACTGAATAGTGCATAAAAACTGTTTTTACAATATGAATTTCTTAAAACACATAACCTCCTCTGTCTGTGTCCGGGAAGATTCTGCTCCTGTTTTTTTCAAAAGTCAATACCCTAAAATATATAACTTCCGGCCGGTCACGAAACACCTTAAATTCGAATATAAAGACAAAAAATACCCCTCACTGTCGTTGGGCGGTGAGGGGTGTGTTCCCGTTCTATAAACCGGAATTTGTCTTGATATCAATCATCGTCGTCGTCATCATCATCGTCATCGTCGTCATCATCATCGTCGTCGTCATCATTGTCGTCATCATCATCATTGTCGTCGTCATCATCATTGTCGTCGTCATCATCATTGTCGTCGTCATCATCATTGTCGTCATCATCATCGTCACGATTCTCTTTGCGATTATCGTCGCCGTCATCGTCATCATCGTCGTCATCGTCGCGATTCTCTTTACGAGTATCTTTGTGATCATCATCGTCATCGTCGTTGTCATCATCGTCACGATTCTCTTTGCGATTATCGTCGTCGTCATCGTCGTCATCATCACGATCATCGTTGTCATCATCGTCGTCATCGTCATCATCGTCACGATTCTCTTTGCGATTATCGTCGTCGCGATCATCATCGTCATCATCGACTAAGACAGGTGCAGTCCACTTATTCTTATTTAAGGTTTCACGAACTTCATTTGCGACTTCTTCGAGGAACTTGTCGTTAGGAAGTTTGGAACCCTTCTCCAGCTCAATCGTAATTTGACGGTTTCCGCCTTCAACTTCATCTATGAAATAACCGGCATCACCGATGACTTTTACCAGCTCCGCCACAACGGCTTTGCAGGATTTCCCTTTGTAGTCGGTGTAATCCGAAACGATTTTTTTGCCATCATCGTTGCGGGCCTTTATTTCGGTTACGTTGCCGTCAGCATCATAACCAATGGCTATTTCGGGATTGACGCTCAATAACAGAACGCCGCTCTTTTCAAGAGCCTGTTTGTTCTTCCCGGGAACAGCGCAGGCAGTTACGCAGAAAATCATTGCCAGAACAGAAACAAAGATGGAAAGTAGTTTTTTCATAATTCATTCTCCTTTTGGTTTTTAATTTATTTCTCCTTATGTATAAAGATTACGGAAGCTTTTTCGGAAAACCGGGGTCACTGAGTTAATTTTATGAATTTTTGATTTTCCTGTCTCTTCCTTTGCATAGAATACGGAGATACAAAGATAAAACCGGGGTGGAAAATGTTTTTCCGGAAAAAATATGGCAGGAATGCATGTCCTCCTGCCGTATCGTTCAGTCACTTTCTTTCGCTTAATCTTCTATGTCATCATCGTCGTCATCGTCGTCATCTTCATCACCGTCATCATCACCATCATCGCCATCATCGTCATCATCGTCATCATCGTTGTCGTTGTCGTCGTCGTTGTCGTTGTCATCATCATTGCCGTCATTGTCTACATCGTCGTTGTCATCACCGTCGTCATCGTCATCATCGCGATCGTCGTCATCATCATCGTCATCGCCATCATCGTCGTCATCGTCGCCATCGTTGTCATCATCATCACGATCGTCGTCGCTATCGTCATCGTCCGAATCACCGCTGTAATGATGGCTGTCGCTGTCGCCATCGACATTATCACCGGGGCTGATAGTAATAATTATCTTGTTTTCGTTCTTAGAGGTGACCTCGATATCCACATCAATCCTATTCGTAAGATGTTCATTCAAATGCTTGTCCAGCGACTCTCTGCGGGATATGACCCATTCATTACTGTCCGCATCCAGGGTAAGTGTAATCTTGCCGCCTTCATGCAGGAAACCCAGCTCAATGGCACGGTCAACCAACTCGTTAAGGACAAGGTTAAGATTCTTCTTCCTGTAGCTGTAATTCTCTATCAGTGTGCCGCCGTCGGCATTGGTTCCGTCAAGACCTACCACTACATCTTTCTTATTAACATCAATCCGCACTTCCGGGTTGATGGTCAAATACACCGAAGCGACCGGTCTGTTTGCTATTATCAGGGATGGAATCAGAACCAGCAGCACGCAAGCCGCTACGGCTGCTGCAGAATAGAGCCATCGAAGATTTCGTTTTAATGCAGGCCCGTTTTCGGGAACAACCACTTCCACGACATCTGTCACCGTTTGCCCGACCTCGTAATTCATATTGGCGACCTTCGAAAACTTG
The DNA here is from genome assembly GCA_050944475.1 of Lachnospiraceae bacterium. Taxonomy (GTDB): domain Bacteria; phylum Bacillota; class Clostridia; order Lachnospirales; family Lachnospiraceae; genus RGIG5612. The sequence continues at coordinate 227,789 of JBMNRD010000001.1, forward strand.
CCGCTTTCGTCAAGCACCACCGCGTAGCCCGGATGACATTCCATAACTATTTTCTTCATCCGACTCCACCCTCCTTTCTGCTTAAAATTCTTCCAAGGTGCCCTCTAATAATTTCATATCCGTTCGTCTGAATCAGAAGCATCGTCAAAATATACTTTCTGTGTCGTTCCAGCGTCTTGCGTTCGGCGCCGGAGCCGCGCACAAGCTGTAACAGAGGCAGCTTCTTTGTTCGCAGCAGTTCATCCAGCAATTTCGGATTTTCTATGGCATAACGGATGGCAGCGACACAGGCATTCAATGTTCGCTCCTGCTTCGGGCAGTTGTCTGCCACGTCCGAAAAATTGACGCCGAAATCCCGCATAACGGCGGACAATTCTTCTATCTCCTTACGAGTGGCGTCACGGGTCGCATTTTCCTCAAAAACATCTCTTTCATCCGCAAGGGTATCAAGCAACGTGCGGTCATCGTCCTCGCCGCTTTCCTCATATAGTGAAAGATGTCCTCTATGACGTGCCTCCTTACGACTGTAGTCAATAAGCCGACTGCGAATCAGCATGCCGGCATAAGGAAGAAAGGCTCCCCGGTCTTTTTCATATCCCATAATGGCCTCGTAAAAAGCCATCATTGCTATGGAATGCTCATCGTCCTGATCGGTACACGCTCTTGACATGTACTTGCTCGCTTCCGAACAGATGAAAGGAATATATGCTCGGATCAGATCGTCCGCACTATCGGAATTTTTCTTTGCCGCGTAAACAGCATCGACAATCTGATGTTCATTGGGCATAATATCCCCCCTTTCGATTATAGAATACGGGCACACCCTCTGAAAATCGGGGTGTGCCGACAATTTAATATTGCTTTTCCTGCACCTTTTCAGGCTTTTCTCTCAAGGAAATTCCTTTTATTTCCCTATCTCTATTCGTAATAAAGTGAATCGTCGTAGCACAATGTGATGTAAGACTTGCCGCGGTTAATGGAAAGCTCCTTCCCGTCCAATTCAAAGAACTTCAGGCGGGAATACTCATCCACCTTGGACCAGGTGATTTCATGGATTTTCCCGCCGGAAATGTAATGTCCCACGGCACCGTCTCCGCCATTCCAGTTAATGCCCTTATGGACACCGTCCGGCCGGATCCAGATATCTGTCTCCAAGATAAACAAATTTGTAAAGGACATCTGCTCACCGGTTTTTCCGTCGCATTGCGGTTCGCCGTAATTGGTCTTGTAATATTTTTTCTCTTTTTCATTGTACTCAAAAGAACTCCACTGACCGCCGAAATCAACCTTGACATAGGTGCATTTCTCGCCTTCAGGGGCAATATTTTCGAGTCCCTTATTAAATTTAAAAGCAGGACCCGCAAGCTTGGGGTCAATATCCAGACGATAGCCTTCACTTTTCATAGTTTCTGCGAAAAGGGGTCCCTCAAAGACGGACGTGTGCTCAATGTTATATCCCTGATTCAGTCTTTCCCTGTCTCTTGTGAAGAAATGACCGAAAGCATCCCCGTCGAATGCGTCCATGTCAAGCTCGTTATAATAATCAATCATGCTCGGGTCGCGCCCCCAGTGAACATAAAAAGCATCGAAGCCCAGAGCGAGCGGCGGGAAATAATATCTGTAGCTTCTTACGGAACAGATGTCGGGCAGATTCACACAGTCGGAGTAGACGGCAAGGAGCCTGGTAAGGGTCCCCTCCACCAAGGTCTCAAACACCACCTCCGCTTCCACAACGCCATATTGCGGCATTGCTTCGGCCACGTTATTGATTGCGACCGCCACCGGACGCTTGCCCACCGCCTCATCCGGCAGGTCATAAAGACCCGTCAGCGGATCCATGTTTCCGGGGTGCTCGGTCTCTGCGGTCGTGGTTTGAGTTTCCTTTGTCGTGGCCTCCGTGGGTTCCGAGGTGCCGGCAAAGGTTTCTATATCGAGTTCGCTTTCTTTCTTATCGCAGCCTGTAAGAAGCGATGCCCCCAGCATCCCGCAAAGAACAAAAATAATGACTCTTTTCATTTTGTGCACCTTCCTATTCATAAATATATTTTTCTATTTCCTTTGCCCAAACGTCATATCCGTCAGGATAATCCGGATGGACTCCGTCCGCAGACAGCTCAGGATTCAGCTGTCCGTCCTTTACATACAGAGAATACAAATCCACATATTGCATGCCCCGGTCAAGGGCGAGCTGCTCTATCTGCAAATTAATCTCCGCAATCTGAACATTGGGACATACACGATTCTCGTAGTATGCCGCAATCGGCAGAATCGACTGCACATAAATCCGGGCATCCGGCACCGCTATGGCAAGCTTGTCCAGCACGGCCGCATATTGTTCAAGGCACTGCTCCGGACTTTCCTTCTCTATCAGACAGTTAATGCCGCTCATGACAAAAACCTTTTCCGGACTGACTGCCGAAACCATTGATATGCGCTCCGAAAGCAGCGACAGGTTCTCCCCTCCGAAGCCTAAGTTTGCTATTTTCTTATCAGGGAAATAATCCCTGAAATCACTGTTTTTCGTGATGGAATCGCCAAAGAAGACAATATCCGCATCGTAATCGGCCTTCCGCAGGAAATTATCCCAGGCCGATACCGCGATCCTGGTATCGGTCCAATATTCTCCCTCCCTGATTCCAAGTTTTACAAGGGCCTTATTGTGATAGTTTCCATGAAAAAATACTGCAAGGAACCCGGCTATCGCCAATATGGCGACCACGGAAACGATTACGGCATAAGCCTTCAGCTTTTTCATAGGTTTATCCCTTTCCCTCATTCTCCCCGGCCTTCTTAATAATTATCCGACATGCAATTGCCGGAACCCTGCCGGCTGCATCCGGAAGCCCCGTCGACCAAACTCCTATTCAAAATCAAACTTGTAAGGCAGATTTTTTGCGTTTCTTACCTCAATCATGTCTTTCTGAACCGCGGCGCTTAAGGGCACTCCCTTGTCCTTGCGCTCAAGCCGAGCAAGGTATTCCTTCTCACCGGCTGTGTAAATCCGCTCCTGCCCCGGCGCTTTCTTCGATGCCCTCAAGGCGCGGCAAATGTCACCGGCGGTTTTCTTAAAAGTTTCCAGCCCCATAAAAGCCTCGGGATCAATTACGAAGAAGAAATGTCCCAAGCGATACATCTGCGGATTTCCGTTATCGTCAACCCCTGAAAGCGCCTTCATGAACCCGCCGCCTGTCAATGCCGCAGAAAGAATCTCCACAACCGCCGCATAACCGTAGCCTTTGTAGCCGGCTGTCTCCTCGCCCACACCGCCTAAGGGAGCAAGGGCTGCCGTGCCGTCAACGAGAGCCTTAAGTATGGCCTCGCTGTCTGTCATTACCGAACCGTCCTGTGCAATTACCGCACCTGCCGGCGTCTTCCGCCCTCCTTTTGCATAAAACTCAATCTTGCCCCTCTGCATAATTGAGGTGGCGCAATCCAGACTGAAAGGGAAATCCTCATCAGTAGGCAGGGAAAATGCCAGAGGGTTGGTTCCCATCATATTTTCAACCCCGAAAGTGGGGGCAATTGACGGCCTTGCGTTAGTTCCCGTGATGCCGATAAGCCCGGCATTCGATGCCATATCCGTCCAGTATCCGGCAATGCCGTAATGAGTGGAATTGCGGACGGCGCCGCCTGCCATTCCGTTCGCCTTGGCTTTCTCAATAAGCAGCTCCATCATTCTATAACTGGCCACCATGCCCATTCCGTCATGAGCATCCATTACAACGGTGGCGGGGGTTTCCTTGATAATTTCAATATCGGTCCGGGCAAGCAATGTTCCCTTCACAATCCTGTCTATATAGATTGACTTGAAGCGGTTGCAGCCGTGGCTTTCGATACCCCTTCTGTCGCTTTCGAGGAGCACATCGGCACAAATTTTCGCATCCTCTTCGGGCACTCCGTACGCCGCAAATGCATCAATCATAAAATTATTCATTATCTCCCATGAGATATACGGTCTGTTTTCCATGACTCCCCTCCTGTTGAATTTTGATATCCGAAAAGCCCGGCTTTTTTATTTTTTCTGTTTGTGTTTTGCCAGCAATACCTTAATATTTTTCTTGTATTCTTCAACTCCGGGCTGATTAAAGGGATTTACTCCCTGAATATATGCGCTTATGCCGCAGGCAAACTCGAAGAAATAAAATAATCCTCCCAAGGAATGCTCGTCCCTTGCCGGAATGCTCACTCTGACCTGAGGCACACCCCCTGTAAGGTGGGCATCCCGTACTCCCTCAACTGCCGCACTGTTTATCATGCTGACAGGCAATCCTTCCAAATATTTCAGATCATCAAAGTCATTTTCAAATGCAGGCAGGCAAATGTCGCTTACGGGAGCTTTCACGTCAATTACGGTTTCAAACATATTGCGCTCCCCCTCCTGGATCATCTGGCCCATAGAATGAAGGTCGTTCGTTAGGGTGACCGCCGCCGGGAAAATGCCCTGCCCCTCTTTGCCCTCGCTTTCTCCGAAGAGCTGCTTCAGCCACTCGCCGATTCCGACAAGGTCGGGGTCGTAATTGGCAAATATTTCTATTTTTTTGCCCTCTCTATACAGCCTCTGTCTGAACACCGCATATTCCACGGCTGCGGAAGTATATTTCTTATCAAGTATGCATTTTCTCATGTCGGATGCTCCTGACATCAGGGCGTCAATATCACAGCCGGCCGCCGCAATCGGAAGAAGTCCCACTGCGGTCAGGACGGAATACCTGCCTCCCACATCATCGGGAATTATAAACATCTCATAACCTTCCCTGTCAGCCTCAGTCATCAAAAAACCCGACGTGGGATCGGTTGTGGCATAGATTCTGTTTGCCGCACCTTCCCTGCCGTATTTGTCCTCAAGGAGCTTTCTGAAAATCCTGAAGGCAACTGCGGTTTCCATTGTCTTGCCGGACTTCGAAATGACATTTACGGAGAAATCCTTTTCCCCTATCATAGAGATGATGTCGTTGATATATGCAGGAGCAAAGTTGTTTCCGACAAAATATATCTGCAGCTGTCCGTCACCTTTCAAGGCCGATTTCAGATTTGCCCGGCCTCCCTTCAGAAAGTTAACGGCTGCCGCGGGCCCGAGGTAGGAGCCGCCCACTCCGCAAACCACAAGCACTCCGCTGTCGTTCCGGATTTTCCGGGCAGCGGTCTTTATTCGGGCGAATTCGTCTTTATCATAATTTATCGGCAGATCCACCCAACCGGTGAATTCAGCACCTGCTCCGGTTTTTCCGGTAAGCATTTCAAAGGCTTTTTCAGCCTGCGTCATATCCGTTTCTTCTGCGCCGGGGCATACACCCTTAAGCAACAATTCAAAATCTGTCATCTCATATCTCCGTTCAATTTTGTTTCTCCTGAATTTTACCACTTCATCATATCCGGGGCAATTGAAAATTTACGGGGCGCGCCTCCGGATATTGCTACGCAAAAGGGCGAGCTCAAACTTTGTGTGCGCGCCCCTTCAAAACTACGTTCGGCATCTATGTGCCGTATCTTACTTTACGGCCGATTTTCAGCCGAAAAATTTTTATGACTCAAACACCGCTTTCATACATCTGTATGTCATGTAGCAGTCGAACTTGGCCACGGTCTCAAACGGTGCATGCATTGAAAGCACGGGCACTCCGGCATCTATGGTGTCTATGTTTCTGTTTGCCATATAAAGGGCAACCGTTCCACCGCCGCCCTGGTCATTCTTGCCCATCTGGGCCATCTGCCATACAACACCGTTGTCATCAAGTATCTTGCGAAGCTTGCTGACCACCTCGGCTGACGCATCGGATGCGCCGCCTTTCCCGCCGTGCCCGGTATACTTGCATATAGCCACGCCGCGGTTAATCTGAGAATCGTTGCGTATTTCAAAAGCCTCGGCATAGTTCGGGTCGTAAGCCGCCGTAACGTCGGCACTTATACAAAATGAATTTGCAAAACAATCCCGGATATCGACTCCCCGGCTCTTGCACATATCACCGATGAACCACTCGAAAGCTTCGGATTGCATTCCGCTTACTCCCATGCTTCCGATTTCCTCCTTATCGGCGAAAATGCAGACACCGGTCTTTTTAAAATCCTCTGCGTCAAAAAGTCCGGCCAGCTCGGCATAGGCGCAAACCCGGTCATCATGGCCATAGGCGGCAATAAGGCTGCGGTCAAAACCGATGTCCCTGGCCTTGCCGGCAGGAACTATCTCCAGCTCCGCACTGTTGAAATCCTCCTCGGTCATGCCGTATTTTTCATTCAGCAGCTTAAGCACTCCCAGTTTGACCCTGTCGGAATCCTCTTTGTCACCTATCGGACGCGAGCCTGCAAGTACATTGAGAAGTTCGGACGCAACTGCCTTATCAAGTTCCGCTTTGTCGCTTTCCTTCCTGAGATGAGGAAGAAGATCCTGAATGATAAACTGAGGGTCGTTTTCGTCGGCGCCCAAATTCACCCTGACCGTAGTTCCGTCCTTCAGTATTACCACACCGTGAATTTCCAGTGTCCTTGCGAGCCAATGGTATTTGCGTATACCTCCGTAATGGTGGGTCTTAAGGTAAGCCAACTGCGAATCCTCATACAACGGATTGGGCTTAAGGTCGAGACGGGGCGCATCGGTATGTGCCGCGGTCAGGTGGATTCCCTTATCAAAGTTTTCCGTTCCGATCACGGCCAACATAATCGCTTTGCCGCGGTTGTTGAAATAAACCTTGTCTCCGGGCTTCAGCTCCATGCCGGCCCTGTACTCTTCAAAACCTTTTGCCTTGGCAAGCTTTATGCAGTAATCAACGCACAGACGCTCGGTCTTGCAATTGTCAAGGAAATTCTTATAATCCTCGCAATAGCTTTCCATCTCCTTTTCCTCGGCCTCGGAAAGCTTGTCGTAGCCGTTTTCGCGGTTCAAAAAAAGTTTTTCCTTAAGTTCGTTTTTCTTCTCTGACATACTGTCCTCCGATATATATAATGATTATTTAATATTCAAGAACTTCTTTGCCGTAGGTCTGCCCCAGCCACTGGCGATCTTCCTTGCGGATAACAATCCGCTCCGGATCCCCGTCGGAAATATACCTGCGTCCCTCATTCAACTGCTTGAAATTGTATTCGATGTCAAAATCAATTCCTCCGTTGTCATAGGCCCTGATTCTCTTTACATAGGTCGGGTCTAAAGTTGTGAAAAAGGGAGATTCCTCATAAGTCCATCCACATATCAGGGTTGTATGGTTGGTATATTGATGGCCTTTGTAGGTGCCGTTGAATATTTTATCGAATTTGGAATCCGAATGGATATCCGTCGGTTCTCCGAAGGGCAGCGCCACTATTCCCACATGGCGCCCGGGAATGATATCCTCCAATATCTTATCCATATAGCCCACCTGTACTTCAATTTCCTCCGCGGAGCACTTCGGCAAATGGGGATGATTCAAGGTATGGTTGCCTATGTCATAGCCGTTGTCAACCATCCACTTGACAAGTCTTTTATCCGTTTCTTCATCATTTCCGAAAAGCGTACTATTCAGAAAGAAGGTGGCGGTAACGTTATAGTCGGGATATTTTTTCTTCATTTTCTCCAGCACATCCATTGCGCAGCCCTTGGCAAATACCGGATTGCCTCCGGCATCGAATTCCTCCACGACCGCTTGCTCCTCTCCATCGTCAAAAGTCAGGATTACCGGGCTATAGCCGAACTCTACGTCTATGTATCCCTTCATGTAGTCGTCCAGCCGTATCATTCGATAGCCCCATTCATAGAATGTTTCCAGGTCATTTTCAAATGCCTCGGCAGTCCGGTTGTAGCCGTCCGGGTCCACATTGCCGCCGGTGTACTGTGTTTCATCGTTTCTCATATCGTAAATGCGATGGTACATAAGAATGGGCGTGTAAAACAGTTCGTCAACTCCCGCCTCCCGGAAATCCTCGACAGTATACTCCGGCCCGGCGGCAACAGTAGTTTCCACAGGGCTTTCGGTTTGGATTTCCTCGGTTTCCTTATTTTTCCTGTTTCCCCTGCTTTCACTGTTTTCACTGTTTTCGCCGTCTTTTCCGCAGGACAGCAAAAGAAGACAAGCAGACAATATTAAAATAATCGGTATAATTTTCTTCATGGCGTCATTATATCACCTTTCCTGTAAGTAGGGTAATTATTATAAAATGTTTTTCGTAAGTCGCAAAATAAATCGATGCCGCCGGGGGGGTCGACGCACCTTTTCGCGCATCTCCTTAAAGAACTCTGCATGCGCCCGTCTTTCTTACTGCAAGTGCTCTGCAGGCACCTTCTCCGAACAACGCATCCGCCAGCCTTGAATATTCACTTACAAGTTCTCCGGGAATAAAGGCCTCAATTGTTCCGCCGAAGCCTCCTCCGTGTACCCGGCAGGCGGCCCGGGCGGTGCAGCCGTGCCTTTTGATGAAATCTTCAGTAAATGCAAGAGCTGTCGCCGGTTCTCTGCCGGTACCGGGCGCATAGATGTTTTGCAGATATTTATATGAGGAGCTGCCCGATTCATTTATTACCTCAAAAAAGCCTTCCCCGTCTCTTTCGGAAATATATTTTTCACAAGCATATACTCTTTTCATTTCTTCAAAGAAATGGTATGCCCGAAGCAAGGGTCTGTCCCCGACCTTTCTTCGCAGCTCGGAAGCCCTTGCAAAAAAATCCTCCTCGGCGACATCCCTGAGCACCCTGCCCCCGAGAAGCCCTGCAACCATGAACATTTCACGGGGAACGGCACTATACTCTTTTGAAAGATTCGCATGGGCGCTTCCCGTATTTACAATGCACAAAGTACAGTCGAAGTTCTCAATAGACCCTTGTATTTCATGTACCGAAGGGCCTGCAAAATCAATAAAAATCAGGCCGCCAATCCCGCAAGCAAGCTGGTCTAACAGACCGCAAGCTTTACCGAAATATCTTTCTTCCGCTGTCCTGCCGATTTCGGCAAGCTCCGTTACGCCTATTGCCGAGTCATTGTAAAAAACGTTTATCATCTGCCCAATCAGCATCTGTAAGGCTGCGGAAGAAGAAAGTCCGGAGCCGGCAGGGATGTCGCTGTAAACAACGGCCTGCAATCCGCCTACTTGGCGGCCGGCGGCTGACAGTCCTGCTGACACACCCCTTATCATTGAAGCGGCGCTGCCCCTCTCCCGCCGTTTCGGTTTCAAATCATTTGTATCAATTTCAATCTTTCCGTATCCCCGGGAAACAATGACAATTTTCCCGTCCTTCCGCGGCGCGCAGACCGCCGCCATGTCGGAATTTACGGCCGCAGCTATCGCCACGCCTTCCTGATGATCGGTATGGTTCCCTATGATTTCGCAGCGTCCCGGAGAGCTGAAAAGGGCAGCCTCACCGTTCCCGAAACGGCCGATATATTCCAGGGCTGCTACACAAATACGCCTTCTCCCTCTGAAAAGAACCTTCTCATCCACATATAACGGCCTCAGGCAGTCATCCGCTTTCCCTTCCGTGACATATTCAATAAGTTCGCTAACTTTCATTTTTCTCCCATCTTTTCGCAAATGCCTCGTAAACCTCATCCATTATCTTCTTTATCCGGCGCGGATCCACTTTCATCACCTGCCGGTCATAGGTCAGAAGACCGTTGGTCTCATCCTCTACATCACTTACCTGAGTATAAACGGCGCAGCACAGTCCCTGTTCCACATTCGGAATAATCTCGTTTTTATAAAGCCGTGCAAGGGCAGACTCCAAGCTCTCCTTATCCTTCACGCGGCCGTAACCGTAATTGTTGTTTGTATTGAAAATATGCCCGTCAATCCTGAGTGAATATCCTCCAAACTCCGACAGCACAAGCGGCCGATCTCCCGTTTTCAATTTCACCTTTTTGAGATACACGTGATAGCTGTCCACATCGCTCACCTCCGGATAGAACCAGCCTGAAGCGGTGTCAAAAACTCTGCCGGGGTCTTTTTCCTTAAAAAGCCTGTAGCAGGCGGTCGATTCAAACTGCCCCCACCCCTCATTGAATATGGTGTAACAGCACACACACGGATGATTGTAAAGCAGCTTTGCGGTACCCATGGCGTTTTCAAGGAAATACTTCTTCCTTTCCGCCGAGGGGCGCCTTTCCTTTAATTTCTTAAATCCGAAGAACGGCAGGGCTGTATCCCTGAAGAAATGATATTTCCCGCTGTTGACAAAGTCCTGAAAAACAATCATTCCCAGCCTGTCGCAGGCCTCGTAGAAAATTTCAGGCTCCACCTTGCAATGCTTTCTAAGCACGTTAAAACCGCAGGCTTTCATCCGCAATATGTCATCCTCGTATCCCTGCGGACTTCCCGGACTGACTATTCCGTCGCTGTAATAGCCCTGGTCCAGCAGGCCGTTGAAAAAATACGGACTGCCGTTCAGGCATATTGCCGGTCCCTTGTCCGTATTGACGCACTCCACGGTTCTCAGTCCGAAATATGACTCTATCTCGTCCTCTCCGCTTACCAGAGTAAAATGATACAAATGGGGATTCTCAGGACTCCATAAAACGGGCTCTTGTATCTCTGTTTCAAGCACATCCCCGGTAAAATCAATCACCTTATCCCCCGCCGGAGTGTTTATTATCATTCTTTTTTCTTTATCTCCGCCCTGAACTTCCATACGGATTCCCGTCAGGGTGGCAGTGATTTTTATATCACTGATGTATTTTTCCGGAACGCTTTCCAGCCACACGGTTTTCCAGATTCCAGAGGTTTTTGTATACCACATCCCCTTGGATTTTTTGCTTTGCTTGCCGTAAGGAAGCTCCATGTTCAGCGGATCGCAAACTTCAATCCTCAGACGGTTTTCTCCCTCAACAGCAATGTCTGTAATATCAAAGAAAAACGGAAGATATCCTCCGATATGCTCCCCTGCAAGAGCATCATTTACATAAACTTTTGCGCTCTGGTCCGCGGCTCCGATGTGAAGCAAGAGTCGTCCCCGGTTAAATCCCGCCGGCAAATTCAACTCTCTTTCATATATCAGCACTTCTTCATCCCCGACACTTCTGCCGACTCCCGACATCCTGCTTTCCGGAGCAAACGGCACTAAAATCTCTCCTTCCCATTGAGTTTTTCCTCCCGGAGCCGTTATTTTAAGCTGCCATTTTCCGTTAAGGCAGATGTATGATTTTCTCTTCATCCGCGGCCTGGGATAGGCGCTGAAAGGAACTTCCCCCTCTTGCTTCTCATAAGGGGTCGCAAGATTTTCCGCTTTGGATACTTTGCGCTCGCGTATAAGGAAAAAGAACGGCAGCACTAATGCCAGCACAATCAGAGCGCCCAGGAAAATATATTTATTCGGCACAAAGGAAGTTGTGCCGTCCGGGTTGATAATTGTGTCCGCATTTGCCAGTATGCTCTTGCCGATATAGGGGCCCACAACCCCGGGTATCAGCACCTGACCGCAAATTCTGACTCCCTGAAACATACCCGACTTGCCTTTTGGGGTTTCATCCCTGATAACAGCCCCGAATACCGCCATGGCCGACAGATATCCGCTCATCATCAAAAGCGAGCCGGCAAATACAAGAGCTGTCTCCCGGAAAATAAACAACAGCACATAGCCCGCCGCCAAGGCCGCGACGGCAATCAGCCCGGAGAAACGGAAGCCCTTTTTGTCGTAGACTTTTCCCCACAAGGCGGTGACCGCGGAGGCAATGATAATAGCCGGAGCCATTATCAGCACATAGTTTGACATCCGCAGGGAAATTTCATAATACAGAATCAGGTAGGGCATGAAAACCTGTATTGAAATGTTGAACAACACAAAGCCCGCCAAACCGATGTACAGAGCGGGATTGCGCCGCATAGTGGAGGGCCTGAAGCCGTAAAAGGCGGTACTGAAGTATGGCTGCTTCACCGGCTTAATGTTCGGCTCCTTTATTATAATCAGGCCCAGCAGACCGACTATAAGTGTCAGTGTTCCGATTATGGAAAATATCCATACCCAGCTTTCCGGCCGGTCAAGGTCGAAAAACATAAAACCTCCGAACACCACAAGGACGGCCATCAGAGGCATCATTGCATTGACTCCCTCGGCGCTGCCTCTGTTTGTGGCATCCGTCGAATCGGTCAGCCAGGCGTTGAAGGCTGCGTCATTGGCGGTTGAACCGAAAAATGTCATGACGCAGTCGAGAATTATTGTCAACGCAATGCCGATGGCGGCCCCGTCCACTGCCCGGCCGAAAGCACCCTCAAGCCTGTCCTTGCGAAGCAACGCAAAGGCAAAGATTGAAAGTCCCCACAGCACATAGCCTATGACAATAAATGCCTTCCTTTTCCCCAGGCGATCCGAAAGCGCCCCCATGAAAACCGTGGTCAGGGTCGCCGCCACGGCAGAAGCCGCCACCATCAGGGAAATATCCCCTGCGCTTGCGTGGAACATTTTGTAGATAAATACGTTGAAATACATATTCTCCACTACCCAGGCAATCTGGCCCATCAGGCCGAAGATTATCAGGGTAGCCCAGAATTTTCCTGTAAGTTTGGTTTTCATAAACTTCTCCTTAGCGCCGGGTCAAGCCCGCCTTTTTTGCATCCTGTGCCTTTTTACATCCCGCGCCTTTTTTTGCATGCAATGCCGTGCTTATGCCTTGCCTGCACCTCATGCCTTACTTATATCCCGTAAAATTCGATAAATCTTTTTGTTCTGTCGTCCTCGGGCGCATGCAGTACCCGCGCCCCGTCACCCATTTCCGCCATTTCCCCCTTATGCAGGAAAATAGCTCCGTGGGCAATCCTGCGTGCCTGACTCAGGCTGTGAGTTATGAAAATCACGGCGCTCCCGTGCAGGCTGCAATATTCCGTCACCAAATATTCCGCAATAAGAGTATGCTCCTCGTCCATGGCCGCCGTAGGTTCATCCAGAACAAGCAAATCACAAGGCTTCATCAATGCCCTTGCAAGAGCCATTCTGGCAGCTTCTCCGCCGGAAAGTGTGGTCGCGCGTTTTCTTCGCAGCTTCTGAAGACCGAGACTCTCCATATAGTATTCCGCTATGCCCTCAGTTTGCCGCCCTGTGCATCCGACAGGCGGTCTCTGCCGGTCCGGACGGGCTTCTTTTCCCAACAGAATATTTCTTTCCGTACTCAGCCTGAAAACATAGGGCCTCTGGGGGCTGTAATTTATCCGGATTTTCTGCGGCGTACGGGTGCCTTCTTCATATTCCGGAGCCGCTTTATTCTCTTGATCCGAGTCGTCCTGCCATGCAATGACCGGCCCCTCGTCGGCCGTATCGGCCGCACTGATAATCCTGGCCATGGTTGATTTGCCGGAGCCGTTTGCACCAAGGACCGCATATATACGTCCCTTTTCAAAGCTCAATTCCGGCACGGACACTGCCGTTTTCTTCCCGTAGCTTTTTGTAAATTCTCCTACTCTTATCAGGCTCATCTGCTCGCCCTCCTTTGCAGGAAATACATGAGAATATTGATAATCAGGGCAATAGCCATGAGTATCATCCCCAGAGCGATACCCAGGGAGAAATCCCCCCTGTTGGTATATTGCATAATGGCCGTGGTCATAACATTGGTTTTCCAGGCAATTGCGCCTCCCACCATGGAGACTGCCCCCACCTCCGCGATTGATCTGGCAAAAGCCAGTAGATACGCGGAAAAAATCTGGTAGACGGTTTCATTTGCTAAAAGGAGTATACGCCGCCGACCGCTCAATCTCAGCCCAATGGCGGTTTCACGCACCGCCGGCGCCACCTGAGCGATGGCACTCTCCATTGCACCCACCACAATAGGTGTAATCAGGGCAACCTGAGCCAGAACCATCAGTTCGACGGTGAACATCAACCGAAACTTCCTGAATGGCCCCACGCCTGAAAAAAGCATGTAAAAAACAAGACCGCACACCACCGGCGGCAGACCCATCAAGGTCCTGTTTATTACCGTCAGCAGTGTACGCCCCTTAAATCTGCACGAACCGAGCCATATTCCCACAGGAACGCCGATTATCAGTGCAATCAAAGAACTGGCCAGACTCATTCTGGCGGTCGTGCCGAGAATATTCAACAGTTCGGCATTTCCTGAAATAATCAGCTCAAGTGCCCTTATGAATGCGTCCGACATAAAGTCAATCCATTACACCGTTGTTTGCTCTGAAAGTCAGGAAGGTTGCCTTATCCGAAAGGATGTAGGCTCCTTTTTCCTCAGCCATTTTCAGACATACGCCCATCCCCGCGTTGGAATATATATACCAGCCGGTATACTCGGATACGCTGTCCGACTCGGTGGTGATGCCCAGCTCCTCCGGCCAAAGGCTGATTTCCTTTGTATGAGTACCCGAAGCATCTCCCCTTGAAACGAATGGGAATTCCCCTTCCGCGATTGCCTTAAAGCCTTCCTTTACGGTATCGAAATTCTTCACTCCCGCCGGGTCCCCGGAAGGTCCGCAAAGAACAAAATAGTTGTACATAAAGCTCAGGCGCTTCTCTGTCTGTCCCTCCACAAGTGCCGCAAAACCGCCGTTTATAAAGTCTTCTTCCTGAGTCTTGGAATGAACAAGGATTGCGTCCGCATTTCCCATCTTGGCATTGGCGATGGCCTTGCCTGTGCCGGCTGAGAAAATCTCAACCTCATATCCGTATTTCTCTTCGAAGGCCGGAAGCAGTGCGCTTAAAAGACCTGAATCATTAACGGAGGTGGTTGTGGAAAGGCGGATTACCTTTGTATCCTCGGTGGCTTTCGGGATTTCAGCAACGGAAACCGGCCCGTCCTCCTTAATGTAGAACAGTGCTTCTCCGAAATCGTCGTATCCGTACTGCCCTGCCGCCTCTTTTCCCGCCTCGGAAAGCATCCAGTTGATAAGTGCGGTTGCGCCCTCGGTATTCAGCGCAACGTCGGTCACCGCCTTGCCGTCTGCGTCCGCAAACGGTGCAAGGGGATCAACTAACAACAATGAATAGGTATTTATCATGCTGTCATCGGCCTCATAAAGAATTGACAGGTCAATTCCTTCCGGTTCCTCATTTTCCTTTGCGCAAGCGCAAAGCCCTGTCGCCATCAATATAATCAATAGAATCGCAATTATTTTTTCCATTTTCTTTCCCCCTCAAGGTTGGATTTTACTGTTAATATTTTAGAATAAAATACCGTTGATGGCAACCGCTTTTGCTTTTTGTTATATTCCTTTCCTGATTACGGTGCAATCCGGTCGTATCATGTCCTCAGAGTCCGCAGCACGGGCATGTCATGTTGACGCTTCCTGAATTAAATGTCTCACCCACCGTTAAAATCCGCGGGCGCGGGCGGGCCATCAAATGCCTGAATTATTTTATGTTCCGTTCCGCTTAAAATCCGCGGGCGCAGTCGGGCCATGCCGGCGTGCCTTGCGTGGCAGTGTGAGTGGGCCGTGCATAAAATACAAAAAGTCCTAATAAATATTCACAAGATTTTCTTCTTTTTCCGTAGAAAATAAGAACACATTTAATAAATATACAAGCGAAACAGAAAAACATATGGAAAAACGGCTGCAAATGGAGTACAATTTTTATTACTTGAAAGAATCCCGGGAGGTTTGTTATGGTTAAACGACTTGAAACGAACATTTCCTGGTGCAAGGGCTGTGGCATCTGCGCAGCTTTCTGTGCTAAAAATGTTCTGGGTCTTAAGGACGGCAAGGTTGAAATAGTTAACGCCGACGCCTGCGTCAAATGCGGAATATGCGAAAGTCTTTGTCCGGACTTCGCCATTTACCTTGTAGAAGCGGAGGAGGTGCAGGAAAATGTCTGAAAATAATCTTGTTCTCATGCAGGGCAACGAAGCCTGCGTACGGGGCGCTTTGGCTGCCGGAATGACGGTTTACGCCGGTTACCCTATTACCCCCTCTACCGAAATTGCCGAGCTTTCGGCAGAACTTCTGCCGAAGCAGGGCGGGTATTTCATCCAGATGGAAGATGAAATATCCAGTATGGCCGTTATCATCGGTGCATCCGCCGTAGGTGCCAAGGCCATGACCGCAACAAGCGGACCCGGCTTTTCCCTCATGCAGGAAAACATCGGGTACGCAGCAATGACCGAGATGCCCTGTGTTGTGGTTAATGTGCAGCGTACAGGTCCCTCTACGGGCCTTGCAACCTCCCCCTCACAAGGAGATGTAATGCAGGCAAAATGGGGTACCCACGGCGACCATCCGATTATCGCCCTTGCGCCGTCAGGAGTTGAGGAGACCTACCACTTGATAGTACGGGCATTTAATCTGTCCGAGAAATACTGCACGCCCGTAATTTTCCTGATGGATGAAATTGTCGGTCATTTAAGAGAGGGTATACGCATTCCCTCCGACGAGGAATTTGAAATAATCAACCGCAAGCTTCCGGATCCGCGCAACAAAGACTGGAAACCTTATGAAGGAGATCCGCAGACCCTTGTTCCCACCGCTCCGCCTTTCGGCATGGGCTGGCGCTACCACGTGACGGGTCTTGTCCACAATGAAAAGGGACTTCCCACAAGTTCAACGGAGGAAACCCGTAAACTGTGCACCCGCCTTATGGAAAAAATCGAGCGCAATAAGGACGACATCATGCAGTGGGAAGAAATCATGACCGAGGATGCCGATATTGTTTTAGTGTGCTACGGAGGCACAACCAGAGCCGCCGTTAAGGCGGTTAAGGATGCCAGGGCACTCGGAATCAAGGTCGGGATGTTCCGTCTTATAACCATTTGGCCGTTTCCGGATGAGGCCATGCTGGCAATGGCAGACAAGGTGGATAAAATTCTTGTTGTCGAGCACAACTATGGCCAGATTGTTCACGAGGTTGAGAGGGCCACGAAAGACAAATGCGAAGTGGCATTCTTAGGCTGCGTTAATGCGACAACAATAATGCCGTCGCAGATTTTAGAGAAAATCAAGGAGGTGGCCGGATATGAGTGTTAGTAACAGCCCCTTTGTAAAAAAATATTTTCGTCAGGAAATGATGCCCCACATCTGGTGTCCCGGATGCGGAAACGGCATTATCATGCGTGACATTGCCAAGGCTATCGAAAAAAATAATCTTAAAAGAGACGAGGTGGTAATTGTTTCCGGCATAGGCTGCTCGGGACGCGCCGCCGGATACATGGACTTCAATACCATCCATACAACCCACGGACGTGCCATTCCCGTAGCCACGGGTATTAAAATGGCCCGCCGGGATCTGGAGGTCATTGTAATTACCGGCGACGGCGACTCCACTGCCATCGGCGGAAACCACTTTATCCACGCCGCCCGCCGCAACATCGACCTGACCGTTGTGGTATTTAACAACAGCATTTACGGCATGACCGGCGGACAATACTCCCCCACTACGCCGAAAGGCGAAATGGGAACCACTGCCCCCTACGGCAGCGTTGATCAGGATTTTGATGTCTGCAAACTGGCCATCGCCGCCGGTGCGACCTTTGTCGGCCGCGGTACCGTATTCCACACCCCTCAGACTATCAAACTGATTGAAAGAGGAATAAACCACAAGGGATTCAGTGTCATTGACTGCGTTTCTATTTGCCCGACCTACTACGGCCGAAAAAACAAAAAGGGCGACGCGGTTGAAATGATGCAGTGGATTAAGGACAACACCATTAATCATGAGCAGGCTCAAAGCATGTTTGCGGAAGAAGTCAAAGATAAAATAATCATGGGCCTGATTTACCATAACGTCCGCCCCGAATACTGCAGTCAGTATCAGGAGCTGATTGAAAGAAGCCGGAAGGAGGATTAACAATGAAACAGATCGGAATTCGCTTAGCCGGCTCCGGCGGGCAAGGCATTATCCTATGTTCGATTATATTGGCCGATGCGGCGCTTATGGGAGGCTCTTACGTTGCCCAGTCCCAGTCCTACGGGCCCGAGGCGCGCGGCGGCACATGCAAGGCCGAAACGCTTATTTCCGACGTGCCCATCGATTTTCCCAAGGTGGAACAAAGCGATTTTATGATGGCACTGACTCAGGCGGCTCTGGAGAAATATCTGCCCTTCGCCAAGCCCGGCAGCATCGTAATGATTGACGATTCCCTGACCATGCCCGCAAAGTCGGAAGGCTACAAGGTTTACAGCGCTCCCATCATTGCAACGGCCAGAGATGTGCTGAAAAAACCCATGGTTGCCAACATTGTGGCCTGCGGCTATATCAATGCCTGCCTTAAACTGATCGAT
The DNA here is from genome assembly GCA_050944475.1 of Lachnospiraceae bacterium. GTDB lineage: Bacteria > Bacillota > Clostridia > Lachnospirales > Lachnospiraceae > RGIG5612. The sequence continues at coordinate 245,888 of JBMNRD010000001.1, forward strand.
GCCGAAACTCTGGAAGCGGCGGTTTTGAAGAATGTCCCCAAGGGCACGGAAGAGCTGAACCACATCGCCATGATCGAGGGGATAAGGCTGTTTGAAGAGTAACCGGCGATTATATCAATCATAAATAAAAATGAATGCTGAAAAAGGAAGGGGCTCCACCCTTCCTTTTTAATCTCCCGGTTTCTTTCCTGAGCTTTCCTGCTCTTTCCCGATTTTTCTTACTATCCGAAAAATATCTCGGACAATGTCATAGGGTCAATGTGTTTTCCGTCCTTATAAACGCGCATGTTGCCGGAGGCGATTTCATCGATGAGCATCACGTTGCCGTCGGCGTCATAGCCGAATTCAAACTTTATGTCGTACAGCGTAAGACCTTTCTTTTGCAAATCGTCCGCAACTATATCCGTGATTTTCCGGGTCATTTCCTTAATGTCTTCGTACTGGGCGTCTGTCATCACTCCGAGGGCAACAATAGCATCTTTCGTTACCAAAGGGTCACCTTTGGCGTCGTTCTTGAAGGTTGTTTCAACATATGAAGGCAGGTCGGCGCCCTCCTCAATATATTCGCCATAACGGCGAATAAAACTGCCCGTTGCCTTATGCCTGCATATAACTTCAAGCCCATGTCCGAAGGCCTTCGCAGGCACGACTTCCATAGCGGTGTTGCTCAAGTCGGCACCGATATAATGGGTCTTTATGCCCGCCTCATTTACCTTTTCAAAAAAATAAGCCGACATGCGAAGATTTACATCGCCCACACCCTCAATGGTCAGGCCGACCGAATTTGCGCCCGGGTCGAACACGCCGTCACTGCCGGTGCAGTCATCCTTGAATTTGAGGAGATAGTTGCCGTTCTCAAGAGCGTATACATCTTTCGTTTTTCCCGTATAAATAAGTTTGTTTTTCATTTACTTCATTGTCCGCTTAAATTTTCTCAGCTCGCCCTTAACCCCTCTGGAAACTGTTCTGGCATCTCCGAGTTGAGATTTAAGCTCTGCAATTTCCGCGTCCAGAGCGGCAATCTCCGCTTTTAACTCCGGATTGTTCTTGTCCTGTGAACCGGCAGAGAGCCTGGCACTTCTTTGGTTCCTTTTTTCTTTGAGCTGATTCCTCAGGCTGTTAATCTCTACATCAGCAGTATTAAGTCTGTCATTTATATTATTTGATTTGGACAATCGCGACGGCAGATTATTAAAAACATCTCCCAAACTCACACTTGTGTTATTCAATGCTTTCTGCTGATCTTTCGTTACGCCGATCTTTTTGATTATCGGAGACTGGCGTCCTTTTCTGTCTGTCTTAATTCCCGCAAAATATTGAAGTTTGGTACGGATAGTTTGATTTATAAAAGAAAGGGTTCGGTCTATAAGCTTCTCCTTGCCCTCATCGCTGTATATAAGCTGAACAGCATTCAGAGCAAGAGACGCAACATTAACTGATTTGGAAAACTCCGAAATGCATTCTCCCTGCTCTTTTGTCGCAGGCTGCGCCGGAAGGCCTTTTTTCAACCAATATACAACCATCGCCGAAGAATGTTGTTCGATTCCTTTCAGCACCTCATCGGCAGGGACGGCTTCATTGCCGAATACTATCGATTTTGCCCGGTTAACTGCCTGAACATATTCATCTGTTCTTATCGCCGGCGGTTCCGAATTGTAAACGGCGCATATCCCTTTCATATAAACTGCTACAATATTGTTCGAATTGATTTCCAGGACTTTCATATAATAAGTGTATGCTTCCGAATACTCCCCGGAGCTGTAATAATTGTTCGCAAGCTTCAGATAGTTGCTTTCCTGCTCTGAATTATCAATTAATGCCATATCGTAATTCCTCCTGTCGAAAATTATTCTTGGATTGTTTCTAAATAGTTCATTATGTTTCAAGTCATTATATCACATTACCGGTCAATAAAAATCAAGAATAAAGATTTTTAATATAGAAAAAAAGAGCCGGTAACCGCATGATTGTCTGCGTATTATCGGCTCTGCGTCATAACGTCCGGCTGTTTTCTTCTGCGTTTACCTATTGTTTCAGCAGGGACTGCGCCAAATCCACATCCGCGTCGAAACCAAAGGCAAACTGTAGTACGGTGTTCCGAGAAGGATTGCGGTCTCCGCGAAAAATCGCGTGGCCAAAGGCACGTTCAATATTTGCTTTCTTTATTATCCGTTCCGGAACCTCACCGCGCTGTTTGCACAAAGATGATATGAATTCGGAAAAAGACGGCATTACCGTTGCATCATCGTGTTTACAGTGTATCTCGTCAACTGATGAAGCCTTAAAAATCTGTTCCCACAATACGCTTGTCGGAAGCTGTTTCTTCGATACGACCATACATCATTACCTCTGTTTTCTCTTTTCCTTTTGAAAAACTCAGTATGTCATCATAAACAAAAACGACTGTTTATAAAAACAATTATATACAATCCAATCTCATAATCAATCACCAAACTTATGCCTGAACGGGGAGGGTAGGATTCTCCCCCTGCCAATCTGCTTGGACTGTGCTGCGGACAACCTTCAACTGTTCATTGACGCTATCAAGCCTTTCTTTCAGCTCGAAAGCGTCAAGCGCTTCATAAGTTGCGCTTCGCCTGGAGTAGTCCCCTTCGGCTGTGTCACTTTCGGTGTCTACATGTATTTCCGAATTATAGGCTGAAGCGCCTTCGCCATTTCCTTCTCCGAATTGGCTGTCGATAAGATCTGTTTGATTTCTTTCACCGCTTCTTCTTGGTTGCTCGATTCCCTCATGATTATCAATGTTGTTTCCTTCACGAGCTCCGTATAACCCCTTTCTTCCAATATCTTCATTACTTTCTGAATCTCTTCCTTCAAAGCCATCCTTGCGCCCCTCCTTAATATCTACTACCCTAAACTCTCCGTCCGGCTGCATTTCAAGTTTCAAATATAATTCTCCAAGCTCCATATATGCAACATCGCCGTCGGCATAAAAATCAGGATTATACTCTATATTATTTAATTTCTGATAATACGCCGCCCACTGCTCTCTTGTCAGTCTATCATAAAACTCATTTATCATGTCGCCTTTTTTCAAGGCTATTTCTCGTTTGCTTCCGAGAATGACCTCCGGCACTTTCCTGTCATTATTATCATCGAACTCGTAAGTGCCGTCCTTGCGTGAAAAGCGGATATCGGAGTTTTGCTTGTCGTACGTACCCACGTTGGCGGTGGCGGATTTAATCTGTGTCTGCTCAAATACAACCGTCTCCGGCGGAGCAATAATGCCGTCATACTTCGTGCCGTTCGCCTTGTTCCACAACTTAACGGCTTCTACCATGTCGCCGATTGCTGCATTGTCCACGTCCCGGATAACCTCAAAAACGTCCTTGGAAGAAATATTTTTGAACGCTTCCGCTGCGTCAAGCTTCCCGCGGCTTTCAACAGCTTTCAGGAACCTTCTTATCTGCGTATCCGTCGCAGTTGCTGTACCGCTTTGCAGGGGTCTTCTAACACCCAGGTACACCTGGTAAATATTTTCCGCGTCGGTTAAATACTCCGTGAAATAATGTCCTTCTCCGTATTCGCCTTTCTTTTTTGCAACATCGGTAAAGTCGGTAACGGGCTTGTCGCTCTCAAAATACATTATTTTAGGGCTTCCGTCCGCGTTTACAATTTTACTTGCCGCTACGGGATCGTCCTGCCAATCTCCGAACCAGCGCGCAAACTGCAGTGTTTGTGTCTGAGTTAAAACTTTCAGGTTGACTTTTTCCGGGAAGCGGTGTACTATCACATCATGAGATGCAAGTGATTGCTTTAGCTGATTGGGGAATTGGACCCCTCCACCTATTGCGGCACTTGCATCCTTACTTATATAGTAAATGCCGACCTCTCCTATATTTTCCTGCGCAATAGCTTCTCTCACAAGCCCCGCCACATTTTTATCGTATGCTGTAGACAATACATTAACATCAAGTCTTATATGATCAACAAGTCTTTCAGCCGTTATTTCTATCGGCATTAAACGATACTTCTTTTTGGTTTGTGTTGTGCTTTGTGTCGTTTGTGTTGTGCTACGCTCGCCCGCAATAAGGGGCCGACATGGCACGCACTATACTCAGGCTGCGCCAAAGGCTTGCCTTCGTTAAGTGCTCCGCTCAACGCGCCCACGGGCGCTCGGTTCGTATCCCTTTTTAGCTGTAAAAAAGAGCTCCCTTCGGGAACTCTTATCTGAACGGAGAGGGTGGGATTCGAACCCACGCGCCCTTTCGGACAAACGGTTTTCAAGACCGCCTCGTTATGACCACTTCGATACCTCTCCATATTCAATTACTGCTACGCCGGTATCTTTGCGACAGTGTTAATGATTTTAGCACCTTATTCTACTTTGTGTCAAGTCGGTTTTCAATCGGAGACAGCAAGCTCTCAAGTGCCTTCCAAACAAATTACAATGTGCAAAACAGGCAGGTTCTGTTGTGCGTCCATGCTGTCTTATTCTCAGTTATTCAAACCTACTTTCTTTCCGAAAACATCCACCTCATAAACTCCACGTCCCGGGGTGTGGTTATCTTTGTATTGTCTTCGCCGATATTCAACAACTTGATTTTATGATTCGGCCATACTCTTTCAAATACCATGGCATCATCGGTCAGATTTTCAAAACCGGTCTGTATTCCAATTGCGGTGCCGACTATTTTCTCATAAGCTTTTTCAATCAACTCATAAACAAAGCACTGGGGGGTCTGGACCGCCCAAGTCCGTGTGCGATCGGTGGTCGCTTCAACGAAACCATCCTCGTCCGAAATCTTTATGGTATCTTTTGCCAGCGCGGCTGCCACCACTGCGCCGTACACCCTTGTCTCTTCAATAAGCCGGTTAATCCCGTAGGTCGTGACAAAGGGTCTGGCTCCGTCGTGTATCAATACTATATCATCCGCCACGGCACCGCACTGCGCCCGGGCTGCACGAATTCCGTTTAATACAGATTCATAGCGCTCCGCTCCGCCGGGAATGACGGCGCGGACCTTCGAAAAACCGTATTTTTCCACAATGTCTTTTTGTACGAAATCAATGTCCTTTCCGGCGGCAACGACTATCATATCATTTACATCACTCCGGTCGAAGCTTTCAAGACAATAACTCAAAACAGGCCGTCCGCCCGCTTCAATATACTGTTTGGGAATGTCCGCGCAGGCGCGCAGGCCTCTGCCCGCAGACAGAATGATTGCTATTGATTTTGACATAAGCATCTCCTGTTATTACAGTCTTAATCCCGGCACCGCATTCAGATCAAGTCCGTCTTGCCGGCCGCCGGCAAGTTCAAAATATCCCGCACTGCCAATCATGGCCGCATTATCCGTGCATAGAATCGGCGGAGGGCAGTAAAATGCCGCTCCCGCACCCTCGCAGGCCTGCTGCAGGGCGCTTCGCAGACTCCGGTTTGAGGCAACTCCGCCTGCCATGGCAAAGCTTTTCACTCCGAATTCCTCTATCGCCATCAAAATGCGCTCCCGCATGGAATCAATTATCGACGCCTGAAATGACGCCGCAATGTCATTTGGGTTAAGCTCCTCGCCCTTCATCCTCGCAGCGTTTATTGTATTAAGCACTGCGGATTTCAGGCCGGAAAAACTGAAATCATAGGGACTTTCGTCAATTCTTGCCCGCGGAAAATCAAAGGCCTCCGGATTCCCTTCCGTCGCTGCCCGCTCAACCTCAGGCCCGCCGGGGTAACCCAGCCCGATGGCTCTTGCGACTTTATCAAAGGCTTCGCCGGCGGCATCATCCCTCGTCCTGCCGATAATCTCATAATCCGTGTAATCCTTTACCATCACCAGATTTGTATGCCCGCCTGAAACCACAAGGCACAAAAACGGCGGCTTCAGTTCCGGATAAGCTATGAAATTGGCGCACATATGCCCCTTTATGTGATTCACCCCGACAAGGGGTATGTCCTTTGCAAAGCTGACGGCCTTTGCAAAGCTGACTCCGACAAGCAACGCTCCCACAAGGCCCGGACCGTATGTAACGGCGATTGCATCAATGTCTTCGAGAGTTACCTTCGCATCCGAAAGAGCCTTTTCCGCCACCTGATTTATTTTCTCTATATGCGCCCTTGAAGCGATTTCCGGGACCACTCCGCCATATACGGCGTGCAAATCCATCTGGGAAAATATGACATTAGACAGAACTTCCCGCCCGTCACGAACAACGGCCGCGGCGGTTTCATCGCAGGATGATTCAATTGCAAATATTGTTTTTCGCTCCACTCTATCTTAGTCCTCGTCCTCCCGGACCTCGTCTTCACGAAATCTCAAAGTAATACTCTTTAAGTCCTTGCCCGGCTCTATCCTGTCAAATATTTTTTGCATTTCATCCATATAATCGAAAGGATTTATCAGGGAGGGACTGTAATGGGTAAGCCACATCCTCTCAGGCAGTGCCCGCGCACCAAGTTCGGCCGCCTCACGGAACGTCATATGACTCTTCTGCACCGCGTCCTCCTGTTTTTCGTCGTCGCCGTACATGCCCTCACAGATGAATAAATCCGCTCCTGCTGCCGCCTCGACAATAATATCCGCAGGCCTTGAATCGGTGCAATAGGTTACTTTCAGCCCTTTCCTTGGAGGGCCCATGACCATGTCTGGAGTATAAATGCCGCCTTCAAATTCAACTTCTTCGCCGTGCTGAAGCTTGTTCCACATTTGAACCGGAAGCCCGAGTGCATCGGCCTTGGCTGCGTCAAATTTTCCGGCTCTGTCAATTAATAAATTGTACCCATAACAGGTTGTTCTATGCAAAACCTTGAACGCTTCTATGTTGAACTCTCCGAAATATAGTGTTTGGCGGTTCTCCTCCAGCTCAATGTAGTTAATGTCAAAGGGGAGCTCCTGCGCAATTACACGCAGCGATCCCACTACTTTTTTCAGTCCCTTCGGTCCCACCATGTTCAGCGTTTCCGTCCTGTTGGAATTGCCCATGGTAAGAAGCAGTCCCGGAAGACCTCCTATGTGGTCTCCGTGGAAATGAGTGAAGCATATCAAATCAATCGACTTAAACGACCATCCTTTTTTCTTAATGGCAACCTGGGTTCCCTCGCCGCAGTCGATTAATATATTGCTTCCGTTATATCTTGCCATCATTGATGTCAGATGGCGTCCGGGAAGCGGCATCATTCCTCCGCATCCCAATAAACAAATATCCAGCATTTTTACTCCTTTATTCTATCTTTCGGGGAAATGCTCCCCGCTTTCGTTATCTTCATCTTCCGGCTGCAGCCTCAAGGTATATAAAAGCGCATTTTCCTCCGGTTTGCTGTAAAAATCCTTCCTCAGTCCCACGCGCTCAAAGCCCTCGCTTTCATAAAGGCCTATGGCTGCCTCATTGCTCTCCCTCACCTCCAAATGGATGGTGACTACATCCCTGTCCCTCAGCATTTCGTAGCTTATGTCCAGCATTTCCCGGGCAATGCCGTAACCTCTGCAATCTTCCCTGACCGCAATGCTGATCAGCTCCGCCTCATCGGCTATGTACATCAGGGCACAATATCCGACAAGGGATGCATCCTGTGTATCTTTCGCCACAAGAAAAATCGTATTTCCCGCCTCCATGTAGTGGCCGATGCCGGCCTCCGTCCAAGGCTGGGAGAAATACTTCAGCTCCATGGCGGATACCTGAGCTATGTCCTCGTATGACATTTCGTAATAAGCTATTTCCCGGCTCAATTATTCCTCGCCTGCTCCCGGCCGCGATTTGTCTGCTTATGCATAACCCGGTCGCTCCTGCCCGATGTGTCTGTTTCCGCTTGATTTACCTGTTCCTGTCTGATCCGCTCCGCCTGACTGAGCCTGAGATATTCCGGTATCTCATCACCGGCTTTGACAATCTCTCCCCGCTCTGCCAGCACTGCTGCCAGCCTTGCAACGCTTGACGCCCTTTGCAGCGCATTATCTCCGTTTGCAAATTCATACGGCACATTGCAGCCGTTCTCAATCATTTCCCTGAATTCGACGGCTCCGTCGCCGAGGAATATTACTTCCCCCGGGATGCTGCATTCTTCCGCCTTGCCGCCTGCAATCTCGTTTATAATGCTTATCAGCTGTACAGCCTCAATGGCGCAGCCCGGCTTTATAGTCTTCAGTTCTCCGCCGTCAAAACAATAAATTCCCGTATATACCTGACCTCTTCTTGCATCCATCATGGGAACAATGAGTTTGCCGCTTCCCTTAAAATTATAGGCCATCGCATCAATTGTGGGCACATGAATCAAATCCTTTTTTAAGGCAAATCCAAGTCCCTTTGCGGTAGCGTTTCCTATTCTGAGACCTGTAAAGGAGCCGGGGCCTCCCGACACCGCAATCAGGTCAATGCTTTCCTTGTCGATGCCTTCAGCCGTCACTGCATTAAATGCGTCCTGAACCAGCGGCATCAGTGTCTCGGAATGGGTGACCTTAAACGGTCCTCTCCCTTCCGTGAGGACCTGTCCGTCTTTCCATATTGCAACGGAGGCCACGCCCCCGGAACTTTCAAGTGCTAAAATAATCATTTTGCTCCGAAGCGCAAGGATTTTCCACCTTTATCCTGCGGTAATCAAATCCCTTGCCGAAATCCTTTTCAATCGTGATAAAAACCGTGTTTTCGGGCAGTATGTCGTCAATCCTGCCGCCCCACTCGATAAGGCATACACCCTGTCCGAAAACATGCTCATCAAAACCGATCTCCTCCATTTCCGAGGAATCAGTTATACGATACACGTCAAAATGATAAAGGGGCAGGCGCCCCTCCTCATAAACCTGTAAAATGGTAAATGTGGGTGAGCAGACCGGCATCTCAATACCCAGTCCCCTTGCAAAGCCGGCGGCAAAAACGGTCTTGCCTGCACCTAAATCGCCTTCAATACAGATAACGGTACCCGCCTTGCAGCTTTGGCCCATCTCATATCCCAGCCTTCGGGTATCCGCCTCACAATATGATTCTATAATCATTCCCGAAACTAAAACCTTTCGCTGCCTCATTCCGCCGGCATAAAAGCATCGTGAAGGGCCCTGGCCGCCGCGTCGCAATCATCCTTGTTTACCAAAACCGTAATACGGATTTCACTGGTGGAAATCATACTGATATTGATTCCCGCGTTATAGAGGGCGCCGAATACGGTGGATGCCACTTTCGGGTCTGTTGCCATACCTTCTCCTACAACCGAAACCTTCGCAGTATCCTCCTTATGGTCAATCTTTTCAAATTTCAATTTATCCTGTGCGGCATTCAGCACCTCAAGGGTTTCCTTCAGATCATCTACCGAAACGGTAAAAGAAATGTCCTTTGTTCCGCCTCGTCCGATTGATTGAAGAATAATATCTATACAAATATCATGTTTAGCCAGCTCATCAAATAATTTGAAAGCCATTCCCGGTGTATCCTCGATGCCGATAAGAGCTATACGCGATATCGATTTATCTACCGCAATGCCTGTTACTACTCTCTTTTCCACTTTTTGTACCTCCTTAACGACTGTGCCCTCTTCATCGGTCAGGCTTGACCGGACTACAATCGGAACGTTAAACTTTTTTGCAAGGAAAACCGATCTGTTGTGCAATATCTTTGCCCCGAGAGTGGCAAGCTCGAGCATTTCATCATAAGAAATCTCCGACAACTTGTGTGCGTCCGGAATCAGCCCCGGGTCGCAGGTGTATACTCCGTCCACGTCGGTATAAATCTCACAAGCGTCGGCATGAAGCGTCGCCGCAAGTGCCACAGCCGTGGTATCCGAGCCGCCCCTGCCCAGGGTCGTCACGTCGTCATATCTGTTCACTCCCTGAAAGCCGGTTACGAACACGATTTTGCGATTTTCCAGCTCCTGCTTAATGCGCACAGTATCAATAGTTTTTAGGCGTGCGTTTCCGTATGACCTGTCAGTGTTCATCGGCACCTGAAATGCATTCAGGGAAACCGCGGGAACGCCCAGCTCCCATACCGCCATGCAAACAAGAGCCGTGCTGACCTGTTCTCCGGTGGCAAGCAACGCGTCCAATTCTCTTTTTGACGGTTTTTCGGTAATCTGATGTGCCAGAGAAAGCAGCTCGTCCGTGGTGTCGCCCATGGCGGACAAAACCACCACCACATCATTTCCGTTGCGGTACTCCGCAATGCACTTCTCGGCCACATTAAAGATTTTATCCTTGTCGGCGATCGATGAGCCGCCGAATTTTTTAACAATCAACATTTAATTTACCTTTCAAGCATCAACAGCCGGTCCATAATCAGATATCCCGGATTGACCATGTTGCCGGACAGCTCCGCCTCCTCCTCACTGTATTTCTGAATCGTTTTCCGCTCCCGGGTGCTGTCGTACAATACATACGGCACCGGGTCCGACGTATGTGTCCTGAGGCTGATTGGCGTCGGATGGTCGGGCATTATCAGCATCCTGAATTTTTCGCCGGAGTCCTGCAACCCTTCGTAAACGGGCTTTACCAGGCGCTTGTCCAGATATTCGATAGCCTTTATTTTCCGCTCTATACTGCCCTGATGGCCCATCTCGTCGGGCGCCTCCACATGAACGTAGACGAAGTCATAGCCGTCTTTGAGCAATACATTCAGCGCGGCCCCGGCCTTGCCGGCATAGTTGGTTTCCAGCTGGCCGTTTGCCCCCTCAACATCTATGCTCTTCATTTTTGCTCCTATAGCTATGCCCTTCAGCAAATCCACCGCCGAAATCATAGCTCCGCGCTTTCCCGTCTTTTCTTCAAATGATGTAAGGCTCGGCTTGGTTCCGGCTCCCCAGAACCACAGACAGTTGGCTGCGGCCTTTCCTTCGGCGCGGCGTTTTTCATTTATGGGGTGATGATTCAAAATCTCAAAGCTCCTCTTTGTCATCCGCGCAAATCTTTCATCTGCCGGCATGACCGGCCCAATCTTCTCCGATAAATGGTCGTGGGGCTGCTCAAAATCCAGCACCTGCCCGTTTGCCCAAATGCAGCAATGGCGGTAGCTCGTTCCCACATAGAACTTGAACTCATCGTTTTGCAGCTCCTCCATGCACGCCTCCAGCAGCTCTTTTGCCTCCTTGGTGGGTATTTCCCCGGCTGAGTGGTCAAGTATCTTTCTTTCTTCAAAGGGAATGCCCTCTTCATCCGAAATTGTCACGATATTTACGCGCATTGCCACGTCATTTGCTTCCATAGGCGCACCTATGCTCAACGCCTCAAGAGGACTGCGTCCGCTGTAAAAAACCTGCGGGTCATAACCAAGCACCGCAAGATTCGCCGTATCGCTGCCGGGCTTCATACCCGGCGGTATTGTGGCTGCCAGGCCTATTTCGCCTTTCGACGCCAACATGTCAATCGTTGGAATTTCGGCCGCCTGCAACGGGGTCTTCCCGCCAAGCTCATCTATCGGCCTGTCGGCCATTCCGTCTCCTAAAATAACTATGTATTTCATTTTTACTCCCTGATTTATTTCTGTACGAAGCTTACCTTACCTTGATGTATCCTATTAATCCCGGCAGAGCTTCGAGAATTGTCATAAGCTCTTTCTTGGTGATTATGCCTGTAATAACCGCCTTTTCATCCGGCGCCTGCGCAATTGCAATTTCCCGCTCGACAGGCAGCACCGCTTTAACGTTTATATCCTTTGCTATCCGAACGAAAAACCTGTCGGCAAGCTCGGATGCGCATGCAATATCCAATTTTTCCGGAGCCATTTTGACAGGAATGTTCCGATTCAGATACCGTACTTGTGCGATGATGTCCGAAACTACCGCGGATGCCGTGGGCAGCGCCCCCGCGCCGGCACCGTAAAACATTATATCGCCAAGCATATTTCCTCTTACAAGTACCGCATTCATTACGCCGTCAACGCTGTAAAGCGGGTTGTCTTTACCTATCATGCATGGAGCTACTTCTCCATAGACATGATTATTCTCCGTCCTTGATGTGGCAAGTAACTTTATCTTCATTCCAAGGGCCTTCGCATAAGCAATGTCAATATCGCTGATGCCGGTAATGCCGGTGCAGGATAAATCCTCAAAATCCACATACTGTCCCTTTACGAGGGCGGTCAAAATTGCAATCTTCCGGCAGGCGTCATACCCTTCAATGTCCTCTGTCGGGTCGGCCTCCGCATAGCCAAGCATCTGAGCTTCCTCTAATGTGGGCTCGAACCGGCTCCCCTCGTCGTACATTTTTGACAAAATGAAGTTTGTCGTGCCGTTAAGGATTCCCGTAATCTCCTGAATTCTGTCGGCCGTAATGCAGCTGAGCAGCGGTCTGATAACGGGTATTCCGCCGCCAACGCTGGCCTCGAACATGAAGTTCACATTCTTTCCTGCCGCTATTTGAAGAAGCTCGGGTCCATGCGCCGCAACAAGTGCCTTATTGGAAGTTGCAACGCTCTTGCCGGCCTCAAGTGATGCCTTTACAAACTTATAGGCTACACCCGTACCGCCCATTGCCTCAACAACAATATCAACACTCTCATCATTTAAAATGTCCTCAAAGTCGTCGGTCAGAATTTCTTCAACGGGACTCCCCGGAAACTTGCGCAGGTCAAGGACACGGGTAACCTGTATCTCCTGCCCGGCATTTCTTTTTACAATGTCCGCGTTGGTGCTCAAAACCTCAAAAACACCGGAGCCGATTACTCCATACCCTAAAATTGCAACGTTAATCATATGTTCCCCCCTCTAATACTTGCCGGCATCCGCCCTGCTCAGACTATCCGTCAGTTGCCGTTTTTATTGATAAACTTCAGATATTCATTCATGAAAACATCCAAATCCCCGTCAAGCACCGCATTCACATTTCCGACCTCGCAGCCGGTCCTGTGGTCTTTTACCATTGTATATGGCTGCATCACGTAAGACCTGATTTGGTTGCCCCAGCCGATTTCCGTAACCTCGCCGCGGATTTCCGCCATGTTTCTGGCATTTTCCTCCTGCTTCAACATATACAGCCGCGACTTCAGCTCCTGCATGGCCCTCTCCTTGTTCTTAAGCTGGCTGCGTTCGTTCTGGCACTGAACCACTATTCCCGTGGGGATGTGGGTAATGCGTATCGCGGAAGACGTTTTATTTATATGCTGACCGCCGGCACCGGAGCTGCGGTAAGTGTCGATTCTGATGTCCTCATCGGCTATCTCGATATCGATGTCTTCTTCAATATCCGGCATTACATCGCAGGAAACAAAGGAAGTCTGCCTTTTGCCCGCCGCATTGAATGGTGAAATTCTCACCAGCCTGTGAACACCCTTTTCCGACTTAAGATACCCGTATGCATTCTCGCCTGTGATCTGAATTTTCACCGACTTGATGCCGGCCTCGTCTCCGTCAAGATAATCGAGCACCTCAACGCTATAACCCTGTTTTTCCGCCCATCGGGTAAACATGCGGTAAAGCATGCCGGCCCAGTCACAGCTTTCCGTTCCGCCGGCGCCTGCATTTAACGATAAAATCGCTCCCAAATGGTCAAATTCTCCATTCAGCAGCGTGGAAATTTTGTATTGATCAAAATGCTTCTTAAACCGGGCAAATTCAATCTCTGCCTCGTCTGCCAGTTCCTTGTCCGACTCTTCTTCCGCCATCTCAATTAACGTCAGCAAGTCTTCATATGCCCCGTGCAGCTTGTCATATTTTGCCAGGGCCGCCTTGATGCTTTTCAGTTCCTTCATCATGGCACCGGACTTTTCGCTGTTCTCCCAGAAACCGGGAGCATTCATTTCGTTTTCTATTTCACTTATCCGAGCTCTCTTGCCGGCCCTGTCAAAGTGAATCACCTATTTCAATCAGCGGCTCGTTAAACTGACAAAGCTCATACTTAATCTGATCAAGCAAAACCACTAAAATCACCTCTTTCCGAATCAAAATTACGGCAAATTGCTTTGCCCGTCATGACTTAATATTTTCACCTTTTTTTACGGATATGTCAATACCGAAAGCTTCAATCCCGCAAACAGGATATTCCCGCCCCGGACAAAAAACGGTTTTTCCGCAAAATGCCGCCCCGTAAAAATGCCGCCCCGCGACCTGCCGGGCGGCATTTATGAAACAATATAGTCCGGATTTATTTTTTCCCCAGCAAGGTCTTGTCCGGCATTAAACCCAGGTCAAGCTTAGGAAATATTTTCTTAAAAAATCCTATAGTCATCCCGCTGAAAACGACCGAAATGACGGTGCCCACATTTATGGCATAAATGTCGCTCCAGGTCAAGCCGCCTGTCCTTGCCAACGCAAAAATCACGCAAGCAACTGCCGTAAGCAATACCCACAGGAAATCGAATGCAATCTTGCAGGCGGACAACTTCTTGCTAAAGTGCCCGCTGTACGCACGCATCAGCGCATCCGGCGGAGGAAGCATCAGATCCGCTCCGACAATAATGGTTACACCCAAAGCGGAAATAACTATTCCCGCTATGCAGAACACCAGCCTGAGCGGATAATTCAGCTCCTTAACCACAAACGGCAACAATCCGTACAAGAACACATACATGTCAATAATACGTCCGAACACATATGCCAGCGGCAGTTGCAACAATGTCTTCAGTGTCAGCTTCCTGATTATGATAATCTGCGGCACTATACAAAGCGCATTGTATATTGTGGTCCACCAGCCGAAAGTCAGCTGCTGCACTAACTTGGACATTGCGAAAGGAAGGGTGCTGACCGGCGAGCTTCCAACCTCAGCCCGGGAAATGGTAACTACACCCAAAGCCATTACAAATATTCCGATTACGTAATGCGTAATTCTGCGCTTTAAATTCATGCCTTTTTAAGCCCGATACCTCTCGGTTCAAAACTCTTTCCGGCATCGATATCATAAAATACTTTCACCATTTATAATTCTTCTGTTTTTTCCTTTCTCCTTAAGAAATCATCTGTCCTTCAAGACAAACACCCCGGGCTTTACAGGCAGGTTATCATAAGCCACTGCAACGGTATACAGATAATGCCGGCGAGTGTTATGAGCCCGGTGCCGGAAGAAGCGTTTTCCCAATCGCCTCCGTAAGCCAACGTCGCCATAGGAATCATCGTTGCCGTGGGACAGCCCACATACAATGTAATCAGGGCGGTCATCTCATTATTGCCCATAATTGCGCGCATAGTGAAGAAAACCGCCGCCGGTATGAGCAGCAGCTTAACGACAGCTATAACGTAGTAGCGCCAGTTGCCGAACATTTTTTTAAGAGAATATGAGGCCAGCGTCGCTCCCAGAACTATCATGGCCAAGGGTGATGTCAACTGTCCGATAAAAGACAGCGGTGAAAGTACAATGCTTGGCAGCCGTATATCGCACAAATAAAGAACAAGTGCAAGAACGGCTCCCACGGTCCCCGTATTTACGATATTTTTCAACTTGAAGTTTCCCTTGCCTTTTTCCCCGGTCAGCAAGGTTATGCCTATTGTGTAGGCGTAAAGTGTGAAATGTACATTGAGAACGCCGATGTAGAACACCCCCAGTTCTCCGTAAAGAGACTGAGCAAGAGGAAATCCGATAAATCCCACATTTCCCATAGTAATCATGCACAGGAAAGTATTAAAGGATTCCTTGCCGACCCTCAACAGCTTCACTACGATATACGCCACTATTGTCAGAACCACATACACCGCCACGCCGACGACAAGAAGAATCCACACGTCCGCCTTGTGGCTCCCGTCCATGCCGGCTATGGATGAAAACACCAGGCAAGGGCAGGTAACAAGAATAATCAGACGGGACATTACCGCATTTGATTCTTTTGTCAGGACTCCGGCTTTGAAAAGGCCATATCCAAGAGCCAGAGCTACAACGATTTTCAGCATAGCGCTGATAATAACCATACTATCCTCCGTTCTTTGGCTGTCTGATGTTCCGGGCCGGACGGCCCGCATAGACTGTATAATCTTAACATATGCCGGTGATAAATTCCAATCGACATTAAAATCAATTCTCTATGATATCGGGATTACCCGAACAGACCGAATATTACCCACATCAGCGGAATCGTCCCCACACACATAATGTTCATGAGGCCCGTGCCCGAGGATATCAGCTTGTAGTCGGCACCGTTTATCATGGCAATAATACTGATTATGACGGCCGTTGGCATACAGCAATGCAGACCTATGACGCTTGCCAGATTCCCTGCTCCCCATACGGCAAACGCAATAATAAATGCTATCATGGGAATCACCGTCAGCTTGATGATGCCGGCGACATAATATCTCCAGTTGTTGAAAAGATTTTTAAAAGGATATGAGGCAATCGTAGCGCCCGTGACAACCATCGCCAGCGGGGACGTCATCTGACCCACAGAATCAATCGGCACGAGGACCGGCTCCGGCACCCTCACACCCGCAATATACAAGATCAACGCTATTACAGCGCATATGACGGTGGGACTCACAAGCTTGGCAGGGCTGAATTTAAATTTTCCCTCTTTTCCCCTCGTCAGCTGAAATACTCCGTAACTATGGGCAAATACATTCTGATGAATGTTCAAAATGGCAAGGTAGGATACTCCCAAATCACCCATCAGGGCCTGTCCTATGGGGAAGGCAAGAAATGCGGAATTACCGTAGGTCATCATAGCTTCATAACTGCCCCGTTCCCTCTTTTCCGGCCTGATTGCCAAAGCGCCGATAAAGGCAAGTGCCGCCAACAGGATGTACAACACCACACCCGCAATCAGCAGGGTAATTACCTCGCTTCTTTTTCCCGCATCCAGAGAGCAGACTGAAGAAAAAATCATGCATGGAGCGGCTCCATATGTGATTAGCTTGGACATAGCCATATTCGATTCATCGTTTAAGATATGGCGCCTGTAAAGAAAAAAGCCCAGCACCATAGCAAGTACGATTTTAAGCATTGCTTCTAATATTCCCATTGGTTACTCCGTTCTCTATTCTTACGGGATTATAGCTTATGGAGGAAAATTTGTCATCAGTCTTTGTTTGAAGCAATATTATTCGTTTCATGAAAAATCTTGTATCCTTACCTTTTTAATGATAAAATGCCTCCATTGAAAAGCCTTTGAGGCATCATATGTTTGGGAGGATTATTATGTCAAAGCATAAACATGGTCCGGGATGTGACCACGATTGCCGGGAAGAGGATGTTTTTACCGTCGATCTTGAATTTGACGACGGAGAAACCGTTGCTTGCGAGCCTTTGTTTGTTTTTGAAGTGGATGACAAGGAATATGTTGCCCTCGTTCCCGTCGATGAGGAATCGGACGATATTTACCTGTATGAGTATCACGACATCAGCGAAGATGAATTTGAATTCCTTGACATTGAAGATGATGAAGTGTTTGACAAAGTTGTCGAAGAGTGCGGACGCATCCTGGAGGAAGCCGAAGCCTTTGAAGAGGACAAATAATTAAAAGACAACCTGTCGCGGCGGCAGAATTTGCGTTTCCTGTACATCGCTTGTAAGGAGAACACATGAGCATAAAAGACTTTTTCAAGGCAGCACTGAGCATGTTGCTGCTTTTTTCCGGATTGACCGGTCTGGTGATGATTTTCTTTGTGACCGCATCAAGGCTGTATTCCGTCAATACATCATACATCATTACCATCATCTGCGCAGTAATGATGGTCGTTTATTCGCTTATCAATCTTATCTCCGGCATCTCCGCTCTGGCCAGCAAAACGATTCGAAGAGCCGCCCGGGTGCGCCCGTTTGTGCAGATTGCGGCAATTATCGCCATTGTCCAGCTGATTCTTTCCGCAACAAACGGCATCCTTTTGTCCCATCTGATTATCCTGGGCATTGCGGGGGTTCTGATTCCGGAGCTGTTTTTCCTTCTGATTGACTCTTCCCTCACGCGAAGCTGACTGCCGGTGCATGGCGGCCTGATTTTTAAGTTGCCATTCCCCAATCCTATAGAGTATAATGTATTACATGTTTACCGGGGAGAAAGCAAATTCCCGGAAACTTACAGCTTTTTCCCGGGAGAAAATCGTTGAAAAAACGTACAAAAATATTCCTTATAATCATCGCAGTCATCCTTCTGGCCGCAGTAGTTGTTAATGTGCTGCAAAACCATCGGATTATCATAACCCCGTATTCTATTACAAGCGAAAAGCTCTCTCCCGAGGGCGGAAACATTGAAGTCCTGCAGCTAAGCGATTTGCATTTTGTAAGCGGTAAATGGCAAATCCGAAGAATACTTGAAATTGCGACGGAAACCGCTCCGGATATCATTGTCATTACAGGGGATTTGATTGATGCCCCCAAGTATGCACGCATGGTGAAAAACCGTGCCAATGACGATGATGGCGAAGTGATAGGATCGGAAACCATAGATTTGTGTATCGCCCTTGCGGAAACGGCTCCCTGCTATTTTATTTACGGAAACCATGAAATGTCCCTGCTGGATGACCCGGACAATAATGAATTCAAGCTGGCTCTGGAAGCGGCCGGAATAAACATAATAAACAATACCGCAATGGAAATCGGCATCAACGGACAACTTATTAACCTTCTGGGAGTCCAGGACCCGTCAACCCTGTACAAAGACCCCGTCTATGCCTACTGCGCCGACACCTCCGCGGAGAGGGTCGATATGATTATGGGGAATTTGTTTGACGACATCGGCGCTTACGGAAGCGAAGAGCGTTTCAATCTCGTTCTCTCTCACAGAGCCGAACTTTTTGATATCTACTGCAAATATCCCGCCGACCTTGTGCTCACCGGCCACGCCCATGGCGGACAGATCAGGATTCCCTTCCTGCGTCTGGGGCTTTTTGCGCCCAGCCAAGGCCTGTTCCCGAAATACACGGACGGACTCTATTCGAACGGCAGTGTCAACATGCTTGTCAGCAGGGGCATCGGCAACAGCATTTTCCCGTTCCGGATATTTAATACACCGGAAGCATTGCATGTTACAATCAGTGCTGAATAAATCCGTGCAACCGGGCACCTGCCGCACCCGGCATATATGAAGATAAAATGGAATACTTAACCTTTGAATCAATTGAAAAAACCGGAATCGCCAGGGCCGTTTACACACCCATGGGTGTCGGCGGCTGGGGGCTGAATGCTCCCGAGGACTATATTAACTACGAACTGTTGTCCGGAAGGCTGAATATCACCACAGGGCAAATGATCCGCACCCGCCAGCTTCACACCGCAAACGTGCGCATTGTCACCGCCGAGAACGGCGGCGAGGGTGTAATACGCCCCGTCACCGATGAGGGTTTTGACGGCCTGATTACAGCCGACGCGGGACTGATGCTTTGCACCGTCGAGGCAGATTGTGTTCCCGTTTACCTGCTTGACCCTGTCAACAAAGTCATTGCCATGTTGCACAGCGGCTGGAAAGGCACTGCGGGAATGATTGCCGCCAATGCGCTTGAAACAATGGCCTCCCGTTTCGGAACAAATCCGGCCGACGTTGTGGCCGCCATGGGGCCCTGCATCTGCGGGGGCTGCTATGAAGTCAATAAAGATCTGAAGATCGCATTCTCTGAAAAATTCAGTAAAGAGAGCCTTGAAAAGCTCTTTACTTTGAAGCCGAACGGGCGCTACCTGCTTGACCTGAAGGAAGCCGTTTACATAACCCTCACAGGCTGCGGGGTGCCCCGCGAAAATATTGAAGATTCCGGCTTTTGCACCTACCATTCGGGGATGTTCTATTCGTGGAGGCGTGATGCCAACCCCGAGGTGCGCATGTTGACCGGAATCATGCTTCTATAAAAACTTTTTTGCCATCCTGAATGCAGAAAAAATCCGGCTTTTGCAGCCATAAAGCAACGCATTGTTTTCCATTTTTTCCTGATTGAATTTAATTGATTTCGAGATCAAGTTCTCCCGGTTCCAGCTCAAGCTCACGAATTTTGTCAATGCTCACTTTATCGACGGTTTCCGAAGCCGCCTGCTTAAAAGGCACAATCAGCATCATCGCAACAAAGATTGCAATCAGCGGCAGTCTCAGATACGTGGCGAAACGATTCATCACCGCATTGATAGAATGATTCAGGATAAACAAGACCGCTCCGATCAGATAGACCAGCAGGTATGTATTCAGGGTCTCGGTAATGTCCGCGTCTACGGGATAGACATAAGCATATACAAAAGCCAGCCCGTACATGTACACATAGAAGCCCGCAACCACAATAACTGCCTGGGCACCGACGCGAATCTTGTTTAACAGACCGTCGCCGAGCACAGCGGCGCCCAGCCCCATCACAAGAATGATTACAATCCACCATATATATGACAGTCTGATTATTCCCTCTGTTGCCGTCCCCGAAAGAGCATCGTGAATTTGGCTTAAAATGCCGTCAAGGGCCTCTTTACGCTCGTTGGTAATAAAGATACATTGGGTCCATTTATGAATGCCGTTTTTTGCGGCAAATACCCACCAGGACAAAAAGCTCGCGCCTGCCAGAGCGATGTAAAAAACAATTGAAATCCAGCTTCCGGGACGGTCGAACAGATCGACTGTGTCTCTGAAGCCCAGACATAAAATATCCAGAACCACAATAATCAGCATTACAAGACCGAGGATTTCCGCCCACGGTCTCATTATGCACAGGGCTGCGCTGCCCAGTCCCAGCGCAATATATACAAAGCCGCTTTGCTTGTTGCACATATAAGTCACAAGCATAAAACCGAAGGTCAGCGCCACCGCAACATCAACATTCAGCACATTAAACATGGGCATGGCCGGATAGGTCAGCCACGGAAGAAGTCCTGCCGTCGGCACTAAGAAAATGCCTATAACAATGCTTTTCCATTTTATTTTTGAAAGAATCGGCAGAATCATTGCCACAACGAAAATGCACGCCGCTCTGAGAACATTTGCATCCGAAAAACCGCTCTGCAAAGCGGTAAATTCATAGGCAAAGAGAGCGTAGCCCGGCTGATAGCCGATCTTTGCAAACGGAAGTGTCGCAACCTTTTTAATTCCCTCATTTTCAGCAATCATGCGGACATAGCCGGCCATTAGCTCGCTCGGTCCGTCAGAGGGCAATGTCATTCCCTCCGTAACCACAACAATAATCAGCAGGAAAAAAACAAACGCAACGAAACCGAGAGTAAATGTGTTTATCACCAGATTCTTGAATTTTTCACGATAAAGGCACACGAGCACGGCAATAATCATACCTGCAACGGAAAGAGCCGATACGGCAATGACTCCTATCGATAAATACCCGATTATGGCGGAAATATATAAAAGCAGCATATGCGAAAATACACTGAGTGCCAGCGTTTCCTCAAAGCGTCGGTTAAAAATCGCCGAATACATAATCGCCAGGCACACCAGGCACGTACAGGTAAGCATAAAGAATAACATTTAGATTTCCCCCGTCCAGTCCTCTTCGATTTTAATAATATTCCGGTTCATAACAAAGCCGTCCTCATCCTCTTGACGCGCCCGGAACATAACCTCCATTATCTTGTCCATGCAGTCTTCCCGGTCAAAGTTCTTTTGTTGATACTTCAATGCGTTTTTGCCCATGTCGCTGATGTCATCACCATGTGCCCTGTAGAGCCGCATAATGTTATCAAAAAGGCCCTGCTCGTCTCCGGGCTCCGATGTGTAACCGCAACGCGTCTGCCGGATTATCCGCTTTTCCTGGCCGCCTACGACGCCTAAAATGGGTTTCCCCATAGACATGTAATCTGCAAGTTCGGTAAGCGGCGCCAGCTCGTCCTTGATTTCCGCCCTGGGACAACGCAAAAGGGCATTTGCCACATTATAATACTTCGGCAGTTCTTCAATTCGGTCCTCTTCTTCAAAGAAGAAAATATCCCACAGCCGGGCTTTATCTGTTTTCTTTTTCAGCTGGGCAAGGCGGTTTCCTTTACCCACAATTATTATCTTTATATTACGTATTCCGGCGTCGTAAATCATCTTCCCCACATTCACAACTCCGTCAAAGTCGTTTTGGTCGGTTACGCCGCCGACAAAAACAATATTGAAGCTCCCCCCGTACTTTTCCAACAATGCTATGTTATAGCCGTCACCCTGCAGTCTTCTGTCGGGACACAGCGGGATATAATTTATTTTCCCGGGATGAATGTGGACATTCCCCGTAAAATAATCCTCCGCCTGCTCATTTGCGATGATTATCCTGTCCGCTCCCTGATACTGTTTTGCGGAATACACGCTGAAAATCTTTCTCAATGTCGGACTGCGCATGTCCATCTCCCGGAAGAAACTCTGAGGCCATACATCAATAGCGTACATTATAACGGGAATGTTCTGCTTTCTGCCTATTTTCAGCGCTGCCGGGCTCATCATCAATGAGGTGCTCTGATATATAAGTACGCAATCATAGCGATTTTTCTTCAGTGCTGCCGCTTTTATCCTGCTCGAAACGGCAAAGGAAACATAGTTCAGCCAAATTCTTAAGGCGGTGGCTCCGTCCCTTTTGATCTCGGCGGCGCGGTAAATCCTCACATCTCCATGCTTATCGTTACGGTTTCCGAAGGTACGATACCCCTCAAAAAACTGCCCCTCAGGATAGTTGGGTTGTCCGCACAAAACATCAACACGCAGCCCACGCAGGGTGAGCTCGTGGCAGATGTCGTTTATTCTGAAATTCTCCGGCCAAAAACGCTGGCTGACCACCAGTACCCTTCTACCCATGTTAATGTGTCCTTTTGTGCTATGGTATAATTTTTTTTGCATTACGTCAACTTATTTCAACATGCTTTTCTTGTTTTGAACGTCCTGTTGTGTTAATCTTTTTATGATAAAGAAGGGGAATGACATGTCTTTACTCAAATTATTCGCCACAATCAGAACCGATGCTCTGACATTAGTTGCGCTTTTGCTTGCCTTGCTTAACAAGGAGATATTCCTTCTTTGCGCTCTGGGAGTTATCTGTTGGTGCCACTCAAAAAAAATGGCGCTGAAACTTATGGTTGCCTACGTCGTGGCGGGCCCTCTGACAGATATCATAAAAGTGGTTTTCCACATTGAAGCCCCATGGATAAGGGACCGGTCTTTTTCGCCGGCGCAGCCTTCTGCCGATTTTATGCTTAAATACAATTTTCCTCCGGCAACGTTTCTCAGAACGCTCGTTGCCGGCTATGCCTTTCCCGCAAGCGGTTTTTTCGGCTTTTCAACCCTTGCTGCCACGGTATTTGTCACCAAACGGCGCGTTATGGTAAAGCTCCTCAGCGTACTCGCAGTACTGCTTGTTTCTTCTTCAATTTTTTATCTGGGACTGCGTACCCCCTGGTCGGTGCTTGCATCACTGATTATCGCGGCCACGGCGGCGGCGCTTGCCGACTCCTTTATTGAAGGCACGCTTTTTGACAAAAAACAGAATCTCCTGTACGGAGCATTACTTATGCTTCCGTCCTTCATTCTCCTGTGTACGGCCGTGCCCTTGTTTTTCAATGACAAAATCACGTTGGACGGACTGTATGATGTCATCGGGCGCATCGGCTTATATCTGGGAATCATTACGGGCTGGTTTGTCGAAAGCATGTATATCAACTTCAGCCCGCGTTGCGACAGACGCCGCATGCAGGTCTCAAAAGCCCTTTTAGGAATAATTTATATGTTGTCGGTCTATTTTATCCTCGGTTTTGTTTTCTCACTGATTCCCGGCTTTCGGATGGGTGCTTTTATTCGGAATTACCTGACCGCAGGCGTTGCCTTTGCCGCGTATCCGGCATATATCAAATCGAAATACTCATCAATAATTAACTAACTAAAGGGACGGCGAAAATCTTCGTCGTCCCCATAATTCCAAGCTGTTTTATTAATCCCATACGCCTTATTTTTTTGTTTACGGCTCGCCTGTAGTAGTCTCCGGCTCATCAGTAGTAGTCTCCGGTTCGGTCTCCGGCTCGGTCTCCGGTTCGGTCTCCGGTTCATCGGTAGTGGTTTCCGGATCCGGCCTGGGCTTGCGCGTTGTGGTCTCCTTTGTGGTAGTTGTGGTATTTTCATCGTGCTTATCACATTCATCAGTCGGAGCCTCATACTCCGTATCCGGCGTTTCTCCCCTATGTTCACCCTCACCGGCGACTCCGTCTATTCTTATGCGGAAGACCTTCTTTTCCACATCCTCTTTCGGACAATACTTTGTTGCAAGCTTTCCGGACTCCTTGCATACCTCAAGCTCCACATGCACATTGCAGGTGCGGTACGGTACGGTGTCCTCCCGGAAATATTCGGAAATCAGGGTGCTGCCCGCAGGATCCTTGCTGCAGAATTCATTGGGGAGCAATCCCGATTTATTGCAGACTGTCGCTCTGACAATATTTCCCTTCATTTCAAACTTGCCGCCCTCGGCGCCCAGTGCACAAACCAACTGTTCCATAGTGCTTGAATAGAAATATTTCTGGGTTTCATTCCTGTCAACCGACAAGTTCTCATCGTAGCCGACCCAGATACAGGAGACGAGTCCGTTCGGTACATAGCCCGCGAACCACAAATCCCTGTCGTCATTGCTGGTGCCTGTCTTGCCGGCAAGGGGTGCCGAGTAAATGTCGCACTTCACGCCCGTGCCGTATCTTACAACATCTATCATTGCGTTGGTTAGAAGAGAGGCCGTTGCGACATCAATAACGGGATGCACGTCCTGAACATTTTCTGCGGCAAGGATAACCTGTCCGTCCCTTGAAACCACCTTGGAGTAAAACATAGGTTCATTGTAAACTCCGTCATTGGCGATTGCCCCGAATGCCGCGCAGTTTTCAAGGTTAGTAATGCCATAAGTAACTCCGCCGATTGCTGTTGACATGGCGGCATCCCCCGGAACTATGCTCTTATAACCGAAGCTTTCCAGATAGGGAATACAGTTGCTGGCTCCCACATAGAGCATAGTCTTGCAGGCAATAATGTTCATGGAGTTGATTATTCCGGTGCGGATTGTATTAAGACCTCTGTACGAATTTCCCCACCAGTTTCTGATTGATTTGCCGCTGTCGGAGTATGTATAGGGCTCATCGTCAAATGTTGTGGCAAGGCTGCATCTTCCAAGATCAAGAGCCGGAGCAAAGGCCGCCACTATCTTGAAGGTGGAGCCGGGCTGCCTGTTTGTAGCGGTTGCCCTGTTGGTGGACATGCTGACTTCCTTAGCGCCCCTTCCGCCGCAAATTGCAAGCACCTTGCCGTTTCTATAATCCATCACTGTAAACGATGCCTGCGGCTGAAGTGTATAATAAATGCTTTCATAGGTAATCTCATCACCGTTATGCAGAATGTGATCCTTATACTCATCCACAAACTCATCGGCCGCCTCTTTGCTGCTGAATACCATGAAGAAATCATCACCATACATTTCACGGTAATAATTCCTCATATGCCCGTGATTAAAATATTCAGCGGTGCCGTCCGCCCTTACAACAGTCAGGTCCCAGGCGATTGAATATGAAATGGGCAGATCCGAGTAGTTGTCCTGATTATTGACTTCCCTGTCAATAATTTCCTGAGCATCCATGTTCTGGTTGGAATAAATGGTAACTCCGCCTGTGTAAACCAGATTATAGGCCTGAGCGTATGTATACCCCGCCCTGTCCTGCAGATGCTCCATCACCTGCTCAAGCAGCGCGTCAACGTAGTATGTGTAAATGCTGCTGCCTGCTGTTTTGTTTGCTATTGCAATAACCCTTGAATATACGTCGTCCTTTTTGGCAGCTTGATATTCTTCCTCGGTTATATGGCCGTTTTCACGCATCTTATCCAGGCATTTTTGTGCCCTTTTCGAGTTGTTTTCCGGCCAGTTTGCAGGATTGTTGGCACCGGGGTTCTGTGTAATGGCGGCAATAACCGCGCACTCCGAGAGTGTCAGCTTCGAAAGATCCTTTCCGAAATAATAGCTGGCAGCCTCCTTTACCCCGTGGTTACCGGCGGCAAGGTTGATTGTGTTCAGGTAATTAAGGAGAATCTCATCCTTGTCCATTTCCTTTTCAAGTTCGGTGGCAAGGACCCACTCCTGGATTTTTCTTTTTATCGTGGAGCCCGTGCTCCTCTCAAAGCCCTTGGTTTCAAAAACATTGTTCTTAATCAGCTGTTGGGTGATTGTGCTGGCGCCCTCCTTACGGTCGGTGGTCAGCGTAACATAGCCGGCCCTGATCATTCCCCTGAAATCGATTCCCTTATGGGAATAAAAACGCTCATCCTCTATATCGATGAAGGCCCATTTGAGATTCTCGGGGATTTCTTCCGAGGTTGCCTCGGTCCTGCGCTCTCCCACTGAGGAAAGCTGGATGATTTCCTTACCCTCATCATCGAGTATTGACGAAGGATATGTCGTCGGCATAATGTTTACCTCGGTTATAGGAGGTATGGCGTTCTTTGCGCCGTAAAAAAGCCCCAGTACCACACTTACTCCCATGGCGGCTGCTGCGAATAGAATCAGAAATATATATTTAATAATCTTCAGTGTTATGCTTTTTTTTCTTCTTTTTTTAGTTGCCATTTTCTGCCTTTCCGTTGCCGGGCAGCTTTCCAAATCATTACAACCCCGGTAACCATCGTGGCATCGGCCCTCCAACGGCGAACCATGTCACACAAAACCACTAAAAATCATAAAGTAGTATACAGCAAAGGACTTGCAATGTCAAAAATAGTTGTGTGAATTTGCAATGATTATTCTGTGTTCCGCGACTTTGCGGACAGGATGCCTTTTGGGAGCTATATGGCAGTTATATGTGCCGTGTTCAGCAGCCATGCGGATAAGACCGCATTGTTAAAATCCGGTAATGATGTTAAAATTAACAACAGGTAATACTAAGACACTTTTATTTTATGGAAACATTTGTTGTAATCGGTCAAGGGCGCGGGGAAATCGTTGAGAAAAAATCCCGTTTCATCGCCACCATAAAGGAAATCCATTCTGAGCAGGAGGCTTTGGATTTCATTGATGCCCTGCGCAAGCAGTACTGGGATGCAAGGCATAATTGTTATGCCTATGTCATTGGCCGCAAAAATGAAATCCGGCGCTTCAGCGATGACAAGGAACCGTCCGGTACAGCAGGAAAGCCTATTTTAGACGTGCTGCTCGCGGCAAATGTCCGCAACGCCGCCATTGTGGTGACAAGATATTTCGGTGGCGTACTTCTGGGAACCGGCGGACTGGTCAGGGCATACACCGATTCCTCTCTTGCAGGACTGGAGGCTTTGAAAAATCCCGGGAAAAACTCTCTGCCCTCCGGCAGGCTGCTAAAAATACGGGAAGGCCGGCAAATAAAATTTACCTGCGACTATAAGGACATCAGCCGCTTTGAAAGTCTGGCCGAACGTCTGGCCATGGCAACGGTTAGCAGAGATTATGCTGAGGCGGCCACATATACCATGATTGTCGAGGCCGTTCATCTGGAAACCTTTATGGAAGAGGCCATGAATATTACACGGGGCGCATTTGCATTGTCGGCCTGCGAAGACGTCACATATTGCATGGACGGCAGGCAGGCCGTAATTTATGAATTCTGATATGGAAAAATTGTCACAAAGAATATCTAAACCTGTTTTTTATATCCTTTCCTTTACGTGGGGCGGACTCTTTACCTTTACCGGGGCGCTCTTTGCTCTTGTCCTGCGCCTGACCGGGCACAAGCCGGCCAAATGGGGCTGGTGCTGGTACTTTGAATGTGGGAAAAAGCAATGGGGCGGTGCTGAAAGGGGTATTTTTTTCATTAAGGACCGCTGCGGGAAAAATGAACGACTGATGAACCATGAGTTCGGCCACGCTCTCCAGAACTGCATCTTCGGCCCTTTTATGGTTTTTTTGGTTGCCCTGCCCTCTACCTGCCGGTACTGGGTAAGAAGAATTATGGTACGCTTCGGCAAGCAACCGAAAAAACCTTATGATTCCATATGGTTTGAAGAGCAGGCAACGCGCATAGGCACTGCAAAAATGAAACAACTCAGAAAAGAACAGGCCGAAACCGAAGCTCCGTGATATAAGAAATTTCGGTCAGGCCGTGAGTGCGGTTTTCAGTTCAGCTTCAGCTCCATAATTACGGGGTTGTGATCTGAATTGACAAAGCCGGCATCGACCGTTTCCACCATTTCCACCTTAATATTGGGCGATACCAGAAAGCCGTCTATAACATAATACTGGGTATCTGTTGCTTCCTTGTCATATGGCTTGTTCAAAAGCCTGCAGGTGGGAGCGGTTTCGTCATAAACGAAACTCCACCCTTCGGGACAGTATTCCTCCGACATGGTCTCGGCAACGTAATTGTCGGTATCCGTCAACGGATAAAGCTCCGGATCCGCATCAGGGAAGGCCATGTTCCAGTCACCTCCCGCAACAACATAATTGCCTGCCTCATGCATTTCAACTATCAGTTCTTTCAGTATTCTTATCTGCGCCTCTTTAGCCTCCGCGGGTGCATAGGCCTCCAAATGAATGTTTACAAGTATCAGCTGCTTATCGCTGCCTTCTATGTGAACGCAGGACGTAAGCAGACACCTTTTCAGATTTGCCATGCGCACGGGCCAGCTGTAACTTAAAGAAAGCTGATGCCGGCGGGAATCTGTCAGCCTGTATCTTCCCATGGTCAACAGTCCGCTATTTACCTTTCCGATTGCGGGAATGGGAAACGGAACATATTTGCAGCTGAAGTTAAGGGCGTAGGCGGCGCTATAGCCTTTTTCAGCCTCTGTTTGTGCGCCTTCTCCGAAAGCACGTCTGTTTATTTCGTCCCCGTAAACGGTGCAAAGACGCTCCTTTTCATTAATGTTATAGGAACGCTTCGAGTCCTCGTCCACCTCCTGCAGAAAAACAAAATGCGCATCTGCCTTCGTGATAAAACTTTCAATCGCGGCCATATTCTCTTCTACCAGTGACTTATCATCCGGCCGGACCTTTTGTCCTCCGTCCATGAAAAAGTCTTCGGTTTCACTAAGAGCCTCATAGCCGATATTCCATGTAAGAATCCTGACGGATTCGTTAATCGCCTCTTCACCCTCCGCCGCAAATAATTCTCCCGGCAAGGTTACTTGAAGCTCCCCGAGCTCCTCCGCTGTTTCCACATCATCCGGCTTCCATTCCGTTATTGAAAGATAGCCCAGAAATGCTGCGACAAATACAATGACTGCGATTATAAGACATAACAGTGTTTTGAAAATAACTTTCAGTACTTTCATTTTTTTAGTCTCCCGTCTTACGTCTTCATGCCCTCAAGCACTTCAAAAAAATCCGGATAGGATTTGGATACCGCATCCGCACCTTCAATAATGACCTCATCACTGCAAATACCGGCGGCAACCGCTGCCATCATCGCAATCCGATGGTCATTGTGGGCCCTGACTATGCCTCCGACGAGACCGTCAGCACCGTTTCCCTCAATAATAAGGCAGTTGTTTGATTCGTAAATTCGTCCGCCCAGATTATTGATTACTTTAACAATATTTTTTATACGGCCGGACTCCCCCAGTCGCAAACTGCCGACGTTTTTGATAACCGTTGTCCCTTCCGCAGCACATGCCAGCAACACTACCTGGGGAATCAGATCGGGAATGTCCTCACCGTCCAGCATAATGCCGTAAAGATCGCCGCCTTCTACGGTTATATCGGTCCAGAATATGTCCCGGCCGCCGGACCACCCGTCCGGTTCTTCATGCCATTTAATCCTGAGATTGGCGCCGAATGCGTCCAAAATATTCAGAATATAACGGTCCCCTTGAAGCGATTCCACATCCATGTTTGTACATGTAACCCGGCCTCCGCTGATTGCGGCACCTACCAGCCAGTAGGCCGCCAGTGACCAGTCACCTTCAATATCCGTGTCAACGCTGACACTGTAATGCTGACTGCCTTCCACTTTATAAACCCGGGAAAATTTGCTCTGATTGCCGATTACATTTACCTTGACCCCTGCGGCCCGCATAAGTTCAATTGTCATATTTACATAGGCCTCGGACTGGATCTTCTTTTCTACCATTACGGTGCTGTTTTCCTCAAGAAGCGGCAGCGCCATCAGCAGCCCCGAAATAGACTGTGCATCGGTATATCCCGGAAGAATGAACGTCCCCGCCGTCAGCTGGCCTGACACCTCAACCTCATCTGCGCGCAAAACCTCCCGTCTGACCCCGTGGCTTCTCAGCACCCTATAAAATCCCTCCAGCGGATTGTAAACAAGCTTGCCTCCGAGGCGGTATCTGCAGGTTTTATTAAAAGTGCTGACAATGGGCATCAAAAATTTGTAGGTAGAGCCGCTTTCCCCGCAATCCAGCCGGTAAATTCCGTCCTCATGTACCGGGGCGCTTTCTTTTTCAATCAGTCCCAAATCTACAAGACACCTCTTTGTCGCCATTATATCGTCGGAATTGTTGGTGCATACAATCAGGGGATGGTATTTTGACAGACCGGACAAAATCAGATATCTGTGCAAAAGTGATTTTGACTGGGGCACCTTTACGGTCCCTTCGAGTCTTCCGTTTGAAACTTTGCTTGTAATAATTGCCAATGCCATTCCCCTAAAAATCCTTGCTGCCCCAGCGCCTGTAGCCGCTGTAGTCAATGTCAAACCGGTCAAGTATTTTCCCGATTAAATAATCAATCATCTCATCGATGCTCTGCAAATTGTTGTAAAATGTCATGACCGGCGGAATTATTACCCCGCCGCACTCCTGCACTTTAAGCATGTTTTTCAGATGAATCCGGCTGAAAGGCGCCTCGCGCGGCACGACAACCAAAGACCTGCCCTCCTTCAACGTAACATCCGCGGCTCTTAAGAGCAGGTTGTCAGAGAAACCGTTTGCCACGCCCGCGAGGGTCTTCATGCTGCAGGGAATAATAACCATGCCGTCCGTTTTAAACGAACCGCTGGCAATATCTGCGGCCATGTCATAGATCTCATAACAGAAGTCAGCCAGTTTTTGCAATTCTCCTGCAGTGACCTCACGGCCGGTTTCCTTATTCAGCGTAATAAGCGCATTATCCGACAACACCAGATGAGTCCGGACATCGGGCATGGACTTAAGGACCTTTAGCATTTCAATCCCCAGCCGTACGCCGCTGGCGCCGCTGATTCCGATAATAAGATTCTTCATTTTTCTCCCTATATTTGTATGACTTCAAAACGATGTGCCGAAAGGCGACATCGTTTTGTGTTTTTTCCTGATTAGATTATATAATATTTCCTGAAAAATGCCAACAGAATGAATAATACTATTTTCGGGCTCTGAGGGCATGGGCTGTGGCAATGATGGGAATAAACAAGCCTTTTTTCATCGCGATGTCCAAAACTACCTTCAGGCTGCGCTCGTCCCCTTCTTTTCTACAGTATTGTAAGATTTCGTATCCGCCATTTTCAGTGTAGTTGCGGCAAAGGTATAAAGCTTGTGCATTTTCAAGACAATTTTCACAAAGACTTCTGAAATATACCGACGCTCCATGACAACTTCCTAAAATCCCAAGGGCATCCGCCTCATATATTCCGGTCTCTCTGCACAAGAGCATGGCTTCCAAAGCAAGTTCGGTTGTTACTATCCTAAATGTGTCTGTCAATGCCTCCTTCGTGGCCTCGTCCACGTTTATTGCCGTATCCTCTGAAGCCGGTCTGATTCCGCAGATGTCCTCCAGCATGCCTATTGTCCCGAAAGTTGAATATTTTTCATAACGGGGATTGTAATGCATAAATCTATCATACTGGCACGCTAGAGCCGTAAGCGGCAATGCAAAGCCCTTTTTATCGGCTATTTCCAAGGCAAGACCCAAATCCTTCAACGCAGTGGACGTAAGCGCTGTCTGTCCCTCCCAAATGCGCTGTCTGTGGGTGGTGCCTTTATCCTTCAACATAGCGCTTGCACCGTCCGAGGCCTCCATAAGATTGTTCAGTCTGTCCCAGCTAAAACCGGCACCCTCACCGGCAAGAAGCACCTCACCATATACTGTCATATATGAACAAATAATCATGTTTGCGGCTATCTTCATGTAACGTGCCTGTTCCGCATCTCCCATGTATTTAACGCTTTTCCCGATGCTGTTAAGAAGGGGCAGGCAAATACTATAGGCATCCTTATCTCCGCTGACAAGCACTTTCAAAAGCCCTTGTTCAACCATATACATGCTGCCGATTACCGGTGCATTAATATACAGGCAACCCGCTTCATTCATTTTTTCTTTGAGTAATTTGGAAAATCCGGGGCTAAGCGTGCTCATTTCCACTAAAATTTTCCCGGAAAGAAATGTGTCAATCGCCGGCAGTATTTCCTCCCACACAGCATCATCCGTAACACTTGCAAAAATGATATTACTGTTTTCAAATACCTCGACAGGATTATTTACAACGGCGACTTTCCCTGTATCTACCAATGGCTGTGCCTTTTGCGCAGTGCGGTTGTATATAATCAATTCATTTCCGGCCTTAATCAGCCTCATAGCCATTCGCAGTCCCATATTGCCGGTTCCTATCCAGCCGGTTGAGGATTTTGGCATTTTTATTGTGATTGCTCCGTCATTTATCAATTTCATCTATTACGTCCCTCTTATAATGAGCAAGATTACGGATGTGCTCTCATATCCATGCCCGGAGTAGCCAGAGTTTTATGGATTTCTTTCAACACTTCAATAATATTCAGGTGTTGGGTGCAAATCTCCTCACATTGCCCGCATTCAATACACTCTGACGGCAAGCCCCTGCCCTTCAGGGCCTCGCACTCAAACGGATACGCTCTGCGCGCCCGGGGTAAGTCTCTGTATACGAGATACTCGTTGTAAAGTGCAATGATTCTCGGAATGTTGATATTAACCGGACAGCCGTCAACACAGTATCCGCATGCCGTACATTTAACAGCAGGAGTCTTTTCCAGCTCAATCACGAGCTCTGCCAGCAGCAACTTTTCCTCATCACTCATTGGCACCCAGTTCAAAAAGGTGTTCAAGTTGTCCTCCAATTGATATTCCTCATTCATTCCGCTGTGGACCACCCGCACTCCATCCCAGGAACCTGCAAACCTGAGTCCCCAAGAAGCTACGGAGTCATTGGGCCTTATATCAGTGAGAATCCTGCACTTCTCTGCGCTGAGGGTTCCCAAATTTCCTCCTCTGAGAGGTTCCATTACGGTTATCGGTTTTTCATGGCGCCGGATAGATTCATACATAAGGCGCGACTGTATAACTCCATTGTCCCAGTCTCTCCAGTTAAGCTGAATCTGTACATAATCAATAACATCTCCATGCTTCCGAAGCGTCTTTTCCACGAACTCCGCATTATCATGGGTTGAAAAGCCGATATATTTAACCTTGCCCTCTGCCTTGAGTTTTTGCATAAATTCCCAAATTCCCTTAGGTTCATATTCTGCCGCCAAATGGCGGTCCAAAGCATGCAAATAATATAAATCAATATATTCCAGGCCCGTCCTGTCAAGAGATGTCTGAAACAATTGAGTCCACATTTCCGGCCCCTTGTGAAGCTGCAAGGGAAATTTATCAGTCAGCCAAAAGCTTGCCCTCGGATAACGGTCGGAGACGGTTTCTTTAAATGCAAGTTCCGATTTGCCCTGCTCATACATATAAGCGGTTTCAAAATTATGAAAACCGGACGCCATATAAATATCCACGAGTTTCGTCAGCTTTTTAATGTCCACCGTTCCGTCTTCCAGATGAGGAAGCCTGCTAAGGCCAAATCCGATTGCCGGTTGATTCTTCATTGCTCTTGTCTCCTTTTCGGTTTATGTTTCAGCAACTTGTTTTTCGCAACTGCCAATCTCTACATCTGCCTTGCCTTGTATTCCATAGGCGGCGAAATATTCTTCTTCCAAGGGAATCCATTTTTCTTCAAATTCGACAGCCTTCACCCTCCCGCCTCTTTCGATGATGCGGCGCAGCTGCTCCTTCGGAGAAATGTCACAAAACACCCTTACATCCCCATAGTCATCAAGCTCCGGATGGCAGCTGTATGAGCCTTCCACAATGCGAATTTCCTCCGCTTCTATTGTTCGCGCTCCGCTATAATCCATCTTCGCGCAATCAAATATCTTGTAAGAAAAGCTTTCCTTCTTCCTTAAATTCGGGACGATCTCCTCCGCAAACCTTTCGTAATGGATATTCCCGCCCGGCACCGAAAGGCGCTCCTTTGTCCGCAGATTTAGCGGCAGGAAAAAATCATCCATGTGTACCACACCTGCCTTCAGCACCTCTTGCAGATGCCTTGCCAGCGTGGTTTTTCCGGAGGCGGCCCGTCCGTCGATTACGATGATGCAAGTTTCTTTTTTTGCAAGTTCCCTTGCAGTTATCTCAAGTATGGGCAACAGCCTTGCATAGTCTTTTCTCACAATTCGATAAGCCGGTGTCTCCGCTCTGCGGTATCCGTCGCTATGACGGACCGGCTCCATACATGATGCTTTATATCTTATAATGTAATCCTCCCATGCTGTCCGTTCTATCCTGACTTTCCCCTGATTTATCAGATTTTCGACAGCCTCAAGGTATTTTTCAAACAGTTCCTTATCGTCTTCCCGGGCAGATGCGGACATGGTAAACATCGAAAAAAGCCATTCCTTCGGCAGTTTTTTGTATTTCCACGAGGCAAGATTTATCCTGTAAATATCCCGGGAAATTTTCTCCGCCGGCTCAACGTCTGCCGCCTGCGTTCGCTCCCATTCCTCTTCAAAACATTTCTCCGCCCTCGAAAAATCTGACAAGAGATGCTCAACTCCGAAAGCCGCCTGATAGCATTGCTTCACGATATCCTGCGGCTCTGCAGAGGGATGCTTTTTCATTTGGTCGATAATATACCCTTCGAGGTCCATTTCACGTTACCCCAGCCTGATCAGGCTGCCACCGAGGGCATTTGCCAGATTTTCCTTGCAGGTCAGCAAAATCACCTGATGTCCGGAAGCGCATTCCCTGATAAGCTCGCAGGCACAGGCGGTGCGCTCCTTGTCCATGTTGGCAAATGAATCATCCAGCACCACTACTCCGCCTTCGGGGAACAAATGGTCTAACGTGGCCAACCGGAATGCCAAGGAAACCGTCTCCTTGGTACCCTCGGATAACTTTCCGAAATCCATCAGCCTGTTGTCACTGTAAATGTTTATATCCAGCCGGTCGCCATTCGGAAATTCGGAAGTTACACGTCCCTTAGTGATAATCTCCATGTATCTGCCGAAGCTCTCTGCCAAGTCCTGTATGGAATTATCTTCAAATTCGGCCTTATGGCTTACAAATGCATCCCTGATATGGCGCCAGTTCTCAAGAAGCTCCGACTTTTCGCGGAAGATTCTTTCCGCCTCCTCCGCCTCTTCGCGCAGATTCTCGGGAAAATCTTCCCTTTTTGCCTCTAATCTGCCCATCAACACATTCTTTGACTCCCGGGCAAAGTTGCACTTCTCCCGGGCATCGTCCATAACTTTTTTTAATACCTCAAGGTGTTCTTCACTGTCCGTTATCTCCCTGAACTGCAAAGGGATATCCTCGGTCTCCTGCAATGTTTTTCTTTCATTCTCAAGCCTTGTCTCTTCTTCATCGCTTCTCCGGACAAGTTCCTTAAGGCTTATATATTCCCTTTCATATTCGGAAATGGTAAATTCCTGCCTATTGATGAATTTTTCCAATTCCGCAACATTACACAGCCGTTCAATGTCCTTTTCGATTTCCTGTACCTTTCGTATTTCCCCGCCTGCGCGCAAGGTCTCCTCTTTCAGAATATTAATACTCCTGCCGTCCGTCAGCCCTTCGATACGCACCTTTATTCTTTCAATCTGCGCCTCTATATCGTTTCTTCGGCTTTGCATATCCCGCAAACCTTCCATGCTCCCGGCCTTATATTTTTCTAAAATCCCTTTTAACGCCTTTTGCTCATTTTCCAGCTCCCCGGCAATACGGGCTGCATCAACCTGAGCCGGCATCAGCTCCATTTCCATCACCCCGGGAACGGTGATGCTTACCGCCTCGGTGATGGATGCCTTGTCATTTGTGATACTTACGGCCTCCCCCGTTCGTATACTCCTGATTGCCACATCATGATTGTCGATCATTCGTATCGAAGCATCCATTTTCATTCCTCCGAGACGGCTTTCCAGTTTTACAATATTTCCTTGTATTTTGCCTGCCTTT
Organism: Lachnospiraceae bacterium; assembly: GCA_050944475.1. GTDB lineage: Bacteria > Bacillota > Clostridia > Lachnospirales > Lachnospiraceae > RGIG5612. The sequence goes on from JBMNRD010000001.1 coordinate 281,802, forward strand.
AAAATCTCATTGGAATCCGGATACTCACCTCTTTGCCAGGTCAGCTCCGCAAGCTCTTCTTGCAGTTCTTTTACAGTCTTATATAAATCCGCAGCCTTGTGTGCCTCGTACTCTTTTTGCAGGGAAGATGCCAGGCTGAGCCTTTCCTTAGCTGCCGGCCATTCATCCCTTGCCTCTTTCAGCTTAAGGGCATTAGCTTCAATATGCCGTATGTTTTCTCTCCGTTCCTTCAAAACAGCCAATTGTCCGGCAATTCTTCTGAATTCTTCATACTCCGCTTCGGACTTGCGTGCCGCCTCGTCTGCCCGGGCCAAATATGCCGACATGGCTGCCGCATCGGCCTCAAGGCTTTCCATTTCCTCAAGCCTGACATTGGCATCCTCCAAAGCATAATATGCCTTGAGAACTTCTCCTAAGTCCCTTGCCCATCTGCTTTGACCCCTTGTCGGGCGCTGGGGCTTCGCTCCTTCGTAATCCCAATGGAGTCCTTCAAGCTCTTTGATTTTTGCGTTTATTCCTTCTTCGATTGCGTCGATGGAAATGCCCCCGCTCTGAGCAAATGCCATCGTCACCGCATCGGATATTTCCTGTTTTGCATCGGTTTTCTGCGAAGAGTCCAGCAACGCCGCCAGAACCTCATCACTTGTGCGCTGGGACGTCAGCAGTATATCCGACCAGACGCCTTCCCCGTAAACAAGCGCCTCTCTTAAGATTTCATTGATTCTTTCCGGATCCCGGACGATTCCGTCCGGGGTTTCCAGTCTGCAGCTATGACCCGCACCCCACTGCTTTTTCAGCGTGTAACTGCCTTTCCCGGTTTCAAATGTAACCTCTCCGTCCGCATAATCTCCGGGCACCCCGCTACGCAACGGCCCCGGAAGATACAGGTTGCGAAAATCTTTGTCCGTGCGGCCGTCCAATTTCGAATTTTGAAAAAGTGTCCTTGAAATAAGATTTGTCAACGTGCTCTTCCCGCTCTCGTTCGGTCCGTAAACAACGTTTATCCCGTCTTCAAAGATTACCCGCTTGTTTCTGATTCCGGCAAATTGTGTACAACCGGCGCTCGTTATCTTCACTTATTTGCCCTCCTTTATGGATTTGAACAGCTCATAGGCAAGCTGGACCTGCTCCGGTTCATCCAGCAGCCGGTTTAACAGTCCTGCGGCAAATGATGTCCGTGCAAATTCCTTCTCTATTACCTCCGCGGTAATAAGTCTGCTTATTTTATGGTCATCATATGTGCTCTCTATGAAGCCGTTCAATCCCTTCTCAATAATGGCTCGGCGCCCCTCGTATTCCTCTTGGGAAACAGCCCCCGTAAGCACAAGATCAACCACACTTTCTGCCGGAAGATCCGCTGTCTCTCTTCTGATAATTTCAGCCATGCGTCCTGCGGTGAGGGCAATTTCCTTTCGGAAAAATCTGACATTTCCTGTCCGGACCTTCATTGCGCTGACCTTGCGTTTATCGTCTATCTCAATTATGAAACAATACCCTTCAGTTCTGTTTGCCACATCCGTCTGGACCGGAGTCCCCGCGTTAAATATCCGCCCGGCGGCAGTGAAGCTGTCCTCCTTGAGTTCTGCAGGGAACGGCACGTGTGTATGGCCTATAAGCCATACATCCACATCTATCGCCTCCAATTCGTCTCTGCTCATAAGGAAGTAGAGGCCTTCTTTGTCAATGGTCTCACCTTCGACCGCTCCGTGAGCAATGCCTATCCGGAGCTTTCCCTCACGCTTCGGCTCCTCTTTTTTTATCCAGTCGAGATTGTTCTCTCCGGGATTGCTGTGAAGCTGCATGCATGGAGCCGGATAAAGGATGGCTTCCCCCGCAATTTCATAAGGACGATACTCGCCAAGGAGCATGATGTTGTCCCGTTTAATCATTTCTTCCTCAAAATACCGCCACAACTTTGTCTCCCGGTCATAATAATCATGATTCCCCGGCAGAACGGCCACGACACCCTTAAAGCCGCCGAGATAGTCCAGCACCGCCTTCACTTCTTCTTTGGAAATTCCGTAGGTATTTTCAAACAAATCCCCTGTTATGGCAAAAAGGCTGCAGCCTTGTGAATTGGCAATGTCCACCATCCCCTTCAGAACATCTATCCTCGCTCTTGCAAGCCGGGCGGCATTTGCGCGCCCGGCGTATTTCAGGCCGATATGATTGTCTCCCGTTACGAATATTTTCATGTTCTGTTCTCCATTTAATGTTGTGTCGGTATTCTGCTACTCGTTTCAATTATTCGGGCGAATACCCGCCTGCTTTCCGGTTGGACGGCTTTTATTGCCGCCTCTTTAAACCTTGGGACAGGTATACCTTGGCTTACCGCGACTCTTCATTCCGTACTCGATTGCCTCTGTCGGACAACGGCATATGCAGGCCATGCAATGCGTACAATTTCCCTTCCATACAGGCCTTCCGCCCTTTATCTCTATATTGCTCATCGGGCAGTTTTCTCCGCAAAGTCCGCAGCCGGTGCATTTATCTTTAACATAAAATTTTTTATCACTTATGCATATTGAGTAGAAGAACTTATTAACCGGGCCGGTCAGCATTTTCCCGATAAGGCCGGACTTGTCGGGAAACGGTTTCCCTTCTCCTATTGCCTTTGCAATGCTGTCTATGCGCGGGCCTGCACGCTTTACTATTTTCACGGCCTTATCGTAGTTGGGAACCGGGAACATTGCCACGTAATTTTCCGGCATTTTCACCCCGGCAAGACCCATAAATTCAAGTCCCTTTACCTCGCACAGCTTTCGCGCCGCTCCTGCCGCATCGCCGACTCCGTCGCCGCATGTCAGCACAAAATATATTTTTTTGCTGCCCCTCAACTCTGTCTGCACCAGCCAGGCCTGTAAAATCCGGGGTATCTGCCACGCATAAGTCGGGCAGACAATCACATAGGGCATTTCAGACTCTATCGGAATATAGTCATTGTTTTTCAGCCTGTTAAATAAACTGACGACCTCATCCCCTATAGCGGCCCCTATATGTCTTGCTACATATTCACTGTTGCCCGTTCCGCTGAAATATAAAATCATCCCGACTCCTCCCTGCCTTAGCGGCTGCATTTTTTTAATTATATCATAAAACGGCTGCAAGCAAATTATCGGTTGAAAAAAAGGCTGTGAAGAAATACTTCACAGCCCGTCCTCTCCTGAACAAGTCATTCTACCGGTTCCAGGAATTGATTATCTGGTTGGCAATTTCCACATTTTCATTATCGGGATACTCCGCAACGAACTGTCTGAGGAATTTCAATGTGTTGTTCTTATCAGACAGGAAATCGTGGGAACGGCCGAGATAATATAAAAGGTCTGCGGTACGCACATTCATGTTATATGCCGCCTCAAGCTTCAGCGTTGATTCAACATAATTTTCCTCCGCATATAATCGTAGTCCGTCCTCTAAAAGCTTCTGTGAAACGGTGTTTTCCACCTCACCCTTGAGATGTTCAAAGTACTCTTTTTGTTCCTCGGTGAAAGTGGCCGTATCAATTTTCCCGAGCATTTCGTAGGCCAGTTCGTCTTCATCATTGTAATAGGCAATCTGAGCGGTTATCAGGTCCGAATGGTTCTTGTCGATTTTTACTTCCGGCTCGTTCCGGCCCGACTCCGGCTCATTGGCTTCCATCTGCTCCATCTTAAGGCTCAGATCGGCTATCTGTGCCGCATATTCATTCCGCAATGACTTCGTCTTCGCCGGCAAAATAATAAAGAACACCACGGCGGCGCCGATGATAATGCCGATAATAATCTGAATTGCCGCCATGGTTGTTCTGTTATATTCGCTATATGAAGGCTTGGGGATAATGACATCGTCGCCGCTTAATGGGGCTTTCCCTTCCGCTTCCCTCTCCGCAACGCGTTTGCTGCGCAGCTCCGTGGGGGTCAGCTCCATCTCCCTTGCCTCTATCTCCCTCTCAACATATGTCATGTAAGAAATGGTAATCGGACTGCCCCTGTCGACCTTCTCCGCACTGCGAAGCGCCGTTCTGGCTTCCTCAAACCTCTTCTTCTTTGCCAGAAGCAGGGCGAGCAACTGGTAGGCCTTCACCATGTTGGTGTTGTCAACCAGCAGTTTTTTCAGCTGTATCTCTGCAAGGTCGAAATTCCCCTGCTGCACATAGCTGATGGCCTTGTTGTACTTGCGAATGGAGACCGTCATCAGGTTCAGGTCCTGACGGCTGTTTTGCAGCTCATTCAAGAAATTGTCCGCGAGATTGCTTTCGTCCTGATAACTCTTGCTGATAATCCACTGCGCCAAGGCAAGGGTATACTCGCCTACCTCAGCGTAAATCAGGCCCAAAAGATTGTGAGCATTGATATTGCCCTTATACATCTTTATGCTTATGGTCAGGCAGTCGATAGCTCCGGACAGGTTACGGTCTTTTGCGAAAGCCAGCCCGCGATTATATAATTCATTGGATTTCTTTACGATGCGTTTGTATGTGGCAACATCTGCACCGCAATCGGCGCAGTAATCGTTTTCATAAAGAAAATTGCCGCATTTGTAGCATTTCATGAAGGACTCCTCTTATTTGTTTTTTGTTCCGTACATAATCTCAATCATCAGTTCGGTAAGGTCTTCCTTGGCGTTTTCGGCTTTGGCAACCTTCTCCACATCATCAATCTCAAGGCTTGGATGAAAATTCTTTAATTCCTCTTCAAAATTAATCATTCAACACTCCTTTGTTTATGACTGTTGTTTCTTAAGTTTCCCCAGCTGAGAGCACACCTGCTCCATCATCAGCTCGTATTTTTCTTTTTTTTCTTTCTCCTCGGCAATTTTGGCTGCCGGCGCCTTGCTGATAAATTTCTCGTTACTGAGCATAACACTAACCCTTGCCAGCTCTTCTTCCAATTTCTTCTTCTCGCCTTCCAAGCGCTCGATTTCCTTGGAAATATCAACAAGCTCATCAAGGGGTATGTATATTGTAACACCCGCAAGGGGAACTGACAATGCATCTTTTTTGATCCCCTCCATGCCGGCCTGTACCGTTACGCCGGTTGCCTTGGCCAGGGTTGCAAAGAACTCTCTGCCCTTTGTAAATATATCCCTTATATGTGAAGATTCCGAGACCACAAACACGGCGGCCTTTCTGGAAATCGGCACATTCAGACTTGTACGACCGTTTCTGATTGCACGCACAGCTTCCTTAATCAGTTCTATCTCCTCTTCAGAGGAAGCAAAATCCCGCTCCTTTCTGAATTCCGGCCACGAAGAAATCATTATGGACTCCTCGGGATACTCCCCTGCTATCGCAGGCTGAAGGGTGGTATAAATCTCCTCAGTCACAAAGGGCATGTACGGATGAAGAAGCTTGAGTGCGCTCACCAAAACGGTCTGCAATGTCCACAGCGCCGCGGCCTTGCTGTCGCTTTTCTCGGAATACAGACGGGGCTTGACCATCTCGATATACCAGTCGCACAGTTCATCCCATATGAACTCATATAACTTGTCGGCTGCCAGACCGATTTCATATTTGTCCATATTGGCGGTTACATCCCTTGCCAGCTTATTTGCCTTGGAAAGTATCCACTTATCGGCATCTGTCAGTGTTTCGAGCTGCACCGGACAAATGCCCTCCTCCGGCATATTCATCATAATAAATCTGGATGCGTTCCATATCTTGTTTGCGAAATTACGGCTGGCCTCAACACGCTCGTAATAAAAGCGCATATCATTACCCGGAGTGTTTCCCGTTGCCAGGGTAAATCTGAGCGCATCGGCGCCGTATTGGTTAATAACCTCAAGCGGGTCAATGCCGTTGCCCAAGGATTTGCTCATCTTGCGTCCCTGATTGTCACGTACAAGTCCGGTGAAAAGAACCGTATCGTAGGGCTTCTGCCCCATGTGCTCATATCCTGAGAAAATCATCCTGATTACCCAGAAGAAAATGATGTCATATCCGGTAATCAACAGGTCGGTCGGATAGAAATACTTCAAATCCTCGGTGTTTTTTGGCCATCCAAGGGTGCTGAAGGGCCACAATGCCGATGAAAACCAGGTATCAAGACAGTCCTCATCCTGATTCATGTGAGTACAGCCGCATTCGGGACAGGTCTCCGGCGCCTTTTTTGCCACGACCATTTTTCCGCACTTCTCACAATAATAAGCGGGAATCCGGTGCCCCCACCACAGCTGCCGGGAAATGCACCAGTCCCGGATGTTGTCGGTCCAGTTGTGATACATTTTTTCCATGCGCTTAGGGATCAGTTTTATCTCACCCTCGTCAACGGCCCTTATTGCAGGTTTGATAAGTTCGTCCATTTTAACGAACCACTGCTGCTTAACCATCGGCTCCACAATGCAGCCGCACCTGTCGTGGTGTCCGACAGAATACTCATGGTCTTCCGTCTTTGCAAGAAGACCGAGATTCTCCAGGTCTGAAACGATTTTTGCCCTTGCATCCATTGTTGAAAGTCCGGCGTATGCTCCGCCAAGCTCGTTAATAAAACCGTCATCCGTAAGTACGCAGATTTCTTCGAGATTGTGGCGCTTTCCCAACTCGAAATCGTTGGGGTCATGGGCGGGAGTAACCTTCATCGCTCCCGTTCCGACCTCCATGTCAATATATGCATCTTCCAGAATCGGAATTTCTCTGTTTAAAAGCGGCAGAATGCAACTCTTGCCGATATATTTGCCGTATCTTGGATCCTCGGGATGAACGACGACCGCCGTGTCGCCGAGCATTGTCTCGGGTCTTGTGGTTGCAATCTGAATAAAATCATCCTCTCCCTTAATCGGATAGTTGATATACCAAAAATGTCCGTTTGTATCCTCATGCTCAACCTCGGCATCGGAAACGGAAGTCCGGCACTCGGGGCACCAGTTGATAATCTTTGTTCCCTTATAAATAAGGCCCTTTTCGTACATTTTAACAAAGGCCTCCAGAACAGCCTCGGAGCATCCCTCATCCATGGTGAAGCGTTCTCTGTCCCAGTCGGCGGAAGATCCGAGCTTTTTCAGCTGGTTTACAATTTGCCCGCCGTATTCTTCCTTCCATTTCCAGGCGCGCTTCAAAAAGTCCTCACGCCCGAGGTCCTCCTTTGTCAGGCCCTCCTCCCGCATCTGCTCGATAATCCTGACCTCTGTGGCGATGGAGGCATGATCACAGCCGGGTTGCCACAATGCGTTAAAACCCTGCATCCTCTTTTGCCGGATAACAATGTCCTGGAGGGTATTGTTAAGCGCGTGCCCCATGTGAAGCTGCCCCGTGATATTCGGTGGCGGCATCATAATTGTAAAGGGCTTCCTGCTGTAATCGGCTTCCGCATGAAAATACTTTTTGTTCAGCCAGTTTTCGTAAATTCTCTCTTCAATATCCTTGGGATTGTATGTCTTTGCTAATTCCTTCATGTATATAAACTGCTCCTAAAAATATAAATGCCTAACTTTGCATAGTATAATATTCATTTTTCCAATTTGCCACAATATTTTCTATGGGCTCGCCCCTTTGCAGCGTTTCAGTAAGGTCTTTCATTTCCTTGCCGCGCATTATCTCAATGCGCATGGTATCCACCTTTTTGTGTATTGCCGCCAACGCCTCATCGGACACCTTGTACCTGATAATGCAACGCAGCAGCTCCTCCTCATCATTGTTCACAATGCTCATGTAAACGCAGGCCTTAGCGTAAGTGGGATCCGGGAAGAGCTCATATGCATATGTGAAAAAGGAGTTGGCGTTGGCTGCCTTAAAAAGCCTTGCGTAGATAATGCCTATGGAAAAAGCTGTTTTTGCATAGAAGGCCTCGCTCATCCCCTCCCTGTTGTTGAGAATATCAAAGTATATTTTCAGGGCGGATTCATACTGTTTCTTTTGCATCATGGAAGCACCTTCCATGAACATGCGCTCCGCCCTGGTCATATTGTTAATGTTCAGCACCAAATTGGAAACGGCGCCAAGGTCGTTGGGTGAGTAAAAATAACTTTCTTTCAAGACGCACATGATGAAATCCTGAATGGAGGCATCCTGCTCATCCATCTGCCTGAGCTTTTCCGCCAACTTTGCCTGTTCCAGCTCCTTTTCGATATAATCGAATAATTCCCCGCAGAAAAATTCCCTGTAAACCATATTCATGTGGTTATACAGAAAGTAATTTATCTCCTCCAGTGAATACACGTTGGTATCGATAGGCCGGATATAATATGGGATCTGTGACCGTTTTGTGCAAAACTGCAGCATCAGATATATCCCTCCAGATCAATTCTTTTTACAACCTCGGCTCCGCTTGCTTCAAAAAATGCGCCGAAGCCCGCATCCGCAACCCTGATTTCACATTCGTGCTCGCTTAAATATTTTACCGTAACCTGTACCCGGGTAGCCTTCACCGGCCTGTCCGGAAATGAACTCAGGTCGAATATTATTTCACTCCTTTGCCTGCTCACCAGAGAGGTAACTACGAAGCAGGCGGACTTTTCATCATCAAGTATGAAGTCGCATATCACGCCCGCATCATACCAGTCGCAAGCTGCCGCGGACAACTCCATTTCCCGCAGCTGCCCTTTATACCTCATTTTGACGGATATGGACGCCCTTGTTCTGCCCCTGCAGATAATGGGATAGTCGGACCTTTCACCGGCGGCTTTCAGATACCCTGCAAGGCAAGCTCCTTTCACATAGAGATTATTTCCCTTAAATACCCTGCAGACCCGGGATATTTTTTCCAGCGTGCCGGAAAACCACAGTTCCGAAAAGCCGGTTCCCGTAAAAAACACGCTGCATCTTGGTCCGCCGAACCTGATCTCCTCAAAAAGCTCCGTCAGTTTCAGGTCAAGATCGGAGCGCAAAAGTTCGCTCGCAAGGTCCTTTGTATGAAAGTCCCCCGAATGCATTTTTTCATTTACATAAAATATGGGTGAATCCTCGTCGCCCGCAACGGTCAGCTGCTTGGAAAAGAAACCCTCATTGTCGAAGTCGTACAGCAGCGCCCCGTCCTTCCACAACTGCTCATCCTCATTGAGCACATAATAGGCAAAGCTTTCCGCATAACTCAAGAGCCTTACCTTGGAAGGTTCCACCTTCAACAGGTTAAATACGCTTTCCACCGCCTCCTTGGCCTCTATGGTAACCTTGCGCATGGTAACATTGATTCCTTCTATGCTCATAAGACCGGAGTGAATCTGTATAAGCTCCAGCAGCTTGCCGAAGAACACGGCCACCAGGCGGTCGTACGTGTATCTGATGTCATTTATCATTACATGCCCTTCAAGCAGCATGTTGTTGAAAAGGTCCCTGAAAAGCCACGCCCCTGTCTGCTCCGCATACAGCATTGCCTCTTCGCCGATGAGCCAGTCTTCCTTTTCGTTGCTGTAGCACAAAACAGCGGGGATCATATAACGCATCACCGCAGCCCCCGTCATAATGGATTCCGGACGCTTGCGTCTGACGTTGTAATAGCATGCTTGACAATATTCGTTTGTAAAATCGATTCCGATTATCAATGCCCGTTTTTCCATCTTCCCCTCTTAGAAAAGCTTGTCCACAAGCATGTCCCTGATAAGATATTCCTTTGCCGCCTTTTCAAGCGCCTCTTCATCTCCGGAATGAATCAGTTTTATCATATTGTCCATCAGAGCAAATCTTGAACCGTCGTGCACAATATTCAGATCATGATATGTTACGACCGTTTCAGGCCCTCCGTCAATTTTAAATGAAACGCTTTCACCAAAGAACAGGGTGAAATATTTCACATAGCAGCCTTCAAAAATCTCCTTCATGGGCTCGTTTGAGTGTACCTTTCCACCCCTCTGTTTCAGCTCGAAATCTATCACCGGGGCGCCCTCTAAAAGTCCCGGCATGGTCACCTGTATGCTTTTCGGAGCACTCTTTTTGAATACTGAAGCGGTGTAGCAATTGCAAAGGGCAGCCGGCAACTCAAAATGTCGCCCGTAGTCCTTGAATTCCTCCAACATAATGCTGCGCCTTGCTAAATCATTCAGCAGATTTTCAATAACCCTGACGGTACGGTTTTCAATGAAATCCTTCTTCCTCATATAAAGCAGGAAAGCCACCGCTGTTTTGTCCGGGAATTGCTTTCCCTCCACAAGCTCTTTCTCCACATATTCAAAAATGAATCCGGCGCCCTTTTCCTTTTCGTAAAGATACCGATCGCAGGCCATTATCATGTAATCTTCTTTCAGGACATCGTCATCTCCGGCCTCATAATACGCCATAAACGCATTTGCGCCGTCCTCTGCCGGCAGACCGGCTTCAATTGTTTTTTTCAGAATTCTTTCTTCAATGGTAATATCCGGCATTTTGTAGGCGAGGGCAGCGGTACGCATCTTTTGCAATGTCTCCATGTCCCCGTTGAAATTGCGCCGGAGATACATAAACACAATGGGATCAAAATCGCCTTTCATGAAGCTTTCCCGGCACAAGGCCGTCATAATCTCATTCTCTTCATAATCCGTCAGCTCTGCCACGACATGAGCAAGGATAGTCAGCTTGGCCGGCTCCACCGCCGCAAACCCGTACTTTTCAATTTCCTCGAAAGCCTCTTTGAAAAGTTTGCGTTCTATCATTACCTCAATCAGCTTGCCCCTTGTATTGGCATCCAGGTCAAACTTAGTGAAATAAAGCAGCCTGTCATATACTGCGTCGTTTTTGGCATTTTTGCTGAAATAAACAATCATTTCCACAAGGAGCTCCTGCTCGTAGGAGGCCCTGAGCATGCCGCTTCCCATCTGCCCGAACATATACTCCAGTATTTCCACCGGATCCTTGTACACCCTGAGCAGAGGCAAATTGTCTCCAATCAACATGTAGCGGTTGATTTCCGAGTATTTCATACACAGGTCAATGAATTCCGCCCTGTTCATGAATTCACGGCTTTTATATTCGATGTTGTAATACAGATTGCCCGTTGTGTCCTTAAAAAGTATTTCGGCCTCCGGCGGGAAAATCCGCACCATTGCGCTGCCCTTCTCAAGATAGGACTCCTGATATTCCCCCAACTCTTTGTGGAATGCAAGCACGCCGGCAATCAGGCTGTTGTCAATCTTTATCTCCCGGGTGTGGAGGATTTCCACCATGCGTCCATACAGCTCACGGGGCAGGAGGTCTTCGTTTATCAACTCCCGGTAAATCACCCCGTAACTGCTGCCTGCGGCGCCCCGGTTTATGCTTTCTGCGGCATATCTTATGATGTTGCCCGAATATTTTTTGTAATACTCCCTGCACGCATTCTTATATTCAATGATACAGGCATAGAAATATGCCCTGTGCTCTCCAAGCAGCATTTCTCTGGCATAGAAAAACTGAAGGACTATCTCCGGCAGAAGCATGAATTCCTCGTGATCTGCCGTATATAAAAAGTAGTTGTATATTCCCTCCGTTTCAAGAAAACCTGCTATGGCCCTCTTAAAGTAGTCGTGGAATGCTTTGTCCTTGCGGTCCGCGCACACAAGAAGCCTGCAAAGGGTTTTGAGAAGCAAACCGCCGGAAAAAATATCATAGGATGCCTTCATTATGCGTATAAGCACATCAAGGCTCATTCCCCTCAGCTGTTCCTCGGGACAGTTCCATACAAGCTCGGCAAATTTCATTGCAATGCTGACACTCAGGAAATCCTCCTTTGCGACGAAATTCATGACCTGCACATTGAAATCCGTCAATTCGTCAAGCAGTTCCGGATCCTTTTTCAGACACTCAGCCGCCTCAAAATACATCGCCGGGCTTGAACATTTCCTGAGAATGAACTCCTCTTCCATCGCATCCAGCATCATACCGGGATTTTCAGCAAAATCACTGTCCATATAAAACAGAATCCACAGTATCATCCAGGACGGATGCGAGTCATAAATCTGTCTGATTTTTTCTGTCACTTCGGCAGTACGCTCGTCGTTCATCTCATACATGCTGCCGATATAAAGGAAATAACAAAGCAGGTCCCAGTGGCTCTCGCCCAGCTTCTGCAGCTGACCGGAAACAAATTCGATCAGATTCCCGGCTTCCTCACGGCGCTCCATAGCCAGCAACACGCTCACTCTGTACAGGATAAGAAACAGTTCCTCGGCATCTCCGCCGCCGATATTCTTGAGAAGTTTTTCCGTTGTATCCTGCCATTCTCCCCGGAAGATTTTTCCGGTCCTGAGATTGATATAGTCCCTGCAGATACGGGCAAATACAGTCTTAAAGTTTCCACCCCCGAAAGACACCCTTATCTTGTTGTGGACTATTATATCAACGCTGATATTCATTACGGGATTCCTGAAAATAATTCTCCCGAAATTTTTGCCGTTATGAAGGTTTGCAGCCTTTACGGTAAATGTAAAATCAAAGGCCCCGTTTTGAAAATCATCCGTGGAAATGACCTTTCTGTCAAATACGATAAAATCGTCCCCGCAGCAGACTTCCATTTCCGCATAGCCCTCGTTTTCAAGCTGAAAATGAATGATACCGGTGGTGTCCTCCAGAATGTCGGAAAAATAAAGATTTGTTTCCTTTGTGTTGCACAAGACAGGGGCCTTTTTACCCCTTGCACTCAGGAATTCCTCCCTTGCCACGTCCTTATTCCTGCCCAGCATCAGGGCATCGTAGAGCAAATCGTTCAACTTTCCCCCTTGTGCCTGTTCCTTAGGCGCTCAAGCCTTTCTTTCATTGTTTTTTCGTAACCCAAATCCCCCGGCTCGTAGAACCTTTTTCCCGTAAGCTCATCCGGCAGATACTGCTGCTGTACATAATGCTCGGGAAAATCATGTGCATATTTATATGTCAGCCCGTGTCCCAAGGACGCCGCGCCGCTGTAGTGGGCATCCTGCAGATGGGGCGGTACTGTCCTGACATCCGTTGTCTTTACTGCGGACATGGCATTGTCTATGGCCATGTAGGCGGCATTGCTTTTCGGGGCGCATGCCACATACAGGGCGGCCTGGCTCAGTACAATCCTTGCTTCGGGCATGCCTATCAGGTGCACCGCCTGCTGCGCGGCTACCGCAATCTGAAGTGCCGCAGGGTCTGCATTTCCCACATCCTCAGCGGCGCAAATAGTAATCCTTCTTGCAATAAAATTCACATCCTCGCCTGCATAAATCATCTTGGCAAGGTAATAAACCGTTGCGTCCGGATCGGAGCCCCTCATGCTCTTAATAAATGCGGATATTGTATCGTAATGGTTATCTCCGTCCTTATCGTAACGCACATTTTTCTTTTGCATACATTGGGTGATTATTTCATCGGTTATATGTATTATCCCGTCCTCCGAGGGCGGGGTGGTGAGAATGGCAAGCTCGACGGCATTTAATGCAACCCTTGCGTCTCCTCCGGCAAAGTCCGAAATAAAACTTAATGCCGCTTCCTCAAGGACTGCATTATATGCGCCCATTCCCCTTTCCTTGTCGGACACCGCTTTTATCAGTATTTCCCTGATATCCTCCTTATCCAGGGGGAACAGTTCATATATAAACGAACGGGATATTAGAGCCCTGTTCACCTCAAAATACGGATTTTCCGTGGTTGCTCCTATCAGAATAATTGTTCCGTCCTCTACAAAGGGAAGCAGATAATCCTGCTGAGCTTTATTAAACCTGTGAATCTCATCTATGAAAAGGATGGTCTTCCGTCCGTACGCCCCGAGGGTCACCCCGGCTTCTTCCACAATTTCAACCATATCCTTCTTGCCGGCCACGGTGGCATTTATCCGACGAAACTGCGCCGAAGTAGTGTTGGCAATTACCATTGCCAGGGTGGTCTTTCCCGTACCCGACGGGCCATAAAAAATAACCGATGAAAGCCTGTCTGCCTTAATCGACCTGTAGAGCTGGCTTCCCGGTGCAAGGATGTGTTTCTGCCCCATTACCTCATCCAATATCCGCGGGCGTATGCGGTAAGCAAGGGGCGCTTCCTGCTGTATTTTATTTTTGTATGCATATTCGAAAATATCCATTATCTGCTTTTGATTGGTGCAAAAATTTGCCCTGTCCGCCGGCTTCTTATTTCGGCGATGACACCGTCGGGCAGTTGTTCTCAGCCGCCGCGACTTCCTTTGGAATTCTGCCTGTATAATGTATTTTCTTAAACAAATATTATAACACTCGGGCTATTTCTTATCAAGACATGGGCTGAATTCAATTTCTGCAGCTGACCCGGTATTTTCAAATTGCGTAAAGTATAAATATATGTTAGTCTGTTATTAAGATATCAATAAGCGTTGTACCCCCGTCATAGGAGGCAGGCATGTTAGTTAATTCTTTTACCATCTACAAATTGATGATTCTGTACATGCTCAATAAGCTTGACTGCAAGCTTACCAACGCTCAGCTGTCACAGTTTTTCATTGCAAATAAATATACCGATTATTTCAACATTCAGCAGACCCTGTCTGATCTGGTAAGTTCCGGCTTCATTGACAAAATTGTCATTCGCAATACCTCTTATTACAGCATTACCCCGGAGGGCTATGATACGCTGACTTTTTTCAAAAACCAGATTCCGATAGGCGCCCTCGATGACATAAACGAGTTTCTGGATAATAATAAATTTGCCTTAAAAAATGAGGTGGGAACCACCTCGGATTATTACAAGCACACCACCGGGGACTTTATCGCCCACTGTCAGGTTATGGAAGGTAAATCTCTCCTGTACGAACTGAATGTGTCCGTCCCGTCAGAAGAGGAAGCCAAGCGGATATGTGATAACTGGCGCCTTGCCTCGGAGGACATTTACGCCTTTGTAATGCAAAATCTCCTTCAGTAACAATTTATCAATAACAGCTTATCAATCCTCTTTGCCGAGAATCGATGTGATTGTGCTCCAAACTTCATCTCTGCCCTCTCCGGTCACCGAGGAAAAAGGAATCATTATCGTGTCCCTTTCAAGACCGAGGCCCTCTCGCAGTGTTTTTACATGCTTACGGAGGGCATTTTTACCGAGTTTATCCGACTTTGTTGCAATTATTATGGGGAGATTTCCCGTGGCCACCGCCCATTCATACATTTGCCGGTCACTCGCCTTAGCCTCATGACGGATATCCGCCAGAATGAAAATCGCCTTCAGCTGCTCTGAAGTGTTCAGATATTTTTCTATCATCTTACCCCAGCGCTCCCGGGTTTCTCCGGAAATCTTTGCATAGCCGTATCCTGGCAGATCCACAAAATACAGCTCCTTGTTCACATTATAGAAGTTAATCGTCCGGGTTTTTCCGGGCTGCCCCGAAGTTCTGGCAAGGGATTTTCGGTTAATCAGAGAGTTAATCAGGGAAGATTTTCCCACATTGGAACGTCCCGCAAATGCCACCTGCGGTAAAGATGTCTGCGGCAAAGCCGAGGTCGGTCCGCAAACGATTTCAAGTTCCACGCTTTTTATTATCATTCCTGTTACCTATATAAAATACCTTTATAAAAGGCGCCGTTTGGTTACGGCGCCCTTTTTATTTTACCATGTCCGCAGTGACGGCATATTCGGTAATGAAATCATCCGACGGAATCTCAAACATTATGTCCATCATGATGTCTTCCATTATGCTGCGAAGCCCTCTGGCGCCTATCTTGCGCTCAAAAGCCTTTTTCGCAATTGCCTCCACCGCTCCGTCTTCAAATGTCAGCTCCACGCCGTCAAGTCCGAACAGCGCCTTATACTGCTTAATCAGGGCGTTTTTCGGCTCTTTCAGGATGCGGATCAAGTCCTCTTCCTTCAGAGATTTCAGGGACACCACAACGGGTACGCGGCCGATGAACTCCGGAATCAGACCGAACTTCATCAAATCCTGAGGCATAACCTGCCTGAACATATCATCTATCTGGGCGCTGCCGTTCACGGATATATCCGCGCCGAAGCCCATACCCTTTTTATCCACTCTGGCCTCAACTATTTTCTCCAATCCGGCAAATGCGCCGCCGCAGATAAAGAGTATGTTGGTGGTGTCAATAGGTATCAGCTCCTGCTGAGGATGCTTTCTGCCTCCCTGCGGGGGGACGGACGCCTCCGTGCCCTCGATGATTTTCAGGAGCGCCTGCTGGACGCCCTCTCCGGACACGTCACGAGTAATCGACACGTTCTCGCTTTTCTTGGTAATTTTATCAATTTCATCAATGTAGACGATGCCGTACTGGGCCCGCTCAACATCATAATCGGCGGCCTGGATCAGCTTCAGGAGGATGTTTTCCACATCCTCTCCCACATAACCCGCTTCGGTAAGGGTTGTTGCGTCCGCAATGGCGAACGGCACATTGATAATCTTCGCCAGCGTCTGGGCAAGGAACGTCTTGCCCGAACCTGTAGGTCCGATCATCAGAATGTTGCTCTTTTGCAGTTCAACATCAAGCTTTTCCCTTGACAGAATTCTCTTGTAATGATTGTATACCTGGACGGAAAGCACCTTCTTGGCCTCGTCCTGCCCTATCACGTACTCATCAAGGAACGCCTTGATTTCCTTCGGTTTGTACAATGTAATATCCAAATCCTGCAACTCTTTGTCATCCTCGGGAAAATCATCAAATGTTTCCCGATATATGTCCATGCACCTGCTTACGCAATCCAGACAAATATACACATTTCCGGGACCTGCAATCAGGCTGCAGCCCGCCTGCTCGGCGTTCTTTCCGCAAAAAGAACATACCGGCAGTCTCGGTTCAGCTTTCTGGCTCTTCGGACGATTCAATGTCTGACCGTTTTTTGGTTTTTTGCTGTCTGTCATAATAATACCCTAATCGGCCTGTTTTAATGATTGGCTATAACCGCATCAATCAGACCGTACTCAACCGCCTCGTTTGCCGTAAGCCAATTGTCGCGTTCGGTATCTGTAGCAACCTCTTCGACGGATTTCCCCGTATTTTCCGCGAGAATCTGATTCAATTTGTCCCTGGTGCGCAGGATGCGATCCGCATTTATCTTAATGTCGGAGGCCTGACCCTGCGCGCCGCCGGAGGGCTGATGAATCATAATTTCCGCGTTTGGCAGGGCAAATCTTTTACCCTTTGTGCCGCCGGCGAGCAGAAATGCCCCCATGCTGGCCGCCATGCCGATACAGGTTGTGCACACGTCACACTTCACATACTGCATGGTGTCATAAATGGCAAAACCCGCAGACACGCTGCCACCCGGGCTGTTGATGTAAAAATTGATGTCCTTGCCGGGATCCTCCGACTCCAGGAAAAGCATCTGGGCCACAACAAGCCCCGCGGTAACGTCATTTATCTCCTCGCCGAGGAAAATGATTCTCTCCTTAAGAAGTCTGGAGAAAATATCATAGGCTCTTTCGCCCCTGCTGCTGCTTTCAATGACTGTTGGAACTAAACTCATAATAACCTCCCAATATGTCTTATTCTTTATCGGATTTCTCGTCTTCCTCAAGCTGCGGAGCCGGAACCGCCTTGCCTTTCTCAAGTAGGAAATCGGAGGCCTTGTTTGCGGCGATATCATGCTCAAGGTCCTCCAGCTCCTCTGCCGAAACGGTTTCCCTGACCTTATCTATCTCCATGTGATAAGCCTCCGCCATTTCCTGAAGTTGAGTGTTAACATCCTCCTCTGTTGCAAGAAGCCCTTCCGCCTGCGCAATTGCCTCAAGGGTCAGGCGGCCCTTGATTGTCTTGACTGCATAAGGTCTTTGTGCTGCAATGAACTCCTCCGGGCTCTGGTTAATCATCCGGAGATACTGCTCCATGCCGATTCCGTACTGCTGCAGATTCATCTGCATCTGGCGTGCCAGAATCTTTGACTGCTCATTTATCATGGCGTCCGGCAAAGTCATCTGTGCATTTTCCGCGGCCTTCTGAATCAACTCCTCCTTGGCCTTGGCCCTGGCTTCGCTCCTCTTTCTGTCCTCAATGGTCTTTGCCAAATCAGCTCTGTATTCTTCTAAGGTTTCGAATTCGGAAACCTCCGATGCGAACTCATCATCAAGCTCGGGAAGCTCTTTTCTTTCAATCTTGTTGATTTTGCACTTGAAAACTGCCGGCTTGCCTTCAAGCTCCTTGGACTGATAAACCTCGGGGAAGGTAACATTCACGTCAAACTCGTCCCCCACATTGTGTCCGGCCACCTGGTCTTCAAAGGTGTCTATGAAGCTGTGGCTTCCCAGCACCAGACTGTAGTTGTCGGCCTTGCCGCCGTCAAACTGCTTTCCGTCAACATATCCGTCAAACGCAAGATAAACGGTATCGCCTTCCTCGGCGGGTCTGTCTGTAATTTCCACCTTGCGGCTGTTCATTTCCCTTGCTCTTTCAAGCTCACTGTTGATATCATCTTCCGTTACCTCAACACTGAACTCCGTATATTCAAGTCCCTTGTACTTGCCCAGCGTGACCTCGGGCTTGATTGCAACCAGTGCAGTGTAAATAAAGTTCTTTCCGCGCTCAATCTGCTCAGTGTCAATTTCCGGTGCGGAAACGATTTCAAGCTCGCAATCCTTAACCTCATCCGCATAAGTGTCGTTAATTGCAAAGTTGACGGCATCCTCGTAGAATATCTCAACACCGTAAACCATCTCTGCTCTTTTCTGCGGGACCTTGCCCTTACGAAAGCCCGGAACACTAATCCGGTTTTTCATCTTATTGTATGCCCTTGTGATGCATTCCTCAAACTTTTCGGCCTCAACCTCAATTGTAAGTTTGGCCATATTGCCTTCTAATTTTTCTACTTTTAAACTCATTCCTGCTGCTCCTCGTTTTAGGTTATCAGTTTCTGTCAACCTTGACTCGACGAAATTGGATTTTATCACAGAAATCCCCAATATTCAACAATTATATGAGAAAAGTTCCCGCAGACTTTCGGCCGCTCGTAGAGCTTACAGAAAACCGCGGCTATGTAGAAGGCTATAAGGCACACGAAAGCCAATGTGTACAAAAGCCGATATTACACAATTTCGGATAAAATCCGAGCAACTACAAAACCGCTCAAGTCATTCAGCGCGAAGACAACCCACGGCGAATCGGCGGCTGATATCATATGTGCATGTATAAAGAAGCAGGTCCCAGGGACTGTCCTTTACTGCGGAAACCTCATGCGGACCGAGAATCTCAATGTTTTTCACAAGATAGGTTATTGCCGTCCCCTCCACATCCGTGAATACAACAATGTCATCTATATTCAACGCGGACAGGCGTCCGAAATGGCTGTCATAATAATGGGCGGCAATTACCAGATTGTTTGTTCGCGGATTGCCGAATTGCCGGCAGGGGGCGATTTTCAAGCGGACATAATCCCAGTCGGACATTACCGGAAGCTCCAGCATCAGCGTCGGAAAGGAAAGGATTCCTATGTAGCCGTAACCGTCGATTTCCGCCACCATTAGCGGTGCGGGATTGTTCCCGTCCTCCCGGACAGAGATAATATCCCGGTTAACGGGCTCTCCTTCTGCATTTTTTTCAACCGGTTTCTCGGAAATTACACTCTGAACGGAAAGAAGCGCATCCGCCACGGCCTCCGCCGCCATGTCCGCCTCCCTCCGGTTGTATAGAAACAGGGCCAGAGCTCCGATCAGGAGCACCGACCCCAGTACCATAAAAACTATTCCCGTAATGCGCTTCAACTCTTTTTCTTCCTTACGGTAAACACCAGAAAACAACCCGTTACAAGGAGCAGCAATCCCAGACTCGCCATAAGCGGGACGGGCCACCTGAGTTGTCCTGTAATAATCAAAGATGATGTGTTTGTTATTGTAATGACCATACCGTTACTTTCATAGCTTACGCTATAACCCCTCGGTATGTTTGTTTCAATAACGGACCAGAGGTAGTTGCCGTCCAGGTCATTCCATGTGTGTGTCCATGCATTTTCGTCACTGAGCCTTACCTCGTCATATACTACCCTGCTCCTTAAAAGCTGCACCGTAATATATGCGGGCCTGTCTTTCCCGTCGTCAATCCACTTTTTTCTCACACTCAAGTCTGTGGGTTGTACGGGAAGAGGATTCATCTTTGCCTTGGGAAGGGCATCCACTTCATAATCCCAGGAATCATTATCGGCATTCCGGACGGGAAGTGTAATCAGGAAGGGCTCCATCGGGAAATATCCCTCCACCGGCGCCGTCTGTACAATTAAATGAACACCCACGGCAAGACCGGAAAATATCAGCTTGCCATGTTCATCCAGTGAAGAAGTTTTTCCCTTTAATTTATTTTTTTCGGCAAAAAGGGCCAGCTTTTCGACCAGCACGGGGTCTTCAAGGTCATCCAGGACCGCACCGCTTGTCGCAAAATTCCCCATCGAAATGTCAAAACTTAAATTGCCGCCGTCATTCTTTATGCCGGCTACATAATACACTGTGAAGCCGCCGCCGGTTATAGGATTACCTGTTTCATCTTCATAGGTAAGAGTAACCGCGCAGTCCGTCCTTGAGGTGTCCGGCATTTCCCATTCGGCAAAGGAAGCTGTAACACAAATCACAGCCATCGCCGACAGAAGCAATATAAAAATTATCGGTATTCTCAAGCCTCGTGGCATGTTCCGCCTCCTCTATCTGCGTTTCCCGCGTGTTCTATACTTGGCAAGAAGAATTATTAAAAGTACCAGCAGCATGGGTACTGCAATCACCGGCGTCACTATGACCGGATTAATCCGGTATGCCTCATTTGCCACATAAATCAGCGGCTTAGGCGCTGCCGTTTCAATTCTCACCCCGCGAATCATCAGTCGATGTGTGTTGATTCCATAGGGCGTGCAGGTAAACAATGTACAATAATCTTTTCCCTCGACGGGAAGCAATCCCTCAATCTCATGAGGCAGGACAATCCTTATCCGATCCACCTCGTAGGTCAAAACCCTGTTCAGAATTGTCAGTGTAAAAACGTCCCCCTCTTCCAACTTATCAAGATGGGTGAAAAGTTTAGCACTGGGCAATCCCCTGTGCGCGGAAAAAACACTGTGGGTTCCGGGTCCGCCGGCAGGCAGACTGCTGCCCTCCAGGTGTCCTGCCGCCGAATTAAGCACCTCAGCGGAGGTTCCGTGGTAAATAGGCAATTCCACATTGATTTTATCGATTGTGATATAACCCATTACTCCGCTGCCGCCTACGTTAAGAAGATCTTCGTAACCGGCCACCTCATCAAACGTAGAAAAGGGTTCTGTCAGCTCCGCCAGCTTAAGGTTGTATTCATCGGCTGCGGCAAACACGTCTGAGAAATCCATCCTGTCCATAGACTGCAAAGTCTCTTCATATCTGCTGATGACCCTTGACTGGGTTCTCCGGTTCCAATAATTCGCCGCCGTCGGGTAGATTATAAGGGACACTCCGATAAAGAAAATCAGAACCAATATAATTGCTGATAATCGTTTCTTCAATAATTATGTCCCTTCTTCAACCGGAGTCACGTCCCGGCGGCACTTCGTGCCGTCTTGGATATTCGCCCCTGTCATCCCGGGGCAGGGCATCCCGCCCTGTCCTTATGCCTCGTCTTATTTATTAATCAAAATTATCTTTTTTTGACGCAACTTTCTTCCTTGTAACAAGAAGCACAACTGCAACAACAATCAAAATTCCGCCGATAATGTAAAAGATAGTTGTTCCTATTCCGCCCGTTTCGGGAAGGACCGAGCCGGACCTGTTGACGATGTCGTTGTCGGTGTTGCTGTTTAACTCGGTAAATGTAACGGTTGCGGAGATATGATCCGCATCCTCAATATGTGTAGCGGAAATAACAACAATGATATCCTCGCAAGTATTGTAGCCTTCAGGTGTGGTGGTCTCCTTCAGAATATAAGTTCCCGCATCAAGGCCCTTGATGTTGAAAATACCTGTGGTTTCGGCAGAGAACATTTCCACTGCAGTCTCTCCTGCCTTTACCGGACGATAAGCAGCTAAAGCCGTATCATAAATCAGTTCAACTTCGGTAATTCCGTTTGATTCATAAAGCTTGAAGCCGACGCCTGAAAATTCATTGCCCACGACTGCGGAACCCTCATACTTTGTATTAAGAACTTCATAAGTGAATACATATACCACGTCCTTCGGAGTCTTTCCGAGACCGGAGCCGTCGGGATTGTTGGAATACTCCAAATAAACCTCGTTCTGATTGTCATCCGCCGTATCGTCCGCAATTGTTGCGGTATTTGCGATTACTGCATCCTCATTTAAATGAGCATTATAGATAACGGTAATTACCGCACCGTCTGTAAGATTCGCGCCCAATACCTTGATATCCGCAATTTCGATAGTCATTGTGCGATTCATATCATTAACTGTCAATGAATACTGCCCGGCGTTCAGGGTAACGTCATCTATCTCAACACTGACTATTTCTTCATAGGTTATGCCCTCTGACCAGTTATCCGTAAATTTCACCGCATATGTAGCATAACGGTCAAACCGGATGTCGGCCGGAAGAGTAGCAATAAGCTTGAGCTGGAAGGTTTCATTGATAGCATGGTCGGCGCTTTCACCCCATCCTGCGGCGTGTCCCGCCTCGGCGTCCGCTTCCTCATCCCATACCTGTTTGTCAATCGAAGGCTTGTCTGTCTTTGCCGCAATTGTAATATCTCTGGTAACCTGAAGAACCGCGGGATTGGCCACATCGTCCTGCCCTTCCACATTAGTGGTGTCCACGATAAGGTAGTAACCGTCCGCGAGATCAGTTGTGCCGGGGGTTAATTCCGTGTATGTGCTGCTCTTGTTTGCCAGGGCCAGCTTTGCAAACTTTTCAGCCGCAGCCGAGCCGTCAGCAAATACAACAAAAGCCGCAGCCACATCGGCAGCAGTTACGCAGTCTGCAAAAACATTGGCCACATAGCCCCCTTCACCAAACGTTCCGGTTGAAAATGCAGTTGTTTCGGCCTTTAATGCATCCAGAAATGCTGAGGAAGCGATGCCGTCTCCCCACTGAACATTACCCAATGCGCCTTCGCTTTCGGCCTGCGTACCTGTGAAAATCTGATACGCGACATAGGTATGGCTTTCATCAGGCACGGTCACTGTGGCTGCCATAGTACTTATGCCCGTCAATATCGTCATAACAAGTCCTAAAAACAATGCGACGGATTTTTTTGAGGTTTTCATGTTTTTGGTTCCTTCCTGTTTTTGGTTTCAGTAATCCATCTTTGCCGCGACGCCCCTGCCCGGCTTTACAGGCCGCGAACCTAACCTCATTCCACGATAGCGCCTGCTATAACGTCTGCGGCAGCGTCTGTAATAGTACCTGAATTTCTTTATTAATATCAGAGAAATACCCGTTAATAGAATACCTCCGAATATACAAATCAGCTCGCCCGGCCCTCCGGTTTCGGGAAGCAAATAGGGCGACTCCCTTTCATTTTCCGCCTCCGCGCGGCGGCTGGCGGTAGCGACATCCGCCGCAGTCAACATGAAATCTTCCGGCATGTGGTCCGGCGAAGTCTGGTTATTGCTGTACCAGAAATAATACTTCATAGGATTATCGGGCATGATATAGCCGACAGGGGCTGCGGTCTCCATAATGCAAAACGCCGTATTGTGAGCATAAACCCTGGTCGAGGTTCCCTCATAGGTATCCGTACACCTGATGATAAAGGATCCATTGCTGTCCGTTACATATGTCTTGCCCGTGGACACCCATTCGTAAGTACCTGTTTGCGCATTGAGCTCCCACCTGTATACGGTAAATTCCGCACCCGCCACGGGAAGTCCGGTGCCCGCATCTAACTTTACAAGCTTGAATTCCTTGCAGCTCGACTCGCCGGAGGTTTCAAAATCCTCTTCATCAATGTTAATGGGCTCCTCGTCCGAATGCTGAGCTTCTCCTTCAAGAGTTATCGTATTGGTCAGACTGATGCCGCCTGTCATGGAGCAGTTCACACAATAAATATACGAAAGCCTTAAATGTGCGCTGTCGGGAATTTCCATTACGATATGCGCATGCTTGATTGTAGGGTCATCCGGATCAATTTCGGTATGTGCCTCCCATGAAACATTGGGAACTGTCTCCCACTGTCCTCCAATCTCTCTTTCCAAGAGCACGGAATTCAGATTCAGCACGACCTCACCCGTACCCGATTGACAAGTCCAGGTATAGGTCAAAATGTCGGTCAAAGTCAGCGTCTCCGGATCAAGCTGCCCGTCCTCGCTTACCAAAAGGTTTTCCGCATCGGGATTTATGTCAATGGTATATGTAATCGTATGTGAGTTTTTATCCCAGATTCCGGACTTGTCAATGACCTTCTTCATTTTGGTAAGATTGGCAACTATTGTATTATCCGCCCGGCCGTAATTGGAACTGTCCGCCTGTACCTTGACGGAGTTGTTTAAGGTAAGGCTGATGGTCCCGTTCTCCGGCCATGCGGATTCCTTGAATTTGCAATAATAAACGATATAAAATGTGTTGCTCAGAATGGTAGAGGAAACACCGTTTGCCGGAGTCAGCGTAATATCGACAACACCCCTGCCGTCCCCGTCGGTAACCACGCTTCCTGTGACATTTGTCTGGCTGCCCCACCCCGGTATTGTCGCGTTTATGATGCCTCCGTCAACACTTACGTTATAGTGGGTTTCCTGGTCAATCTTATAGTTCCACACTGTCAGACCGTCTCTTACCTTTAATCCTGCAAGCTCCACGCCTACGGGAAGTGTATCCTCTACCCGGTACTGCAATGCATCCTGCTTGGGATCAACTTGCACAATCCACTCAAAGATAGTGTCCCTGTCCGTTTCGTAGTTGAAAGCCATGGACTTGCTGTCCTCGGAAAAGAAAGGATTGCCCTATTGATTGGTCTGTACATTCAGCTTTTTGACATTGGGGCTGATGTTTTCCTGCACGGTCAGGGTTTTTGAGCCGTCGGTAAATGTGTTGATAAAGTTTCTGCACTCTTCACCGTTCATTTCCGCCGTGGCCTGATATTGCCATTCGATGGTCTCGAACAGCCCGTTGGCCAGGACATTGGGGTCACCCGACTCACCGGCAATGGCAAAGCTGTAGCCGATGATTTTAGTGTTGTCATTTGGATCATATACCGGGGCGGGCGCAGTAATGTTGCCTGCTCCCCATGCGTTTTGCAAATTGGTAACAAGCGTACTCCACTGAGCCTGAGTCATGTAATGACCCGCCGGACTTAATGTGTCACTGAACTCTGTAGTCGGGGCAATTCCGTTTGCCGGAACATCCACCGTAACCGTCCAGGTGATGTTATACACACCTTCCGACACCAAAGTGTGCCCGCCGGAGACTTTATCAAAGTCGCCGCCGGTTATTTCAACGCTCCAATCGGAGCTCTCTTCGTCAAAATTCGCGTGGTTGTCAACGATTATGTCTTCGCCGTATTCCGCATCCGCCCTGGTTTCATATTGAATCCAATAAAGATTTTTATTTTCAGCAGAACCGTCCGCAGGCAGAAAACGAATGCCGGTTACATTGTCGTGTGCGTCATAAATAAATTCATAATCCACACCGAGCACCGCCGGCGGCCACCAGCCGTTCTTTGTGATAAGAATTCCGCTGTCGCCTCCGATTGCCTCCGGGAGCATTTGGTCCGTAAGTATCTTGCCGGCAATGTCCGCACGCCTTTCATTTATATTAATAACCCACTTTATGATATCGTCATCCTGCGCGAAACCGTGCTTGCTGACAATCTTCCTTTTCTGCCTGTATATTATGTACTCGGCAATATCCGATACGGAATCGTTTCCATCGCTGGAGCTGGCCGTAATTTCATTGGTTGCGGAAACATTTACTTCTCCCTCAAGTCCTGTCACCTGATATTCATAAATAATGGTGTAGGACTCACCGGCCATCAGCTGCGGAAGAGTCATTGCCATATTATATGCATTCTGGCCGTTCGGAGTGAATACGGCCTCAGCTTCAACGGGCTCCGAAGTACTGTTTGCCAGATGCTTTGTTACGGAAACAAGCGCAGGAGATGACACACTGCCGTCCCCGGCATATGTAAACACATCCGCAAGCACCACCTCGTCGGGTGTTCCCCTGACGGAGTTTACGGTAACCTCGTACCTTAATACATCACCGATCTCAAGAGCACCGGTCTTCTGTGCAGTTATGTCATATTCCTCGGTTATTTCATCCGGGGGAATGTCAAGCGTACAGTCGTCCGTAAAAATTATCTGAATGCCGTCAAGATTCTCATCGTCGTCGCCGTTGATATAGCAACGGAAGCGCAATAAATTGTCGACGATGCCGCCGCCGTCGATGGCTTCTTGAGCAAATTCCTCATCATAATCTATTACAATGCTGAAGGTTCCGTCTCCGTCATCAATAAAACTGTAGGTGAAGGCCAGCCTCAAAGGATTGCTGCCCACATCGTAGGCCGAGTAAGGACCGTTGGCAACCAGCGGATCCGAAAGGATAATCGCTGCCGGAAGCTGGAAAGTAAAACTTCCTCCTGCATTCATGGTACTCTCAATAACACTCGCCGGAAGTTCAAAAGCCATCTCCAAGAGCGTTCTGTAATAAGTCCCTATTTTTATGGTTCCCGAGCCGGTGACTGAAGTAATGTATTCGTCCAGCTCCGTGTCAAACGGAGGTGACCTGAGCGGGGGACTCTTGGCGTAGAAGAACGACCCTTCATTGCCGGAGTTGCTTTTAAG
The DNA here is from genome assembly GCA_050944475.1 of Lachnospiraceae bacterium. Taxonomy (GTDB): domain Bacteria; phylum Bacillota; class Clostridia; order Lachnospirales; family Lachnospiraceae; genus RGIG5612. The sequence continues at coordinate 308,255 of JBMNRD010000001.1, forward strand.
GCCTTTAGTATTTGCACCCCTGGGGGACTCTTCCTCCGGAGTTTTTTCTTCAATACCGGTCTCAACAGCGGTCCCGGACTCTAAGGCATTCTCGGATTCCGACGCTGCCCCGGTTTTAATGCTCTGCTCAGATTCGGCAGTCTGTTCGGATTCGGCGGTCTCCTCAATCTCCGGTCCCGGAGCTGATTCAGTTTCCGGCGGCTCCTCGGATGTCTCCGATTCTGTCGGCTCTTTAACTGACCCCAGCACACCATAGCCCGCTACCGCGGCGGATGAGAAGAAGTAATACCTCTCTTCAACGCATTCATCGGAATTGCCCTCTACAACGGTAAATCCGTCGGCTGTCAGGTCGCAGATAATTCCCACGCCGTCGACTGTTCCATTTCCGTCCTTATCCATGAAAGCCAGATCGCCTTCCGAGGGCGTATATCCGTCTGCCGAAACAAATTTGCCGACACCCTGCCACATTTGCAGCATTGTGTTGCAGCCGGTATTATAGGGTGCCGCATCCTCACCGATTCCGGCATAATGCAGGCAGAATGAGGCAAATGCCGCCGACCAGTTGTCAATATAGGCATGGCCCGCCCATGCGCCGTAGCGTGTATAGCCCCTCTCGCTGTGGGTACCGTCTTCATGCCTGTCAAATTCCACGTTCCGGGTACTTTCAACATAACCGATCTGGGAACGGGCGACATTTACCAAATCCGCCGCTGCATTCCCCGTAAGGGCAGGCAGGGTTGCCTCCCAAATATCTTCATTTTCCACATCCGCAGACGGATCGGAATAACATTCCAGACTATGAACATGCTCCTCAAGGCCACAGCAATACACCGGCTCTGCGGAAGATGTATCCCCGGAAGCCGGTTCTGCAAGACAGCTTTCATCATGCACGTGTTCAATCTTATTGCAGCATGCCTCCCGGGTCATTGTAAGCCCCACAATTCTCAGCTGCCAGAAAACACCCATGGAAATAATAAGCGCAAGAATGCATACTATGCTGACGACCTTCTGCTTCCTGCGCCGTTTTTGTTTCAGTTTTCGGATATAGGTTTTCGTTAAATTTTTGTGCATGCTACGCCCACCTTTTTTCCAGCGCTCCCAAACCCTTGAGCGGCCATATCCGGAAAAGTACCTTTCCTATTATCTGGTCGTGATTCACGCATCCTATCAAAGAACTCCGCGAGTCAATGGAAGAAACTCTCTTATCTCCCATAACCCAATAACTGTTTTCGGGAATCTGATATGGATATTCCACATCATTTTCCCCCAATCCGGGTTCATTCACATATGGTTCCTCAAGCAGGTTCCCGTTCACAAAAACCCTGCCTTCGCCGTCAATGGTAATCCAGTCTCCCGCACCGGCAATTACTCGCTTGAGAAGTGTTTTATTATTCCAAGTAAAACTGATTAAATCTCCCGCCCTGAAATCTTTTGTCTTGATCAGTACGATAATGTCCCCGTTTTTCAGAACGGGGGCCATGCTATCGCCCGATACCTGCATAACCGGCAGAATAAGAGAAGAAATAAGAACAGCAATGGCGGCAACTATTAAAAGCGTGTTAATTGTACCGCGAAACGCCCTTCTATATGCAGCTTTTTGTTTTAACCTGCGGCGTTCCGCCTTAACCCGTTCCTCGGAAGGCAAAATCACCTGCCGCCTCGTTTTTCCCGTCAAGTATAATCCCTCAAATCTGCGTATATCCCCCCTGCATTTTTATCCGACGGTTATAGTTGTATTAGTTTATGCTTCATCTTCCATGTCTTCCATGAGGAGTCTGACTGCCTCAAAGGACAACATATAATCTCTTGTTACCTTTTTCATGCGGGCGCACTCTTCTTTAGTGCTTTTTTTCATTTCATCACATTCCCTGCGGGTTCTCTCCTTCAGGCTGTTGGCAAGCTTTACCGCGCCATCAATTATCTCTTTGGATTGAAATCCCGCCTCTTCCATTGCCCGGCGCATTTCTTCCATATACATATCCGCAGCGCCCTGTGAGGCTCCGAACACATTATTCAACTCCATGGCCGCATCCGCAATTGATCCCGCGTTTTCAATTTTTATACGGCGATCTTCCAATTCGCTTTTAAGTGCGTCGTTTTCTGCACGAAGCTCCTTGTCGCTTTGCTGGTATTGATAAATAATTTCAACCAGCTCCTTCCGGCTTAAACGTTTCAAATCCTTTTCTTTTTCCGACATTCCGCGCGCTTTCTAAAAATCTGTGCACCACATAATGATCTTTGTCTCAACTTTGCTATACTATGAATCCGGAAGTCTGATATTTCGCGCCTCCGATTGCAAAGACGGCAAAGCAACCGCTGTGTGTATTATGCGGTAGCCCGTTCACATATATTATTATAGGTTACATGGTAATGTTTTTCTGAATATTGTCAAGCCTTTTTCAATAATCTGTTTTATTTAGAGCAGTTTGAACAAAAGCATTTATCTGAAACTATTCATTTTTAATAATCTATTTTCACTAAAGTCAGACCCCGGGCAGGAGCCCTGGAAGCGGACAGGCGCCTGTCACATTTGTCTAATATCTCTTTCATATGAGCCGGGGGATAAACGCCCATCCCTATCTTTTCAAGGGTCCCCGCAATAATTCTCACCATATTGTACAAAAAACCGTTGCCGGAAATTTTGATGGTTATCAGCTGCGGGCGATAACCCTCCGCGCCGTCCTCTTTCGGGTCCTTGTCCGGATTGAGCAGTTCAGAATCCACATCAATAGAGTATATTGTACGCACGGTGGTTTTCTGCTGTCCCCCGGCAGACGAAAATGCTTTGAAATCATGCTCGCCCAAAAGATATGCCGCAGCCTCCTTCATTTTATCAACATTCAACTCGTAATATACATAGTCCGTATACAGCCGGACAGTGGGTAAATTACAACGACTGTTCAAAATTTTATACTCATAAGTCTTTGCCTTTGCCTCATATCTGGGATGAAAATCCCGGGCGACCTCGCAGGATGAAACAATGCGAATATCCTCAGGCAGTCTTTGGTTAAGCGCATAACTTATTTTCCCGGGAGGAATCCTTGTGCCCGTATCAAATACCGCAACATTTCCCAAAGCATGTACCCCCGAATCTGTCCTGCTGCAGCCGATAACGGTAGTCTCCTCATTCAGCAATGCGCAAAGATGCTCGTTTATGACCTGCTCTACCGCGATTCCGTTTTTCTGAACCTGCCAGCCCACATAATTCGTTCCGTCATATGCAATTGTAAGTTTTATTCTTTTCATTCAGATACGACCCCATTCCAGGAAATTGTCCATACAGATTCTCAGGCCTATTGCCAGCAGCAAATAAATTAACAACACAAGGAATGCAACTATGTCCCTGCGTTCATACTTCAGGGGATTCATCTTGGTACGATTATCCCCGCCGTGGTAGCACCTTGCCTCCATGGCGGTTGCCAGATCCGCCGCCCTGCGAAATGCAGACACAAAAAGCGGAATCAATATGGGAATCATCCCCTTTGCCCTTTTAATCAGGCCTCCGGTCTCAAGATCCGCGCCTCTGGCAAGCTGAGCCTTGATTATTTTATTTACCTCCTCGGTCAGTACCAGAATAAATCTCAAGGCAATAGACATCATCATAGCCATTTCGTGGACGGGAAATCTGATAACCCGAAGCGGGGAAAGGGCCTTCTCAAAACCCCCGGTCAGTGTGGTGGGAGTAGTGGTATATGTCAGCATAGATGAGCCCATAATGACAAAAACCAGCCGAAGAGCGAAGAATGCTGCACGAATGATTCCCTCCTCAGTCAGCTTAAAAATCCACCACTGCCAAAGTATGTTTCCTTCAGTGAAGAACAGGTTGAAAAACACTGCTACGATTATCAGAAAAACAATCATCCTCATTCCCCTAAGAATGTAACTTAGAGGTATCCGGGAAATAATAATTATTAAGACGAGTGCCGTCATCAGGAAAATGCAGCCCCATATATTATTGACAATGAAAAGAGCGGAAATATATACCAGCACCCCCAGAAGCTTTACTCTGGGGTCCAGCCTGTGCAATATGGAATTGGCCGGGTAGTACTGCCCGATCGTTATGTCTCTGAACATGCTCTGTTACTTTAGTGCTTCCACTATTGCCCTGCAGGCCTCTTCCACCGTAATGACATCCGTATCCATATCAAGTCCCGCAGCCTTTAGCTCTTCGGCAAAATATTTTACCTCAGGCGCCATCAGGCCGATGCTCTCCAGACCCTCAATCTGTGAGAATATTTCGCGTACCGGAAGGTCGTAGACAACCATGCCGTCATTGAGGGCAATTACCCTGTCCGCGTATGCGGCAACCTCCTCCATATTGTGTGAAACCAAAATAACCGTAATGTGATTATCCTGCTGGATTTTTTTCAGTTTATTGAGAATCTCCACCTTGCCCAGCGGGTCAAGACCGGCCGTGGGCTCATCAAAGATGAGCATGCCCGGCTCCATCGCAAGGATGCCGGCTATTGCCACCCGGCGCATTTCTCCTCCCGACAGTTCAAAAGGTGATTTTGAATAAAATTCCTCGTCAATTCCCACTGCTGCCAGCGCCCGCTTAACCCTGCGGTCAATATCTTCCTTATCTGAGCCGAGGTTTTTCGGACCGAAGGCCACATCGGCGTAAACATCACTTTCAAAAAGCTGATGCTCCGGATACTGGAAAGTCAGTCCCACGCGGCGCCTGAGGTCGCGAAGAAGCTTTTTTTCATCCTTTTTGCCGTAGATTTCCTCTCCGTCAAATGTAATCCTGCCGCTGCTTGGCTTTTCCAGACCGTTCAGCAGTTGAATCAAAGTGGATTTTCCCGAACCCGTGCTTCCGATGATTGCGATAAATGCATCCCCGCCGATATCCAGGCTGACATCATTAAGCGCCGTCACCTCTTGAGGCGTTCCGTGATTATATATGTAGCTGACATTTTCCAGTTTGATATTCATTCGCATGCCCTATTCTTGCAATACATTGCCCTGCTTACAAGCGCGGTCCCTGTTCGCGCAATTCATTGTCCTTGTCCTTCAGCGACAAAACGGCTGCTTTCAGCTCCTTACGGGTTGTGATGCCTGCAGGTATGTCCAGTCCCGCCTTCTTAAGCTCCCAGGCAAGCTGACTGATCTGCGGAAGCCTCAGGCCGATCTTTTCAAGCTCGTCGGGCCTTGAAAAGATATCCTTGGGCATACCTTCCATAATTATACTTCCCTCATTCATGACAAATATTCGATCCGCCGGCAATGCCTCGTCCATATAATGCGTAATACAGATTACCGTTATTCCGTGATTCCTGTTCAATTCCTTCACTGTAGACATAACTTCCCTGCGTCCTCTCGGGTCCAGCATTGAGGTTGATTCGTCCAAAACAATGCATCTCGGGTGCATGGCAAGAATCCCCGCTATGGCGGTCCTTTGCTTCTGGCCGCCGGAAAGCCTGTTCGGGGATGCCTTGGCATATTCACTCATGTCTACCTTCTCAAGTGCAAGTCTCACCTCACGGCGGATGTCCACAGAGGGCATACCGATATTTTCAGGGCCGAAGGCCACATCCTCATCCACCATCGACCCGATAATCTGGTTGTCGGGATTCTGAAAAACCATCCCGACCAGACTGCGGATATCCCAAACCTTTCCCTCATCCCGGGAATCCATCCCGTCAATCCACAATGTCCCCTCATCGGGAAGCAAAAGGGCATTCAAATGGCGGGCAAGCGTGGACTTCCCCGAACCGTTTCTCCCTAAGATACAGATGAACTCGCCGGCTTCAATTGTCAGCTCCACGTCCTCGATTGCACGGTCAGCCGGCGCAGACGTTGCCTCTCCTTCGGCGACATCATCGGATGCCACGGGATAAGTATATGAAATTTTCTCCGCCTTTATCAGCGTCATATTCTTCAGTGTCATATTCTTTCTCTGATTGAGTATAATAACATTTTTTCTATGAAAACAAAACCTCAACTTAATTGAATACCGGCCCCGCTTGTGCTAAAATTCCCTTAAACAACAGAAACGGAGACTAATATCATGTCTAAATCGGTTGAAGGTAAAGTTAATATGAGGCCAAAAGCAAGTACCAGGCTTTCAAAAAAGCCTCCTCTGTCCGAAAAAGAACTGAAACAGATAGATGCTTATTGGCGGGCGTCCAACTATCTGACCGCATGCCAGCTTTATCTGCTGGATAATCCTCTTCTTGACAGACCCCTGGAGCCGTCAGATCTTAAGAAAAAGATTGTCGGCCACTGGGGCACCTGCCCGGGTCAGAATTTCATTTATACACATCTGAACCGTGTCATTAAAAGAGACGACCTGAATATGATATATCTTTCGGGTCCCGGCCACGGCGGCAATGCAATGGTCGCCCATGACTGGCTGGACGGCAGTTATAGTGAAATATATCCCAACATTTCCCGGGATAAGGAGGGAATGCAAAAACTTTTCAAACAGTTTTCGTTCCCGGAGGGTATCGCCAGCCATGTTGCGCCTGAGACTCCCGGCTCCATTCATGAGGGCGGCGAGCTGGGATATTCCCTTGCCCACGCTTTCGGAGCTGTTCTGGATAATCCGGACCTTATTGCGGCTTGTGTTGTGGGGGACGGAGAGGCTGAAACGGGCCCCCTTGCCACCTCCTGGCACGGGAATAAATTTGTAAATCCGATTACCGACGGTGCCGTCCTTCCCATTTTGCACTTGAACGGCTTCAAGATTGCCAACCCCGCGATTTTTGCAAGAATAAGCAGTAAGGAGCTTGAGTATTTCTTCAGAGGCTGCGGCTGGGAGCCGAGATTCGTTGAAGGCTCCGAGCCCGAGAAAATGCACCAGGCCATGGCGGCGACTCTGGACTGGGCAATCCGTGAAATTAGACGCATTCAAAATTACGCCCGTGAAACCGGCGATTATACCAGGCCTAAATGGCCCGTAATCATCCTGAAAACTCCCAAGGGCTGGACCGCCCCCGAGGTTGTAGACGGCAAGCCCCTGGAGGGCAGCTGGAGGGCGCACCAGATTCCCTTTACCCTTGCAAACGAGAAAGAAATCGAAGCACATTTGCCGCAGCTTGAAGAGTGGCTGCGTTCTTATAGGCCGCAGGAACTGTTCACCATGGAAGGTCAACCGGTTAAAATGCTCAGAGACTTCCCGCCGACGGGAACACGCCGCATGGGAGCCAATCCTCATGCCAACGGAGGCCTGCTTCTGCGCGAGCTGCGCACCCCCGATTTCAGAGAGTATGCCGTAGACGTTCCCGCTCCGGGTACGGTTGAAGCGCAGGACATGAAAGAACTCGGGAAATATGTCCGGGATGTGATGAAACTGAACATGGATGCACGGAATTTCCTGATATTTGCCCCGGATGAAACCGCCTCCAACAGGCTCCAGGCAGTGTTCGAGGTGACCGGACGCAAGTTCATTGACCCTCAGATTGAAGGGGTTGACGAACACCTCGACCCGAACGGCAGGGTAATAGACTCAATACTTTCAGAGCACATGTGCGAGGGCATGCTCGAGGGCTACCTGCTGACCGGCAGACACGGCTTTTTCAACAGCTACGAGGCATTTATACGAATCGTGGATTCGATGTTTGCCCAGCACGCAAAATGGATAAAAATGTGCAGTGAACTCCCCTGGAGACAGGATATCGCTTCGCTGAACTACATTCTGGCCTCCCACGTCTGGCAGCAGGACCACAACGGCTTTACACATCAGGACCCCGGCTTTTTAGACCATGTGGCAAATAAAAAGGCCGATGTGGTGCGCATGTACTTGCCACCGGATGCCAATTGCCTGATTTCCTGCTTTGACCATTGTATTAAGAGCCGTAACTATGTCAACGTCATTGTTGCCAGCAAACACTCCCGACCCCAGTGGCTGACCATGGACCGGGCGGTCAAGCACTGTACCCAAGGTATCGGAATCTGGGACTGGGCCTCCAATGACCGGGGGCAGGAGCCTGACATTATCATGGCCTGCTGCGGCGATACGCCCACGATGGAAACGCTTGCGGCCGTTACAATTCTCCGTCACGAGCTGCCGGAAATCAAAATCCGACTGATAAATGTAGTGGATTTGATGAAACTGCAGCCGCATTATCTGCATCCTCACGGACTGACCGACGAGGAATATGACCTGCTCTTCACGAAGGATAAGCCGATTTTGTTTGCTTACCACGGCTATCCTACACTGATTCACGAGCTGACCTATCTCCGTCACAACCGCAACCTCAAGGTGCGCGGCTACATCGAAGAGGGCACTATAACCACGCCGTTTGATATGCGCGTGCTGAACGGCGTCGACAGATTCAATCTTGTCATCGGTGCAATCGGAATGCTCCCAGGTCTTGGCAATCGCGGTGCATATCTTATCCAGCTGATGAAGGATAAACTGGTGGAGCATCGCCAATATATCAAAGATTTCGGCATTGACCTGCCGGATGTCCGCTCCTGGAAATGGAACGACGGAAAGGGGAATTACGTGGAATAATTAAAGGGCACAGCGGCGGCTGTGCCCTTTTTTATGTTTTGCCGGACATCTTTGGATAGTGCCTTCAAATCTGTTATAAATTCTCCTTTTTAATGCCTATCTCCTTTGCCGGTCCCTGGTCCTCATAGAGAAAAAACACCCTGCAATCTGCCGCGGATATCTGTCCTGTCCGCATAAACAACTCTACGTCAAAATCGAAAAATTCAACATGAACGCTTTCCTTTGGCCCCCCGCGTTTTAGGCTGCCGTTTCTTCGCATTTCCCTCTGCCTGCGCTTTTGCTCGACTCCTCCTCCGAAGAAATCCGGCCTGGCCTTTAATTTTTCTTTTTTATATAAATCAATCAGCAACAGGGCGTCAAAGTGCTTCATTTCCGCTGCCTGATTCCCATATTCCCCGCTGATTTTTGCGCTTCTTTTCTTACGGTTTTCCCCGTTGTTTTTTTCACTGTTCCCGGCCCGGCTTTCATTCAATGCGGCAAGTCGTGCGCCTATCACTTCCCTTAACATTTCATAGGCGCTGATACGGGATTCCCTATCAAACCTTTCGGGATTGCTTTTATAATATGCATCAATGGTTTCATACATGTCAAACGGACCATCAGACAACCTCTGCACGGCCGGCATTGTATATTTATACGCCCCGCTGTTTCCATATCTGTTCAGCTGCTCCTCAATTCCGTGAAGGATCTCCATTTCATCCCCGCTTATCCAGGCCGTGGACTTTACCTCATAGGGTGCGCTTGTGTCCCGTTTCATTTTGTAATCCGCAGCTTTTTTTTCCATGACCGTTCCGTGAAGGATTTTCAAAAATCCCAGCTGCAGCATATCACCTCCCCAGGAATATACCTCGTTAAATGAATGCCTGAAGCTCTCAAAATCCTCAAACGGCAGCCCCGCAATCAGATCCAAATGGATGTGGATATTGCCGGCGGCGGTCAGCCTTGTTACCGCGTTTTTTATCTTCTCTGTCTTTGTGTTTCGGCATATTTCCGAGAGTGTCTTCGGATTAACCGTCTGCACGCCTATTTCAAGCTGGAAAAGACCCTTCCGCACTTTTTGCAGAAAATCAATTTCTTCGTCCGTCAGCAGACTTCCTTCGACTTCAAAATGAAAGGTTGTAACTTTGTTGTCATTTTCTGCAAGATATCGCCAGATTTTCATGGCACGTTCCCGGTCCGCATTAAATGTCCTGTCCACAAACTTGACAATCCTGACCCGTCCGTCCAGAAAATGCTTCAGCTCCGGCAACACTAACTTCAGGCTGCGAAAACGCATCCCTTTCTCAATTGATGACAGGCAGTAGCTGCATCTGAAAGGGCATCCCCTTGAGGTTTCGTAATACAGCATCCTGTTTCGGAAAATGCTCAGGTTATCATAAATAAAGGGAATATCATCCATGTCTACGGGCTCGGCCGCATAATTCTCGCGTTTTTTCACATCGTCAGTCCCCTGCAGCATCAGTCCCGGTATTTCGCCTGATATTTTCCCTCTGTTCACCAGCTGTGCGGCGGCCATTTTCCATGAGACTTCACCTTCTTTGCAAAAGACTCCGTCTACCATGGGAAATCGTTCCAAAACCTCCCGTGGATTATATGAGACCTCCGGACCTCCAAGAAAAATCTGCCTGCTCCCGGATGCCTTTTCCAAGGCCTTAAGCAGCTCGCCTATAAAGTTTATGTTCCAGATATAGCAGGAAATGCCTATGACCTCCGGGTTTCTTCTTTCTATGTCTCTCAGCACCTCCTGCAGACTCAGGTTTATTGTATATTCGGCAATATCCATATGCTCACCGAGCGGCCCGGCATATGCCCGGATTGAATAGACCGCCGGATTCATGTGAGTATATTTCGCATTTATCGCAATCAGCAAAATCTTCATTCTATGCCCAGATACTCCTTTAAAGCGCTTGGATATTCGGGGATTGCTCCTAAATTTTCCACAACGCAGGCGGCAACGGCGCTTGCTCTTTCAATGCATTCCCGGATACTCAATTTTTTAAGATATCCTGTAAGAAATGCCGAGCCGAAAGCATCGCCTGCGCCTGTGGTTGACACTACCTTGCAATCCGGCTTTGCCGAATAGGTAAATGCATCCTTTTCCCGTTCATAAACGAACGCCCCGTCGGAATCGAGGGTGATGATGACCATTTTCAGGTTCGGATATTTATTTGTGACGGCACGGCACATCTCCTCCGGCGTGTTGCCGCTTATGCCCAATATGTTCAATACATCTACTTCTTCCCGGGATGCCTTCAACATTGTAGTTACTCTCAAAGATTCGTCAATTATTTCCGTCGAATAAAAATTCTGACGGATATTTATGTCGAAGAAGACCTCCTTCCATGGACGCTTTAACAGCTCCGCGAGCGTGGCACGGGAGATTTCACCTCTCTGGGCAAGGGTCCCGAAGCATAACACCTCCGCCATTGTCCCACTGTCGTCATTTTTCTTGCAGGACTCCGGAATACTTATATAATCATAAGCCACCTCCCTGACCAGCTCGTAGTCCGGCAGTCCGTTTTTCAAAGTGACCCGGCAATATCCGGTGGGCTTATTGCATTTCAGAATACCTGCCGTGGGTATTTCCAGCCTTTTGCACTCCATAAGCGCAGCCTCCCCCGACTCGTCACACCCGACGGCGGAAATGAATTCAACTTCGCAACCCTGCTTTACTGCATGGGCCGCGAAATTGAAGGGCGCACCTCCGATTTTCCGTTCCTTATCAAATATGTCCCACAGGACTTCTCCGAATACGGTCAACTTCATTTCCACTAATAATCCTTACTTTTTGTCATATGAAAATCAAAATTTTCTCACCCCTGCCTTTTTCCTTCTTACGGCTGATTAACCACACCCACAAAAAGCGGGAGTCCCATCGGCCCCGTAATCATGAAAATAAAGGGTCTGTCCACTTTGAAATCCACCTCTTCCTCAGGCGGCATTCCCGCACCCGCCATCATCACCGTAAAGGCCGCAGCCTCACAGCCCTGCTCATCAATCCTGACCCTGGCTGCGTGCGTAGCATCGGTAAGAAAGGCATTTACATCATCTGTAAGCGGTGAAAAGTCCGCTGCACCACTGTCAAATACGTCCGTAATCCCGAAACTCTTCAGCCCGTCGGCAATGTCTATGTCAGAGGCTGCATCAAACTTCGGAATTGTCTGGTTTATCATCAGCTCCTTGCATTTTGGCCACTCGTACTTTTCACTGACGAGAAAATCCAGCATTTCCTTATCCTGAAGGAGCTCATCCACGCTTACGTCCTCATCCGGCAGAATAAAAAACATTGACCCGTCATTAAGCATATACCGGCTTATTGCGGAAAAATTCTCGCCGAACCAGTATCGGCCGCTACTGCGCTGATTCATGAATTCACACTCCTCATCCCCTGCAGCTGCGTGGAAAATCCCTTGAGTATTATTCTCTGCCAGAAATTCATCATTCCATTTTGCCTTAAGGTAAATTGTGGTGGCCAGGGCAATAATCGTATCCGGAGTCATTTCAACCATCCCCGCCTGCTCTTCCAGGAGACCGCCTGTTTCGTTGTTCAGCCAGCTTTGCAACGCCTTGTTAAACTCTTCGCTGCCCATTTTCCCCTTATAGGATGAAGAAAAGTAATTCTCTGACAAATTTTTCAGGGTTTCCTTATTAAAATCAATCTGCTCATTCATCCAGATTGAACTTGCCATAACTGACTTGGTGCTTCCGTCATCACGATAATTTCCGTTCCAGATTGCATAGGCGTCACTTCTGACCTGCTCAACGCTGTCGGCCCCGAGCAGATTGAGAATCTGCCCACGGCTCTGTCCTTCGGTAATTTCTGCCAGCATGCCCAGCGCCATATAAATATTCGTCGGGGAAACAATTCTGTTTACACCCTCACTGTTTGAAAGGAAAGTGCTTACAGACTGCTTAAAATAATCGTTCAGTCCTCCCGTGTAGGCAGCTCCCATTTCCCTTTGCGCATTGACATCATCGTGCCACATGTCTATGTCATCATACAATTTCTCATCAAATTCGCCGTTGGGTTTTACATAATCCAACTCGTGAGGATATACCGCCATCTCCGGATATGTCGCCAATTCTATGGCAAAAACGTTTTCTTTTCTGTCGGCTGTTTTCTCTCCACCATTAAATACAACAAACCGCAAGATGGCTCCGGCTCCCGCAATAACGCAGACGCACGCCGCCACTGCAACCCATTTTATCCAGCCTGCAGCCTTCCCCTTGCCTTTCGTACCGGGCCGGCTGTCCTTACTTTCCTTGCCCGCAGCCTCGAGGCCTGCGGTATCCGTTGCCCCCTCGATAAGTTCGGGGGCAATATGTTCCATTTTGTCAAGCAATTCTTTTCCTCTCATAAATCATAACCCTCCTTAATCAGGTATTCTTTTAATGCTTGCCTGGTACGATACAGCCCGGTTTTTACCTTGCTATGCCCCGCATCAAGCTCGGAAGCAAGCTTTGCTATGCTGTCCACATACCAGTATCTGCGGATAAACATATACCTTTCGTCCTCCTTTATTCCCCACAGGAAGGTGCTTATAGCCTCGCCGAGAATATGCTCTTCGACCCTGCATTCGGTATCATCAGGGGAGGGGATGCACTCCTCCATCTCATCGGAGAGCTCCACTATCAATGCATACCTCTTCGCACGGCTCTTTCCCCTGCAAAGATCAATGGCTATATGCCTTGCTATCCTTGCAAGAAATGCAAAGAAATATGCTCTCGGTTCGTGGGGCGGTATGGAATTCCATGCTTTAAGGTAAGTATCATTTTCGCATTCCTTCGCATCTTCTTCATCGCCTAGAATGTTTTTGGCAACAGCAGCAATGCGGCGGCCGTATTTGTCGCAAGTCTCGCTGATTGCCCTCTCATCCCTGTCAAGATATAAATCTACAATCTTTGAATCTTCCATGGCTTTCAATAACCTCCTCACCCTATACACCGATAAAATCACTGCCAAGGTTACACATTATTTATATCAAATTACCGCTTTTACCGCAATAATGCCCCGATAATGCAAAAAAGCTGCTGCACAATGCAACAGCCTTTCTTTATCATGGTAATAATGTAATAATATTATACAAGCTCGATAAGAACTTCCAAGGCTCCGTCTCCCTTACGCTGGCCGATCTTTACAATTCTGGTGTAGCCGCCGTCGCGGTTGGTATACTTTGGCGCAATCTCGTCGAAGAGCTTTGCAACAAGGTCCACTTCCTTTGTGCCTTTCTTACGACCTGCCTTCTTCTCGGGGACCTCCTTTACGGGGTAGAGAATCTTGAGCATTTTCCTTCTTGCATGAAGACGGGAAGGCATATCTTTTTTTATCTTCCTCTCTACTGTATCAAATACTGTAACTTTCTTGCCGTCTACGACTTCCTTGACACGTTTGCCGTCCTTATCCTTGCGTGCAACTTTGGACTGAACGGTAACCTCTTCAAAGTTATCCTTCTCCCTTACCGCAAGAGCAATGAGATATTCGGTCTTCTTGCGAATCTCCTTTGCTTTAGCCTCTGTCGTAACAATCTTGCCGTTATAAATAAGGGCTGTAATCTGATTGCGGAGCAGAGCCTTTCTCTGGTCAGAAGTCCTAGATAATTTTCTATGTCCGGCCATGGCCAAAAACCTCCTAAATTATTCCTCGTTTGAACTCTTCAATTCAAGACCCAGCTCCTTAAGTTTGCCGTAAACCTCTTCCAGTGACTTGCGCCCAAGGTTGCGGACCTTCATAATCTCCTCTGCTGTCTTGTTAGTGAGTTCTTCTACTGTGTTTATTCCCGCTCTCTTCAAGCAGTTGTAAGAACGAACCGACAATTCCAATTCGTCAATGCTCATTTCAAGTGCTTTTTCCTTGTCATCCTCTTCCTTCTCCACCATGACCTCTGCTGCCTTGGCATTTTCCGAAAGATTGACGAACAGGTTCAAATGCTCGCTTAAAATCTTTGCGGCAAGGCTGATAGCCTCGTCCGGGGCAAGTGCTCCGTTGGTGAATACTTCTACCGTCAATTTATCAAAGTCGGTAATATTACCTACACGTGTGTCTTCAACCTGAATATTTACACGGTTAACCGGCGTGTAAATGGAATCGACCGGAATAACGCCAACCGCACTGTTTTCGGAAGCATTACGCTCCGCGCTCACATAGCCTCTGCCCTTGGTAATGGTCAGTTCCATATAAAGCTTGCTGTCTGCGCCTCCGTCAAGCGTGGCTATTACCAGATCCGGGTTAACAATTTTTATATCCTGGTCCACCTGGATATCTGCCGCAGTTACAACACCCTCTCCCGAAAAATCGATATAAGCAATTTTCGGCTCGTCCGTTGCACTGTTATTTTTGATTGCCAGATCCTTGATATTCATTACAATCTCGGTAACGTCTTCCTTGACACCGGGAATTGTTGTGAACTCATGAAGGACGCCTGCTATTTTTATCTGACTTACCGCTGCGCTGGGCAGAGATGAAAGCATTACTCTTCTTAAGGAATTACCGAGCGTTGTTCCGTAGCCTCTTTCCAAAGGCTCTAAAGTAAATTTGCCGTATTTTTTGTCTTCTGAAATCTCAACAACATCAATGTTTGGTTTTTCAAATTCGAACATAGGCCCTCCCTTTCGGTTATAATAGTTAAAATAACGCCCATCTTACTTAGAGTACAGCTCGACAATAAGCATCTCATCAACCGGGACGTCGATATCGCTTCTCTTGGGTAATTCAACAACCTTAACGGTCAGGTTTTCCAGGTCCGCCTCAAGCCATCCCGGAACAAGTCTTCCTTCGGTTATTTCCTTAATCTGCGCATACCTTACGGAATTCTTGCAGTTTTCCTTTACCCGGATGACATCACCGGCTTTAACCCCGTATGACGGAATATTAACACCCTTGCCGTTAATTGTCAGTTGCTTATGGCTGACAATCTGACGAGCCTCTGCACGGGTCCTTGCAAGTCCTGCACGGAAAATGATGTTGTCAATTCTTGACTCAAGAAGAATCATCAAGTTATCGCCTGTAAGGCCCTTCATCTGCCTTGCCTTAAGGTAATAATTCTTGAAAGGTTTCTCCAATACGCCATAAATAAATTTGGCTTTCTGCTTTTCGCGGAGCTGAAGTGCGTATTCGCTCTTCTTGCTCGGGCGTCTTCCGCTTGCGACGCCTCTTTTTGATTTCTTATCTATTCCTAAATGAACCGGATCCAATCCGAGTGATCTGCATCTTTTAAGAACAGGAACTCTGTTTACTGCCATTCTGTTTGCACCTCCTAATCAGACTCTTCTACGTTTTGGCGGACGACATCCGTTATGCGGAACGGGCGTTACGTCACTGATACTTGTTACTTGAAGGCCATTTGCCTGAAGTGCGCGAATTGCTGCTTCCCTTCCTGAGCCCGGGCCCTTGACAAATACATCAACGTATTTAAGTCCGTGTACTAAAGCTGCCTTTGTCGCAGTTTCAGCTGCCATCTGAGCTGCATAAGGTGTAGATTTCCTTGAACCTCTAAATCCCAGACCGCCCGCACTTGCCCATGAAAGAGCATTTCCTTCAGTATCCGTTAAGGTAACAATAGTATTATTAAAAGATGCCTGAATGTGCGCTTGTCCTCGTTCAACGTTTTTCTTAACGCGCCTTTTGGTTACTTTTTTCGTAACTTTCTTTGCTGCCATTTTCTAAACTAACCTCCCTTATGGGTTCCCGTTGCGGGTATTACTGATTACTTCTTCTTATTTGCTACTGTGCGCTTAGGTCCCTTGCGTGTTCTGGCATTGTTCTTTGTATTCTGTCCGCGAACAGGCAGGCCCTTACGATGGCGGATACCCCTGTAGCATCCGATTTCCTGAAGCCGCTTGATATTCATAGCGACATCTCTTCTTAACTCACCCTCGACTGTGCAGTGCTCCTCAACAACGACGCTGAGTTTTCTGACTTCGTCGTCGGTAAGGTCTTTGACTCTTTTATCAAGATCAACGCCGGCCATATTGCAAATCTTTGCGGCTGTTGCTCTGCCGATGCCGTAGATATAGGTCAAGCCGATTTCGATACGCTTGTCCTTTGGTAAATCAATACCTGAAATACGAGCCATTTATATTACCTCCATTATTATTATCAACCCTGAACCTGTTTATGCTTCGGGTTTTCACAGATGATTCTGATTTTTCCTTTTCTTTTAATAACTTTACACTTTTCACAGATCGGTTTAACTGATGCTCTAACCTTCATGTCAAACACTCCTTTCAAAAAAGCCTGCCGATTACTTTATCACAAACTTATTTCCGTTGCAAGGAAAACCTTGCCTTACTTGTCTCTCCAAATAATCCTGCCCTTAGTCAGGTCGTATGGGGATATTTCCAATGTAACCCTGTCTCCGGGAAGAATCCTGATGTAGTTCATTCTTAGCTTGCCGCTGATATGGGCCAATACCATATGTCCGTTTGCAAGTTCTACCTGAAACATGGCATTCGGCAGCTTTTCAACTACTTTACCTTCAATTTCAATTACATCTGCTTTCGCCATAATTCTCCTTCCACCTGATTATCAGGACTCGGATCAGCCACTTAGTATTGCACTGATCTGTGCAAACACATCGGCCATGCCAACAGTTCCGTCAATTATCTTCAGCACGCCTGCATTGTCGTAATAATCAATGAGGGGCTTGGTCTGCTCATGGTAAACCTCCAGCCTCTTGCTGACGGTCTCGGGTTTATCATCATCTCTGAGTACCAGCTCCGCTCCGCATCTGTCGCAGACGCCTGCAACCGTCGGCGGAACGTTAATCACATGATACGTGGTTCCGCAGGTTATACATGTTCTCCTGCCGCTCATACGCTCAATGATGTCCTCATCTGAAACTTCAATATCAAGAGCGAAATCAATATTTTCTTCTTTATCCCTCAAGGCTGCAGACAATGCGCACGCCTGCGGAATGGTTCTGGGGAAGCCGTCAAGCACATATCCTTCCTTGGCATCATCCCATGTCAGTCGGTCAACCACCAAATCAACGACCAACTCGTCGGGAACGAGGATCCCCTGTTCCATGTATCCCTTGGCCCTTTTGCCTAATTCCGTGCCTTCTTTGATGTTTGCCCGGAAAATATCACCGGTGGAAATGTGCGGAATCTGGTACTTTGCCGCAATCAGCTTTGCCTGAGTGCCCTTTCCGGCACCCGGTGCGCCTAACATGACGATTCTCATATCCTCTCCAATCATTTATGTAGGTTCATACGCATGCAGGTCCCGCGTCGGTGTACAGGTGGTCATGCATGCGACATTCGATTATTTTGCCAGGAATCCCGAATAGTTCCTTACAAGCATCATCGACTCTATTTGCTTTGCAGTTTCGAGGATAACTCCTACAACGATGATGATTGATGTTCCTGCAAATGACAACCGGGCGTTAAATACTCCCGAAACAACCATCGGAAGCACTGCAACAATAATGAGTGCAATCGCTCCGATAAAGATGAGATATTTAAGCACCTTTGAGAAATAATCCTCCGTTGCTTTTCCCGGCCTGATTCCCGGAACAAATCCTCCCTGCTTCTTAATGTTATCCGCAACCTGTGACGGGTTAAATGTAACCTGCGTATAGAAGTAAGCGAAAAACACAATCAGCGCAATGTACGGAATAAGTCCCAGCGTATAAATGGGATACGCGGGATTGCACCAATAACCTGATGTAAAATATCTTGTCCACTCTGCCTGTGAATTACCGGTGAAACCCGCAATTACAACCGGAAATTGATACAGCGATGAAGCAAAAATAATCGGAATAACACCGGCTGTGTTAACCTTAAGCGGGATATGCGAAGCCCTGCCGCCATAGGATTTGCCGCTTGCGGTGATTTTCTGAGAATACTGCACGGCAATCCTTCTCTCTCCGCCGTTGAGGTAAACAATAAATACAATGACCGCCACAACCGCTGCAAGTATGATTATTGCCGCAAGGACTGCCATACCGATGCTGGATGCACCCTTAATGAACTGGTTGTACAGCGAAATAAAGTCGGCCGGCATTGATGATACAATGTTAATAAGCAGCACCAGTGAAATACCGTTTCCGACTCCCTTTTCCGTAATTTGCTCACCCATCCACATAACAAGAACCGAACCGCCGGTAAGGGCAAGGATACTTGTGATTATGGTCCACACATAAAGAGCTGAACCATGTGCAATATTTCCGTAAATACCCTGGTTGCCGAAACCTACGCTCATGGCCGTACTCTCAATAAGGGCCAGGCCTACGGTAAGGTAGCGGGTAATCTTTGCTATCTTGCGCCGGCCGTCCTCGCCTTCCTTCTGCATTTCCTCAAGTTTGGGAAAAGCAATGGTCAGCAGCTGCATAATAATGGATGCAGTGATATAAACGGTTATATTCAATGCAAAGATTGACATGCTGACAAAAGATGAGCCTGTAAGCGCATTGAAGAAACCGAATCCTTCAGCAAATCCTCCGAGAACCTGTGACACTATCTCAGGGTCGGTTCCCGGAAGCGGAATCTGACAACCGATTCTAACAATAATCAGCATAACAATTGTGTAGGTCAGCTTCTTGCGGATCTCCTTGATTCTGAATGCGTTAATTATTGTTTTGAACATATTACTCTACCTCGCAGGTTCCTCCGGCAGCCTCGATTTTGGCCTTGGCCGCCTCACTGAATGCAGACACCTTAACATTCAGCTTCTTTGTAATGTTGCCGTTCCCGAGAATCTTAACTCCGTCTTTGGGATTCTTTACAATGCCGATTTCCATCAAACTCTCGGTGGTAACGGTCGCGCCGTCATCAAATCTTTCAAGGACGGCAACATTTATTCCGACGATTTCCTTGCTGTTGATGCAGCTGAAGCCTCTCTTGGGGATGCGTCTGTATAAAGGCATCTGACCGCCTTCAAATCCGATTCTCGGACGGCCTGAGCGGGCCTTCTGCCCCTTATGACCTTTACCTGCAGTCTTGCCGCTTCCCGATGCGTGTCCGCGCCCTTTGCGGAAATTCTTATGTCTGGAACCTTCTGCAGGATATAATTCTGATAAATTCATTTTTTACTTCCTCCCTTAAGCTCCTCAACCTCAACTAAATGTTTTACCTGATTAACCATGCCTCTGACGCCGGCGTTATCCGGAAGTACATTGCTCTGCTGAAGCTTGCGAAGTCCAAGCGCCTCAACCGTAGCCTTGTGCTTCGGAATAACACCGATAGGAGACTTAATCAATGTAACCTTAATTTTTTTATCTTTTGCCATTTTTCGCCTCCCGATTATGCCATGACCTCTTCAACACTCTTGCCCCGAAGACGTGCTACCTCTTCGGGTGTCTTAAGCTGCTTAAGACCTTCAAGTGTTGCAAGAACAACGTTCTGCTTGTTATTTGATCCGAGTGACTTGGTACGGATGTTCTTAATGCCTGCAAGCTCAAGTACGCTGCGCACAGGACCTCCTGCTATAACACCGGTACCTTCCGGTGCCCTCTTAAGCAGTACGGATGCTCCGCCGAACTTTCCGATGATGTCATGGGGAATGCTCTCTGTCTCATCAACGGGAATCGTGATGAGGCTCTTCATCGCATTCTCCTTTGCTTTACGGATAGCCTCGGGAATTTCAATTGACTTTCCGAGGCCTACGCCTACGCGGCCCTTTCCATTGCCAACAACAACCAATGTCGAGAATCTGGAGTTACGTCCGCCTTTAACTACTTTAACTACACGCTTGATAGTTACGACTTTCTCCTCGAATTCAGGAGCTTCAGGAGCGCCGATATTCGCGTTTCTGTCTCTCATGCTTACTTATCCTTCCTTTTTAGAATACTAATCCGGCTTCTCTGGCTGCGTCTGCTAATGCCTGAACCTTACCGTGGTATATATAACCGCCTCTGTCAAATACAACTTCGGTTATGCCGGCCTCTTTCGCGCGCTCGGCTATTACCTTGCCTACATAGGCGGCTGCTGCAATATCGTTTGTCTTCCCAAGTTCAGCCTTAACTTCTTTCTGAACCGTTGAAGCGCTGACCAGTGTTTTCTGTGCAACGTCATCGATAATCTGAGCGTAAATGTGCATATTGCTTCTGTAAACCGCAAGACGCGGCCTTTCGGCAGTACCTGAGAAGCGCTTGCGTAATTTCATATGTTTCTTTTCACGAACTTCCGTTCTCGATTTCTTGATAATCATTATCTCTCACGCTCCTTCTTACTTGCTGCCGGTCTTGCCGACTTTACGTCTGATAATCTCGTTGCTATACTTGATTCCCTTGCCCTTATACGGCTCCGGCGCACGAAGCGCCCTGATTTCGGCGGCTACCTGACCGACCTGTTCCTTGTTGATACCGCTGATGTTGATATGTGTCTGATCCGGAACCTCAAAAGTGATTCCTTCAGGCTGTGCATATTCAACCGGATGGGAATATCCGAGGCTGAATACGAGAGTTGTTCCCTGAAGGGCAACCCTGTAGCCGACACCGCTGATTTCAAGTTTCTTTGTGAAGCCGTCTTTTACTCCGACAACCATGTTGTTAAGAAGGGCTCTTGTAAGGCCATGCAAAGATTTGTTTCTTTTAAGATCGTTCGGCCTGGTTACTAAAAGCTCATCACCTTCCATTTTAATTGTCATTCCCGCCGGGAGTACTCTTGAAAGCTCTCCCTTTGGTCCTTTTACAGTCACATTATTATTTTCTGCTATATCAACAGTTACTCCCGCCGGTATAGCGATAGGCATTAATCCAACCCGTGACATGCCGTTCCTCCTTTTATTTCAAATAAAATTAATAATTTTCGCAGTATGTAAACATCCTGTCTGTCGTCCCTGATGCTTACCATACGAATGCAAGGACTTCTCCGCCTACATTCAGTTTTCTTGCTTCTTTGTCTGTAACCACTCCGCTGTTTGTGGAAATGATTGCGATTCCGAGTCCTCCGAGAACCCTTGGAAGTTCTTCCCTGTTTGCGTAAACACGCAGACCGGGCTTGGATATTCTCTTGATGCCGGTAATAATCTTCTCGTTTTTGTCCTTACCGTACTTCAGTTCAATGTGGATTACATCAAACCCACGCTCGTCCTTGGCAACGGAATAATTCCTGATATAGCCCTCATCCAATAATATTTTTGCAATTGCAAGTTTCATTTTAGATGACGGAACATCTACAGAGTCATGTTTAGCTGTATTGGCATTACGGATTCTTGTAAGCATATCAGCAATAGGATCACTCATTGTCATTATTATTTCCTCCTTCTAAAATTATCTTACCAACTTGCTTTTCTTACGCCGGGGATTTCCCCTCTATAAGCCAGCTCGCGGAAGCAAATTCTGCAAATGCCGTATTTTCTAAGATATGCACGGGGACGACCGCAAATTCTGCATCTGTTGTATTCCTGTGTAGAGAATTTCGCCTTGCGTTGCTGTTTAACCCTCATAGCTGTTTTAGCCATTGTAAATCCTCCTTTTACTGCTTAATTCTTAAACGGCATTCCGAACAGTCTGAGCAACTCACGTGCTTCCTCATCGGTCTGTGCTGTTGTAACAACGATTACGTCCATTCCCCTTACCTTGTCGACCTTGTCGAAATCGATTTCAGGAAATATTAATTGTTCTTTAATTCCAAGCGCATAGTTTCCTCTTCCGTCAAATGCATTTGCACTAACGCCTCTGAAGTCGCGCAACCGCGGCAGAGCCAAATTGATAAGCCTGTCAAGGAAATTATACATCCTGTTCCCTCTCAGGGTTGTTTTGCAGCCGATTGACATGCCCTCCCTGACCTTGAAGTTAGCGACCGACTTCCTGGCCTTGGTTACTACGGCCTTCTGTCCGGCTATTAATTGCATGTCGTTAACCGCACCTTCAAGAGTCTTGGCATTGTCCTTGGCCTCGCCAACGCCCATGTTGATAACTACTTTTTCAATATTCGGCACCTGCATGATGTTCTTGTAACCGAACTTGCTCATCATTGCGGGAACTATCTCAGAATAGTACATTTCTTTAAGTCTGTTCAACTCTATGGACCTCCTTCCTTAATTAGTCAATCGCTTCATTTAATGATTTTGCATAACGAACTTTCTTGCCGTCCTCATCAATGTGGAAGCCGATCCTGGTAGTCTGTCCCTTATGTACATACATAACGTTCGAAATATCAATGGGGCTTTCACGGGCAATAATACCGCCCTCCTGGCTCTCCCTGCCGGGTTTAAGATGCTTCTTAACCATGTTGATGCCTTCAACAATGACTCTGCTTTTCTTAGCATCGACAGCAAGGACCTTGCCTTCCTTGTCTTTGTCTTTTCCTGCGATTACTCTGACCGTATCGCCCTTTTTAATCTTTAATGTCGCCATCTCCTTGCCTCCTTACAGTACCTCAGGTGCCAGAGAAACTATCTTCATAAATCGTCTCTCTCTCAACTCCCTGGCTACCGGTCCGAAGATACGTGTCCCCACAGGGGTTCTGTCCTCGCTGATTATTACGGCAGCGTTCTCGTCAAATCTGATATATGATCCGTCTTTACGGCGTGCACCCTTCTTGGTGCGGACTACTACTGCTTTTACAATATCGCCTTTCTTAACGACACCACCGGGGGTAGCGTCCTTAACAGTGGCAACGATGATATCGCCGATATTGGCATATTTCCTAGCAGAACCACCAAGAACTCTTATGCACAGTACTTCCTTAGCACCGGTATTGTCAGCAACTCTCAGTCTGCTTTCCTGTTGTACCATAACAATTCTCCTATTTAATATTATTTAGCTCTCTCGGTGATTTCCACAATGCGCCATCTCTTATCCTTGGAAAGAGGCCTTGTTTCCATAACTCTTACCGTGTCACCGATGCGGCACTCGTTGTTTTCGTCATGAGCCTTCAGCTTGTAAGTTCTCTTTATAATTTTCTTATATAAAGGATGCCTTACGTGGTCGGTAACCGCTACAACGATTGTCTTGTCCATCTTGTCGCTAACGACTTTGCCCACACGGGTCTTTCTTAGATTTCTCTCCACAACAATTCCTCCTTCCTGATTACTCGGCAGCATTAGCCTTCTGTGTTATGACCGTCTGAATTCTTGCAATGTTCCTTCTGACTTCCTTGATTCTGCCGGTATTCTCAAGTTGGTTTGTTGCATTCTGGAACCTTAAGTTGAAAAGTTCCTTTTTGGCTGCTACTAACTCTTCATTCAGCTCTGCAGCGGATTTAGCTCTTAATTTTTCCAAATATTTATTACTCTTCACTTGATTCACCGCCTTCCAGTTCCGCCTTGGAAGCTATTTTGCACTTAATCGGAAGCTTGTATGTTGCAAGACGAAGCGCCTCCTTGGCTGTTGCTTCAGGTACGCCTGCAATCTCGAACATTACTCTGCCTGGCTTAACAACCGCCACCCAGTACTCAAGACTGCCTTTTCCCGAACCCATACGTGTTTCAGCCGGCTTGGCCGTTACGGGTTTGTCAGGGAAAATCTTAATCCATACGTGCCCGCCGCGTCGTACGTATCTTGTCATAGCAATACGGGCCGCCTCTATCTGGTTCGATGTAATCCAGCCGGGCTCCTGGGCAACGATTCCGAACTCACCGTAAGTTATTTTATTGCCCCTAAGTGCTTTTCCCTTCATAGAACCACGGAACTGTTTACGATATTTTGATCTCTTCGGCATTAACATTTATTTATCGCTCCCTTCCTTTTGTTCTTTTACCGGAAGCACCTCACCCTTGTAAATCCAGACTTTAACGCCTACTTTACCGTATGTAGTGTCTGCTTCTGCAAATCCGTAATCAATGTCGGCACGAAGTGTCTGCAACGGAATGGTGCCTTCGCTGTAAAACTCTGTACGGGCCATGTCTGCTCCGCCCAGACGTCCGGATACACTGGTCTTGATTCCCAGAGCTCCCGCCTTCATTGTCCTCGTAATTGCGCCTTTCATTGCTCTTCTGAACGCAACTCGGTTCTCCAGCTGCTGGGCAATGTTCTCCGCTACAAGCTGGGCGTCCTTCTCTGAACGCTTAACCTCTACGATGTCAAGGAGCGCGTCCTTGTTGATGAGCTTTTTGACCTGCGCCCTGACCTTCTCGATTTCATTGCCGCCCTTGCCGATGATAACGCCCGGCTTGGCAGCATGTACCCTTATCTTGATTATCCTGTCTGAGGCTCTCTCAATCTCAATCCTCGAGATGCCGGCATTATATAATTTATTCTTAAGAAATTTTCTTATATTGTAATCTTCAACGAGATTATCTGCGAAATCTTCTTCTGCATACCATTTGGAGTCCCAATCCTTTATTATGCCCACTCTCAAGCCGTGTGGATGAACTTTCTGTCCCATATATCCTCCTATCTTTCGTCAAGCACTATTGTGATGTTGCTTAAGCGGTGTTCGATTCTGTAAGCTCTGCCCTGTGCTCTCGGCCTAATTCTCTTCATTGTCGGACCTTTGTTTGCATAGCATTCTGCAATATACAGATCTTCAGGATTCATGCCGTTGTTGTTCTGAGCATTTGCTACTGCGGACTCAAGCAGCTTCTTGATAATGATAGCTCCGTATCTGGGATTGTAAGTCAGAATTCCAAGGGCCTCGCCAACCTTTTTGCCTCTTATTGCGTCCAGCACATAGCATGCTTTCCGAACTGAGATTCTGGCAAGTGAAAGTTTAGCTGACGGTCTTGTATCCTTAATCGCATTTCTTTCTCGTTTAATTTGTGATCTATGTCCTTTTGCCATTGATTAAAACCTCCTTTCGAAACCTTGCTTATCTGGACCTCTTCTCGTCTTTGCCATGTCCCCTGTATGTTCTGGTTGTAACGAACTCCCCGAGCTTGTGTCCAACCATATCCTCCGTTATGTATACCGGAACATGCCTTCTGCCGTCATGTACGGCGATGGTGTGACCGACCATATTCGGAAAGATTGTGGAACGCCTTGACCAGGTCTTAACTACCTGTTTACTGTCGGTTGCGTTCAGTGCTTCTATTTTCTTAAGCAAACTTTCGTCTGCAAACGGACCTTTTTTAAGTGATCTTGCCATGGTACTCTCCTTACTTCATATTACGTCCGTCCCTGCGACGGATGATAAGTTTGTTGGACGCTTTATTCTTCTTTCTGGTCTTAACACCCCGTGCGGGTTTGCCCCATGGTGTATATGGACCCGGACGTCCGATACCGGTCTTGCCTTCACCGCCGCCGTGCGGATGGTCGTTCGGGTTCATGGCAGAGCCGCGGACTGTAGGCCTGATGCCCATGTTTCTCTTACGGCCGGCCTTACCGATGTTTACAAGGTCATGTTCGGCATTTCCAACCTGACCGATTGTTGCCCTGCAAACAACGGGAACCATTCTCATCTCACCTGAAGGAAGCCTTAAGGTTGCATGCTTGGTATCCTTTGCCATTAATTGTGCACTGTTGCCTGCGCTACGTACCATCTGGCCGCCTTTGCCCGGATGAAGCTCGATGTTGTGGATTTCCGTACCAACCGGAATGTTCTCCAACGGCAGGCAGTTCCCTACTCTTACCTCTGCTTTCGGGCCGCTCATGACGGTCATTCCGTCAGTAAGGCCTACAGGAGCAAGAATATATGCCTTTTCGCCGTCTGCATAATGCAGAAGTGCTATGTTCGCCGTTCTGTTCGGATCGTACTCGATTCCCGCGACTTTGGCCGGAATTCCGTCTTTTTTCCTCTTAAAATCAATAATTCTGTACTGTCTTCTGGTTCCGCCGCCCCGATGTCTGACGGTAATCTTTCCCTGATTATTTCTACCGGAGCTTTTCTTGTTAACAGCCAGCAGTGATTTCTCAGGCTCCTTCTTGGTGATTTCCTTTTTATCGAGGGCCGTCATATGCCTTCTGGAAGGTGTATATGGGGTAAATGTCTTAATTCCCACAGTTCGTCTCCTTTCAATTGTCGTTTGATATCACGCTTGTCTTGCGTATAGGCGCCGGTCTTGCCGGCTTATTTTTTACAGGCCTTCGAAGATTTCAATGTCCTTGCTGTCGGCTGTCAGGGTTACGATAGCCTTCTTGGACTGCGGCGCCTTACCGACGATTCTGCCGCGACGCCTTGTCTTCGGATGACGATTCATAGTATTAACACTTGCGACCTTGGTTCCTGCAAACATTTTCTCTACTGCTTCCTTAATCTGAGACTTGTTGGCATCGGGATGTACCAGAAATGAATACTTCTTGTCTGCCATATGATTCATGCTCTTCTCGGAAATAACCGGCTTAAGGATTACATCATAATATTTTATATCAGCCATTATGCGTATACCTCCTGAATAGTCTCAAGTGCTGCCTTATCTATAACCACCGCCTCGTGCTTCAAAATATCATACACGTTGATGGTTTCCGTCCGGGCGGTTTTTACATTGGGAATGTTCCTTGCTGAAAGAATTACATTCTTATCGTTCTCGTTAAGAATGACCAGTGCCTTCTCCGCCTGAAGTTTCTTGAGCAGGTTAACCATTATCTTGGTGCTGATTTCTTCGCACTTGATTGCATCAATGACAAAGAACTTGTTTTCCTGAACTCTGGATGCAAGTACACTCTTAAGAGCAGCTCTCTTTTCCTTCTTGTTCATCTTAACTGAATAATCGCGCGGCTTCGGGGCAAATACTACACCGCCGCCTGTCCACTGCGGAGCACGGATGGAGCCGTGACGCGCGCGCCCGGTGCCCTTTTGTCTCCATGGCTTTCTTCCGCCACCGGCTACTTCGGCACGCGTCTTGGCACTCTGTGTGCCCCGGCGCTTGTTGGCAAGCTGTGAAACAACTGCCTGATGTACGAGGTGCTGGTTAATCTCTACATCGAAGATTTCCGCCTTCAGTTCAACTTCACCTACTACAGCGCCTTCCATATTATAAACAGATACTTTTGACATCTGAATTCCCTCCTTTCCAAATCCTTACGTTCACGCCTTGACAGCACTGCGCACTTCAACGAGTGCCTTCTTTGGTCCGGGAACTACACCCTTAACCAAAATAAGATTGTCCTGCGCGTCTACTCTGACTACCTCAAGGTTCTGGACGGTAACTCTTTTAGCTCCCATTTGTCCCGCCATCTTCTTTCCTTTAAATACACGGCTGGGGGAGGAGGCTGCTCCGATAGAGCCTACAAGTCTGTGGTGCTTGCTGCCGTGAGCCGAGGGTCCTCTGGAATGTCCATGCCTCTTAATGACGCCTTGATAGCCTTTCCCTTTTGAAATTGCACTGACGTCAATCTTGTCGCCGGCCTCAAAAATATCTGCCTTGATTTCATCTTTAACTGAAAATTCAGAAGCATTGTCCAACTTGAATTCCCTTATAAATCTCTTGTAAGGAATCTCCGCCTTGTCAAACTTTCCTCTGTCCGGAGAGTTTACCAGTGTCTCTCTCTTATCAACGAAGCCAACCTGTACGGCCTCGTATCCGTCTTTCTCCATTGTCTTAACCTGTGTAACTACACACGGGCCGGCCCGGAGAACTGTGACCGGTGTAAGGACCCCATCTTCATTGAAAATCTGAGTCATGCCGATCTTTGTTGCTAAAATCGCCTTCTTCATCTATAAAATCCTCCTGTTAAACTACAGCGGAACACGCATCCGCGTGTTCATACTAGAACAGATTGTTCACATTACTGCCGCAGCGGAATACTTGCGCATTCATGACGGAACAGCGTGTTCTTATCTTTCAATCATCTTAAGATTTACGTACACTCCTGCAGGCATGTCGAGCTTTTGCAAAGCTTCCATTGTCTTCTGATTGGGTGTAATCACGTCGATAAGCCTCTTATGAGTTCTCTGCTCAAACTGTTCACGTGAATCTTTGTACTTATGAACGGCTCTTATAATGGTAACCACTTCCTTTTTAGTGGGAAGAGGAACCGGTCCGCTGACCTTTGATCCGTTTTTCTTAACGGTCTCAATAATTTTCTCGGCGCTCTGATCGATAAGCCTGTGATCGTAAGCCTTAAGTGTGATTCTCATTACCTGATTTGCCATAATTAGTCGCCTCCTTATTCGTACTATGGAACCAGTACAAGCGGTGACTGTACACTCCCCCGTGTGTGTCGTGCTATTTCCATAAAATAATTGGCTCAATGTATCGGCCAATTGCTGCACACTCCACGTCGTTTCCGTCTCAAATGACGGACAGTAGATGGTATACAGTGACTTGTCGCCAGTTTTAAAAACTTGACATTCGCTCCGCGGAAAACCTGCAAACTCGCGGCTTGCAGCAACCTCTCGCTTCATAGCTATCATGCCACAGCTTTAGTACTATACACTACTCTTCCGGTAAATGCAAGCACTTTTTTATTTTTATTTATTCCCGCTTCCGGCGGCAAGGATGAAAGACGGGGCTTCACACGGATGCCCCGTCAAATTGCAAAACGACAAATTATTTTGCGGTTCCCTTTGCGCCTTCCTCAGCAAGCTTGGCGATAAGATCGTCAGCCTCTGCCTTTGTAACGCCTTCCTTTATGATGCTCGGAGCGGAATCAACAAGATCCTTGGCTTCCTTGAGCCCAAGACCTGCATAGTCACGAACAATCTTGATAATCCTAACCTTGTTGGGTCCAACCTCTGTAAGCTCTATGCTGAATTCAGTCTGTTCTTCCTCCTGAGTATCAGCTGCGCCGCCTGCTGCTGCTACAACAACACCTGCTGCTGCAGAAACACCGAATTCTTCTTCGCATGCTTTTACCAGCTCGTTAAGTTCCAGTACGGATAACTCTTTGATAGCTGCAATAAATTCTTCAGTTGTTAACTTTGCCATTATTATTTCCTCCATAATTTTCTAATTCGTACGCACTATTGTGGCCGGTGCTTCGGCAAATAAAGTAGTATGCCTCCTGCTTGAGGCGCCGGATAAACCGGAAATGTCCGCTGATTACTCAGCGGGAGCCTCCTCTGCAGGGGCCTCAGCTGCTTTCTTGGTGGAAGTTTTCTTTGCCGGCGCTTCTGCGGGAGTCTCCTCGGCCGCAGGGGCTTTCTTTGCGGAAGCCTTCTTTGCCGGCGCTTTCACGGGAGTCTCCTCGGCCGCAGAGGCTTTCTTTACAGGAGCTTCCGCGGGAGTCTTTTCCGCTACATGAGCCTCAGCTGTCTTCTCAACTGGAGCTTCAGCGGAAGCTTCTTTTGCCGCAGGGGCTTTCTTTGCGGGAGTCTTTTCCGCTGCTGGAGCCTCCTCAGCTACATGAGCCTCAGCTGCCTTCTCAACTGGAGCTTCAGCGGAAGCTTCTTCTGCCGCAGGGGCTTTCTTGGCGGGAGCCTCCTCTGCCACGGGCGCCTCTTCAGCTGCAGAGACCTCAACTGCCTCCTCAACGGGGGCTTCTGCGGGAGTCTCTTTCGCTACAGAAGTTTCAGCTGCCTTCTCAACAGATGTCTCTACGGGAGCCTCTTCTGCAGGGGCTTCGGCTGCCTTCTCAACAGGCACGCCGCCTTTTTCTACAATCTGATTAAGAACCCTTGCAAGGTTAGCAATCGGCGACTGCAGGCTGCCAAGCAATCTGGAAAGAAGAACTTCTCTTGACGGAATGCCGGCAATAGCCTTAATGCCTGCCTGATCATAATAGATTCCGTCAACCACTCCTGCCTTCAGTTCGAACTTGGGTACATCTTTGCTGAACTTGAATAAAATTCTTGCGGGAGCAGTTGCATCGTCCTTTGAAATAGCGATGGCGGTAGGCCCTTCCAGATGTGGTGCTAAAGTTTCAAACTCTGTGTCCTTGATAGCGAAGTTAATCATTGTGTTCTTGTAAACCTTGTAAACAAGTCCGGCTTCCCGAAGTTCTTTGCGAAGCCTTGTGTCCTGCTCCACGGTAAGTCCGCGATAGTCAACAAGAACAGCTGCCTGAGCACCGTTCAGATGCTCGGCGATTTCCTTAACCACAGGTTGTTTCAGTTCAACTTTTGCCATTTTTTTCCTCCTTATTTTTTATTTCATGCCGTATGAGGAAAAACACCCTCCCTGCCGCAACGACAGGGAGGGTGAGAATAACTCTTCATAATCTCCTCGGCAGGTCATTCTATGTTACGCCAGTGGCACCTGCTGTCTTCGGCAATTGAAAACTAACATATTCTTTTATTTGTGTCAACAATTATCAACCATTGGTGAGCTTCTGAACATTCAGCTTGACGCCGGGCCCCATTGTTGAAGCAAGTGTGATGCTCTTAAGATATGAGCCCTTTACTGCCGGAGGCCTTGCCTTTATAACCGCATCCATCAGCGCTTCAAAGTTCTCTGAGAGCTGTTCGTTGGTAAATGAAGCCTTGCCAACGGGGACATGGATGATATTGGCCTTATCCAGCCTGTACTCAATTTTACCTGCTTTAATATCCTTGATGGCCTTGGCAACGTCCGTTGTAACCGTGCCTGCCTTCGGGTTCGGCATAAGACCCTTCGGTCCGAGAACCTTTCCAAGACGTCCGACAACACCCATCATGTCGGGTGTGGCTATAACGATATCATAATCAAACCATCCGTCATTCTGAATTTTCGGAACGAGTTCCTCTGCGCCTACAAAATCGGCGCCTGCCTCAAGGGCTTCCTTTTCCTTATCGCCCTTTGCAAAAACAAGGACACGCACATCTTTTCCCGTGCCGTTTGGCAGAACGACCGCTCCGCGAACCTGCTGGTCTGCATGACGCCCGTCACAATTTGTTCTGATGTGAACCTCAATGGTCTCATCAAACTTGGCGGTTGCATTCTGTTTAACCAGAGCAATGGCTTCGTCCGTGTCGTAGAGATTAAGGCGGTCAACTGCAGCTGCCTTCTCTAAATACTTTTTCCCTCTTTTCATAATTAACCTCCTGTGGTACCGGCGGACTGTTCGTCCTTCCACTTAATATAAATACCCTTGCGGGATACTTTACTCTTCTACAATTACTCCCATGCTGCGGCAGGTTCCGGCAATCATACTCATGGCTGCCTCAAGGTTTGCCGCATTCAGGTCGGGCTTCTTTATCTCGGCAATCTTCTGGAGATCCGCTTTTGAAATGGTTGCAACTTTCTTGCTGTTCGGCTGGCCTGAACCTAACTCAATCTTGCATGCCTTCTTAATAAGAACTGATGCCGGCGGAGTTTTGGTTACAAATGTGAAACTCTTGTCAGCGTATACAGTGATTACAACAGGAATGATCATGCCCGGCTGGTCTGCCGTCCTTGCATTAAATTCCTTGGTAAATTGCACAATATTCACACCATACTGTCCCAGTGCCGGTCCGACAGGCGGTGCGGGAGTTGCTTTGCCTGCTTCTATCTGTAGTTTGATATAACCCTCAATCTTCTTTGCCATGACCTTAGTCTTCCTTTCAATCTGTGTATATTACATCTTTTTGATATCCATGAATCCGATATCTACAGGTGTTTCCCTTCCGAACATATCGACCTTGATGGTGACAGTTTGCTTGCCCTCATTAACCGAGATAACCTTGCCCATGGTTCCTTCCCATACTCCGCTGATGACGGTAATCACATCTCCGATCTCGAATGAAATGATTACCTGCTCCGTCTTG
This sequence comes from Lachnospiraceae bacterium, assembly GCA_050944475.1. GTDB lineage: Bacteria > Bacillota > Clostridia > Lachnospirales > Lachnospiraceae > RGIG5612. Next base: position 340,146 of record JBMNRD010000001.1, read on the forward strand.
GAGATAAGCGGCTCGATTTCCTCATTGGTAAGCGGCACCGGCTTGGAGCCCGGCCCTACGAAGCCCGTAACTCCTCTGGTATTGCGAACCACATACCATGTGGTGTCGTTCATCACCATATTGATAAGCACATAGCCGGGAAACTGCTTCTTCTGAACCTGCTTGCGGACACCGTTTTTGATTTCTATAACGTCGTAAACAGGCACCGCAACCTCAAGTATCTGATTCTGAAGCCTTCTGTTCGCAATTGTTTTCTCAATATTGGCCTTTACCTTATTCTCATAGCCGGAATAGGTATGTACTACATACCAATTAGCTCCCTCTGCCATATCTGCTCCTTCTAAATCAGGCAATCCAGCCGATAAATGCCTGAACGCCCATGTCCAAAAGTTTGACCAAAACACCCAGCACTATGGTCACAACTACAACCAAAACGGTCTGTCTGAATGCTGACTGCTTATTCGGCCAAACAATCTTCTTGAACTCAATCTTGATATTCTTGAAGAAACCGGTTTTTTCTTTCTTCTCGGTTGCAACCATGGATTATTTCGTCTCCTTATGCGTTGTATGCTTCCGGCAGAATTTGCAGTACTTCATTGTTTCCATCCTGTCGGAATGTGTCTTTTTATTTTTTGTTGTGTTGTAATTTCTCTGTTTGCACTCGGTGCATGCCAGGGTAATTCTCGTTCTCATGATGTGCTTCCTCCCAGCTAAAATCCGAAATATTTCGGGCACAAAAAAAAGAGTCTTTCCTCTCTCGCTTGCCTAATATAACACGGGTTTATGATAATAGTCAACTGTTTTATTGTTTTTCTAAAAAAATTTTTTTAATGCTTTACAACGCTGTGGTCCGGTCTTCCTCTATTCCCTCGGATGTTTCCTTACGGAATATCACCTTGAATGTGGAAATCAGGCATTTCAAATCCAGCCAAACCGAATAATTCTGTATGTAAATCAAATCCAGCCTGAGCTTATTATAAGGCGTGGTATTATATTTGCCGTGAATTTGCGCATATCCGGTGATTCCGCCCTTAACCTTCAGCCTGTAAATGAATTCCGGAATGTTCTCCATGTACTGGCGCATAATCTCTGCGCGTTCGGGGCGGGGCCCTACCATGGACATGTCTCCGATAAACACATTGAACACCTGTGGAAGCTCGTCAAGATGGCTTACCCTGAGAATACGTCCGACCTTCGTTACTCTGCTGTCATTTCTATGTGATAGACGTGCTCCCTGTTCCTCCGCATTTGAAATCATGCTCCGGAATTTGATTATCTTGAACACCTTTCCGCCTCTGGTCAGACGTTCCTGACGGTAGAACACCGATCCTCCGTCCTCTAACTTAATCAGCAACGCAATAAGCAGCATCAGCCAGCCGAATAAAATGATTATCAGCCCCGAAACAATAATGTCGCCCAATCTTTTAATAAAACGCTGGTCTATGCTCAGCTCGTAATTCCTTACCAGAAAAATCTGCATGTCGCCTACATGCACATCATTTGCGCTTCTGACAATAATGTCCGTCAACTTCGGGAACAGATAAATACGCTTACTACGGGCATAGCAATACTTAAGCACGTCATTTCGCTCTTCCGCCACAAGGTCGGTCAGCATGACGGACTCATATCCGTCAATCTTTGCCCGCAGTTCCTCTTCGCTCAAGGATGATATGTTAACGATTTCGTAAATTATGTATCTGTCACTTTTTGAAGTAATGGTGGAAAGAATATCATCATATGCATAGTCCCCGTGAATCAGCAATACCTTCCTCGGCGGAAAAATAATATTATTTATATACTTAATAATCAGCACCCACAAAACCGTGGCAAGCATTTCCGCCGCCGCCATACAGGCAATCGGCCATACGGGAGCATAAACCCTTATTGCCATTACTATAATGAAATAACTCAGCGCGTTTACAATCACACATGTAATAAAATGGGAAAACAGAATGTCCACGGGCCTTGATGAAATATGGAAAGCGCCGAAAACCTTTCCGAAGACTATCATCATAATCGGGTAGGCTGCCGCCATGGCCCAATGACCCCTTCTTGCAAGCGGGGCCTCGCTCATGTACCTGTAAAAAGCAAACCACAATATAATGTATATAGCCGAATGAAGAGCAAAGAGAATTATAACCTCCGTGAACTCCACTAATCTCTTATACTGGTCCCTTTGTTCCGTCATGATTCAAATCCGTCGGGATTGCTGCTCTGCCAATTCCACGCATCGCGACACATTTCCTCTATTCCCCTTTCGGCTTTCCAGCCAAGCTCCTTTTCCGCAAGTGCCGTATCTGCATAACATATATCAACATCTCCGGGTCTTCTCTGCCCGATTACGTAAGGCAGCTCCTTTCCGCATGCCTCTTCGAAAGCCTTTATGACCTCAAGCACACTATACCCTTTGCCTGTGCCGAGGTTGTAAATCTTCAATCCCGGATTTACGGCAAGCAGCTCCGCCGCCTTCACATGGCCGGCGGCCAGATCAACAACGTGAATGTAATCTCTGACCCCGGTACCGTCTTTTGTTTCGTAATCGTTTCCGAATACATTTATCCGCTTCAGCCTGCCCGCAGCCACCTTTGCAATGTATGGAACAAGGTTGTTTGGAATCCCTTCCGGGTCCTCTCCGATAAGTCCGCTTTCATGGGCACCTATAGGATTAAAATACCTGAGCAGGATAACATTCCACTCGGGGTCGGCTGAAAGGATGTCTCGCAGGATTTCCTCTATCATCAGCTTGGTCCTGCCATAAGGATTGGTTGCCGATGTTGCGGCATCCTCCCTGATGGGAACCGATTTCGGCTTTCCGTATACCGTGGCAGAAGATGAAAAGATGATGTTCTTGCAACCGGCTTCTTTCATCGTCCCAAGCAGGGCGAGAGTTCCGCCTATGTTATTGTCATAATATTCCAATGGAATCACGGAGGACTCCCCAACAGCCTTCAGTCCGGCAAAATGTATTACTGCATCCGGGTTTTCCGCACGGAAAATTTCACTTAACAGTTTCCGGTCCCTTATGTCGCCCTCGTAGAAAACAGACTCCTTTCCCGAAATTATAGCCGCCCGACGCAGAGATTCCCTTGATGAATTAACAAGGTTGTCAACCACAGCTACGTCATGGCCCGCCTTAATCAGCTCCACAACTGTGTGGCTCCCTATGTATCCCGTACCTCCGGTTACCAGTACTTTCATATATTATTCGGCTTTCCCGGCAATGCGCCGTTTTTAATTATTGATTTCCCCGGCCGGCGGGAAGTTGTTCAGTGATTCAAACGAGTCGGATTTGTCAATGATTGCCGTAATTACAATATTGACATTGTTGTCAAATATCTCTGTTCCCTCCGGAAGATACTGGGTCAGGTCAACCGCAATAATCCGGTCATCCGTTGCCTCCTCGATATTTAACAGAGTTTCCGGAAGCCTCAGTCTGATAATCTTCTTAAGCACTTCCTCATCGCCCTTGATAACCACCTCGTTGAATGAATAAGTAATTCCCTTGAGTTCATGTCCGGCTGCGGGGGTTCCCATCGTGGAAATGAAAACCTCCACACTTTTGGTGGCACTTATGCCGAAAGTTATATTAACCTCCTGGGCGCTCATTTCTATCTGTTCGAGATCCGTAATTACACCTTCCGTAAAATCATAAAGCGTCGGTGTCGCCCTGAGTGTCACCTCATCCTTAACGTCGTTCATATTGACGGTTGCCTCTATTTTGGCAATCCCTTCAACTATTGACTTCGGAGCCACGATTTCTATCTTTGCAGGTTCTATCACAGCCTCATCAATAACCATGTTCTCGGGCTTGTCCCCGACATATTTCAGCTCCACATCAATCATTTTTCTGACAACGTCCTCAAGGGTAAGCGTCATTGTTTTGGTTTTTTGAATAATAGTAACATTATCGCTATATGCCGCCATTTCCCCTGTAAGACTGATGTTAATCGGAACCGCATTTACAAGGGAGAGCTCGGCAAAATTTGCAACGGCCTCGAAATCCGACGCCTTGAGATTACCTACGATGCTTCTGTTGCCCATTACCACCACCGTGGCCATATTTCCCGAGGAAATGGCGTAAACATACTCACTTTCGGGAATCATATGCTCATTTTTTATGGTTACCGGAATGTTATATATGGTTCTCGTAATTGTGTAATCCTGAATATTAACTATTACCAGCCACAGAATGAATGCGAATACGATGGCTGCCAGCTTATAGCCTATATTATGAACCACCCATTTCTGAAGTATCTGCTTTAGCTTCATTATTTTTCATTCCTTTCCTGACTTTGCTGATAAGTCCGTTCTCCGAGCGGCTGCCCTGTAACACGAGCAGCTTGTTCTTAAGGTCCGCGTAACTGATTCCTTCCTCAAGAACTCCCCCGGATGCAACGGATATCCTGCCGGTTTCCTCTGACACTACAATGGCCAGAGCGTCCGTAACCTCACTGAGCCCCAGTGCCGCTCTGTGTCTGGTGCCGTAATGCTTGCTTATATCAAGATTGTCTGAAAGAGGAAGGTAGCAGGTGGCGGCAACAACTCTGTCGCTACGTATTATCACCGCGCCGTCATGAAGCGGTGTCTTGTCAACGAAAATATTTACTAACAACTGCTTTGAAATGAGCGAATCAAGCTTGATTCCCATAATCTCAAATTCACCCAGTCCGATATCTTTCTCAATGCAGATCAGGGCTCCCGTATGGCTGAGAGACATTGTCTCCACCGCCTCAAGCAGCTCATCAATGCTTCTGTCCGAAATAATCTGCTTGCTGCTTACCGAGCCGAAAATCTTGTTGAAGACCTTTCCTCTGCCAAGTTGCTCCAGGGCCCTTCGCAATTCAGGCTGGAAAATAATAATCACGCCGATAACTCCGACATTAATGGTTTTGCTTGCCAGCCAGAGTATGGTGTTAAGCTGGAAAATAGCGGCAACCATGACCACAATGAGAACTATCAGGATTCCTTTAAACAGCGCCCATGCCCTGGTTCTCTTAAACCAAGCCATTACCTCATAAAACAGGAATGCGATGATAACTATCTCGATGATATCGGTCACCGTTATCTTTGTAATGGAAAAGTATCGGTTAAAATATGAAACTATGTTTTCCCATATACTCATTGGCTACTCGTCCATCCTTTCATCTTCCTTCTTTCTGCTGCTTATCCGGGTCACGCTGACGTTTTCCTTCTCAAGCATGGCCTTAGGCACGGCCTTAACATAGTAGTAATATTCATCATCTTGAAATTCCAGAAGCTCCGTTCTGGCAAAATCCAGCGGCAGGATTATGTTCTCCATGACAAAGGCCACGATAAAGGACACAATTCCGCCTATCAATATATTACGAAGACGCGGGAACGTTATGGTTCCCAGCATCATGTTTATCAGTATCATTAATATTATGTATAAACCCGTCCCGTATATAATGGCCAGATCATTTGCCCGGTTGACCGGTATCCTCTTGGCAAAATAAACCACGAGGGAAACCATAATCATTATCAGGGTCACATAAAAGAACTCCTTGTATGAGGCAATGCCGTTCAGAAACATTGTTGCCTTCGTCACTTCCCCCGCATCCGCCATGCCGGTTATTACCGCCGAATTGACAGCCAGATAATGTATCGCATAATACAAGATGTTCCCGCAAATAATCGCAATAACGGAACCGACCGGTGAAACAATGGGAAGCATCAGGGGGGCAGCCAGCGGAATCTTTATGATGTGCAGCAACGCAACAAGAAGAACCGCCATTCCGTGTTTTTCGTCCAACCTGAAATAAAGCATATATATAACGAGAATGATGCATAGCAGAACCACGCCCACTCCCATAGAAAGTGACATCACTTGGATAACGGTATATGCAGCCAGTGCCAGCACCAGCAGTCTTGTCCTCATAAATGCCGAAACAATCGCGAACGCAATTATAAACCACACCTGTGACAGAAGTGAGTTATAACCGGCACCGTTTTTTACGGCAAGCAAAACAAAGAAAGCAACTATAACCCTTACTCCGTATCCGACGAAAAGGGAATATTTGCTGTAAAAGCTGTTTATGTGGTTTCTGAGGGTTAAAAGCGTCTTCATGCGTCCCCTGCGTCAGGGTCCTTCCTGAGCCCGGCGCTCATTCTGCCGAGCTGTTGCTTCTTTCCTATATAGTATCCCGCATTATTGCGTGTATTCTCATATCGGCGTTTTCCGATTGCTCCGGCAATTACGGCATAGACAACTACAAAGATTATCCCGCAAACTCCGGTACAGACTGAAATTATTATGCTGAAACTGCTGTTTTCCGCAAAATCTATATAATTATATCCTACTCCTATATAAGCCAGTGTCACAATGGCCAGGTATGCCATAATACCGGACACAACATCATACAGGATGCCGACGCCTTTTTTCTTGAGGCCGAAAATGTTTCTCAGCTTCAGCGTTTCACGCCCTTCTCCCGCCTCATACAGGAGTATTTCCGACATCAGTTTGACTTTCTTTTCGTCCAGCATATGCCTACCGCTTTATTTTGCATACAGCAAACCCACAACCCGGTTTGCAAACCTGCAGGGCAGGAGTTTAATCATCACCGTAAATAACTTATATACACATCCCACAGCATAAAGGGGCTTTACTCTCTTCCGGAGGGAAATCCCCGCAATATATGCACCGACCGTCTCCGGACTCATGCCGTTTTTCTCATCCTTCTCCATGACAGCCACGCTTCTGGAAATTCTGCCGCCATACTCTTCATCCCCGGCAATCGTTTTTACTCTGGCGTCGGTAAAGCCCGTGGCAATGTCTCCCGGCTGTATGGCACAAACCGTGATTCCATACGGACGCACCTCATTTGCCAGAGCCATTGAATAATTGTTGATGGCGGCCTTGGAGGCACTGTAGTATGCCTGAAACGGTATGGGAATCGGGGCCGCTACAGAACTTATGTTAACAATCCGCCCGCTGCCGGCGTTTCTCATATGCCTGAGCACCGCCTTATTGCACCGCACGGTTCCGAAGAAATTTACATCGAACTGCCGTATGGCATCCTCCGTATCGGTGAATTCTATCGCCCCGGAAATACCGAATCCCGCACAGTTCACAAGGATGTCGATTTTACCCTCCCTGTCCAGCACACTATTGACCGCGCTGACAACCGAAGCCCCATCGGTAACATCAGCCGTTATATGGGTGACGCCTTCAACGCGGATATCCCTGCGGCTGAATTCGTACACGCGGCAGCCTGCCCTGACAAGACTCTCGGCAGTGGTCTTCCCGATTCCGGAGGATCCGCCGGTAACAATCGCAACTTTTCTTTCAGTCATAGAGTCTCCTTTTTGCACGTTACTGCCTGTGCATCACTTCCGCAATAATGTCAGCCGCCTCATCTATAAGTGCTTCCGTGTGGGAAGCCATCAGGCTGGTCCTCAGCAAACATTCTCCCGGTGCACATGCCGGAGGAAGAACCGGATTGGTATATACCCCGGCTTCGTAAATCTGCGTATTCTTTATCAATGTGTTTTCCGGTTCATAAGTGTAAATCGGCACTATGGGGGTAGGTGCCTCAATTATCTTCACATCCCTTTCAAGCAAGCTATTACGGAAGTATGATGCATTATCATTCAGCCTGATTGGCAGCTCCGGATGCTCCCTGAGATATCTCAATGCCGCCAACGCAACTGCTGCCTGAGCCGGAGGGATTGACGCGGCAAATATATACGGCCTCGATGTGTGACGGACATAGTCCACCACCTTGGCGTCTCCGGCCATATATCCTCCTAAGGAAGCAAGTGATTTGCTGAAAGTCCCCATGTAAACATCAACGCTGTCTTCCAGACCGAAGTAGTTGGCGGTTCCCCTGCCGCCTTCGCCGATGACGCCCAGACCGTGGGCATCGTCAACCATTACGGAAGCTCCGTATTTCTTTGCCAGACTGCAAATTTCCGGCAGCTTCGCTATATCGCCGCCCATTGAAAAAACGCCATCGGTCACTATCAGGGCCCCGCACTCGTCGGGCACCAGTTTGAGTTGATTTTCAAGATCCTCCATGTCTGCATGCTTGAACCTGAGCATTTTGCCGTATGAAAGTCTGGCGGCATCATAGATTGAGGCGTGATCCTCTCTGTCAAGTATCACATAGTCGTGTCTTGTAACGAGACTGCTGATAATTCCGAGATTGGACATGAATCCCGTAGGAAATGTTATAACCGCTTCCTTCCCGAGAAAATCCGCAAGTTCTTCCTCCAGCTCATGATGAAGCCTCAGTGTTCCGTTGAGAAATCTTGAGCCTGAGCAGCCGGTCCCCAGCTTTTCTATGGCCCGTATCCCCGCCTCCATGACTTCAGGATGGACGGTAAGTCCCAGATAGTTATTGGAGCCAAGCATTATACGCCGCTTGCCTTCCATGATGACCTCCACATCCTGACGACTCTCCAGAGCCCTGAAATACGGATAAATATTAGCCTCGCGAACTGCGTCCTGAGGCTGTGGTTCGTAGCATTTTTCAAAAAAACCTTTCACTGACTATTCCCCCGTATCGTTATTATTCTTTCTTCGGAAACGGTTATTTCCGCAGTTAATTCGCCTTTGGTAAAATTTCATAATATTATACTATATTAATCTTTGTTTCGTCAATTTTTGGATTTTAATAATGTCTGAATGCGTCGGGTGAGAGCGTAGATATACTTTTTCTTGAAAATAACAGTCATAATGCTATAATATTATCGTTTTCAACGGTCTCTGCCCGGACGGGCAGTCCCCCGTATCATGTACACAGTATTTTTAACAAAGGAGCATAAACAATGAGAGTTATTATTCAGGAAAACTATGACAAAGCCTGCAAGTGGACGGCAGAGCATATTGCCGATGCAATTAATGCACATGAAGAAAACCGTCCTTTTGTTCTGGGTCTTCCTACAGGCTCCAGCCCCCTTGGCATCTACGCCGAGCTTATAGAAATGAACAAGGCAGGCAAAATTTCCTTTAAAAACGTAATTACATTTAATATGGATGAATACCTCGGCCTTTCAAAGGAACACGAGCAAAGCTATTGCCACTACATGTGGAAGAATTTCTTTGACCACATCGATATTCCGGTTGAAAATGTGAATATCCCTAACGGCATAGCGGAAGATCCCGACGCGGAATGTGTGGAATACGAGAAAAAAATCGCAGCCTGCGGCGGCATAGACCTTTTCCTGGGCGGAATCGGGGTTGACGGACATATTGCCTTTAATGAGCCTCTCTCATCCCTAGCCTCACGCACCCGTGTGATTAGCCTGGCAGAGGACACAATTATTGCTAATTCCCGCTTCTTTGGCGATGATCTGAAGGAAGTGCCCGACAAAGCCCTTACCGTCGGCGTCGGTACAATCACCGATGCAAGAGAGGTCATCTTAATAGTCAGCGGACACAGCAAAGCCAGAGCCCTTGCCCGCACCATCGAAGGAGGCCTGAGCCAGATGTGGCCCGCCAGCGCGCTGCAGGCTCATCCCAATGCACTCATTGCCTGCGACGAGGCTGCCTGCGGAGAGCTGAAGGTTAATACCTTTAATTATTTCCTGACTGCGGAAAAGAACGAAAGACTTTAAGAGGTTTTTATGTATACCGTTAACGATTTATTTGATTTGAGCCACACGCTTGCGTCAGACTATTTAAGTGAGTTTACCTTCCCGTGGGAGGCCCTGGGCGGAATCAAGGAGCTGATTGAACAAATCGGCCCTGCTCTTCCGGCGGATGAATATGACAATCCATCAGAAGATGTATGGATTGCGAAAGACGCCGTGATTTTCCCCACTGCTTATATTGCCGGTCCCTGCATCATCGGACATGAGACCGAGGTGCGTCACTGCGCATTTATACGAGGCAGTGCCTTAGTCGGTAACAACTGCGTAGTTGGCAATTCCACGGAGCTGAAGAATGTTATTCTTTTTGATAATGTGCAGGTCCCCCACTATAACTACGTGGGAGACAGTATTCTCGGTTTCAAAAGCCACATGGGCGCCGGCTCCATCACAAGCAATATAAAAAGCGACAAAAAGCTTGTTGTGGTGAAGGACGGAGAAAGTCGGATTGAAACCGGTATTCAAAAATTCGGCGCCATGCTGGGTGATTATGTCGAGGTTGGCTGCAACAGCGTTCTGAATCCCGGCACCGTGGTCGGAAGGGGCAGCAGCATTTATCCCACCAGCTGCGTCCGGGGTGTGGTACCCGAACGCTCTATCTGGAAAGTTACCGGCGAAATAGTGGGAATGGAATAGGAAAGAAGGAGCTGTCGCACTTATAATGCAACAGCCTCCTTTTTCTAATCTGACAACCGGCAAAACGCCGGAACACAAATCATTATGCCTTGCTTGCCTTTGCAGCTTTCACCTTGGCGAAATATTCCCTCGAAAGCCTCACAATCTCCGGACTGAGAAGAATAAGGGCAATCAAGTTGGGAATTGCCATCAATGCATTCAGAATATCCGCGATTGCCCAGACATCATTCAGTTTGAGCGTGGAGCCCACAATCACGAAAATTACAAAAACAATTTTATATATGGTCGATGCAACCTTGCTTCCTTTGAAAATATATTCGCAGCAGCGAACCCCGTATAAAGACCAGCTGAGAATAGTTGACAGGGCAAACAGACTCAGGCATACCGCAAGGACTAACGCACCCACTCCGCTTGAAAGAACAGAACCCAATGCCATGGAAACAACGGCAGCGCCGCCGCCTTCACCCCAGTTGAAAGTGGTTCCGCCTGCACAGTAAGCTGTCAAAACGGTAAGACAGGTCAGTGAGCAGATTACAATAGTATCTACAAATACTTCAAATATACCGTAAAGGCCCTGCTTAACCGGATCGGTTTCGCTGGATGCGGCATGCGCCATCGGAGCGCTTCCAAGACCGGCTTCATTTGAAAAGCATCCGCGGCCGACACCTCTTTTAATTGATGTAAGCACGGTAATTCCGAAAGCTCCTCCAAGGGCAGCCTGGGGTGAAAATGCCCCCTGAATAATCATCTTAAACACCTGGCCGACAAACCTTATGTCGGTGAAGATTACAATCAGCGCGGCGATAATATATATGATGGCCATGAACGGCACCATCTTCTCCGTTACGGAGCCGATTCTCTTGATTCCGCCGATAATAACAACGGCAACAATAATCGCTACAACTATGCCGATAATCAGGTAGCTCAGCTTAAAATCGAATCCGAGAAAATGCAGCATGTCGGCACTTGTATTGCCTCCCAACGCGTCAATTGCAGTGCTGATTGCCTCCGCAATGGAATTTACCTGCGTTGCATTTCCGATTCCGAATGCGGAAAGTCCGCCGAAAACAGCAAACAGAAAACCGAGCCAGCCCCAGTTCCTGCCAAGACCGTTCTTTATATAATACATGGGTCCCCCAACCCAGTCTCCGGCCTTATTACGTTCCCTAAATCTGATGGCAAGAACGACCTCGCAGAACTTGGTGCACATGCCGATAAGAGCTGAAATCCACATCCAGAAAACGGCTCCCGGACCTCCAAGGACAATGGCGCCGGTTACACCGACAATATTTCCCGTACCGACCGTGGCTGCCATGGCGGTCGTCAGTGCCTGGAAAGGCGTCACCTCGCCCTTTCCTGCCGTTGACTTGTCAAATATTTTGCCTGCGGTGTTTTTCATGGCATGTCCGAATCTGCGGAACTGCGCAAACCCCAGACGGATGGAAAGGAATAACCCCGTGCCGACCAAAAGAATCAGCAACGGATAACTCCATGCCCATTCGTCGATCAAGGCAACAATCTCACTGAAAGTCATTTTCGATAATCTCCCTTCTTGAAAATGTATTCAAAAAAACACAACTTCTTCGTATCTTACTTGCATAATATGCATTTGTCAATTCATTTATTTTCTTCAGTTTTTTGTCTTTTTGAATGTTTATGTGGAATTAGTATGGGTAAATGAAGTATAATATTAGTAAAAGAAAATGTTTTATGTATCGAAAGGAGAATTAAATGAACAAAGTTGTAAGAAGTCTGATTGAAAGAAGATGCGTGCGCAAATTTAAACCCGATCAGGTCAAAGACGAACACCTACAGGATATTGTTCTTGCCGGCACCTATGCGCCCAGCGGACAAGGGAAACAGCCCGCAACCATCGTGGTTGTTCAGGATCCGGAAACAAGAAATAAGTTGGAAGACCTTAACCGTCAAATCATCGGCAACCCCGATGCAAATCCGTTTTACGGAGCCCCGACGGTTATCGTGGTTCTGACAGATCCGGAAAACAGCGGGACCGCATTTGAAGACGGAGTCCTTGTCATGGGGAACATGATGAATGCCGCCCATGCCGTAGGTGTTGACGCCTGCTGGATTCACCGGGCAAAACAGACCTTTGAACTTCCCGAGGGCAAAGAGCTTTTGAAAAAATGGGGTCTGAAGGAGAGCCTCGTGGGTATCGGCAACTGCATCCTCGGCTACAGGGACTGTGACTATCCCGCGGCAAAGCCCCGTAAGGAAGATTACGTGGTTTACATAAAGTAGAATGCCGGATATAAACGAATTAACCTCGTCCGAAGAGCTTCAGGCTGCGGCAGACCGGGCCTGTGAGCGTTGCAGGACTAAAATTATAATTGATAATTCCGATGGCAGGGAAATAATCCGTCCGCTTATTGCGGATACGGAGCTGAGGCGGAAAAGTATTTTGGATTATGATAATTGTATCAGTATTTTGCGAAAACGTGACAAGATGTACATGCCCCCTGCCATCGAACGCAGCGTTCCCGCTAAAGAAAGATTGAGATTTCTTATGGAGCAGTTCCTTGGTGAACAATCGGCCCGGGCAATGCACAGTCAAAATGAAGGACGTTCGTATAACCGTCTGTTCGGCAGCCGCGGATGAAACTGCAGGACGTGTCTTTTCAATAGCAAAATCTTTAGCGCAATATGCGCCGTACGGGATGAGGAAAGGAGCAACATGAAAGAGCTGACATTCCCCGACAGAAGAAGCATTGAAAATATTCTTCCCCACAGAAATCCCTTGCAACTTGCGGACAGCGGCAGCGTAAAAATCGGAGAGTCCGCCGAAACCATCTTGTTTATTGATCCGCAATGGGATCTGCTTGCCGGACATTTTCCGGACAATCCCATGTTTCCCGGAGCATACCAGATTGAGGCCCTTGCCCAATGCGCGGGCCTTTTACTGCTCACGATACCGGAAAACAAGAATCTCACTCCTCTTGTGGCCGGCATCTCACAAATGCGTTTCTTCCGGCCGGTCCTTCCCGGCAGCTTGCTTATCTGCCGGGCATCCGTTTCAAATTCATCCGCATCCCTCATCGGAACAAATGTATACGATTGCAACGTAACTGCCGTTGTGGACGGAAAGAAGACGGCTCAAGGAGTCATTACCCTGTTTCTGAAATAATTGCCGATTCGGCAAGGCTTTGCCGGCGGACACAGAGTCTGCCGGCGCTTAACTGCAGAGTCTATCGGCGTTTAACTGCGGATAATAATATATAAATAGAGGAGAAGCCTATGGAATTAACTGAAATCAAAACAAAACGCAAATTCAGCAGGGAATTTGTCGGGGTATCCGACGTGCGCTATGTTTATCTTAATGAAATGCGCAGACACAATAAGACAAAAAAAATTTACCCCTGTAACCCGTACGCCGAGGTTTTCCAATTCAGGGACAATCTTTTCTGCATTCTCACTGAGAGTCTTGACGGAATGGGCAATCCCTGGTGCCATTTGATTGTCGGTCCGGAAAAGGCCATGCTGATTGACACCAGCTTCGGCTTGGGCGACCTGAAGGGAGTATGTGATGAAATAACCGGCGGGAAAGAGCTGATTGTGGTCAACACTCACTGTCACTTCGACCACGCCTACGGTAATTTCCAGTTTGATACCGTATACTGTCACGAAAACGAATATCCGCTGATTAAGGAGCGCATGAATCCGCATATCTGGGATTATCTGTTTGACGAAAACGGTGAAGGAATCTGGGCGGAATTTGACAAAAATGATATTGTTGAATTCAAGGAGTACAATCTGATAGGCGTTAAGGACCACCACATTTTCGACCTTGGCGGCGGCTATGAGGTTGAACTGATTTACTTCCCGGGGCACAGTCCGGGGCACTCTGCCTTCCTTGATAAGCGCAACCACATCCTGTTCGGCGGAGACCAGACCTGCTATGGCGGGCCGATTTCTCTGAAGAGCTTTGACGGGGTTGTTGGAATGCGCGACAGCCTGAAAGGAATGCTTGACCGGATTGATGAAATCGAAGCCGTATTCCCGGGTCACGCCTACCTTGACATGGATCCGATCATCCTGAATGACCTGTATGTGGCCTGCAATAAGATTATTGACAATCCGGAGAAGCCGGAAATTGAGCGAACTTTCACTATGATGGACGGCACCGCCGGCATCCAAAGGGGCGTCAGGTACGACTACAACACATTCGTTATGTGGAGGGTATAGATTTTCATATTTTAAGCACACCGGGGCCATCGTACTTATCAGTGCGATGGCCCTTTTGCATCTGTAGGCAACAAAAGCCTGCGCGCAGCCCGGTTCCGGCTGTGTCTTCGGCCATAATTATCTGATAAAATGAGTTGGCAAACCTCTTTCCGGCTCAGGCCTTGCAAGGCCGTTTTCATCTCCGAGTTTAATCAGCTTTATCACCCACGCAAGATTCCTGGAGGCATTCCTTATGCTGCGCATACCCTCTTCATCCTGCACAATCTCGCCCGGAATCCTTCCGTACACCACATTCCAATAAGTTGAGCCCACATTAATCATTCCGCTGATGCCGAAATATTTGCCGAGAACGTCCAGCGAGGCCGTGGCTCCCGCGCGTCTTGGCACCGCCAGCGCAAATCCCGGCTTTCCGGCAAAAAGTCCGGGGCTGCTATAGAAAACCCTGTCTAAAAATGACAATATTCTTCCGCTTGGATGAGCATAGTAAACGGGGGTACCGAAGACCAGACCGTCCGCTTCCTTTGCCTTGGCGATAAAGGCATTTACCCCGTCGTCCGTGAAAACGCATCCGCTCTCATTGCATGCGCGGCATCCGATGCAATCCCTGACCGGGCCTGCGCCAATCTCGAACACTTCATAATCAATTCCGTTTTCTTCAAGAATCCTTCCCGCTTCTTTTAACGCGCGGGCGGTGTTGCCGTCCGCCTTCGGACTGCCGTTTAACATTAATGCTTTCATGTGATGCCTCCGTTAATTTGTTTTATTTATTGTTATTTGCTTTTTTCATTCTTGCCATCAACACGGGACCATTTTCCTTTAGCCACTTCTGCCAGATTTTGTATTCGGGAAACACCCTAAGCACTTCTTTATAAAACCTCTTTGAATGATTCATTTCCTTCAGGTGGCATAACTCATGCACCACCACACTGTCAATAACCTGAGGCGGCGCAAGCATCAGCAGGCAGTTGAAATTCAAATTTCCCTTCCGGCTGCAGCTGCCCCATCTGGTCTTTTGGCTGCGGATGGTAATGCGTCCGTACTCCACTCCTATAAGCGGTGCATAATATGCGACTCTTTCGGGAATCACTTCTGCCGCCTGCTTTGCCAGCTCCCGGATTTCTTCCGCCGTCAGCGCGCTCGCGTTGCTTAGCAGCGCTTCTCTTTCATTCAGCTTTGCAAGACGCCTTTCAATCCATTTTACATTACCCTTTACAAAGCGTTCCGCTTCTCTATCCGTGACATAATACGGAATCCTGACTATCAGGCCGTCGCTTTTCAGCTCCAGCCCCATGGTTCTCCTGCCACTTCTGACTACTTTATAATTATTTAACAGCCAATCCCGCGTCAAATGATTTTTCTCCTTTTTCGGACGGCCTTTGCATGCCCCGCATAAATAGTATAATCCCGGCGCAAAAAAAGCAACCGTCATGCTTTTGCCGGGAGCGGAATATTATAAGGGCACCGTCCTCGCGGCGGTGCCCTAAATTCTGCTTTCCTTTATTCTTCAGATACGACCTCAGAAAAGAATATTCAACAGTCCGGCGCCGTTTCCAATTGCCATAAACGCAGGAATAAACACCAATGAAACAACTGTCATAAGCTTAATCAGAATGTTGATGGAGGGGCCGGCAGTATCCTTGAGAGGATCGCCTACCGTATCTCCAACAACCGCTGCTAAATGAGCCGTGCTTCCCTTCCCGCCATGCTTGCCGCCTTCAATATACTTCTTTGCATTGTCCCAGGCGCTGCCGGCGTTGCTCATAAAAACAGCCATAAGAACGCCTGTAACCAGCGCACCCGCAAGCAGTCCGCCAAGTGCTGCGACTCCGAGAACAACTCCTACGGCAACAGGACCAACTATGGCAATCAACGCGGGGACTATCATCTGCTTCAGTGAGGCCTGAGTTGAAATCTCAACACATCTCTTGTAATCGGCCGGAGCCTTTCCTTCAAGAAGTCCGGGAATCTCCCTGAACTGACGGCGAACCTCTTCAATCATGTTGTTGGCCGCCTTGGAAACGGATGATATGGTAAGTGCTGAAAAAATGAATGTGAGCATGCCGCCAATCAACAGACCGATAACCACATCTGCATTAAGAATATCGATTGAAAACTCAACCGAAGGGTCTGCTACATTAACCTTGTCGGCAAAAGATGTAAACAACGCAAGTGCAGTAAGTGCCGCGCTTCCGATGGCAAAGCCCTTGCCGATTGCAGCGGTTGTATTGCCTACTGAATCGAGCTCGTCGGTAATTTCACGAACACTCTCGTCAAGTCCCGCCATCTCGGCAATGCCGCCGGCATTATCTGCGATGGGACCGTAGGCATCAACGGCAACGGTAATACCGGTAGTAGAAAGCATTCCGACTGCCGCAAGAGCAATTCCGAATACTCCCATCAGCATGTGCGCAACAAAAATTCCGATACAAATCATGATAATCGGGAGCACCGTTGATTTCATTCCGACTGAAAGTCCGCTGATAATGGTTGTCGCCGGACCCGTTTCACTCTGCCTGGCAATTTCCTTAACGCTTTTATACTCGTCTGAAGTATAAATCTCCGTAAGTGTTCCGATAAGCAAACCGACCACAATACCCGCAACCACTGCTATGGCAGGTTTCACGCTGCCCAGCATGAATATACTGAAAATAAACGAACAGATGATTACAAGCGCCGCGGAAACATATGTCCCGATGTTCAGGGCAATCTGGGGATTGGCACCTTCCTTGGTTCGTACAAAAAGTGTTCCGATAATGGAAGCAAGAAGTCCCACCGCGCTGATGAGAACGGGGAACAAAGCGTTTGCATCAAATGCTCCGGCAGCACCTTTGTCCACAAAAACAATGGCCAGTGTAATAGCCGAAACCAGTGAGCCTACGTAAGACTCGAACAGGTCGGCGCCCATTCCGGCAACGTCTCCGACGTTGTCGCCTACGTTGTCGGCAATAACAGCCGGGTTGCGCGGGTCGTCTTCGGGAATTCCCGCCTCAACCTTGCCCACAAGGTCTGCGCCCACATCGGCAGCCTTGGTATAGATACCGCCGCCGACACGCGCGAAAAGGGCAATTGAGGAAGCCCCGAGACTGAAGCCGAAGAGTACGTCTACATCACCTGTAATAAAGTAAATAGCGCTTACGCCCAGACATCCAAGTCCCGCAACACACATGCCCATAACCGCACCGCCCTTGAAGGCAACGCCCAGAGCCGCATTCTTGCTGCCTGTCTTGGCTGCGGCCGCCGTCCTGACATTTGCTTTGGTGGCAACGCTCATTCCGAAATAGCCCGCAAGAACGGAAAATACCGCACCGACTAAGAAACAGACCGCAGTTACCCAGCCGATTGCGACTGCAAGAATAATACCCAGTACAATTACAAATATCACCAGTATTTTGTACTCAGAAAATAAGAATGCCTTTGCCCCGTCGGAAATTGCTTGTGCGATTTCCTTCATTCGGTCATTGCCGGCATCCTTTTTGGAAACAATTACAGCAAGTATAACCGCGTAAATAAGTGCGAGCACACCTGCTCCTATTCCACACCACATTAAAACACTCATCTCACATACTCCTTTTTGTTTTCACAAAATCATGAATAATATAATACGAAAAAAATAGATAATAGTCAACAAAAATATCAATTACTTTTCTTTTTGTTGTCTTACCTGCTAACAAAAAACAGCTTTTCGATATTAAAAATATCTTTAGTGAGACCGGACTCAATATCCTGAAATGCTGATCAGCTCTCTCTTCTCCCGCAATATCCTTGTCTTCCGGCGGAATCGTTTCCGCAACCGATGCCCGGGACCGAGTGTTTTCGAAAGACAACATGTCCTTACAATTAAGAAGCAGGCAGTGCATAAGCTCTGCCTGCTTCTTTGCCGATTCAGTTAATATTAATCCATCTGATTAACAGCCTTGGACATACGTGAAACCTTGCGCGACGTCATATTCTTATGGTATGCGCCCTTGGTTGCCGCCTTGTCCAATTCAACTGTTGCCAGCCTAAGGGTTTCCTGCGCTTGAGCTTTGTCGCCGGCTTCAATGGCTGCATATACTTTCTTGGTTGCAGTCTTAACCTTTGACCTGATTGCCTTGTTCCTTGCGGCTCTCTTTTCCGCTGTGACAATCCTTTTTTTAGATGATTTGATATTGGCCATTTTAAACCTCCACAATTTACCTGTAGCTTTCGCCTATAGATCCTGAGAGAGTGGTTGGACCTCTTAGGCTCACCGCCGAAGCCGGACTTGCGGACTTAACCGACTGCAGCAGATGATATTTTACGGTATCAAAACGGCGCTGTCAATCGGATTTTCTTTATTTCCGGGAAAATGTGAAAGTTTTCTAAATTGTTATCCCCTTTATGTTGAAATAACACCTTCTTGTGTTTATACTTTTTTTATAAACAAATTTTTTTTGTTTTTTTGACGCCGGACACATTTACAGAAAAGGAACCGCAATGCTTCAGCTTAAAAACATCACTAAAGATTACATCACCGGAGGAGAAACCGTTCATGCCCTGAGGGGCATTTCCCTTGATTTCAGGAAAAATGAATTTGTATCCGTCCTGGGACCCTCGGGCTGCGGAAAGACCACCATGCTCAATATCATAGGCGGTCTGGATCATTATACCGACGGGAACCTGATTATCAGCGGACGCTCCACCAAGGGCTATAAAGACCGCGACTGGGATTCTTACCGGAATTATTCCGTCGGGTTTATTTTCCAGTCCTACAACCTGATTCCCCACCAGTCCGTTCTGCGAAATGTTGAATTGGCGCTGGTGCTTTCAGGTGTTTCACGGAGCGAAAGAAGACGTCGCGCAAAAAAGGTTCTTGAGAATGTGGGACTGGGCGACCAGCTTCGCAAACGCCCTGCCGAAATGTCCGGCGGCCAGATACAGAGGGTTGCCATTGCCAGGGCTTTGGTAAATGACCCCGACATTATCTTAGCCGACGAACCCACCGGCTCGCTTGATTCCGAAACCAGCACCCAGGTCATGGACATTCTGAAGGAGGTTTCCAAGGACCGCCTGGTAGTTATGGTTACACACAACAAGGAGCTGGCGGAAAAATATTCCACCAGGATTGTCCGCATTCTTGACGGATTGATTATTTCCGACTCCAGGCCTATGACCGAAGATGAGTTAAATGCTGCGGCTGTGGCCGATGAAGAGGCGCTCAGAGCCTCCGAAAAAGTTAAAAGGCCCTCCATGTCACTTGCAACATCATTTTCTCTTTCCCTGAACAATCTTTTAACCAAGAAGGGAAGGACTATACTGACAGCCTTGGCGGGAAGCATCGGAATCATTGGAATTGCCCTGATTCTCTCGGTGTCCCAGGGGACCACCAGATATATTAATACAATTCAGAAAGAAACTCTGACCTCCTATCCTTTGACTATAGAAAAGACAACCGTTGATCTGACCTCTCTTATGGAAACCTTCATGAATATCAACAGTCCCGAAAGGACTCACGAGATCGACGCTGTTTACAAAAAACCCGCTATCTTCGACATGATTAATTCCTTCAATAATCTCGAAACCCGGGAGAATGACCTTAGAGCTTTCAAGGCCTATCTTGAAGACGAAATGACAAAAAATGAGGAAGATGCTCCCCTCAGCAGTGCCGTAAGCGGCATTAAGTACACCTACGACCTTCCTCTTCTTGTATATACAGAAAACATCGACGGAAAAATCATCCGCTGTGATACGGCGGAGATGATGACCGAACTGATGGCTAAGTATATGGGCATGGATTACGGCTCCATGCTGTCCGGCTCGGGAGACAATTTCCTTATAAGCGCCGGCACCAGCCGCATGTCCTCAAACATCAGCATGTGGGAGGAAATCCTCGAGGGCAAGGACGGCTCCCCGGTCAGCAATCTGGTTAAGGAGCAGTATGATATGATTTACGGCTCCTGGCCCAACGACTATGATGAAGTGGTTCTGGTTCTTGACGAGAATAACGAACTGACCGATCTGACTCTGTACACCATGGGTCTTATAAATGACAACGAGGTGGAGCTGTTGAAGGAGGAAGCAAAGAGCGACTCATCGGATACGGAAATGTCCTGGTCCTATGAAGACATCTGTGCCCGTGAATACAGAGTTGTCCTAAATTCCTCCTGCTTTATCCATGAAGAATCCACCGGACTGTTTGCGGACTTGAGGGATACGGATACCGGGCTCAAATATCTGTATGATAACGGTCTGACCTTAAAGGTTGTAGGCATTATCCGGCCAAACGAGGATGCCGTCACCAACATGTTGACCGGAAGTATAGCTCATACAGCCGCTTTGACAAAGTACGTGATAGACGAATCCCAAAAATCCGACGCCATCAAGGCTCAGCAAAAAGACCCTTCTGTGGACGTAATTTCAGGCCTTCCCTTTAAGGAAACCACCGGTGTCTTGACCGATGAAGAAAAGGAAATCGAATTCCGCAAATACATCTCCGGCCTTAAGGAGACCGACAAGGCTTCCAAATACGTTGAAATAATGAGCATTCCGGAGGATGATTTTGTTGCCGATTCGGTAAGGGATGCCTTGGCCGGCATGACAAGAGAAGATATGACAACCTCTCTTTCCGGCGCCCTTATTCAGGAAATGGGTATGAGCGAGAGTAATGTCTACGCCTATGTGGAAAGCATGTCCGACGAGGACTTGACAGAGCTGTTTGAAGGAATAATCGCCGAGCAGGTAAAAGCCCGATATGCGGACGGAGTTCACGCCCAGATGGCCGAAATTCCTCCCGCCCAACTGTCAATGCTGCTTGACGGGGCAATGCCGGAGTACAAAACACGGGACTGCGCAAGATATTATGACCATGTCATGAATTTCTCCGGTTCCGACTATGACTCCACATTGCTGAAATTAGGCTATGTTGACCTCAAATCCCCCGCAACAATTAACATTTTTGCCTCAACTTTCGAAAACAAGGATGTTATCGAAAAAGAAATTGCCCGGTATAATGAAGACCTTGAAGAACTCGAGCAAATCAAATACACAGACTATGTGGGGCTTATCATGTCTTCCGTAACCATTATTATCAACGCCATAACCTACGTATTGATTGCCTTTGTTGCAATCTCTCTGATTGTTTCTTCGATAATGATCGGTGTAATCACCCTGATTTCGGTACAGGAGCGCACAAAGGAGATCGGAATACTTCGGTCCATCGGCGCATCCAAGAAGAACGTGGCCAGCATGTTTAATGTGGAAACAATGATAATCGGCCTTGCGTCCGGACTGCTGGGCGTGGGAGTCACGTATCTGCTGTGCATACCTATCAACCTTATTTTACAACATGTGACAGGCATCGCCATTTTAGAGGCCTATCTGCCGGGCTTCGCCGCCGTCATCTTAGTTGTTATCAGCGTTTTGCTGACACTGATTTCGGGTATTATACCCTCCAGAAGCGCCGCCAAGAAGGACCCTGTAGTCGCATTGAGAACGGAGTAATATAACAAAAATCTCACATGCGCCTTTATTCTATGTTATAATCCTCCCAAACAAATTCGGAGGAAAAATGCATGAATATCCCCGCAAAAGGGCAGGAGGAACGCCTTTCGGGAGTTGAACTGCTGAAAATAACAGCAATTCTCCTGATTGTGCTGAATCACTGCATTCAGTCACTCACTCAGGTTTACCCCGGGCTACCTTCGAACGATTATGTCCTTGATATCAACAGCATTACCACCAATCCCCTGAACCTCCTGCTTGCCATCCTGCGGTCGGCGGGCTGCATAGGAAATGACATTTTCGTGGCATGCTCGGCTTGGTTTATGGTAGGGCGCAAAAAAAACGACAAGCGTAAGGTTTCCTTTCTAATCATCAATACCTTTACTGTGTCTGTTCTTATATTCGCCATCACCTATATTTTGGGGTGCGATTTGGACAGGGATGCTACTTTGCTCCAGTTTTTCCCCACATCAAACGGCAACAACTGGTTCGTAACCTGCTATGTGCTTTTACTCTTCCTTTACCCGGTACTCAACAGGATTATTGAGACAATGTCCCAAAGAGCATTGCTCGGGACAACCCTGCTGCTGACATTTCTTTATTCCGTTGTTAACTATTTCAGGCCATGGTTTTTTGTGGGCAATCCCTTCTACTCCATGGACCTTATAGTCTGGATAACCATCTATTTCCTTGTGGCGTATATGAAATTATATTTGAAGGATTTTTCCAAGAATATAAGAGCAAACATAATCATGTGCATTATCGGACTGTTGGGCCAGGGCCTGATGATTACCGGACTGAATCTTGCCGGACTGAAAATAGACCTGCTTCAGGGCAAACTCATGTACTTTAACTATGGAGGCAGCCCCTTCATCATCATGCTTGCCATGGGCAGCCTGAATATAGCACTGTCCCTGAAGTTTCGCAGCCGGTTTATTAATTACATTTCCGGCCTGTCTCTGCTCATTTATATTATTCACGAAAACTTTATCATACGGAATGTTTACCGGCCATGGATATTCTATTTCATCCACGAACGCTTCGGTTATGACTACATTCTTTTATGGCTCCTTGCGGTTACCGCTGCAATCTTTATTGCGGCAGTCCTTCTTGCAGCCCTTTATAATATCTCTCTGGAAAGGCTTGTACGACGCTTCAGCGACCGGCTTTATCTTTGGGGCTCAAAGCTGTATCATAAGCTTGCGGATGCCCTTTTAAAGCTTCACTAAGATACAAAAGACTCTATGTGCTTTTCCACATAGAGTCTTTTTCTGTTATTGTTTTCCTGAAAATGAGCTTAATACGCCTTGCCCCAGTAAGCCATTGTCTTGGCGGGCTTGCCGCAGCAAACGCACACATCCGACAGGAATTCTTGCTCAAACGGCATGCATCTTGAGGTTGCCGCAGTGTCTTCCTTGATTTTTATCTCGCACTCAGGGTCGCCGCACCACATGGCCTTTACAAAACCGGGCTTGTTGGCGACGACATCTTTGAATTCGTCATAAGTTGTTGCAACATGGATATGCTCTTCTAAATGAGCCCTGGCTCTTGCAAGCATATCTGCCTGCATTGTATCCATAATCTCGGGAATGCGGGTTTCAAGTTCGCCGGCGGCAACTTCCGTTTTCTCCCTTGTATCACGTCTTACGACTACGACCTTGCCGGCCTCGATATCCTTAGGGCCAATCTCTATACGAAGGGGAATTCCCTTGATTTCCTGCTCCGAAAACTTCCAGCCCGATGACTTTTCCGAACTGTCAAGTTTCACACTGATACCGGCCTTGGCAAGGCGGTCTTTGATTTTCTCGGCTTTATCAAGAACACCCTCCTTATGCTGGGCAATCGGTATAACCATGACCTGGGTAGGCGCAATTCTCGGCGGGAGCACAAGACCTGAATCATCTCCGTGCACCATAATCAATGCACCGATAATCCTGGTTGACATTCCCCATGAAGTCTGATGAACAAACGCCAATTTATTTTCCTGATCGGTAAACTGAATGTCGAAGGCCCGGGCGAATCCGTCACCGAAATTATGACTGGTTCCTGACTGGAGAGCCTTTCCGTCATGCATCATCGCCTCAATTGTATAAGTAGCCTCTGCACCGGCGAACTTCTCCTTGTCGGTCTTTTTTCCCTTAATTGAAGGAATAGCCAGATACTGTTCGCAAAAATCCGCGTAAACGTTCAGCATCTGAATGGTTCTCTCCTGAGCTTCCTCAGCCGTTGCGTGGGCCGTATGGCCTTCCTGCCACAGGAATTCGGAAGAGCGGAGGAAAGGGCGGGTGGTTTTCTCCCAGCGGACTACCGAGCACCACTGGTTAAATACCTTCGGCAGATCTCTATAAGAATGGATAATGCTTGAATAAAGCTCACAAAACAGTGTTTCCGAGGTGGGGCGCACGCACAGCCTCTCTTCAAGCTCCTCGCTGCCGCCAATAGTAACCCATGCGGCCTCGGGAGCAAAGCCCTCTACATGGTCCTTCTCTTTATTTAGAAGGCTCTCCGGAATAAACATCGGCATATAGACATTTTCAACTCCGGTAGCCTTGAACATTGCATCTAAGTTTTTCTGGATATTTTCCCAGATTGCGTAGCCGTCAGGGAGGATCATCATGCATCCCTTAACGCTGGAATGTCTCATCAGGGACGCGTTTTGTACAACGTCGGTGTACCACCGGCCGAAATCCTCATTCATGGGCGTTATTTCTTCAACGAATTTCTTGTCTTTTGCCATTATCCTGCCTCTTTTTATTCCTATCGGACAGCCTGTCAGTCCATATACTTTCTCAATACATCAACCTTGTCAAGCTGCTCCCAGGAAAGCTCTATGTCATCCCTGCCGAAATGTCCGTAAGCTGCGGTCTGCGCATAAATCGGTCTGCGCAGATTCAGCATTTTTATTATTCCGCCGGGCCTTAAGTCAAATGTTTCTCTGACAATCTCGGTAATTCTCTTGTCGCTAAGCCTGCCGGTACCGAAGGTATCGATGTTGAGAGATACGGGGGCCGCAACTCCGATTGCATAGGAAATCTGAATCTCGCATTTATCGGCAAGTCCTGCCGCCACAATGTTTTTTGCCACATACCTTGCCGCATAGGCTGCGCTTCTGTCGACCTTGGTGCAATCCTTACCGGAAAAGCATCCGCCTCCGTGTCGGCCTGTTCCGCCGTAGGTGTCCACGATTATTTTCCGCCCTGTAAGACCTGAGTCGCCGTTCGGGCCGCCTATTACGAACCTGCCTGTCGGATTGATATAATACTTTGTGTTCTCATCTATCATATCTGCCGGAAGCACTGCATCCAAAAGAAGTCCTTTTATGTCCTCATGAATCTGCTCCTGACTGACCTCCGGGTTGTGCTGGGTTGAAAGAACAACCGCATCTATCCTTGCAGGCCTTCCCTGTTCATCATATTCAACTGTAACCTGAGATTTCCCGTCCGGCCGAAGGTATGGCAGCACTCCTTCCTTGCGGAGCCTTGTAAGATTCCGGACAAGCTTGTGTGCGTAATACGCCGGTGCCGGCATGTACTGTTCCGTCTCATCCGATGCATAGCCGAAAATAATTCCCTGATCACCGGCGCCTATGGACTCATCGTCCATTGCCTCGTCAACACCCATGGCAATATCCGGCGACTGACTGTCAAGCAGCACCTGTACCTTGCAGGTTCTGCTGTCAAATCCAACCGCCTCGTCATTATATCCTATGTCACTGATTGTCTTTCGTGCAATTGCCTCATAATCAACCTTTGCCGTGGTGGTAACCTCGCCCATAATCAACACAAAATTGGTTGTAACACAGGTCTCGCATGCCACTCTTGCATCCGGATCCTGCTGAAGAATTGCATCCAATATGCTGTCGGAAATCCGATCGCATATCTTGTCCGGATGCCCTTCAGTAACCGATTCCGATGTGAAAAATTTTCTTTCCATGTTTCCCGTCCTAATCTATTCCGACAACAAGAGTCCGGTTGTCGGACTCTTTTATTGCAATTATCCGATTTTTTCTTTCTTCGCTTCCTCCGGACCGATATCCACCTTCCGTATGTCGCCGCCAAGGCCTCGCAGTTTTTCCGAAAAAGACTCATATCCTCTTTTTATAAATTCCAGTCCGTCAACCTGAGAGGTTCCGTTTGCCGCCAGAGCTGCAAGCACCAGAGCCGCACCCGCCCGCAGATCCGGTGCGCTGAGCTTTGCTCCCGACAACTCATCCACTCCGGAAATAATGGCTGTATTGCCTTCAATCTTGATTTTGGCGCCCATGCGCAGCAGCTCTCCAACGTATTTGAATCTGTTTTCAAAAATATTTTCCGTTACCGTGCTGTTTCCGTCAGCCATTGCAAGGGCCACCGTAATCTGAGGCTGCATGTCCGTCGGAAATCCCGGATAAGGCGAAGTTCTGACGCGAGTCCCCTTCAGCCTGCCGTTTGCAATGACTCTGATGGCCTCGTCATATTCCTCAATACGGCATCCGAGGTCGGTTAATTTGGAGGTAATTGACTCCATATGTTTCGGAATAACGTTTCGTACAACAACATCGCCGCCCGTAACGGCCGCGGCAAACATAAATGTCCCCGCTTCTATCTGATCGGGAATAACGACATATTCCGTCCCGTGGAGGGATTTCACTCCTCCGATTCTAATAACGTCGGTTCCGGCTCCTTTTATTCTGGCACCCATGCTGTTCAGCATGTTGGCAAGGTCAACCACGTGCGGCTCCTTGGCCGGATTCTCTATTGTTGTGTCGCCCTCCGCAAGCACCGCCGCCAGCATGATATTGATTGTAGCGCCTACGCTGGGTATATCTAAATAAATATGACTGCCGATGAGCTTTTCCGCCTTGGCCTTTACATGACCGCCCTTTAAGGATACATCTGCGCCGAGAGCTTTGAAACCTTTGATATGCTGGTCTATAGGTCTCGGCCCTATCTCGCAGCCTCCCGGCATTGCAACTTCGGCATCATGGAATCTCCCAAGCAAGCTCCCAAGGAGATAATAAGATGCCCTCATTTTCTTGATGTATTCGTCATCAATGGAATGATCTTTGACGGTTGCGCCGACAATCTTCACCTTATGCCGGCTGATTCTCTGTACTGTTGCTCCTATATGGATAATTGCATCCAGCAGCACATTGATATCACTGACGTCCGGCAGATTGTCTATAATCACCGGTTCTCTTGTCAGTATGGCTGCCGGAATCAGGGCAAGTGCCGCATTTTTAGCTCCGTGGATATCCACGGTTCCTATAAGTGGATTACCGCCCTTGATTATGTATTGTTCCATTATTACCTCAAATTTGCATATAAAAAACTCTGCGTCTTGCCGCAGTTAGCGATAACATTATAGCACACTTCCCCGTTTTGTAAAGTGCGGGCTGATCGCAAGCGGGACTTATTCTTTCTCCGTTTCTTCTTCCGTTTCTTCTTCGGGAAGTTCCGATGTACAATGAGGACATTTTGTGGCCTCAACATGTATCTCTGACAGACAGTAGGGGCATTTTTTGGTTTTTGGCGCTTCCTCCGGATGCTTCTTCTCCGAAAGGCGTCTGAACTTGTTAACCGCTTTTACAAAAATAAACAGGACAATCGCAATAATGAAGAATTTTACGACGGCCATGATGAATTTGCCATAGGTAATCTCCGAACCGTTTATCACAACCGACAAGGCTGAAAAGTCCACCTTGAAAATAATCCCGACAACGGGTGATATTACGTCTGTCACCACCGAATCAACAATGGCCCGAAAGGCGGCTCCGATTACAACACCCACGGCCATGTCAACAACATTGCCCTTGCTGATAAACTCCTTGAATTCTCCGAAAATCTTTTTCATAATGTCTCCGCCTCTTTGATATGCATGCCTGTTTATTCGCTGACGATACCGATTTCATATTGGTATTTATTGGCATAGTGCCCGTCCTCATTAAATTCCAGATTACTGCTGTAGGCGAAACATTTCAGCCTCAACTCGCTTACTTCATCACTTTGAGGCGTCAGCCTGAGCTTAATTGACGTTAACAGAGTTTCATCAGAATATTCATCAGGAGTGACATGGGAGTAACGTGCCCCGTCCTCCTGATTTACATCATCATACATCCATACACCAAGGTACCCTGTTACCTCTTCGGAATAAACATCACCGTGGAATAAATCTTCCGCCGCTTCTATGTCAGCGGGTTCAAGCAAGGTATAAACGCGCTTTTCTCCATTAATCTCAAAACTGATCTCATAGCCGATTTTGTATTCTTCCTCCGTATCAATATCCCACAAATCAAGATGAGCTTCCTTTTCGGAATCAAATTCTATCTCCTCGTCATCTGAATTGAATGCGCCGAAGATTCCTATGTCTTCCTCATCGTTCCACGGAGTTTTGAAAACCGTAATCAGCCTGGCCGTACTGTTGCCATAATCCATATAATACAGTTTCACGGGCTTCTCGCATGGAATGTCGGCAGGCCGGGACTGCGTTTCCTCGGCGGTTGCTTCCTCCGCGGTCTCAGCCTCGGAAGGTGCCCGGGTGGTTTCCTCCGTACTTTTTTCCGTGCTTTCCATCTGCGCCGGGTCAATCAGCCAAATGCTTTCCTCCTCTTTTTCCCTGCATCCTGTGCATATCAGAACGCCGGCCAGAAGCATGGCTGCAATTACACTAATTTTCCTCACTAATATCTCCTTTTTCCTGTATTTCGGCTTTTTTATCGACCGTAATAGCATACCATTTTGAATCTATTGCCCCCACAAGATTTCCGCCCGCAAAAAACTCAAGGGCATTTGTCTTTTCGTTCCTTCTGAATCCGTCGGCCAGAAAAAACGGTGAATTATCATTCTTTCTGGCAACCGTCACCCCCTCCAGTCGGTATGTCAGCTCGCTGACCATTTCCCCGTAGGACAGTTCGGGATAAACCACCAGCACCCGGGGGACAGACATAATCTTTCCCGCTTCGCTTTCTTCAGAAATCCATCCCTGCTCAACCAGTTCACTGCCGGGTCTGAATCTTTCTATTTTCAGCGTTCCTCTGTTGCTGCCCGCCGGAACATTTATCGTAACCTTAATTGGAAATTTATCTTCAAAAAACTGGTTTATGTACAAGGGGAAATCCGTCTTTATCGTGTCGGCATTCATATCAAGCTGCATTTTCAGGGCTATTTTTTCTATTTCCTTCTCAATGTTTTTTTCCACGCTCCTGTCCCCGTAACCCTCGTTGCGCTCTATTCTTGCCCTGATTGCATATCTGGCTTCAAGATAAAACTTATATGCATCCCGCAGATTCATGCCGTAAATCAGGCCGTCGCGACAGGCATTTCCCATTCTCAGAGCAAAATCCGCCAGCTTATTGTCCGTAAATCCATCGCAGAATTCAAGAAACGCATTCCTGTAGCCGTCAACCAACATGTTCAAGCCCATGTCAATATTCTTTACGGTTCCTCGCCCTGAAATCAGGAGATCGGCCGTCTTGTAAACGGACTCGTCTATTTCTGCAAGAGCTCCGTATGAAAAGAACCTGTAGGCCTTGTCGTACTCAGGTGTTCCTTCGTTCACACGGCCGTAATAGTAAATATAGCCAAGTGAATTTGCCGCAAACGGATCGCCTGTCCGCTCAAACAGCTCGAGCAGATACTTTTCCGACATTTTCCAATCCTGACCGAAGGCCGGACTGCCCTCGTAATACCCCCAGGCAAGAATTCTGATAGCCGTTACGTCTCCTTCGTTGTATAAATCCTCAACGAATTCCCTGTATTTGGCTATAGCTTCCCCAGTAGCCCCCTCAAGGCTGTTCTCGTCCTCATATGAGCTGATTATATGACGTTTCTGAGAGGAAGAGTACGCCCATTCGGACTTCGGTCGTCCCTTGTTGTATTCATATACATTTATGCGGCTGATTATGTCATCACAGACAATTTTATATCCATATTCCTCAACCTTGTTAATTTCGGATTTTTCATCCCAGTTAAGCGGATTACTGAACTTGATGATGAACTTTTCCATATCCTCCTTGTGACCGAAGCGTTCCTCAAGCCGCCAATAAAGCCTTTGGGCAAGACCGAAAGTCACTGAGAATATTTCATCATCGTTCTCGGGCGTGTCGGAAAAAAAATCTTCATTGAACCGCCTTTCGATATTCAGGTTGTCGTAAAGAATGTTCAGAATGACCCAGAACCATTCCTTAAACGCCCCGAGGCATTCCTTCCGGGAATTGATACGCAGCAAGGCGTCGCGAATGTCGAATGCCGTTAACTCGTAATCACACCCCACCCTGACATTGAACGCCGGGAAAATGCGGTCCTTATAATCCGAATACAGGGTTCTCGCCCTTACCAGGGATATTATGTCCTCCTCCGTCAGTATCAGAGGAGGGAGCCTGTCCAGACTTCTTGCGTTAAGGGTAAGGTTTGCACCCGGCTCGCCATCCGGAGTATAGGGAATGACTACATAATCTCCATCCTTTTCCAGCATGGAGATTCTGCAGTAATGGCCGGCAAATTCGCCATATTTGATTGTGCCCCAGTCACCCGGGCTGAATTTTCGTCTTCCCATTCTCTTTTCGCTCTATGAATTATTACAGATCTATTTTTGTTCCTGGTCAAACTCCTCTGCAACCTGTTCAAGAAGCTTCCGTATCGGCAGATGCTGCGGGCAAAAATACTCACACACTCCGCATTTTAAGCAGTCTGACGCTTTGTTTCCCTCGGAGGTATTTACAATGTAGTAGTAGCCTCCGCTGCTGCCTCCGTAAATCTTTCTCTCGTTCATTCCGGCAAAAAGGGCGGGAATGCGTATTCTCTTCGGACATTTCTCCATGCAATACCTGCAGTCCGTGCAAGGAATCATTTTCTTGCTGTCAATAATATCCCTCACCTTGAAAACAGCTTCGGTCTCCGCCTCATTCAGTGGAATAAAATCCTTCATATAGCTGACATTGTCATTCATCATGTCCATATCGCCCATTCCCGACAGAACCATAATGACCTCCGGAAATCCTGCGGCAAATCTTATTGCGTAGCTGGCATAGCTTGGCTTTGTTTCCTTTCCCTCACCGAGTTTATCCAGCACCGCTTCGGCTTCTTTCGGAAGGTCTGCCAAAGAACCTCCCTTAACCGGCTCCATGACAATCACTTTTTTTCCATGGGCCAATGCGGTCTCATATACCTTGCGGCTTTCTATTGACGGATCTTCATAATCCTTGTAATTGAACTGAATCTGCACCACCTCAATCTCGGGGTGGTCACAAAGAATTTTCTCAAGCATATCTGCTCTGTCATGAAAAGAAATACCCACGTGCTTGATTTTTCCCTCCCTCTTGAGCTCCATCGCCGTCTCATAGGCCTTGCAATCCTGAAATTTCTTATAATTTTTACCGCTCTGGGCATGCATAAGATAAAAATCAAAATACTCCACGCCACATATTTTCAGCTGGCTTTCAAGAAAAGGACGTATGTCTTCTCTGCTCTGAAAATACTGATCCGTCAACTTATTCGCAAGAACATAGCTGTCCCTGGGATAACAAGATGTCAGACATTTCCCTATTGCAATCTCGCTTTGTCCGTTCAGATATCCATGAGCCGTGTCAAAATAATTGAAGCCGCATTCCATAAATTTATCGATCATCTGCGAAAAAACCTGATAATCGACCTCGTCGCCGTTCATGGGAAGCCTCATGCATCCGAATCCGAAATTCTTTTTGATTTCTGTATAATACTTATTCTCCATAACATCCTGCTCCATTATTTTGACCTATTTTATCACATTATTCGAAAAAATATACATAACTATCTTTCGCTTAGCTTAAGAATCATCCGGTAAACGCGGGTCGCATTTATCTGCAACTGCTTTTTGGTTACGATGCCTTTCTCCAGTGCATGCTTAATGTTGTTGCAATCAACTTCGCTCCCCGGCATGAAAAGATCTCCGCCCGCAGCTGCAACAAGCCCAGCCTGAGCCTGCCTGTAAATGCAGTCCTTATCGCGCATGACTGAGGCTGAAATCACCCAGTCAGTCATTACTATTCCCTCAAATCCGTACTCTGCGCGAAGGATTCCCTCAGTTAGATTCCTGAGTTCGGACGTATGGGTTCCGTTTAGCAGGTTGTAAGACGTCATAACTGCTGCCGGATTTGATTCTCTTATCGCTATTTCAAATCCTCTCATATAAATTTCACGCATCGCCCTTTCACTGACATGGCTGCAGTTAAAGTTGCGATTAAACTCCTGATTATTTGCGCAAAAATGCTTTATAGTCACTCCGCATCCCGGATGCGATTGTACTCCCTTTGTAACAGCCGCGGTCATTTTCCCGCTTATCAACGGGTCCTCGGAATAATACTCAAAATTTCTTCCGCATCTGATGTCCCTGTGTATGTTAAGGGCGGGAGCAAGCCACAGATGAATGCCGAACAACTCCATTTCCTCACCCACAATGTCCCCGCAGCTTTGGGCAAAAGACAAATTCCAGCTTTGGGCAATGGCAGTACCTATCGGCATTGCGGTGGCATATTGCTCATATACTTTCTGTCCTTCCTTGATTTTGCCGCCCACTTTACCAATAAATTTCAGGGCAATCTTGGGAATGAATTCACTTATAGAATCGGGAAGGGATGCGCCAAGCCCATAGACACCGGTTTCATCCTTCACATATCTCTGACTGATTCTGACTCCGGCCGGACCGTCTGCCATAACCAAAGACGGAATGCCTTTCTCCTTCAATCCTAAAAATGTCTCGCCGGCGGCTCCTGCAACCGAAAAACCTGCGTTTCCGATTACGCTGCCGATTGCTCCTCCTTTTTTATGAGCGCCCACGTTCATTTTTATAAGCTGTTCATCTGTCAGACTCTCAATCACAGGGTCGATTTCATAATCAGGTTCATAGTTGATTTCTCGAGCGGCAAACATTTCCTGCCCGATTTCAAAAACTGTCAGATTTTCAAGGCTTCCCTTGACTTCGTATCTGTCACCGTCATCCGGTGTCCAGTCCCTAAATCCGGAATCTCCGAGAAGATTCTTCACTTGCAATACGGTAATGTCCTGCAAAGCCTTAATAATTGCAACCGGACTTGTATCAACACTGCTTGTACCCAGTCTGACAATGTGATCCCCCTTTTCAATAACATACCTTTCGGTTTCCGTATCATAGGAAGCTATATCCGAAAGCTTAAAGGACACAATGACTTCTTCGGATGCTCCCGGCGCGATTTCTCCGCTTTTGGCAAATCCGGCAAGGGCCTGATACGGCCGGTCTAATTTGCCTTCCGGCGAAGATAC
Organism: Lachnospiraceae bacterium; assembly: GCA_050944475.1. Lineage (GTDB taxonomy): Bacteria > Bacillota > Clostridia > Lachnospirales > Lachnospiraceae > RGIG5612. Next base: position 373,301 of record JBMNRD010000001.1, read on the forward strand.
GTACACCTGAAGCACTTCTTTACCGGGAAATGCACCTTTATTTCTAACGCAAGCGCTGACATGGAATATGTCTGCGCATTCTTCGCATTTCCGGACTTTCACCTCTCCGATTTCAAATGATGTATATCCCTTGCCGAATCCGAACGGGAACATCGGCTTTTTCCCTACGCTGCTAAAATATCTGTATCCGACGTATATACCCTCTTTGTAACAGGTATCATGCTTTCCGCCGAAATCGCCCACGGTGCAGTATTCTTCGACCGCTGCCCATGTGGTGGTCAGCTTACCCGACGGATAAGATTTTCCGACAAGCAAGTCTGCCAGAATATGCCCTGTTTCAACGCCGAGCTGGGATATTATCAGAATATTTTCCACAGCTGAAACCGGAGTCAGGTCAACAACTCCGCCAACGTTTAGTACCAGCAGGAATTTCTCGTATTTTTCGCTGCATTTTATAATATCTCTGATTTCAGTCTCAGTAAGCTTCACATCGCCTTCTATGAATTTCCTGTCATTTCCTTCGCCGGAACTGCGGGCAAGCACATAGACCGCCGCTTTTGATACTCCTTCGTGTTCGATTGGAAGAACATATTCCGGCTCTTTCGGCATTTTGCCCATTACGGAAAATACGGCCAACTTGAATTTTTTTCTTGCCTCCGCTTTGACCTGTTTTACGAATTCTTTCCTGTTTTCGATACAAATCCGGTCATATGCATCCAGCCACTTTTTTGTTGTAATCCGAAAGCCGTTATCTTCAAGTCCTTGTTCAATACTCACAAAAAATCTTGAATTAACCTCTCCGGACCCGGTGCCTCCCTTGATTGTCCGTCTCGCCCCGCTGCCAAACAACGCTATCTCGCATGCATCACTTAAAGGGAAATCTCCGTTGCTTTTCAAAAGAACGGCACACTCGCCGCCGTTTGCGCGAAGATAATTATTATGTCTGATTTCGTATTCGTTAAGGTTCATTCCGGTATCCTCCTGTTTTCGAGGTTTAGCTATTGAAAGTATAGCATATAGCCGGCAAAAGCACAGCACGCAAAGGAAATTCCTTCCATTTTTATGGTCTAAAAAAAGCACGCCTTACGGCGTGCCTTTCCGTATATTCACATATAATATTATTTGAAGCTGAGGGCTTTCTTGGGACATTTGTCAATACAAATCCCGCAATGTATGCACTTATCCTGATCAACTGTCCAGGTCTTTTCCGCCCTGTCAATCACGATAGCGTCCTGCGGACACTGCACGGCGCAGATGTTGCAAAAAATACAATCTTCGCTGCAGGTCAAAACTCCGCTCATCAGCTTGATTCTGGTTCCGCGAACAATCAAATCCTCCGGGTCCGTGGCAACCATATGATAATCGCCGGTCAATTCAATTGCAGCGCTGCTGCAGAAGTCCTGACATGATGCGCAGAATGCGCAGGAAGTCAGGTCGAATTCCATTGTAATCTTCTGCCCGCCGGGAATGTCCTCAACTATCTGAGTAATTGCATTTGGGGCGCAAACCTTTATACACAGTCCGCAACCGGTGCACTTTTCCGGATCATAAAAAATACGTCCCCTATATCCGGGCTTAGCTTCCACTACCTTGACCTTATTCGGATACTGAACCGTACTCGGTTTTGAAAAGAGGTTCTTTGTCGCTTCTCTTAAAAACGGAAATGTCATTTCTTCATCGCCTCCCTCTTCTCTTTTAATATTGCCGCAGCCTTATACAGACCCTCTATAATAGCTTCAGGCTTTGGCGAGCAACCGGCAACGGATAAATCCACATGAACATATTTTTCCAACGGGCCTTCAACTGAATAACTGCCCTTAAATACGTTGCCCGACCGCGGGCAGGAGCCCAGTGAAACAACACATCTCGGTTCCGGAATCTGCTCTAATGTTCTGATAAGCCTTTCCTTTGACTGGCTGGTTACCGGGCCGCTTATTACAACAATATCTGCATGTCGCGGCGTTCCCGCCAGTTTGAAACCGAATCTTTCCGCGTCATAGCGCGGCGTCAGAACTGCCACCAGTTCAATATCGCAGCCGTTGCACGAGCCTGTGTTGATGTGGTAGATCCAAGGAGATCTGGCCATGCTTTTTGCAACGATTTTTTTTAACATTTTCCTTCCTCCTTATAATCCAATCCAAACAAGTATCAGGCTGACAAGCGCCAGACCGGCTACTATGGTCCAGTAGAATTTGAACAGATGCTCAATTTTCAATCTGGCCGTAACTGCGTGTATCAGTGTCATGCAAATGACGGTAACCAAAATGCAAATTGCGACAAGGATTACAACATTCACCGCCACGATTCCCGTATCAATTCCGCCAAAAAACAGAAATGTAAACAGGGAAGAGGTAATGAACATTTTAATTGCGCCGTTCAGCTTGAACATTGCAAGCAGTGGACCACCGTACTCAATCAACGGGCCTTCGCAAATCTCCGTCTCTGCTTCCGCCGCGTCAAACGGCTGTGTTCCTACTTGTGCGGGAATCACAAGAAGCATTGCAAGCGCCGCGGGAATCAACGCCCAATGGAATGCGCCGCATCCGTTTTTTAACTGCCAGGAAGCAATTTCCCGCATCGAGAAACTTATGCCGCTGCCGCCGGCCTTCTTTGCAACAGCAAGAAGAATTATAATCAGCGGGAGCTCATATGCCATCATTGTAACCATCTCGCGTGAAATACCGATTCCTGAAAACGGTGATCCGGAAGCCGCTCCGCCAATAATCAGACAAACCGCGGGAATTGTGAGCAGGTACAGAATGATAATTAAATCCGCGCTTGTCGAGAAAGCCGAAAAACCCGAAATCGGAATAAACAATGCGACTGCGATAAGTGCTGCAAATCCGAGAACAGGCGCTGCAATGTAAACAGTTCTGTTTGCCGCCTGCGGAATGATTGTTTCCTTACCCATAAGTTTCAGAAAATCATAAAAAGGCTGAATAATCGGAGGCCCGACTCTTCTTTGCATGCGGGCAAGAATTTTCCTGTCTATACCGGCGAGTAAAAGACCGATAACGGCCGCGAACAAAAGTCCGGGGAATATCAGAATATGAAACAAACTGATTAAGATATCAATTAACACTTTTACTCACCTCCTTAAACTAATATTAAAATAATAAACATGAAAATCAGCACCAATGCTGCGGCTGCAACCACCCACAGAGCATAATCGTTAACTACACCCGAGTGCTGATTTCCCATAAACTTAAAGTATCCGCCCCAGTTCTTTCTGAAGCCCCAAAAAAGGTCCGAACCGCCCACATGAGAGTGACTGTATTTTTCTCCTCCGAAAAAAGTCGCCCTCTTGCCGTCAACCATTTCAGTGCCGGAACCTGCTTCATTTCCCCTGCCGAGGCCTGTAATACCTACGATGAAGACAGAGGCAAATATTATTACAAACAACACCAGCCAAACAATCGGGTTCCACGGGTTAAAGTCGATTGAGTAAACAGCCGTTTTGCCAACGCCTGCTGCCTGCGCATAACCTTCGCCCATCATGGCATCGATATAGCCTCTTACATTCAGCGCGCCGCCGATTGCCGGTGTTAACAGATATTTATTAACAACATTGTAGAATACGCCCGTAAACACGCACAGTGCGGCCATAATCCACATCGGAATACGCATTGACAAAGGGGCTTCCTTTGCCGTTTTGCAAGGTTCTGTCATCTGTCCGAAGAATACGGACTGGGTAACCTTAATGAAGGATGCCAGAGTCATAACCGAAACCACAACCGCAACAATCGTAACAATTACGAACAGGAAGTTGCCTGTTTCCGCGCCTTTTGTATAAGCTGCCTGGTAAATCTGCCATTTTGATGAAAAACCGTTGAACGGCGGCAATCCCGAAATGGAGAATGCGCCAATCAGGAAGCAGGCAGTGGTCTTCGGCATTTTCCTGCTAAGGCCTCCGAGCTTATCTAAATTGACTGTGCCGCAAGCGGTAAATACCGCTCCTGCACAAAGGAATAAAAGTCCCTTGAACAGTGTGTGGTTCATTGCGTGGAACAAGGCGCCATTAAGCCCCATTGCGGTTCCAAGTCCGGCCGCTGTGATAACGTAGCCGATCTGGGAAATGCTGTGAAAGGCCAGAAGACGCTTGAAGTCATGCTGAGCAAGGGCCATAGTAACCCCGATAAACATTGTTACCGAACCGAACACTACTAACATAATCTGGATTGCACTGTTGTCCATTGCGCGGAAAATCACAAACATCAGCCTGATAATTCCGTAAACGCCGGCCTTGTTTCCCATGCCGGATAATACCATGGATACCGACGCGGGCGCGGTTGTATAAGCGTCTGCCGCCGGTGTGTGGAACGGAACTATATAAGCCTTGACAGCAAGCCCGGCGAACAGCATAGCAAAAGCAAATACAGTGGTCGGGGTTGTTGTTGTGTTGAGGATCGATGACAGCTGCGCCATATTAAGAGTGTGGCACTGTCTGTACAGCATCGCAATCCCAAGAAGTATAAAGCCCGAACCGATTGAGCAAATTACAAGGTATTTGAAAGCCGCTTCCAGTGCTCCGTCAAGACCGTTTCTGAAAGCTGTAAGGCCTACTGTGGCAAATGTCATAATTTCGATCATTACGAACATATTGAATATGTCGCCTGTCATTACCATACCAAGCACTCCGCCCGAAAGAAGCAGAAACAAGGTATAATAGTTTCCAAGGTTTTTCTCTTTGCCGACATATTTGAATGAGTAAATTGTCGAAATCAGCATCGTGAATACAACAAGCAGGGAGAAGAAATAATTCAAACTGTCAAGCTCGTATCCGATGCCGATTGCATATCCGCTGACCGGCTCCCGGTTACCCATCCAATAAGCAACGATGTGTCCGTCAATCATTATCGGCTTGAAAAGCATGACTACTGAAAGAAAGGCAAAGCTTACAAAAGTCAGAGCGATAATGTTGCGGACTGTTTTGTTTTTTGAACCGAATATCTGCACCAAAAATGATCCGAGGAAGCAGCCCATTACGGCGAGTACCGGCAAATGTTCATGCGCTGATATCATCCGTGCAACCTCCTTACCTCGTCTGCATTTATGGTGTTATATTTACGGTAGATCATTATTACAAGAGCAAGCGACATGGCCTGAACGCAAGCTCCGATAACAATGCTTGTAAGCGTCAGGGCCTGTGGGACCGGGTCCACGAAATATGCTCCGCTTGTAATCTCATGAAGTGAAAATACCGGTGTGGTTCCGCCTGCATTGAAGCCGAAGCTTATAAGCAGCAGGTTGACACCATAATCGATAACGCCCATTCCAATGACGATCTTTATCAGATTCTTTTTTGTCAAGATTGCGTAAAGGCCCAGCACAATCAGAAATGCGGAGGCAATATAATTAACCAGCATTATTCAACCTCCTCATCCGAATCCGGTGCAAGAAGCCCCAGCATTAATAACAACAGGAAACCTACGCCGGTCATAACCTTATAGCCGACCGAATAACTCATGAAAGTAATTGTTCCGGCGGAAATCAAATCCCCCGCCTTGCCTACGTTGTAAAAAACATTTGTGCAGAAGTTTGCAGTAAACGCGATTCCCACTACTCCGAGAGCAACGTATAAAACCGCGCCTACGGACTCATTTACTCGCAATACTTCCAAACTGAGCGCCCGGGAGGTTTCGTTGTATCCATATCCGAGGTACAGCAAAATACACGCGGACGCTGTAATAACACCGCCCTGGAATCCGCCGCCTGAGCTGACTGAGCCGAAAAGGATGATAAACAAACCAAATACCAGTGCAAAGGGGAGAATAGCATCCGAACCGCATTTTACGATGACATTCTTTTCTTTAATTCCGTCTTTAAATTTCATTTCTTATCCCCCTCCTTTTTCTTGGATTTTTTATTTCCGGCAAGTATTACGAAAGAACCTGCAATTGCCGTCAACAGGATAAACGACTCACCGAGTGTATCGAATCCTCTGAAGTCAAAAACGACTGAAGCGATACTATTATATGAATTTGTCTTTTCAAGGTTTTGCTTAACGATAATATCAGCAATTCCGTCAGGGTCGGATACGTCATAATTTGACGGCTCCTTCAGAAGTGCTGCTGCGTCCGTGTCGCTTCCGTCATAGGTGATCGGCACGTTTTTATTTGTATAAATCATCACCAGCACACCGATTATCAGAATAAGGGCAAGGGAAGTGATTCCGATTATTTTCTTTGCTTTCATTGCTCTTCACTCTCCTTCTTCGTGGTTTTTTTAATGGCAATTACAAACAGCACTGTTGATAAAACGGCTCCGACTGCCGCCTCGGAAAGAGCCACGTCGGGGGCGTGAAGCAAGATAAATTCCAATGTCATAAACGCTCCGGTTACTCCAAGCGCAATTACAGCTGACAACATCTTATCGCACACAACCGCCAGAACAGCCGAAACAACGATTCCCAAAATAACTAACGTATTAAGAGAAAATAAAGAATCAATCATTTTCCATATCCTCCCCATACATATCACACTTATTATTCCCGGTCATTTTTACGCCGTGGCGATATGCGCCCTTGGCGATTGCATGGCCGGAAATCGGTGATGTAATAATATAAAACAGCCCCAGCACCGCCAGCTTGATAATCATCTCCGTGTTTTTAAGATACACCGCGCAATAAATGATTGCTCCGATTATCACAAGAATCACAACCAGAGTACTGATAATGGTACTTGCCTGCATTCTGCAGAACGCGTCCGGCATGCGTATAAGCCCCAGGACGCCCGCGATTGCGAATAAAATGCCGAGAATAATCAGCACATCAATTACATAATTCATTATAGCCTTCCCTCCAGATACTTTCCGACAATCACGGTGCCCATAAAGCCCAGAATGGCGGTAACAAGGGCGATGTCTAAAAAGATTCCCCTTCCCGTATACAGGGCAAACAGTATCAGCGCCATATCCGTGAGCACGTCCATGCTGTCTGCGACAACTGCCCGATCCGCGGCGGACGGTCCCTTAATCAATCTATAACTCAATGTTAAGGCGAGGACAGCGAAACAAACGGCGAACCATACAAAAACTTCGGTATTCATTATTCCCATATCCTCCTTATCCATTTTTCCATTGTGCCTTTGATGGCGTCTCCCGCCTTTTCAGGGTCTGTTTCCGTCACATCTATACAGTGGATATAGTAATATGTCCGGCCGTCTTCCTCTGCGATGTCCATCGTTATTGTTCCGGGAGTCAGCGTGATTGAATTGGCCAGCATTGACTGGGCGTATTCGTTCTTTAATCCCACCGGAACCTTCACAATTCCCGAGTTTTTCGGGAGCCTTTTGAATGCTCTGACGGCAACATCAATATTGGCCTTAAGCAGCTCCCACAGGAATACCGGGATGTATAATATAAGCATCACCAGTCTTTTCGGATTCCACAGTCTGAACCCGCTCCCATGAACAAAATATCTGGCGGAAAATAATCCTGCACCGATACTTACCAGCGCGCCGGCGGCAATAATCTGCCATGACGGCTTTCCCATGATAATCCTTGCGAGCTCTCCGGAAATTAACAGCCAGAAAATAAAACAAACGATGGCGGTTGATATCACAGCCGGGAATTTTGTCTTTTTCAATCCTGTTCCTCCTTTATCTTTTGGTTGATTCTGTTTCTCAACCATTCTATGAGTTCATCAAACCCTTCCCCCGTCCGCGATGATACGCGGAAAATATTGACCTTCGGATTGATGTCCGTTGCGTTTGCTTCAACCCTTGCATCGTCAAAATCAAAATGAGGCTTCATGTCATACTTGTTAATAACCAGCACGTTTGTCGTGGCAAACATTAACGGATATTTCTCCACCTTGTCGTCGCCTTCCGGAACACTTAATATCGACACTCTGAAGTCCTCACCGATATCAAATTCCGCCGGGCAGACCAGATTTCCTATGTTCTCCACAATCAACACATCCAATTTGTCAAGGTCAAACATCGGCAGCATGTGTTGAACAGACATTGCCTCAATATGACACGCCCCGTCAGTCTGAAGCTGAACAACCGGTATCCCCATGGCGGCAATTATATCCGCATCTACATGGCCCGCCACGTCGCCTTCAATAACTCCGATATTCATTTCGTCTCTCAGGCATTCAATAATCCGGACTATCAGGCTGGTCTTCCCCGCGCCAGGAGAGCCCATAACATTAATCAGGCAAATATTCTTTTCTTTTAAGACATCCCTGACCTGCCTGCTGACATCCTCGTTCCAGGCCATTATCTGCTTAACTACCTTTATCTCCATTATTCCACCTCCAGACTGTCTACAAAATATTCCCTGCCGGCAATAATTTTGAAGTTTATGCCGCCGCAATCGGGGCATCTTATTTTCTTCCTGTCAATTTCACCCTCAAATCCGCAATCGGGGCACCTAATGGCTACCGGAATCTTTTGAACCGTTATACGGGCGCCTTCGGCGATTGTCCCTTTGCTGAGCACATCAAAATATTCCTTGATACACTCGGGAAAAACTCCGGACAACTCCCCTATTTTCAGCCTGATTTCCAAGATTCTTTCAGCGCCGTTTTCCACAGCGGCCGGTATGGCCGCCTCCATGATTCCCTCGGTAATTGCCAGCTCATGCATTTTGCTTACCTGTCCATGCAGGAGAAGCACGGGTCAATACTGGCAATAATCAACGGCGCGTCCGCAACCGAGTTGCCTATCAGCATTGTCGGAACCGTTGGAGCATTCTTAAAAGTAGGAACGTGAATACATACACGCTTATTGGTTTCTCCGCCGTCTGAAACAACCTTGTATATCAGCTGACCGCGAGGAGCCTCATATCTGAACACATATTCACCGGCCTTAACTTTCGGAATGCGTGTTCCGAGGTTAATCTTACCGTCCGGTAAATTTTGAACAGCCTGACGGATTATCTTTATACTCTCGAGGTTTTCAAGAACTCTTACAACGACCCTTGAAAATACATCGCAACTTGGCCAGACGGCCTTCTCAAACTCAAAATCGTCATAACTGCTGTAAGGTGCGTCAATACGGACATCCACAGGAATATTTGACGCTCTTGCGTGAGGCCCTATCGCGCCGATTCTGAGAGCGTCCTCGGTAGTCAGGATGCCTACCCCTTTGGTCCTGAGGGCGACGGTTTTATCTGTCAGCAAAATGTCTTTCAGGCGTTTCATCGATTCCTCAAATGTATCAAGCATCTTAATGAGGCTTGCTATCTGAACCTCATTGATATCTCTTCTTGCCCCGCCGATTGTAACCATTCCGTAATTCACACGGTTTCCGGTAAGCTCCTCAAGCATATCCATGATAATCTCCCTGTGATCCCAGATATGCATGAACAAGCTGTCATGGCCGATAAGGTGCAATGCAATTCCAAGCCACAAAGAATGTGAATGAAGACGCTCGAGTTCAGCGATAATTACACGGATATATTCGCCTCTTTTCGGAACGGGAAGTCCCATAATGCCCTCAACCGTGATTGCATAAGACATTGTATGTGAATGTGAGCATATTCCGCAAACGCGCTCAACCAGGGAAATGGTCTGAATATGATTTTTCTCCGTTGCAAGCTTTTCAATTCCGCGATGGTTGTATCCGATGAAAACCTCCGCATTCTTGATTTCCTCGCCTTCCGTGTACAGTCTTGCGTGAACAGGCTCCTCAAGGGCAGGATGGTATGGTCCGATTGGTACTATGTAACTCATTTTTCATCCTCCTTCTTGTCTTGTTCTTTCTTGCCTTGTTCTTTCTTGCCTTGTTCTTTCTTGCCTTGTGCTTTTTCAATCAGTTCCTTCATCGGTGTTACAAGGATTTGCCCCTGCCCGTCCAGCATGCTGTCCGGCATAAAAAGACGTTTGGAGGCATCAACACCTTCAAATGTGATGTCCATAAGCTCCATAAGCTCCCTTTCCGGCCACTCTGCTCCAAGGTCGTAAATGCCGCTGATTGAAGGCAGCACTTTTTCCCCGACAACCTGATAAGACTCGACTCCGCCCGGAATTTCATATTCGTATGAAATCTCCGGCAGTCCGTCATCATTGATGAAGCCGTGAATCATTGCCAGGGGTACCCCTGCCTCGCGCATGCGCTTGGCGGTCGGAACAATCTCACTTGCAGTAATGGTAATCTTATTATACGTTTGCATAATCATCCTCACTTTTTATATATTGACAATCATTGCCGTTTGTTATCATATTTCAGCATATTTGAACGGCCTCCTGCCCCGGATTCTTAGACAACTCCTAACAAATTCTCGGAAGTTGGATTCCGCTGAGCTTTGTCAACACTCTGGTGCCTCCGATACCGGTTTTCAAAAGAACCCTGCCCGGATTGGCTTCACACACGGTCCCGATTATTACGGCATTTTCTCCAAGAGGACGGGTCTTAAGAAGCTCCACGGCCTCTTCGGCCGACTCCGGGGCCGCCACAGCAATCAGCTTGCCCTCATTGGCGGCGTAAAGCGGATCAATGCCCAGTATGCTGCAGGCAGCTAAAACCCCCTTATCCACAGGGATGCGCTCCTCCTCCAATTCAATGGAAAAATCACGCCCTTCCGCAAATTCGCAAAGAGTTGTCGCCAAACCTCCCCTGGTCGGATCCCTCATAACCCTCAGGTTGCCTCCGAGCTTTTCAAGCATACTCGTCAGCTCATGCAGCGGGGCGCAATCACTTTGGACATTTCCCTGAAGCAAATGTTCATTCCTTGCCAGCATTACGGCCGTGCCATGGTCCCCCGCTGTTCCGGATATCAGCACCTTGTCTCCCGGACAAATTGCTCCCGGCGAAAGTCCTTCATGACTCAAAAAACCTATTCCCGCCGTGTTCAGATAAATGCCGTCGCATTTGCCCCGTTCCACCACCTTTGTATCACCTGTCACAACCATGACGCCGGCCTCTTTAGCCGCAATCATGACCGAGTCAAGGATTCTTTCCAGGTCTTCTACCGGCAGGCCCTCTTCAATGATGGCGGAAAGTGAAAGGTACATTGGCCTGCCGCCGCTGACTGCAATATCATTTACCGTGCCGCACACCGCCAGCTTGCCAATATCTCCTCCGGGAAAGAAATACGGACTTACCACGAAACTGTCCGTTGTAAAGACCAGTCTCTTTGCTCCGTCGATAATCGCACCGTCTCCCAACTCGTGCAATACGTCATTGCCGAATCTGGGCAATATCAACTTGTCAATCAGTTCCGCTGTCTTCTTTCCGCCGCTTCCGAAATCCAAAGTAATAAATTGTTCCACTTGTTCCCCTTTTTTCCATGCCCGCCCCACCATATCAAAACCGAAAGCTCTTTGCAATCTCAATCGCCTTTTGTTTCCATGCCCGGCCCACCATATCTTATGTCCGGCGGCTATATGCCTCTTCGGATGATTTGCTTCCGTGTCCGTCCATCTATATCTTAAATATATTATAAATATGTTCTAAATATAATTATAATTATATTCTGCCGCGCATGCTCCCTCTCCGGAAACCATGCACGGTCCCACGGGAAGCTCCGGGCTGCATCCTTTTGCAAATAGCGGACATTGCCGCGGACTTATCTTGCCCTGTATTACCTCCCCGCACCTGCACAAGGTCTGTTCTTTTACCGGAACGTCTTCAATCGCAAACCTTGTCTCCGCATCAAATTCCCTGTATTCATCACGTATTCTCAAGCCGCTTCTTTGAATCGGGCCAAGACCGCGCCAAACATCATCCCTTGGAATAAAAACCTCTTCCATAACTGCCATTGCCGCCCTGTTCCCGGCCGGTGCCACCGCTTTGGTATACGCATTTTCCAGGCGCGGGGTATCTTTGCTTATTTGCCATGCCAGCCTGCAGATTGCCGCCATTATTTCCTGCGGCTCAAACCCTGCAATAACCGCCGGCATATTATATTCACTTTCAAAAAACTCAAAGCCCCGCTCCCCGATGACGGTTGCCACGTGACCCGGGCAGATAAAACCCTGAATGTTAAACTCATTGTCAGCCATTAATGCCCTCAAGGCGGGCTCGACCGTCTTTAGCATGGAAAATACCGAAAAATTTTCAAGTCTCTCTTCTTTTGCCATTTTTATTGCCACACCCGTTCCCGGTGCCGTGGTTTCGAAGCCGACTCCAAGAAAAACAACCTGCCTGTCCGGGTTTTCTCTTGCTATTTCCACCGCGTCGACAGGAGAAAACACCACCCTTATATCGGCGCCCCCGGCTTTTAATCTGCCAAGAGAATCCCCCCGACTGCTGCCGGGCACCCTTACCATGTCACCATAGGTTACAATTGTCACCTTCGGCAGAACCGCCATCTTTAATATCTTATCAATGATATGAGCTGCGGTTACGCACACCGGGCATCCCGGCCCTGAAATCAGCTTTATATTTTTCGGAATCATGCTTTTGATTCCGCTTCTTGCAATCGACATTGTGTGAGTGCCGCACACCTCCATAAGACGAATCTCGCCTAAATCCATGGAAGCAAGCACGTTCACAAGTTCGCGCATTGTCTCCCTGCCGTTCATGACTGCCTGCCTTCGCCCGGCATGCCTGACGACTGCCGTCCGATTTCGGCCAAGGCCTGTTCCACCTCTTTCGCAGCGGCAATTCCGGCAAGTGCCTGATCCTTGCTCAATCTTTCAATGGCAAATCCCGCATGAACAAGCACATACTCTCCGACCTTGGGATTGCTGATGAAATCCAGGCGGATTTTCCTTTGCACTCCGTCCCGTTCGGCTATGGCATCGCTGCCTTCTATATTCGTTATCTTAAGCGGTACGGCAAGACACATGTTCGCATTTTACTCCTGAATCCGGCGGGCGGCTATGGCAACCTGGCCGAGGCATAAACCTTCATCATTTGTCGGCACCCGACTATGATGATATGTCCTAAAGCCATAGTTTGCAAGCATAATTGTTATTTTTTTAACAATAAACATGTTCTGGAATGTTCCTCCGGAGAGCACCACTCTGTCAAGGCCTGTTTTTTCTCGTATTTTACGACACATTTCTACTGCGGCCTCCAACAATGTATTCATGAATTTAGCGGCAATTATTCCCTTTTCGATGCCCTTGTTTACGTCGCTTGCGATTGCTCTTATCATCTCACGGGTATCGATAATCTGATGTCCGGCCGAATCTATCGTCCACGAATAAGTCCCCTTTTCGTTCTCACGGGCAATGGCCTCAAGCAGTACTGCTCCCTGTCCCTCGTATGAGGCCTCGTTACAGACTCCGGCAAGTGCGCTGACCGCATCAAATAATCTTCCCATTCCCGTTGAAACGGGACAGTTGATATTTCCCCCAAGCATACTTCGTACGGCATCGCTCGTTTTCCCCGGGAAATGCTCCCGGCTGTCAATTCCGGCATCCTCCAGAACCGCAACGGCAACCCTCCACAATTCTTTCGTCGCCACGTCTCCGCCGGCAAGTTTTATCGGTCTGATGCAGCCCTCGCGTTCAAAAGTGTCATATCCGCCGGTCAGAAATTCGCTCCCCAGGATAGTCCCGTCACTTCCATAGCCCGCGCCGTCCCAGATAATTCCGATGCAATGTCCGTCAAGTCCGTTATCCGCCATGCATGAGGCCATGTGTGCGTGGTGATGCTGGACTCTTATCAGCCTCATGCCCTCTTCGTCTGCTGTTTTGCAGGCATACTCCGTTGACAAGTAGTCCGGATGAAGGTCGCAAACAATGCAGTCGGGCTCTATTTTGAACAACTTCCGGAAATGTCTTATCTGTTCCTCATAGTTTTGCAACGTTTCCAAATTCTTTAAATCTCCCATGTGCCGGCTTGGGTAAACATATTCACCCCTTGCCAGGGCAAAAGATGCCTTTTGCTCCGCTCCGCAGGCCAAAATGCCTTCTGTCTTACAGGAAATGTTTATCTTCACCGGCAGGGGAACATATCCTCTGGAGCGTCTTACCGGATATTCCCTTCCATCAAGAATCCACTGAAGCGAATCGTCGCAGCCGGTTTCAATTTCCCTGTTATGTGTCAGAAAATAATCCGCCACCAAAGGCAACCGGGCAAATGCCTCCCCGTCTTTGTATATTATCGGCAGTTCTGACAGGTTGCCGCTTGTCATTACCAGGCTGTCCAAGCCACTGTCAAACAGGAGATGATGGACCGGCGTATAGGGCAGCATTATACCAATAAAGCCGTTTTCGCTCAAGTGTCGGTGTTCGTTCGCCTCGTGTTTTTTCAGCAGAACGATCGGCCGTTCGGGGCTTTCCAACGCCCTTTTCTCCTCCGGGGAAATTACGGCATAGCTCTCCGCCGCCTGTATATCCTTGCACATTATTGCCATAGGTTTTTCATCCCGGTGCTTTCTTCTTCTCAGTCTTGTCACCGCCGCTTCATCATCCGCCCTGCATGCAAGATGATATCCCCCGATGCCCTTCACTGCGACAATCATCCCCGCCTTAAGTGCTGCTGCTGCATTTTCCACCGGGTCGCCTTCCACGGGAATGACTTCGGAGTGGCTCTCTCCTTCAACCACAACCTTAAGAAATGAAAGGACCGGACCGCACTTTTCACAGGCAATGGACTGAGCATGGTATCTCCTGTTCGCGATGTCTCCGTATTCGCGCCCGCATTCGGGACACATTTCAAACTCTCCCATAGTTGTATTGCGTCTGTCGTATGGGATACCCTTTATAATCGTGAATCCGGGGCCGCAATTGATGCAGTTGATAAACGGATACCTATATCTTGAGTCGGACGGATCTTTCATTTCCCGAAGGCATTCCGGACAAGTTGCTATATCCGGGGGAACTATTGTCTGCTTCGTACCGCCTGTATTACTCTCTATTGTCTCAAAGCCTTCTTCTTGCACAATTTTGTTCGCCTGAATATTTGCCATGATTTTATCCATAATGTTCTGCCCTGTCGGTATCCCTGTTCTTTTTTAGGACATGCTTTGCTTTTAAAAAATACAAATTGTATAAAAAAAATACAATCTGCTCCTTAATATACAATAAGCACGAGTCTTAGTCAACCTAAAGCTTGTATGTTCTATTAGATTTTTTGAATATCAAATTTATTCTTTTCTATTGTTATGATAGCAGAATAGATACGTCCTTTAGGACATCCGCCCACGGTCTGTAACCGCCGATTGTTATAACGACACAGCATGCACATTTTTCTGAACGAAAGGAAAACTAAACCTTCACATTCGCTCCGGCAGAATACTTCTGTCTTATCTTCAAGAGATAAACGAGAATCAGAGACAGACTTGTTGTTCCCCAGCCTATCGGATAACAATAAAAAACATAGCTGATGTCATGAGCCACGATATTCAGCATGATGGCCAGCCAAAGCTGGCGGATTACAACCATGCCCCCAACCGTACAGAACATGCTCGTAAATGAATATCTGAATCCCCTGACAATTCCGCCATATAAGAAATTTAATCCCATGAATATATATAACGGCATTATTATCTTCAGCATTGCAGCCCCATATTCTATAACTCCGGAGTCGGGACTGAATATCCTGATGAGATGGGGCGCAAATAAATAGATCGGGGCACTTATAACTGCAACAAACACAATTGTTGAGAGTGTTGCGACTCCTACAGACTTATGGGCCCGGTCATTTCGCCCCGCGCCGAGATTCTGTCCGATAAAGGTGGTCATGGCAAGACCGAGAGCTGCGCACGGCATTCCCGCAAACTGGTCAACCCTCATTGCCGCGCCGACCCCCGCAATGGCAAGAGGACTGAACGAATTGATATAACGTTGCACAAAAAGGTTGGAAACAGCGGTAATGCTGGACTGTATCCCCGCCGGCAGCCCCATCCTGACAATTTCCCCAAGAAGCATCCAGTCAATCATAAGATGGCTGAATCTCAGACGGTACTCATCATCAAGCCTCATCATCTTTATGAATACCAGTATCATTGATGCGCCCTGAGAAATAACCGTCGCTATCGCAACACCTGCCACCCCTAGAGGAATAACGGCAACGAGAATAATGTCAAGGACTATATTCATGCAGCTTGATATTACAAGAAAAATGAAGGGAGACCTTGAATCTCCGATTGCCCGGAGTACACTGGCCCCGGTATTGTAGATCGACGTGAAAAATACACCGATAAGATAAATGCGAAGATATATCAGTGCCTCGTCAAACACCTCCCGGGGGCAGGCCGTAATCCGCAGCAATTGAGGAGTAAGAGCAACACCTGCGACTGCCAATATAATTCCCATAAAAAAACTAAACAGCACCGTGGTATGTATTGCATCATGGAGTGTTTTAAATTGCTTTGCTCCGAACTGCCGGGAAAATACGGCGGTGGAGCCGGCGCTCATTCCATTAAAAAATCCTATAATAATCATGGATATGGTTCCGCTTGCCGTAACGGCTGCAAGCGCATTGGCCCCCTCAAAGTTTCCTATGACTATTGAATCGACGCTATTATAAAGCGTCTGAAAAACTTGCCCCGCTAAAAGGGGAAGCGCAAAAACCATGAGCCGTGAAAAAATAGGCCCCTGGCTCAGGTCCATAGTTCTTGATTTGTTTTCGGATTTTACTATTGACACACGAATTCTCTTTCCCGTTACTTCGGCAGTTATTTTAGCACAGTTCAGGTGAAAAGAGAATTCCTAAAAATTTTTTACGGGTTTCTTTTAGCATCAGCTCCGGCCTGAAATTTAGAATTGTTAATAATAAATCTTTCATGGGTTCCCCCGCCGATTCTTCCCGCTTCATCGAAGGCCTCCACCTCAAAAAGAAGTCTTCTTCTGTCGATTTCAACCAGCCGAGCCGTTGCGGTGACTTCCATGCCGACGGGAGTTGCGGCCTCATGGGTAATATCTACACTTATTCCGACCGTACCCTCACCGTCCGCAAGGAAAGGCTTCACACTGTCGCATGCCGCCTCCTCCATTAAAGCAATCATCATCGGGGTTCCGAACACCTGCAGTATCCCGCTGCCCACGGCTGCTGCCGTATTACTTTCATTTACAACTGTCCGGGCCTCTCCCTCCAGCCCGATATATAATTCCGCTTTATCCATTCCTTTGTTTCCTTATATGATTCATGCCGCCCTGCTTTTGAAATATTCCTTTTCAATCTTACCGTTTCAATCTCCCCGCTCCAACGTTTCGAGCATCATTTCTCTTACCTTCTCCCCGATTTCGGCAGTCGGCCGGCCGACAATCTCCTCCGGCGGAATTAGCCCTGCAATGTTCAGATACACGTCTGTGCCTCTCCGAAGAGCATTTTTCAAGACCTTTTCCGTGTTGCGTGTGGCCACGACAAGGATGGGTGCCGCCGACATCTGCGCAATTTTAAACATTCCGTTGTGAAACGGAATCAACGGGTCATCGGTATGATTTCTGGTTCCCTCCGGATATACGCCTACCGAAAATTTTTCTTCCTTCACAAGCTTTGCCGTATCAAAAACAGTCCTCATTGAATTGCGGGGACTTTCCCTGTCAATGCTTACAAATCCGCATCTGATAAGAATTGAGCCCACAATCGGAATTTTGTAATTTTCCGGCTTGGAGATGAAAATAATCTCATCGTCCTCAAGCGCCCTCAAGGCAACTATCGGGTCAAAGATGGACCGGTGATTGGCCACCATTACATATTTTCTGTCCCGGGGAATAAACTCGCTACCGGTTATATGAAGCCGTATCCTGCAAAGAAAAATGATTACTTTCAGCCATGCTCTCAGCAAGGCACGGTAAAACCGGCTGTTGTCCGTATAATTTTTCTTTTTGTTGATAAACAAACTGCATATCAATGAAAATATCAGCATTCGTTATCCTTGTCCCTTTCAGTTTTTGACTGCCCGGTACTTTGTAACGCCTAAAACGGTTTCGCCGTCAATTTGAACAGCCCTCGGCTCGTCATATTCGACGATTATTTCATTACCTTCAAAGAATAATACACGCGGATTGTTAACATGCTTTCCGCTAAAAATGGACGGAAAACCGGTTGCAATATGAAAGCGGCTGCCGTTATGGAATATCATCAGGGTTATCGTCCTCTTGGGATTCATGCGGTCCTGATTAGGCGTAACCATCATGCCGCCTCCGAAAAACCGGCCGTTCATTGTAGGTGCCATCCACACCTTCTTGTACTCGCTGCTCTTGCCATCCACGGTAATCTTTGCATTACATGGGCTATATGCTCCCAGCAAGCCCTTTAAGGCAATTGTTGTGTAGTTGGTTTTTGCCTTTGGATTTACAGCCTTTTGCGCATCCGCAACCTCGCACACCCAGCTGTCAATTCCGAAGGCTACATTATTGAGGAAAAGATGCTTTTCGCCTTTCACTTCAACATAAGGAAGGTTCGTCAGGTATTTGTTGATAAGAATCGGTGCCCCCCTGCGCTTATAACCCAAATCCAGCGTGAAATCATTGCCTGTTCCCAAAGGAAAATTATAAATATTGTTCTTTGGGATTATACCTCCGCAGCCGTTTACAAATCGATTCAACGTTCCGTCACCGCCGCATATAACGAGCTTATCATCCTCATTCAGCTTCCCGAAAAAACCGGGATAATCCTTGCTGACATCCACAATGTTCAGAAACTCCAGTTTCTCCCCTTCCAGATACTGTTTGACTCCCTGTGCGGACTTTTCTCCTGTGCCGGTTTTAGCGTACGGATTTGCCAGAATATAATATTTCCCCATTTTCTCCTCCTGCGGGCGCAATGCACCATGTTTTTATTTTCTGTTTCGGATTTTCTCCGCAAATTCCATCATAATATCGGGAATCTTCAGTTTCTGCGGACAGACATTTGCACAGCTTCCGCAAGCAATGCAGGCTGCCGGCCGTTTTTCCTTATCTATCATCGCCATTGCCATGGGAACTATGAAGTCTCCGGTCCCCTTTGCTTTTGACTCATTATACAGTCTGAGCAGCTCCGGGATGTCCAGTCCCATCGGACAATAACTTACGCAATAGCGGCAGCCGGTGCACGGAACGGCAATCGCCTTAATCATTTCATCGGCAATGCTCAGTATCATTTCCCTTTCTTCCTTATTCAGAGGCTTTTCTTCTTCATAGGTAGCTACATTGTCAACCATCTGTTGCAGATCTGACATGCCTGACAACGTCATGACAATGTTTGGAATGCCCTGCAGAAACCTGAATGCCCATGCCGGGGTTTTTTCGTCCGGTCTTGCCGCCTTAAGTTTTTCTTCCGCCTCCCTTGAAAGCACTGCCAGCTGCCCGCCTCTGACAGGCTCCATTACCCAGATTGGGATGTTCCATTCATTCAGCAGTTCCACTTTACCCTTTGCATCCTGGAATTCCCAATCAAAATAGTTCAATTCTATCTGACCGAATTCCATATCCTTACCATACGCCTCAAGGAAACGCTTTATGGTGGGCAATGTGCCATGGGTCGAAAATCCCAGATGTCTGATGTGACCGGCTTCCTTCTGCTTCATCAGGTAGTCAAAAATGCCGTTTGCCGGATCAAGATATCCGTCTATGCTCAGCTCGCACACATTGTGGAACAAATAAAAGTCAAAATACTCAACATCGCACTTTTCAAGCTGCTTTTCAAAAACCTGCTCGACCTTGTTTATCAGGCGTCTTTCAAAGCCGGGGAATTTCGAGGCAAGATAAAATCTGTCTCTGTCATAATCTTTAAGTATGCTGCCCATTACGGTTTCCGAATTGCCCTCGTGATATCCCCAGGCGGTATCAAAGTAATTGATGCCGTGGTCGAAAGCATATTTTACCATTCGGGCTGTCAGCTCTTCATCAATTTTTTCGTTGGCGCCGTCAATTATCGGAAGCCTCATACAGCCCATGCCAAGAGCGGACAGCTTCATTCCCTGAAATTCCTTGTAAATCATCTTGTACCCTCCATATATTCCCTGCTGTCTTCAAATTCTCGTACGGATTAATCTTTGCCCTTAAATGTACCATAAAAACCGGTTTCTGGGAATAAGTGTTTGTAAAACATCAACATAATCACCTCAAATATTCGCAGCTCGCGATTTTTGTGAAAAATTCCCTCGCATCGCCGCTGCCGACAACATCATCAGTTGCAAATAACCGCTCCGGTGACTATTCCCGTTTCGGAACGGCAGCACACAACGCACAACGGTATCCGTCAATTTCATTATATTCCCGGAATACATATTGATTATCATCTATATTATGGAAAACCTGAATATTGTCCGCCGCCTCGCAGTTGCCATCCTGCGTGCCGATGCGTATATCAAAATCTTTCATTTTCAGCACAAGGCCGAATCCCGTTGCCTTCATAAAGCTTTCCTTTAATGTCCATATCCTGAAAAAATCTCCGCCCCGGGCAATCCATGCCTGCTCGCTCCCGGTAAAAAACCGGCGGGCAATTTTTTCCGTGCGGCTAAGACTGTGCCGTTCGGCATCCAAAGAGGATGATTCCTTTCGAACAATCTCGATGTCGCACCCCACTTTTGCCGGAGAAACCGCGCAAATTACCGTTTCTGCGGAGTGTGAAACATTAAAATGAATGTCCGGCCGGTCCTTCAGCTCCGGCTTGCCATGTTTCCCATAAACCGTTTCAAGACGGGGCAGCTCCTCTGCCATGATGTTTTCAAAGTCTGCAAATTCCAAGGTTTTGGGTAGCGCAAAAAAGCAAGCCTTTTCTTCTCGGCCCTCCTTATCAGTCATTTTCAGCACGTTGCTTACAGCATACATTGCCAGAAGCTCCGCTCCGACTGACAGCATGGCTGATGCCTTGTTCCGAGCTTGCATTGCCCTGTCGCGCCGGCTGCCGCTTACCATTTCAAGGGCTCTGTCATAGACTTGCGGATTTTTCAATCCGTTGATGTTTGCCGCATAAATTTTTGTGCAAAAAAAGGTCATCAAACCCTCCCTATTCCGCCGCCGGAGGATACTCATTACAAAGCAGCCTGTATGGCGGCTCATCTTCTTCAATCTCCGGAAAACGTCCCACCAAAGGGTTAAACCTGTTGTCGGTATTGTCATCATTGCACCGGCTGACCTCGCCCAGCAAGACGGCGCCTGTGCCCGGTTCAACTTCAAAATCATGATAGAGATACCGCTGTATATAGATGCTCTCCCCAGGGGTAAGGCGCACCTGTGTCCCTGCGGGAACCGTATAGGCACGTCCGTCCGTGTGAACAATCACGTCGCTTTCGTAGTCAATCTCCTCATCCGGCAGAGAATTGTAAACCCTTATCAACACATTCCCCCCGCCGCGGTTGATTATGTCTTCAGTCTTATACCGGTGAAAATGATTCGGAGCGTACTGTCCCTCTTTCAAATAAAGGAGCTTTTCCGCATAAACCTTGGGATACTTATCCGCCATCTGTCTGTTTCCGTTGCGAACGGTTATAAGAGAAAAGCCCACCTTATCAAAATCACCAAGTCCGTAATCGGTAATGTCCCATCCCAGCATACAATCCCTGACTTCGTCATATTCATGGCCGATATTCCGCCACTGTTCCGGTGTAAAACGGCAAAACGGCGGCAGATAGCAACAGTGCTTGCGGCACATCTCCTCAAACTCAATCAGAGCCCTGTTTATCTCTGAACGTTTCATATTTTTCTCCTTTTGCCTCGGCCTGTCCTTAATTTCAATACAACCGGACAATTTATTTCCGTTTCATCATAAATTATTGCACAGCAGGTTGAAAGTGACAAGAATTATTCTCTTAAAAGCTAAAAAGTCCCCACAAAACGAAATTATGCTGTACAATACCTTTATTAAGCTTTTACTTAGGAGGAACATCATGGGAATGACTATGACCCAAAAGATTCTGGCCGAGGCCGCGGGATTGAAGCATGTGCAGGCAGGACAGCTCGTGGAATGCAATCTGGACCTCGTTCAGGGAAATGACATCACCGCACCTGTGGCAATCGAGGAATTCGAGAAGGTCGGATTTGAAAAAGTACATGACAACAATAAGATTTCCCTCGTCCTTGACCACTATACCCCTTGCAAGGACATCCAATCCGCAAAGCTTTGTGTTACAGTCAGGAACTTTGCAAAAAAACATAATATAAAGCATTTTTACGATGTGGGACAGGCGGGTATTGAGCATGTCCTCGCCCCGGAAAAAGGTCTGTGCGCCCCCGGAGAAGTTATCATCGGAGCGGATTCCCACACGTGTACGTACGGAG
This sequence comes from Lachnospiraceae bacterium, assembly GCA_050944475.1. Taxonomy (GTDB): domain Bacteria; phylum Bacillota; class Clostridia; order Lachnospirales; family Lachnospiraceae; genus RGIG5612. The sequence goes on from JBMNRD010000001.1 coordinate 395,352, forward strand.
CCGTAGGGGCGTTCTCAACGGGAGTCGGTTCTACGGACATGGCCGCCGGAATGGCAACCGGAAAAAACTGGTTCAAGATTCCCGCTGCAATCAAGGTGGTCCTCGAAGGAAATCTCAGGCCGTTTGTATCCGGCAAGGATGTAATCCTTCACCTTATCGGACTGATTGGTGTTGACGGTGCCCGATATAAATCCCTTGAATTTACCGGCCCCGGGGCTTTTGAGTTGGAAATGGACGACCGGTTCACCATCTGCAACATGGCCATTGAAGCCGGGGCAAAAAACGGCATTTTCCCCGTTGACGACAAGTGCCTTAGCTATGTGAATAAGCGCGTTTCCAGACCATACAGGATTTTTGAGGCCGACGACGATGCCGTATACGACAGCGTTGTAACGATTAATCTTTCAAAGCTTGAGCCGACCGTGGCTTTGCCCCATCTTCCCTCCAACACCAAAACTGTAAGCGAAGTTGCCGGAATGGAGATTCAGCAAGTTGTTATCGGCTCGTGTACCAACGGCCGCATAAAGGACATGCGGGAGGCGGCCTCCATTATGAAAGGTCGCAAAGTAGCCGACGGAATACGCTGCATCATAATTCCCGGATCTCAGGAAGTCTACTTACAATGTATCAAAGAAGGCCTTGCTGAAATATTTATAGAGGCCGGTGCGGCCATATCCACCCCGACTTGCGGACCTTGTCTGGGAGGGCACATGGGTATTCTCGCACCGAAAGAACGGGCTGTTTCCACTACCAACCGCAATTTTGTAGGAAGAATGGGCGATGCCGCCTCAGAGGTTGTCCTGTCAAATCCGGCAGTTGCCGCAGCCTCGGCCATAGCCGGCTGCGTGGCGGACCCTGAAACGATTTAATGGAGGTTTTTTATGAAAATATATAAATACCCGGATAATGTAGATACAGATGTTATAATCCCCGCCCGATACCTTAATACATTTGATGACGCGTCCATGGCAGAGCATTGCATGGAGGACATTGATGCCGATTTTGCCTCAACCGTTGAGCCCGGGGATATAATTGTTGCCGGAGAAAACTTTGGCTGCGGCTCGTCCAGAGAGCATGCGCCCCGGGCAATTAAGGCAAGCAAGGTAAAATGCGTCATTGCCGCCTCATTTGCCCGGATTTTCTATCGCAATGCCATCAACATCGGCCTGGCAATCATGGAATGCCCCGAGGCCGCTGCGGATATCAAGGAAGGAGATGTCATAACCCCTGATTTCAAGACCGGTCTTATCGTAAATGAAACCACGGGCAGAACCTATCAGGCCGCTCCCTTCCCCGATTTTATTGAGGAGATACTCGCTGCGGGCGGGCTGCTTAAAGCATTAAAGGACAGATAGTTTTACTCGGCCTCTTTTTTGCGTCTCCTGCGAGCGGCCTTTTTAACCGATACTACAATGATTATGATTACTACGACCTGGATTCCGAATATTAAAACCAGCCACAACCAGCTTCCCGCAAACCATATTGCCAGTTCTCCCATGGAATCTGCAAAGTTCTCAAGGCCCTCTTTAAAGGATGCGTTGATTCTTTCTCCGAAAGTCATCGGCGCGGTTACATGATCAACCTTGTACACCTCTGCTAAATTGATTGTGATGGTGGAAAAGTTTATCAGGGAATCATAGTGCTTCAGTGTTCCCTGCAGGTTTTCCACTTCCCATTCAGCCTCGGAAATGGCATTCTCTAAGGAAATGATATCCTCCATGTTTTCCGCCTTCGACAAAAGTTCTTGAAGACGGGTCAGTTTGATTCTGGCCGATGCCAGTCTGGATTCAACGTCATAATAATACTCGGACACGTCCTCTGCGCTCTGGTTTTTGGAGATTATGGCGGCCACATCCTCAAGTCCGGCAACGATTCCCTCATAATTGTTTACAGGAACCCTGATGATGAAATCCGCGCTTCTGTAATCACCTGCCAGCCCCGACAACTGCTTATCCTGGAAATATCCGCCCGAGGCATTAACCAGCGCCTCGATGCCGCTTACTGCCTTGTCAAACTCCGTTGACTGCATCCTGATATAAGCCGTGTAAATAATCTTCGTGGCAGGTGTAATCAGCGGGGATTCGCCGTCCTGAGGATTGGTCTGAACAGATGGGCTCAGCTCCGCTTCCCCGGCTTCCCCGGCTTTCTCGTTTTTCATACCGTCATTTCCGATAAATGCGAGATCGTAAAGGTCCCCCTCCTCGAACGCAATGTCTTGACGGTTCTTTTCATAATAATCACTATGCAAAGCATCTGTGACTGCTACTTTCATTCTGCCCCCGGCTGCTCTCGATACGGCGGCAACGGCCGCTATGGTGATTGGAACTGCCAGCAGGCAACAGGCCGCAATGGCAATTGCTCGCCATACTCTCATGCTTTTTGTTACGGGATTTTTATATTTGGCTGCTTCTTCTACATATTTATCGCTCATGTTGCTCAATACCTCCGAAATTTGTTTTGCTTTCATTACAAATAACCTCTTTCTGTCAAATAATCCTTCAATCTTCCCCGCATCCGTGTCAGCTTAACCGACACGTTTTTCTCGGAAAGCCCGGTCAGGGACGCTATCTGCGCATAGGAATCGACGAAGAAATACCTGCGCATGAATATCGTCCGGTCCGCTCTGCTTTGCTTATCCAGGAATTTCTCAATGTCCCGGGCAAGCTCATTCGCCTCAATTTCCTTTTCCACGTCTTGTTCCGCCGGAATGCACTCACCCAGCTCCTCCAGCGCTGTATCATAGAAGCTGTTTCTTTTCTGCGCCGTGTTGTATTCGTAGCGCTTCAGTGCCTGATTCCTGACGATTTTACATACATATGAAATCAGTGACTCGGGACGGGTCGGAGGAATGGTATTCCAGACTCCCAGCAGAGCATCGTTCAGGCATTCCTCCGCATCGGAGGTGTTCTTTAATATATTTGTGGCGATACTCATGCCAAGCCTGCCGTATTTTTCACTTAAGTGAGTGATTGCCGATTCTGAACGTTCAAAAAACAAATCAATTATTTTATTATCTTCCATACTTCACCTCTCCGTCCTGATTATATACTACGGATACAATTACGAAAACTACAAAGTTTCCGATTTTTTTCGTTTTTTCGCCATTCCTGAAAATCCCGCAAAAAGCATTACGGCCGAACTTCAAAAGTGGTAGAATGTTTATTTGGATTCAGATACCTATTTCAGAGGCAAAATAATGAACAGCACAGTCAGAAACAAACTTTGGACAAGAGATTTCACAATAATTACTTTGGGCAGCGCGGTTTCCATGCTGGGCAATACCATGTCCGGCTTTGCCATGGGGCTTTTGGTGCTTGACTATACCAATTCCTCGCTCCTGTATGCTGTTTATATGATCGTCTATACGTTACCCCAGATTATTACGCCGATCTTCTCCGGTGCCCTGCTTGACCGTTTTTCCCGAAAGAAAACCATATATACACTTGACTTTATCTCCGCCGGACTTTATATGACGGTAGCTACCCTCTTCCTTTTTGACCTTTTCAACATTGTGTTTTTCATGTGTTTCGCCTTTCTTGTGGGAATAATCAACAGTTTCTATATGGTTGCTTATTCCAGCTTTTATCCCCTGCTGATAAGCGAGGGTAACTATCAGAAGGCATACTCCATTGAAGGCATCTTGGAGACTTTTTCGGCCCTGATGATACCTGTGGCAACATTTTTCTATAAAATGCTGGGAATAATGCCCCTGTTCTACGTCAATGGCGGCTTCTTTCTCATCGCAGCAATAATGGAGATCCGGATAAGACAGGATGAAGAATACATCGAAAACCAAAGAAAATCTGTTGAAGGGGAACAGGTCGGTGCTTTCCGGCGCATGTTCATGGACATAAGGGAAGGTCTGCATTATATGAAGACGGAAAAGAGCTTGCTGGCGGTTACGCTTTACTTTTTTATCTGTTTTCTGGCTTATGGAGCCACCTCGGTCCTTACTCTGCCCTACTTTAAGACAACCTTCCCAGACGGAGAGTATGTGTACATGCTTGTCTGGGGCATGGGAGTCGTCGGCAGGATGATTGGCGGTTTGATTCACTACAAATTTCGCCTTCCGGTTAAATCCCGGTACCGGGTGGCGCTTTCGGTTTATATAATCATTGCCCTGTTAGAAGCCTTCTACCTTTACTGCCCAATACCGGTGATGATGGCAATGTGCTTCCTTGCCGGCATCGGCGGCGTAACCAGCTATACAATCCGCATCTCCGCAACCCAGTCCTATGTTCCGCATGAGAAGAAAGGCCGTTTTAACGGAGCCTTTAACATGATGACAACAGTGGGCAGTCTGATCGGGCAGATGAGTGCCGGAGCCCTGTCGGTTGTCATGGGAACCCGTACGATTATTATGATTTACCTGTGCTTCAACGCCCTTGCTGCCATTGTTATCATCGGCGGCGCGGGCAGGCACGTGAAGCAGATGTATAACCGCCAGCGATAACTTTGCGCAAATTCATAATGTAAAGACAAACAAAACCGCCACACCTTTTTGGTGTGGCAGTTCATTTAAAATATATCTTTATTTATTTAAATTTGAATGACAGAAGTCCCGCAACAAATACTACCAGAACGATAAGAGGAAGCACAAACTGCATATAGGGCTTCACCCATCTCCTTATACGAAGACCTTTTCCGGTGTTGGCCTCCTCCATGAAGCCGTCCCAGCCCCAACCGAATCTCCAGGTTACGAACAGAACAATCAGCAACGATCCGATAGGAAGTGCGAGGTTGCTTACAAGGAAATCCCACAAATCAAGGAAGCTGGAGCCCGGAGCAAACGGCTGAAAGCCGGACCATACATTGAATCCGAGCGCACATGGAATTGAAAGGATAATCATTGCGATACCACAGATGACAGAACCCTTATCCCTTCCCCAACCGGTGAAATCGCGTACCATTGAAAGAATATTCTCAAATACCGCGAGTACAGTTGAGAATGCCGCAAATGTCATGAATATGAAGAACAAGGTCCCCCAGATTCTTCCGCCGGCCATATGGTTAAATACTACAGGCAGGGTCTGGAAGATAAGTCCGGGGCCGGCGCCCGCATCGATTCCGTAAGTTGAGCATGCCGGGAAAATAATAACGCCCGCCATAAGTGCAACAAAAGTATCAAGAATGATTATGTTTATAGTCTCGCCCATCAGAGCTCTTTCTTTGTTAAGATAGCTCCCGAATATAGCCATTGAACCGATGCCGAGGCTGAGTGTAAAAAACGCCTGATTCATGGCCGCATTTACCGTTGCCCAGTTTATCTTTGTAAAATCAGGCACAAGATAGAATGCAAGACCTTCACGCGCACCCGGAAGTGTGCAGGAACGAACTGCAAGAATAATCATCAATACAAACAAGATAATCATCAAATATTTGGTCACGCGCTCAAGACCGCCCTGAAGGCTGAATGAGCAAATAAAGAAACCGAGTACACAAACAATTACCATGTAAATAACGTTCTGCCATGGACTTGAAAGCATTTCCCCGAATTTAGAAGCAACAGCCTCATCTGTTCCTCCGACATATTTGCCGGTAATAAAACCGACAATGTAGTTAACGAACCAGCCGGTTACAACAGTATAAAACATCATCAGCAAAACGTTGGCCAAAAATGCAAGCACACCGTAAAATCCCCAGTGCTGACCTTTTTTCTGCAAGGTTGTCATCATCTTTATAGGGCTCTTTTGAGCAGCGCGGCCTATTGCAAACTCTGCTGTCATTACCGGAATCCCCAAAATAATCAAGAAGATTACATAAACAAGTACGAATGCGCCGCCGCCGTTTTGGCCAGTAAGCCATGGAAACTTCCATACATTTCCGCATCCGATTGCGCAGCCCGCACTCAAAAGAATGAATCCGAGACGGCTGCCAAGTCTTTCCCTTTTTTCCATAACAGTTCTCCCTTTTCTTAAACCTTTATCAGCCTGTCAGACAGTAGAAAACAAATCTGCCTTTACCGCAGGCTCTATCCCAGCAGCATCCGATCACTGGTGAAATCCTCTCCACCGGAGGCTTCATTGAATTTCTCCATCAAATCGCTTACTGTAAGATTCTTTTTTGCATCGCCTGAAATATCAAGGACAATCTGGCCCTCTTTCATCATGATAAGACGGTTGCCGTGGGCAATTGCGTCTCTCATATTATGCGTAATCATCAACGTTGTCAAATGCTGTTCGCTGATAATCTTTTCCGTTATTTCGGTTACCTTCGTGGCAGTCTTCGGGTCAAGAGCTGCGGTATGCTCGTCAAGGAGCAAGAGCTTCGGCTGTTTGATTGTTGCCATAAGAAGGGTCAATGCCTGTCTTTGTCCGCCGGACAACGTTCCGACCTTGTCGGTCATACGATCTTCAAGACCCAGCCCCAAAGTGGCAAGAATGTCATGATAGTACTCTCTCTCACTCTTTGTGATGCCGATTTTAAGACCACGTCTCTGGCCGCGTCTGTAGGCAAGTGCCAGATTCTCTTGAATCTCCATCGTGGCGGCGGTTCCGGTCATGGGGTCCTGGAAAACTCTTCCAAGCAATCTCGCTCTTTTATGTTCCGGAAGAATGGTAACATTTTCCCCGTCTATAATTACCGAACCTGTGTCTACGGGCCAGACACCTGCAACCGCATTGAGCATTGTTGATTTGCCGGCGCCGTTTCCGCCGATTACAGTAACAACGTCACCTTTATCCAGATGGAGGCACAGCTCGTCCAATGCCTTGTTTTCGTTTGCGGTTCCGGGATTGAAGGTTTTGCTTACGTTAATAAGATCTAACATTACTTAACCTCCTTTCCCGTTTTCTTAAAGGAACTTTTTTGCTTGCTGCGGATATACGGAACAGCAAGGAAAATAGCTACCACTATTGCGGTGAATAATTTCAAATAGTTGGAGTTCAGCTTCAGCCAAAGTACCACGATGACAATCAGGTAATACAAGATGCCGCCTACAACCACAAAGGCCATTCTGCGCCAAAAGTTCAGATACTTTCCAAGGATTGCGCCCCCAAGGACTTCCCCGATAATTACGGCTGCAAGACCGATTACTATAGCACCGCGTCCCATGTTGATATCCGCAAAGCCCTGATACTGGGCCATAAGGCCGCCGGCTAATGCAACAATTGCATTGCTGATTCCAAGACCAAGCACCTTGATAAAATTAATATTGATTCCCAGGGCACTGCTCATTTTCGGGTTGCAACCGGTTGCACGAATTGAGCTTCCCTGCTCCGTGCCGAAATACCAGTATAACACAGCAATGATAACTGCTACGAGAATAATACCCACAAGAATGGCCGACGGTACATATCTCGAAGAAATAATCAGTTTGTATTTATCTACACTCAGGGCTTTGTTGGCGGACATTCCCATTATTCCGAGATTTATGGAATACAGGGCAAACTGCGTCAATATCCCCGATAATATGGCCGGAATGCCGAGCAACGTATGTAGAAGACCCGTAACAATGCCCGCAAGAAGACCGGCCGCAAGTGCAACAATTACTGCCAGCCAGGCGGAGCATCCGGCAATAATCAACATTACGGTAACTGCGCCGCCTGTGGTAAAAGTTCCATCCACTGACAAGTCAGCTATGTCCAGTACCCTGAACGTAAGGTACACGCCAAGAGCCATTATTCCCCACACAAGCCCCTGAGCTACGCCTGCCGGAAGATTCTTTAACAGGTTCAGGGGGTTAAGCATTGCAAAATATCCTGCAATATCCATTTTCCCTCCAATACTCAAACCACACGGAGTGGAAAAGCCTCCGTGTGGTCAGTTTACATATAATATATAATACTACTAACCGGATATCTGCACGGTCAAAACAATTACCCGATTACAAGCTCCTCGTAATCTTCAGGAATTGTAATCGCAAACTTCTCGCAACGGTCCTTAACAAACTTCTTGGTTGCCTTGTCGGCAAACTGAATTTCCATTGTAGAAACATCAGCTTCATTTACCAGGACTTCATAAGCCATGAGACCTGCCGCCCATCCGATATCGTAATAATTAATCGAAAGCGTGGCAACTCCACAGCCCTTGCAAAGGCCTTCCTCGCCTGCAAAAATGGGAACTTCAGCAGCGGTGGAAATGTTTGCGATTGCCTCGGCGCAAGAAGCGGCAGTGTTATCTGTCGGAATAAAGATGACATCACTTTCATCGCAGGCTGTCTGGGTTACGGATGAGACATCGTTTGTGTCGGCAAAAGTAAAGTTCTTTATTGTAAGTCCCTTTTCTTCAAGCGCATCGCCTACAACCTCGGCCTGATACTTGGAGTTCGGCTCGGCGGAACAATAGAGAATGCCGACCGTCTTAGCCTCCGGGAACAAGGCTGCTATCATATTTGCCTGCTCGTCAAGGGGCGCAAGGTCCGATACACCTGAGATATTCATCCCGGTTTTACCTGTCCAGTCTTCAATCCCCAAAGCAGTAGCGTAATGGGTAATGGATGTTCCCAAGATAGGAATGCTGTTGGTTGCTGCTGCAGCGGCCAAAAGGGCAGGCGTTGCATTTGCCATAATCAAATCAACATTGCTGCTGACAAAGGTGGAGCATATTGTGGAGCAGGTTGCCGAATCGCCGGCCGCATTCTGCTCGTCAAAAACCACCTTGTCGCCAAGCTTCTCGGCAAGAGCTTCCCTGAATCCCTTTGTAGCGGCATCAAGAGCCTCGTGCTGCACCAGTTGGCAGATTCCTACCGTATATGTTTTGCCGGTTTTACCGCCTGACTTGCACGCAACAAGACCGAGTGCCATCACCACGGCGCATGTCAAAGCGACGATCTTTTTCAAATTATTCACACTAAAAACCCCCTGTTTTCCGCATTTGTATGCACTTTATAAAAATATACCTTATTATACAAAAACCATTTATATTGTCAATCCTTTACAAAGTTTTCTGTAAATTTGACTAACGAACACATTTGCTCATCTATTTTTTTTGCATAATTATACACAAAGTCGGTATAATGCCGATTCATTTTCTTTTGTATGTTATAAAGGAATAGCCGATCCCTTCCCATTCCCGGCCTTCGGACATGCTCACAACCACCCACTCCGGCAGCTCATCAAGGCTGGGAAAAAAGGCATCTGCTTCATATTCTGCATCCACCTTGGTTATAAAAACCTCGTCGCACAAATCCAGCAGCTGCCGGTAAATGCTCTCCCCGCCTATTACAAATATCTCCTTGTCCGCGTGGTTTTTCAATTCTCTTTCAAGCTCTCTGCGACCGGCCACCGCAATCACGCCCTCCTTTTCATAGAAAGGATTACGGGTCAAAACAATGTTCACACGATTTTTAAGTGGATTGCCTTGCGGGAAGCTTTCCAATGTTTTCCTTCCCATGACGACCACCTGTCCCATTGTTTTTTCCCTGAAGAATTTCATATCCTCGGGAATGCTAATCAGCAGGGCATTGTCCCTGCCGATTGCCCAGTTTTTATCCACTGCCGCAATTGCTTTCATGCTCTGCCCTTATATCGCGATCGGAATATTCTTGATCTGCGGTCCGGTTACATAATTGTCCAGCCTGACGTCCTCCTCGGTGAAATCATAGAAATGCTTTATCTCGGGATTCAACCAAAAAGCGGGGGCCTCATACTGCTCTCTGGCGATAAGTTCCTGAATAAGCGGAATATGCCTGTCATAAATGTGAGCGTCTGCTATAACATGCACCAACTCACCCACCTCCATATCGCACTCTCTTGCCATCATATGTACCAGAACTGCATATTGGCAGACATTCCAGCTGTTTGCCGCAAGGATATCCTGAGAGCGCTGGTTCAGGATGGCATTCAATACCAACTTATCGCTCCCCGGCTTTGTTGTAACATTGAAGGTCATGGAATATGCGCACGGATACAGATGCATCTCAAAAAGATCCGCATGGACATAAATGTTGGTCATAATTCGTCTGCTGAAAGGGTTGTTCTTCAAATCATAAATCACCCTGTCAACCTGATCGAACATTCCCTCAGAGTACTTGTGCTTGACGCTCATCTGGTAACCATATGCCTTACCTATGGAGCCGCTTTCATCTGCCCACTCATCCCATACGGTCGACTTCAGGTCATTGATGTTGTTGGACTTCTTTTGCCAAATCCAAAGCATTTCATTGGTGCAGCTTTTTATCGGAGTCCTCCTGAGGGTCAATGCGGGAAATTCCTCCGACAGGTTGTACCGGTTTACAACACCGAATTTCTTGATTGTGTAGGCGCTGGTGCCATCCTCCCAGCGAGGCCTTACTTTCTCGCCCTCGGTGCTGATGCCGTTTGCCAGGATATCACTGCACATCTCCACAAAAATCTTATCCGCCTTACTCATATTGTCCCCCTTCCTGTGCCAAGGCTTTGTTATTGCTTTCTTGGTATTTTACATCAGTATCCGGTCTATCTCAAGAAGCATTTTTATTTATCGTCCACTGTATTTTCCAAGAACGGAAAATTTCGGCTTCCCTTTTTTTCCATATCTCCATTGACAAGCCTGTCAATGAACAATCCAAAAAACCACCGGTCAAAATATGACCGGTGGCAATTTGAAGCGTTTTTCGGATTGCTCTGCTCAGCTCCACGACATTATGAGGTCAAAAATGCGTTTATCCCTTGCAAGGAAGCTCCACACTTTGTACGTTGCCCTGTAAAAATCATCCTGAATGGGCATTTTCTGTTCAATTATAGGGCAGGAATATGGAAGATCTCCATCATCCCATATAAGCTCCAGCGCTCCGCTATCCCCGAACACGGGCTTAAGCGGGAACGTGCGGCACTGGAAGGGACGCCATTTTCTCGGACAGACGGGAGGCGTCTTGCATTTTGCGAAATATACCGGCTGCTTCCACGACCGCGAAAATCCAATCCTTACCGCATCCTGTTTCTCCCACTCAAGCCAGCCCTTGTCAACATCCTGTTCTTTAAAAATCAGATGCTCACCGGGGAACAGGTATATTCCCATTTCCTCCCCGCCGGTGCTGCAACAGGCGTGATTACACAACGTCCCACAATCCTCCGGCAGCACCGATACCTCATTTAACAACCGATAAATCCGTCGCCAGGTGCCGACATCGTCTATTGAACAATTATTAAGCTCATTATTTGTGAAATCGGCACCTGTGTTTTTTCTCATATTGTGTCTTATTTCTCCTTCGTTTCCTTCGGCGGTACATAGTCTTCCGGCACCGGAAGCACCAGGGTGTCTCTTATGCCGATGCCCATGTCCTCATTGTGTTTTTCAAAAGTATAATACAATACGATAAAGGCCTCCCGGTTGGGAATATCTTCGCTTTGCAAGGATTTTTCAACAATCTCGGCAATCTTTTCCGGGTTTTCCGCATCCTCTATTTTCTCCTTGTATTGGTACATGGAACCGTACAAGGATTCTATGGAATATTCTCCTTTATCATCGGTTTTCCAAATTGACATGCCGATTTCAAAGAAGGGGGCTTCCGCCTTCGTCCATTTTAAAAGTTCCGGCAACACTTCCTTGAATCTTTCAATGTCCTGACATTCATATATCAGCTCCAACACCATATCATAACTCCTGGGCGTGAGCTCAACCGAAACCGGAACTTCGATCAGATTGTGGCCGGTGCTGTTCGCATTATAGCTGACCCAAAGAGGCTCCACGGAGACTCCTTCATCATAATTGATAAACTCAAACCAGTCTGCAAACTCCGCTTCGCTGATTTCTTTTTGCAGGGTTTCAAACAACTCTTTTGCCTTGGCGGAAGAAAAGCCCTTGCCCTCCCGGACGGTGTCCACACCGTATCTTTGAGGCTCCCAATAATCCCCTACATAGCAGCTGATTGTGTCGTTTATCGGCTCCGGAAGGGTCATATATGCCTGCCTGTATTCATCTGACGCGACTATTCCCTTGGTAATGATTTCCGTCTGATCCTCATTAAATCTGATGAACCTGTAGAAAGTTTTGCCGCCGATTTTGATTGCAACTGTCCGGTCAATCCTTCGAGCAAGATTAATCTTGGTCGACCAATTGAAGTCGGCTTCTTCGTACCTTCCCTCTCTTGCCAGCTTCAGCTCCGAGGCGAGAGCCTCGGCTATCGCCGCTTCAACCTCACCATTCTTGATTTCTATGTCATTGCCTATCGTATCAAAGTAGCCTTCTTCGGCACCGTAATGGTAATACCGGCGTTCGTTGATTATACGCACACTCTTTATTTGGTCGGCGGAAATCTCCTGATTCAGCACCGCCCTGCTGTAGCCGTAAGCAAACAGTGCCACGGCAGCGTTCAAAACTATAACAATCAACAATGAAGGAAATGCTCTCAGCAGATTCTTCCATCTTCTTGTGGTAATAATCTCATAGGCAAAAAATATTATCAAGGCTATTGTGTATAACGTTATTACGAATACAATGTCGGCATCATTCATCCATAAGAAGGTTGCCAGAAGTGATACCGCAAATGACAACGCAACCCTGATTATCCCCTGAAGAAGCCTGCCGGTAGCCGGATTTGTCGCAGTTTCACTCTTCCTGCGTTTAAAGAGGAATGCCGCAATTGCGATATATACCAGCCCCACGGCAAGAGTGAAAAATTTCGGACCAAGATTTGTCCTGCTGTAATCATTTCCGGCTCCCACCAAGTAGCCGAAGAACGACCCGAAACCTGTAATAAAAGTATTGTATTCAAAGGAAAACAGTTTCAGGAAATACTGTGTGTTCAATACCGGAGTCAGCTTCATTATCAGGTTTCTGATAATGACGGCAATCATTCTCGGCAGGAACATTATCAGCAACGAGCAAGTAACATTCGGAAGAAACATTCCCGTCAGACTCATTGCAATTAATACGCAACCCATTCCGAAAATTGCGGCTGAAAAGAATGTGAATATCACATTGCCCATCCCGGTAACGGTCAGAACAAACAGCGTTGGATAAAATGCTCTGACCGCATATCCAAGTGCACCTCCGATAACGAAAAGCGCCGCAACAACCGTCAGTACCGACAGCACCCAGCTGAAAAACAGACAGGTTCTGGTATATGGCAGCGACTGGTAAAAATCAGACGAGCTTCTCTTATTAAATGAGAAAAACTGAGACAACGTCAGTATCGGTGCCATAACAACTGCAATAAAGCTGAGAGGCGCCATGATTTCCGGCGGTCCGACTACATTCAGGTGTCCCGTCCTGAACGTACCCGTAATAATTTCAGTCAGCGGCACAATCAGCTGACTCAGCACAATAATAGCAAGGAAAATGATTGAAGGGATCTTTATCTTGCGCAGACCCTCAATATATAACTTTTTGGATACTACTTGTTTTTTCATTTATCCTCGCCTCCCTTCTTCTCATCTACTCCTGTTTCCACGGCGCCCTCGCTATCAATGCCGAATGTGTAGCCCAATGCCTGCATTTCGTAGGTAAATACCTCCTCCAGCGATAACGGCAACACCTCCATCAGCATCGGATTCATGGCTTGCAATCTTGCTATGGTGGCATCCTTGTCACCGTTTACGATCATGCTTGCAACGGAGCCGCTTTTCCTGAACTGGGAAATGTCCATCCCCGCAAAGTTCTTTGCGCCGAACTCCTCCTTGAAGGCGACCTGAACCTTAAATCTTGAGGTTTTTACTTTGCCTATGTCACTTTCAAATACTATGCCGCCCTTATGCAGCAAAGCCAGCTGATCGCATGTGTCCTCCAGTTCCCTCAGGGAATGGCTCGTAATGATTGCCGACGTTCCCCTTTCGTTCATATCCTCCACTATCAGCCTCTTTACAAAATTCCTGATGACAGGATCCAGTCCGTCAAAGGTTTCGTCAAAATATATATATGACGGATTGGTTGCCATGGCAAGGATTGTCATGCTCTGGCGCCTCATTCCCTTTGAAAACTGATTCAGGCTCTTTTTTGTGTTAAGTCCCAGCTCATCAGCCAGACGGAAGAACTTTGCTCTATCGAAGTCCGGATAAAGGGTTCCGTACATATCGGCCATTCCCCGCATTGAAGCCCCGGGCATGAAATATAATTCATCGGAAACATAGGCTATATGCCTCTTGGCTGACGGGTTTTCCCATATGGGTTCTCCGTTTAAGACAACCGTTCCGCTGTTAGCTTTATATACCCCTGCCAAAATACGAAGAAGGGTTGACTTTCCCGCCCCGTTCGAACCTACCAGTCCGTAGATGCAATTATCTTGAATGGTACAGCTGACATTCTCTATGGCGGCAACGTCACCGAATTTTTTTGTTAAGTTTTTTACTTCAATCATTTTCCATCACCTCCCTGCTGCATGCCTTTAACGGCCTGTCTGACCTGACTTATCAATTCCTCTTCAGACACTCCTGCCAGGTAAAGCTTAATTGCAAGCTGTCTGAATTCCGAAATCTTTCCGCGGTTTTTTTCACTGATTATTTTCAGCGCTTCATTGCTGATAAAACTGCCCCTGCCCGGTACCGACACGATTATTCCCCGGCCATACAAATCACTGAAGGCCTTCTGCACGGTATTGGGATTCACGGACAGATTTACCGACATGCTCCTCACCGACGGAAGTTGGTCTCCTGCCTCTAAAACTCCAACAGCGGTCAGCTTTTCAACCTGATTGACTATCTGCTCGTACACAGATGTACGGGCCATTGGATCTATTTGAAACACATCGACTCTCCTTTCTTTCAACTGTACTATCACTGTTAGTACAGTTGAAGTATATTCAACCATATTTCATTTGTCAACACTTTTTTTAGTATTTTTAATATTTGCTTGTAAATGACACAATCACAAATACACTAATACTTCATTTTTCTTCACGGGCTCGTTTTTCTCCGGTTATATGACCTTTCGAACCCCTTGGCATTCCTCCGATAAAGTTGTATAATTATTTACATGGATAACTGTTTGGTCCGGGAAGGAAAAGAATAGTTGTTAAATAAAATGAAAAGAGATGAATAAAAAATGGAGTTTTTGAAACAAAGAGAGCTTTTGTTCTGTTTTTTTATATTTATATGCAAGGCCATAGAGGTGTCTCTATTTTCCGTAAAGTCTATGATGTTGGCTAAAGGCAGAAAGAAAGTAACCATTCTTCTTGCCTTTATAGAGGTTCTGCTTTGGGCCTTTGTAATATCCGGAATTATATCCAGCTTAAGCACAAATATACCCTGGTTGCTAGCCTATTGTTTCGGTTATACCCTCGGTTATTATTTAGGCTTTATGATAGAAAGCAAGTTGGCTTTCGGAACCACAAATGTATGTTTTATTATATCGCCGCTTGATACTGATGCTGTAGAAGAATTCCTGATAAACAATAATCATGGCTACTATGTGTCCGAATGTCGGGGGAAAAACGGTAAAAATTACAAATTTGATACCATCCTTCCCCGGCGTTACGCTAAGCAAATAAGACAGGAAATAGAAGAACTCTGTACCGAGGAAATATTCGTAACACATTATGATGTGTCCTATGTAAAAGGCGGGTATGGCGTAGAGCGGCTGCAGCGGTAACTATCATAAAAAGCTACGCTTTCCTCCGGTTTTAAATTTCTTTTTTTATTAACATAGAAAAATAACATAGAAAAAGCTCCCTTGCAAAAATCGCAACACAATGTCCAGCTTTTTGGGGAGCTTCAAAACACAAGCGGAGAAGGAGGGATTTGAACCCTCGCGCCGCTATTAACGACCTACGCCCTTAGCAGGGGCGCCTCTTCGGCCTCTTGAGTACTTCTCCGAATTGCGAAATAACTATATTGCGCTAAATCGCTATAAAATAATACCCGATGCCTTTTGTAAAATCAACCCTTTTCTAAAACTATGGTGATTTTCTTCGATACAGTTGTTCCAAACATACTTGCGGATAATCAATCTGGGGTGACCGCCATAAAGGGGCATCTTGTCAATTATCTCGTATCCGTTTTTCAGGAAATTTCTTTGACAGGCGTAATTTATCGGTGATGTGCAGGTAAGCAGTTCCTTAGCCCCCATCTTTACGCCTAATCTGTCCCTTTCGACTATGAACCAGTATTGAATGCCATAACCGTGGTACTCCGGATCCACCCAAGTACCATCGTTTGTAGCGCATTGCAAAGCATACTCCGGAGCATATCCCAGGCTATGGGCAAGATTGCGCTCCGTGTCACGCAGGGCAAGCAGCATGGTAAATCCGACCATTCTGTCATCATGCCACGCGCCTATAGTTACGTCCACCTCAATACTTTCCCTTATGTCCTCTTCGGTGGTTTCAATATATGAATAACTGTCTGGAATAAGCTTTCTTACCTTTTCCTGAATTCTTAGAATGTCCGGCACATCCTCCGGCACGCAAGCCCTGAACATCACCTCAATATCCGGCGAATTTCTGCGACTTACGGCATACATCTTGACGCCTTCAAATTTAATTGATTCCGATTGCTTATTGTGTATTGTTCTTGTTGTTATCATGTGACCCTCCTTTTTGCGTACATAAAACAGTCACTTAAAAAGTGACGTAGAAGAAGGCATTCACTTACAGGGTTTATGAATACGCCGATGATTAAATCATGAACATCTTCCTCTATCTGACGGGATTAGCTGACGGGTTAGGAGGAGGACTCTCCTTCCGGCCTTAACCGGATACACCCCATAAATTGGTTCTCCCGCTGCCGCCAACGGCGGCACTCGACACTTTGCGTATATTCAAATGAGTGCGGATTATATGGAACTAATCTGCTACGTGTGGATAATTATCGTTATAATTATACCACTTACTCGCAAAAATGCAAGCTTTAATATTTCATTCTTACCTGAAATTTGCTTTTTTCTCGAAAAAGACAGCTTATAATACAGCTCTTACCGGTTACTCTTCAGAAAAATCACCCTGTCACATATGCGTTTAATTACATTCTTATCATGGGAAATAAACAGCATTGACAGCTCAAATTCCTTTTGCAATGATAAAAGAAGGTTCAGGATCTGCTCCTGAATTGTTACATCCAGCGCAGAAACCGGCTCGTCCGCAATGATGAATTTGGAGCCTGTTATCAGTGCTCTGGCGATATTTATCCTCTGCTTTTGACCGCCCGAGAGGTGGCGAGGATATTTCCCCAGATATTCTTCGTCCATTTCCACCTTGGCCATCATCTCCCTTACTTTGGCGCAGCGCTCTTCCTTTGTCAGTTTGGTCATGTTTTTCAAGGGCTCCTCAAGAATCCATCCGATTTTTCGTACCGGGTTAAGACAGGCAACGCTGTCCTGGAAAATCATCTGGGGATTTTTTTCGTCAATTATTATTTCCCCGGTACACTCCTTGTGAAGCCCCAGAATGGCTCTGCTGATAGTGCTTTTTCCGGAGCCGGACTCTCCAACCATTCCAAGAATTTCGCCCTTTTTAACATAGAAGCTCATATCCTCGCAGATTATTTTTTTAGATGGCTTGCGGCCAAGCCTGTCCGAGGCAATCTTGTAGAAAACTGTAAGGTTGCGCACGGTCAGCTCATTGTCAGCCTCGATATAAACCTCTTCCTTGTGTTCGTCCGTAATTGCCGCAACCAGCTTCTTTGTGTATTCATCGCGCGGATTTTCGAATATCTCCTCCACAGTGCCTCTTTCCACTATTTCACCGTGAAACATTACCACAACCTTCTGACACAGTTTGCGAATAACGGACAAATCGTGTGACACAATGATTATGGAGGTTCCTCTTTTTCTGTTAATTTCCCTCAACAAATCCAGTATCTGATCCTGTACGTCCGCATCCAGCGCAGTGGTGGGTTCATCAGCAATAAGAAGCTGCGGCCGGCAAATCAGAGCCATTGCAATCATTACTCTTTGTTGCTGTCCTCCCGACAGCTCGTGGGGATATTTTTTGTATGTTATTTCGGGCTCGGGAAGCTCCACTAATTCAAACATTTCCAGTACAAGGGCTTTTCTTTCGGCTCGGGACAGTTTCGGGTCATCCTTGTGTTCCTCCTCATCGGTATGAAGAGTCAACATCTCCTCAACCTGTTTTCCCACGCGCATAAGCGGGTTCAGGGCCACCGCGGGCTCCTGAAAAATCATGGAAACCTCATCGCCCTTGAACTGCCTCAGCTCTTCAAAGGACATTTTAACAAAATCATTGCCGTCGAAATAAAGCTCTCCTGAATAGGAGGCCGTTCCCGGAAGAAGACCCATTATCGCAAGGCTTGTGGCGCTCTTGCCTGAACCGGACTCTCCCACGATTCCAAGAATTTCGCCCTTTTCCATTTGGAAACTTACATTCTTTACTGCGTGGGTTACGCCCCTGTTGCTGTCAAATATTACATTCAGATTTCTTACATCCAGCAGCATCTTTATTTCCTACCATCGAACCCTTGTCAAACCGTCGCTTATCAAGGCAATTCCCAATATCAGCACGATTATTGCCACTCCCGGAGTCAGAGCAAACCAAGGAGCCTGCACCAGATAACCGCTCGCCTCTGAAATCATGCGGCCGAGGCTCGCATCCGGCGGCTGTGCGCCCAGCCCCAGATAGCTTAGTCCGGCCTCCGCAAGCACCGCGTTATTGAAGCCCACTGCCGCACTCGAAAGGATGCTCGGCAGAGCATTCGGCATTATGTGGGCAAATATTATCCGCCCGTGGGGCGCTTTGGAAAGTACTGCGCTCTGTACGAACTGCATTCCCTTGAGTCTCAGCATTTCACTTCTGGCTATACGGGCAAAGCTCGGCACAAACAAAATGCCCAGTGCCAAAATTATATTCAGCAGTCCGGTTCCCATGAAGCTGACAAAAATCAATGCCAGCAGCATGCTCGGAAAAGCATTTATCACATCGATAATTCTCATAAGTATTTCGTCAAACCAGCCGCCAATATAGCCGGATATAAAACCTATTGCACTGCCGACAGTCATTCCGATTAAAATCGTTGTCACCGACACGATTGCCGAGGTTCCCATTCCCTGCATTACACGGCTGAAAATATCCCGGCCGAAATTGTCAGTGCCGAAAATATGCGCAAGACTCGGCCCCTTGTTCTTCAGGGCAAGGCTCATTTCGGTTGTGCTATATGGAGTCCAGAAGAGTCCCACAAAAGCCGTCAGCAGCACTATGCCGGTGATGATGCAGCCGATTATTAAGCTTTTATTTCCTTTGAATACTTTCATCGGTGCACCCCTTCAGACTCTAATCCGCGGATCAATTGCCTGATAAATCATGTCAACCACGAAGTTAATTGCAATAATAAAAAACGCTATCAACAGCACAACTGCCTCCACCACGGGATAGTCGCGGTTGGTGATTGCCGTAATCAGCAGCGTGCCTATGCCGGGCACGGAAAACACCTGCTCAACAATAACGCTGCCTGCCACGATTTCCGCTACGATTACCCCCGTAAATGTAATAACCGGGACAAGGGAATTTATCAAAACATGCTTGTAAAGGACTCCGTTCCTTGTCTGCCCCTTGGAATAAGCGGTTCTGACGTATTCTTTGTGCAATTCGGTTCTGATGGATGACGTCAGGAACTTGACCGTCATGGCGATTTTCGGAAGAGCTATGGCGATGGCCGGAAATATCAGGTATCCGCAAGCCCCCCAGAAGTCAGTCTTAGGGGAAATAAAACTGCCCAGACTGAACATGCGAAGCAATATTGAAAACAGGTAGGTTATCAACACTCCAAGGAGAAATGACGGAATGCCCATGGTGACCTGCGTCAGCGTGGTCATGATTCCGCGCCCCCAGCTGCTGCGTCTTTTCGCGGAAAATATTCCCATCGGAATAGACATTATGATAACCATCAAAAATGAAATCAGCGATAACAAAAGAGAATTGCCTATTCTCCCGCCGATCAGCGAATTTACGGACACCCCCGTGTACTGAAGAGACTCGCCGAAGTCGCCCCTAAAGGCTCCTGTCAGCCAAATGCCGTAACGCTCTATAACCGATTTGTTAAGACCCATCTGCTCGCGCAGAGCCTCAAGCCGCTCGGGGGTCGCATCGGTTCCGAGCTTGGCTATTGCGGCATCAGCAGGTATTACGCTAAACGCAAAAAAAACGATTACCGAAATCAGAAACAATGCGAGTATTAAAGTTATGATTCTTTTGATAATATATTTCATACGACCGACAAGGGCGTTTTTTCAAACGCCCTTATCATTTTTTATTTGTATTTAACTACCGACATATCCTGTGCGGAAATGGGGTAAAAAACATATCCTTCAAGTTTCGAATTAACAGCTACCAGATTCGACGGATCCTGAATATAGATGGATGCCGCATCCTCTGCGAGAATTTCCTGAAGCTGCCTATAATAATCAACCTTCTTATCAAGATCGGTCTCGGCCAAAGCCTGTGCGGACACCTTGTCAAACTCCGGATTGGAATAATTGGTGAAGTTGTCCGGAGCGGTTGAAATGTTCTTTGCCATCCATGATCTCGGCGCAAGCGTCCCGTCAACCGCAACCACGGTAGCCTCATAGTTTCTACCTACATAAACCTCTGAAAACCATGTCGTAAATTCAACAAGGCTGATGTTTGCCTTGATGCCCACCTTCTGCAAGCAATCCGCTACAATCTGCGCAGTTGACTCGTGAGGTGCGTAGTTATTGGGCACGGTAATTGTAAACTCAAATCCGTCCGGATAGCCAGCCTCCGCAAGCAGCTTCCTGGCGGTTTCTTCATTGTAGTCATAACGACTTTCCGTTTCGGCATTATAATACTTGGTGCTTGCAGGAATCATGTTGGTGCCGATGATATGTGATTTGCCGTCAAATATCATATCATTGATCAGCTGTCTGTCAACTGCGTGATACACAGCCTGTCTTACCTTCACATTATCAAAAGGCTTCGCTTTGTTGTTCAAAAACATGCCCTGAACATAGTTGACATTGCCCACCTCGATGTTGAATTTATCAGTCTTAAGCACTGCCGTCTGGTCAGCGGTCAGATACTGGTAAATGTCAATGGCCCCCGAGTTTAACTGCAAAACCGCCGTATCGGTATCTGCGACAATCTTAAAAGTTACGCTGTCAAGATATGGCTGTCCCTTTTTCCGGTAATTTTCATTTTTAACCACTTCCATTGCCTCGCCGGGGGTGTAGGACACAAACTTGAACGGTCCGGTTCCCTGCGGACAGTTGCCTTTAGCAGCCTCGAACGACTTTGGAATAATTGCGCATGTCAACTCGTAAATAAACTCTGTGTTAGCTTCTTTCAGATTGATTTTTACCTGATTATCACCGACGGCTTCAGCACTTTCAAACACGGAAAATGCGGATTCCTCACCTTGGATATCCGCATAACGTTCAACAGAGAAAACAACATCCTCAACTGTAACGGCACTGCCATCCCAGAATTTGATCCCGTCTCTTATTTCAAACAAAATAGACGTAGCGTCCTCTGACACGGTAAACTCTTTGGCCACTGCCGGTTCGATGTCTCCTGCCGAAGTTGCCTTCACCAGTCCTTCGAACAAATTGAACAAGACTTCCCTAGTTCCTGCGTATGCAATATTATGCGGGTCAAGACTATCCAGGTCCTGTGATATGCCAACAACTACAGAGTTAGATTTTTTCCTGCCTGTACTTGCGTCTCCGTTGTCTTTTTCCCTGCAACCTGCGAGTACGACTGTTGTGACAAGCGCAATCAAAATGAAAGCCCGTATTTTTCTTTTCATTTCAATCTCTCTTTCTGTATTTAGCATATTTATCATTTGCCGGCCGGCAGTTCCAACCGGTCAGCAAGGGCATTATAATGCAAATGCTCCGAACATACAAGATTTATTTGCCTTTAGCCATATAACAATAATTATAAACTCCCTTTAATCGCTCTCACAAAAACTGTGATGACTTGGGATTTTCTTCACTATAATCTTCCTGTTTCACACATTATTCACACTTAAAACATTGTTTCTTCAATATTCCCGACTAATATAACAACAAAAGGTTGCCAATGTGATAAACAACATTTTCGTATAGTTTGAGTAACCATAAAAACACCCATCTTCCTTTTTTATTATACTTTAATACCAAATGAAAAGAAGGCGCTCCCCCGCGTCTTCTTTTCATTTATGAAACTTATATCAATACCGCATGGTATTTCTCAATGCTGCCCATAAGCTGCTCCGCATAAACCCTTCCTATGGGCAACAGGCTCTCTTTTCCTGCGTTTATCCTTAATGTTCCCTGAGAAACCTCACCGATATAATCCAAAGAAACAAGATAACACCTGTGAATGCGGCAAAAACCTTTTCCCCGGAGCCTCTCTTCAAGCTGTTTCATTGTTCCGGGGAATTCGATTTCCCGCTCCCCGTCCGGACCGGAGCCGTTCACCACATGAGCAAGAAGCTTTCCTGCGCAGGTTTCAAAATAGCTGATATCCTGCAAATTGACGATATACCTCTCGTTGCCTTTTATAATCTGAACTTTTTCTTTCATGATGTCCCCTTGCGCAGATGTGCGCCGATTGTCTGTGACTGTCTGACAGAATGTGGATAGATGCCCGTGAAAGGCGTCGGAATTGTAGTTGAATTGTATAAAAAATATTATATATTGTCAAATTTTTCTTTTTCCAATAACCATATGATATGGCTCACAAGTGATAATGTCCCGCTGTATCTCAAGCGAAAACTCCTTTAAAAAAGCCGCCCGGTCTCCCGGACGGCTCTTGCGGTTTTCTATCAGTTCTTTTTTACTCCGATTGTTGCTTTTTCGCCATTGATATCCCATTCCCTGCTTATGCCCTCTGTTCGGCCGCAGATAATATCCGTAGCCATTACATCGCGCAGCATGGCCTCTTTCCTGCGATTAGCGATATCCTGGATTTTTTCGTTGCCGTTTATGTAAATGGTAATCATGTCCATAACCTCGAAGCCGGCTTCCTTACGCATAATCTGAATTTTGCTGATGATCTCACGGATAAAGCCTTCCTCAATCAACTCTTCAGTCAGATTTAAATCCAGAACCACCGTGATGCCGAAGTCGCTCATTGACTCATAGCCTTCAACCTTGGCCGTTTCAATCAGCAAATCGTCCTTTTCAAGAACGACCTTGCCTTCGCCGAGAGTCAGTTTCAATGTTCCTGTCTCATTCAGCTCGTCCATGGCGGCATTGCCGTCGACGGACTCAAGAAGGCTGCGGATTTTGCCAAGCTGCTTGCCGTACTTCGGTCCGAGGGTCTTCAACTGCGGCTTAAAGCTGTATGAGGAAAATGCTCGAACATCATCACGCATAAAAACATTCTTAATATTCAGTTCATCTGCAATAATGTCTGTGTAGAACGATGATAACTCCCACGGCGCTTTAATAAACATGGAAGCCAGCGGCTGGCGGTTCTTTATGCCGGATGCGTTTCTGCAGGCGCGCCCCATTACAACCACATCAAGGACGCGCTTCATATTTGCTTCAAGTTCCTCATCAATCAGACTCATGTCCGGAATTGGAAATCTGCACAGATGAATGCTTTGCGGCACATCTTCTTTGCAACAGCCGATGTTTTCTTCGCTTCCGCCAATATCGCCCGCAACCAGGTTTTGGTAAATCTCCTCCGTCATAAACGGAATGAACGGTGCTGCTGCCTTTATAAGAGTTACAAGACAAGTATAAAGGGTCATGTAAGCATTAATCTTGTCCTGCTCCATTCCCTTTGCCCAGAAGCGCTCGCGGCTGCGTCGAACATACCAGTTGCTTAAATCGTCGACAAAATCGTCCATTGCCCGGCCGGACTCCGGAATCTGATAAGCCTGAAGGCGTGTATCGACTTCGGCAACAGTGCTGTTAAGACGCGAAAGAATCCATTTGTCCATTACAGGAAGTTTTTCCGGCTCCAGTTTATAATCCGCGGCGTTGAAGCCGTCGATATTTGCATATAAAACGAAGAACGCGTAAGTATTCCACAGTGTGCCCATGAATTTTCTCTGGCCCTCCACAACTGCATCGCCATGAAATCTGTTTGGCAGCCACGGTGCCGAGTTGGTGCAGAAATACCATCTGATGGCGTCTGCGCCGTATTTTTCAAGTGCATCAAACGGATCGATTGCATTGCCCTTTGATTTGCTCATCTTCTGGCCGTCCTTATCCTGAACGTGCCCCATAACGATAACATTCTTGTATGGAGCCTTATCAAAGATAAGTGTAGAAATAGCCATCAATGAGTAGAACCATCCGCGGGTCTGGTCAACTGCTTCCGAAACAAAATCCGCAGGGAAATGCGACTCGAATAATTCCCGGTTTTCAAACGGATAATGATACTGGGCAAACGGCAT
The DNA here is from genome assembly GCA_050944475.1 of Lachnospiraceae bacterium. GTDB lineage: Bacteria > Bacillota > Clostridia > Lachnospirales > Lachnospiraceae > RGIG5612. The sequence goes on from JBMNRD010000001.1 coordinate 419,504, forward strand.
GGCGCCCGAATCGTACCAGCAGTCAATTACTTCCGGTACGCGGTGCATTTCCTTGCCGCACTCAGGACATTTGACGGTCACTGCGTCAATATACGGACGGTGAAGTTCGATTTCGTCCGGACAGTTATCAGACATGCTCTTCAGCTCTTCAATACTGCCGATGGCATGCCGGTATCCGCACTGACACTCCCAGACATTAAGCGGAGTTCCCCAATAACGGTTACGGCTCAGGCCCCAGTCCTGAACATTCTCCAGCCAGTCTCCGAAACGGCCCTTGCCGATACTTTCAGGAATCCAGTTTACGGTGTTGTTATTTGCAATCAGCTGATCACGAACCGCGGTCATCTTGATGAACCAGGATTCCTGAGCGTAGTAAATCAACGGAGTTTCGCATCTCCAGCAAAACGGATAGCTATGCTCAAACTGCGGTGCACTGAACAGGCGTCCCTGACTCTTAAGATTTTCGAGAATCAGTTTGTCGGCATCCTTAACAAATACGCCCTCCCAGGGAGTTTCCTTGGTCATTTCGCCCTTTCCGTCAACGAATTGAATGAACGGCAGGCCATATTTGCGACCGATACGGGAGTCGTCCTCACCGAAAGCAGGGGCGGTATGTACGATACCGGTACCGTCGGTCAATGTTACGTAGCTGTCACATACAATGTAGTGCAGTTTTTCTTCAACGTCATAATCGATTTCGGGAAAGAGTTTGCAATACTCCTTGTACTCTAACTCTTTACCCTTGTACCTCTCGACAATCTCGTAATCCTCCGCAAGAACAGTTTCGCAAAGAGCCTCTGCCATATAGTAAACTTCATCGCCCTTCTTAACCTTTACATAGGTTTCTTCCGGGTTTACGCACAGCGCAACATTGGATGGAAGTGTCCACGGCGTGGTTGTCCACGCCAGAAAATATGCATCTTCGCCGCTGACCTTGAACTTTGCAATTGCCGAGCGTTCTTTAATGTCCTTATAGCCTTGAGCAACCTCGTGGCTTGAAAGAGGCGTGCCGCAGCGCGGGCAATACGGCACAATCTTATAGCCCTTGTACAAAAGACCCTTTTCCCAGATCTTCTTCAGTGACCACCATTCAGATTCTATGTAATCGTTAAAATACGTTACATACGGGTCGTCCATGTCGGCCCAGAAACCGACGGTTTCCGAGAAATCCTCCCACATGCCCTTGTATTTCCAAACGCTTTCTTTGCACTTCTCTATGAACGGAGCAAGTCCGTAGGCTTCAATCTGCTCCTTGCCGTCAAGCCCGAGGAGCCTTTCAACCTCAATCTCAACCGGGAGTCCGTGGGTGTCCCATCCCGCCTTACGGGGCACCTTGTAGCCCTTCATGGTCCAAAATCTTGGAACTATATCCTTGATAACACGTGTAAGCACATGGCCGATATGAGGCTTGCCGTTAGCCGTCGGCGGGCCGTCATAAAACATGTATGTCGGGCCGCCTTCATTTATTTTAAGTGATTTTTCAAAAATCTGATTATCCTGCCAGAACTTTAATACTTCCTTCTCCCTGCTGACAAAATTCAAGTCTGTGGGCACCTTTTTGTACAATTTTATTTCCTCCTAACACCCGGCCTGATCTAACAAGGCCTGCTTCGTGTCATATAATTTCTTTGATAAATCCACATATACATTGTGGGGATTCATAAGACGCTTTGTTTCTTCCCACAAAGTTTCCATCTCCTGACGACAGATTTCCTTTATGGCCATGACATCCGGACTTTTATATACACACACCCCTTTGGTAAATACCGGAACCAGCAGTTCTCTTAATCTGAAAGTTCCCGCCTTCACCAGAGTCTTCTTCCATGTATCAACCGGGTCAAAGAGCAGCACATCCTGATCCTCGGTAATCACTTCATCGTGAAGAGCAATCATATCACCGATAATCTTTCCGTTTGCCTTGCTGTAGAAGCGATATGTCTTCTTGTTTCCCGGATTGGTAATCTTTTCAGTATTCTCGGAAATCTTAATCTTCGGAATAAACTCCCCGGTTTTTTCGTCTTGCATCGCAACAAGCTTATATACACCGCCAAACGACGGGCAGTCCTTCGAGGTAATCAGGTTTGTTCCGACGCCCCACGAAGTAACCTGCGCACCCTGTGCCTTCAGGGAATAAATCAAATACTCGTCCAAATCGCTTGAGGCGGAAATAACCGCATCCGGGTGTCCTGCGTCATCCAGCATCTTCCTGGCTTTCTTGGACAGGTAAGCCAAGTCACCGGAGTCCAGACGGATTCCGTAGTATCCGAGCTTCCTGCCGGCGGCCTTCATTTCATCAAATACCCTGATTGCATTCGGTACACCGCTTTCCAGCGTATCATAAGTATCAACCAGCAGAATACATGTGTTCGGATACAATTCCGCATAGGTTTTGAAGGCTGTATACTCGTCGGGATAACTCATTACCCAGCTATGAGCATGGGTTCCCTTTACCGGCACATCAAACATGCGTCCGGTGTAGACATTGGATGTTCCGACACAGCCGGCGACAACTGCCGCTCTGGCGCCGTAAATCCCCGCATCCGGCCCCTGAGCGCGTCTCAGGCCGAATTCCATCACTCCGTCTCCGGCGGCTGCCCATACAACCCTGGATGCCTTTGTGGCAATCAGACACTGATGGTTCAGAATATTCAGCAGGGCCGCCTCAAGAAGCTGCGCCTCCATAATCGGTGCGACAACCTTGACAAGAGGCTCTTTGGGAAATATAACCGTTCCTTCAGGTACTGCGTAAATATCTCCGGTAAAATGATATGAGCCCAGAAAACTCAGGAAATCCTCCCCGAACATCCCGAGGCTCCTTAAATACTCAATGTCCTCATAACTGAAATGAAGATTCTTGATATAGTCAATAATCTGCTCCAGCCCGCATGAAATCGCATATCCCCCGTCACAGGGATTCTTCCTGAAAAACGCATCAAAAACAACCACCGTGTCATTGCCGGACTTGTAATAGCCCTGCATCATGGTAAGCTCGTATAAATCTGTCAATAGGGTTAAATTTCTTTTTTCCATGCCTTTCCTCGCTTAATCTTTTCCAAGTTGTGTATTATAGCTTTTTCTTTACTTAAAATCAATAAAATGATAATATTAACGTGCGCATTTCCCACAGATATAACTTTGTGTACGGCGTTTTCGGACTACGTCTTGAAAGGTTGACAATAATGAGTGATAAATCCCTTCCGATAGGTGTTTTTGATTCAGGTGTAGGCGGACTCACGGTAGTCAAGGAAATCCTGCACACCCTCCCCAACGAGAAAATTGTTTATTTTGGGGATACGGCAAGGGTTCCATACGGCAATAAATCCCCCGAAATCATCATCCGCTATTCCAAACAGATAACAAAGTTTCTTGTCTCACAAAATGTCAAGGCAATCACCATTGCCTGCAATACAGCCAGCGCCCTTGCGCTTGAAGCGGTTCGGGCAGAGGTAAGCATTCCGGTCCTCGGCGTTGTTGAGCCTGGAGCCCGCGCTGCTGCCCGGGCAACAACCGGCGGACGAATAGGTGTCATCGGTACCACGGCAACTATTGCCAGCGGTCTGTATGAAAAATACATAAATATTTTTTCTCCGGATGCCAAGGTCTTTTCGGCGGCTTGTCCCCTTCTTGTCAACCTTGTGGAAGAGGGACTGATTGAGGATCCCGTGACCGTTCAAATGATTCATCGTTACCTTGATGAATTAATCCGGATAAACTCCATCGACACCCTTATTCTGGGATGTACCCATTACCCGCTGCTGATGCCGGTAATCGCGCGTGAAATTCGCGCATACAAGGCAAATGCGGCTGCAGGTGAGCCTGATAAGATAACTCTTATCGATCCTGCATTTGAGACAGCTCATGCCCTTAAAGCACTTTTGGAAGAAAGCAATCTGTGCACCGATTCTGTCGTTGCTTCAAACCCTGACAGCCACCGGTATTTTGTCAGCGACGATGCTGAAAGATTCAGAACCTTTGCCGACGAAATACTGGGGATAAGGACGGATAATGTCTCAACCCTTGTGCTGAAGTAATATATTGCTCTGCCTTTATTAACCTGTCTTCCGCGACGACATCTGTCATAAGGATTGATTCAGGACCATATCATATAAATCATTCCCCTGCGCATCACATATTACTATGCACGGGAAGTCCTCTACGTACATTTCTCTTATCGCCTCAGTTCCAAGGTCAGCATATGCAATGGTTTTAGAGTTTTTTATGCAGCCGGACAGAAGTGCGCCGGCACCTCCCGTTGCAGCAAGGTATACAGCCTTATTCTCTATAATCGAGGACTTTACATTCTCCGAGCGCCTTCCTTTGCCAATCATTGCCTTAAGCCCCTTCTGAAGAAGGGCAGGTGTGTATTTATCCATTCGTGATGATGTTGTGGGACCTGCGCTTCCGATAACTCTGCCCTCACGGGCCAGAGTAGGTCCCAAATAGTATATTGTGCCGTTCCTCAGAGGAAACGGCAGTTCTTCTTCAGCAAGCACCGCTTCATACAGTCTCTTGTGGGCGGCATCTCTTGCAGAATAAACGGTGCCGGTAATGTAGACCATATCCCCCGCTCGCAATTTTGTGGTTATCTCCTCAAAAAACGGCGCATTTATTTTTATCTCTTTCATTTCATTTCTCCATGCTTATATAGCAGTTTACAGCATTCATACTGTCTTTTTGGACTGCTTACTTATATCTCCGCGCTTATATGGCGGTTTACGTGACAGCAGATGTTCACACCTACGGGAAGCCCCGCAATGTGTGTGGCGTAGGTTTCAATGTTTACCCCAAGAGCAGTGACATTTCCCCCGAGTCCCGCGGGACCTGTTCCGAGGGCGTTGATTTTTGTCAGGATTTCCTCCTCCAAGGAGCGTATATGAGGGAGCGGGTTACGGGAATCCACTCTCCTTGTCAGGGCCTTCTTTGCCATCAGTGCGCATTTTTCGAATGTGCCCCCGATTCCTACGCCCACGACCATGGGCGGGCACGCATTGGGACCGGCTTCTTTTACCGCCGAAACCACCGCCTCGATTACACCCTGCTCTCCGTCAGCGGGTTTTAGCATAAATACCTTGCTTGTGTTCTCGCTTCCAAAACCTTTCGGCGCAAGGGTTATTCTTACACGGGTCCCATCTACAATATTATAGTGGATTACCGCAGGAGTGTTGTCTTCGGAATTTATCCTTATAAGGGGATCTGTAACCACCGACTTGCGAAGGTATCCGCCGATGTATCCGCGGCGCACGCCTTCGTTTATGGCGTCCTCGACATTTCCCCCCGTAAAATGAACATCCTGTCCAACCTCAAGAAAGACAACCGCCATTCCTGTATCCTGACATATCGGAATCATTTTTTCCGCAGCTATTCTAAGGTTTTCGTTTAGCTGCCCGAGAATCCTGCATCCCAGAGGGCTCGTTTCTCTTTCATATGCCCTTGTCAGTGCTTCGGTCATATCATCCGAAAGACCGTGGTTAATTTTTATACACATCCGGCTGATCTCCTCAGTCAGCCTTGCAACGTCTACTTCTCTCATTTTTACTCCACTTGCATGTCCTGCGAATCTTTTTGCATATAAAAAACAAGGCCTCATTGACTAATGACGGCCCTGTTTTTACTGTTGTTAGCGCAGTTTGTCAAGAAGACTGACTTTCGTCTCGCCCTTCCTGTTCTTTTTCGGTTCGACAATAGGTCCTCTGACCCTCTTTGCGGAAACTACATACATTCCCGCAACCTGAGCCTTTACCTCCTGTTTGGGAAGCAGCGTCTTGAAAACATCGGGTTCGCACATCAGGTTCATGACCCTGTTTGCGACCTTGACCTTGAGAATCGGAATCCTGCCGATACGGGCAAGTTTGGGGGTTGATTCATACATTACCTTGGGCATGCCTGCATCCTTCAGCCTCATCCTCTTCTTGTCAATGATATAGAAGGACATCGGCTGAGCCTGCTTTTTAATCTCTTCTTCTTGGGCTTCCTGCTTTTTCTGGTTTTTCTTTCCGAGCAGGTACAGCACCAAAAGCACGGCAAGTACCACACCCAAAACAATTAATACTACTATTGTCCATGTAGGCATAATAATCTGTCCTTTCCGCTCACAGTGTAAGCATTCTACCATTTACTCCCGCAAATTACAAATTTATTTCCTCAAAGAGTTCAGGATGTGGCACTCTTGGCGTTCTATGTGCTTTTCTATTTCCCTGCCGGCTTGTTTGGCATCGCCCGAAGCGATGGCTTCAAGAATTTTTCCATGCTCCTCAACCAAAACATACTTATTTTTGAGTTCTTTTATGAATTCCAGGCGGAAACGGTACAAATGCTCCTTCAGCTGATATGACATGGTCACCAGATGGAAGTTACCCGACAACAATGTGATTGTCTCATGAAATTCCACATCTTTGTCCGCTATCAACATGATATCATTATCTTCAACTGCCCTGGCCATAACCTTGTTGATGTCTCTCAGCTTTTTTATGTCCTCCCCGGAGGCCCTGCTGCTTGCAAGCTGGCAGGCAAGATTATCAAGAGCCTTCCTTATTTCGAGAATCTCCCGCAGATCCTTTTCATTAATGGGTGCAACCACTGCCCCCTTTCGAGGATTTATAATCACGAGTCCCTCTGCCTGTAGTTTCCTTATTGCCTCCCTTATGGGCGTACGGCTCACACCCATTTCTTTTGAAAGCTTTATTTCCGTCAGGTGCTCACCCGGTTTCAGCCTGCCGGTAACAATTGCTTCCCTGAGATTTCCGAAAACTATGTCTCTTAGCGGCGTATACTCATTAACTTCCGCACCGTTTTCTTTCATAATCTATTCCTCTTTATTTATCTTTCACGAATTGCGTTGTAAAGCTCTTTCCCCAACGGCTTTCATCGCTGAATCTGCTCACTGCCTCGGCAGCCGTTTCGTTGCTTTCAAACAATCCGAAAATCGTCGGTCCGGAACCGGTCATCATGCTCACCATGGCTCCGGCATTTATCATTTCCCTTTTGATTTCTCCGATAATCGGATGCATCCGGCCGGTCACCTGTTCAAGGATATTTCCCATCCTCTCGGCTATCAACGTCAGGCTGTTCCTGCCTATAGCCTCGCACATTCCGTCAATGTCAGGACGCTCCGGATTGTCTATGGAGTCCAGCGCCGCATACACTTCCTTAGTCGATATTTCAAAAGGCGGAGTCACCACAAGTATTCCCGCCTCGGGCATGTCCTTCAGGGCGGTAAGCTTCTCGCCGAGTCCTTCCGCCAGATAAGTTCCTCTCCTCAGGCAAAACGGCACGTCTGCCCCTATTTTCATCGCGATTTCGTCCTGCTCTTCCCGGCTCATATTCAGCCCGAAAAGCCTGTTCATTCCTGTTATCACCGCTGCAGCATCCGTGCTTCCCCCTGCCATTCCGGCTGCAACGGGGATGTTTTTCTCAATGAAAATATTCACACCCTCCCGCAGGCCATATTTATCCGTTATCAGCTTTGCGGCCTTCCACGCTATGTTATCTTCCAACCCGGGGACAAGCGGATCGTCGCAACCGACGGTTATGCCGCTTCTTTTTTTTGCCACGGTTACATAATCGCAGATGTCAACCGTCTGCATTATCATTCTTACCGAATGATACCCGTCATTTCTTCTGCCGATAACATCCAGCCCGATATTTATTTTCCCGTAAGCAATCAGCCTGACTGTCCGGTTATCCACTTTGCGGTAATGACCTTCCTAAAGTATTACCAGATACATAATGGATTGCACAATATTTGTCCAATCCATTAATATTATACTAGTATTAATTCTTTTGTGCAAGCAAGACCCGGCCGCATGAAGATTTATTTTACCATCTCCGCGAGCCTTCCGATTTGTGTTTCAAACCGCACGCCATACCAATGTTCCGGCGTATCTATGGTTGCTTTTATACAATCCATAACATAATCCGCCGCAATGACTGCCGCCTGCTCATAGGTCTTGCCGCAAAGCACCGCCCCGACAAATGCGGAAGAGTAAATGTCGCCGGTTCCATGCCAGCCGCTCGGTTTTTCCTCGGTACACAAGTACTCGTGCTCATAATATGAATAATTGCCGTCCCGGCTGACAGTCACGCCGGTTCTTCCTTTTTCATAGCTCACGCTCGTCAGGGCAACGCTTTTTGCGCCCAGCTTCTGCAATTTTTCAATCAGTGCACGCACGTATGACTCATCATATTTCGTCTTGTATTCCATGCCGGTCAGAAAGCACGCTTCTGTGATATTTGGCAAAACTATGTCAGCCATACTGCATAAAATTTTCATGTTTTCAACATACTCCATGTCGAAACCGTAATATAAGCTGCCATGATCGGCCATGGCAGGGTCAACCACTATCAGTCCTCCTTTGCGTATCCGTGATTCAAACATATCTTTTACATAGTCTATATGCTCTACACTTCCCAGGTAACCGGTGTAAATGCAATCAAACTGAAGGCCTTCTTTCTCCCAGTGCTTTCTTATGCCGGGAATCTCTTCGGCCAGGTTCGTCACGGTGAAGTTTGTAAAGCCCGCCGTATGGGTAGATAAAACCGCAGAGGGAATGATACAGCATTCCTGCCCGCAAGCCGAAATAATCGGCAGAGCGACGGTACCGGAACATTGTCCCAGACACGAAACATCCTGAATTGTTAATACTCTGTTGTAACTCACCTGAATCACCTCCTTAATGTGCCGGTTGCCGGACATTCCGGTACGGCACTTGCTTTCATGACACAATGCAATGCTTTTTGGATAATAATTTTAATTAATTGCGGGAAGGTTTGCAAATCCTTTGGCAATGTCTTCATCAGTAGGAACATAATCCGTCAGTTCTCCGTCTGCAAACTTTCCGTATCCCCCGAGATCAAAATAGCCCGTGCCCGTAAGTCCGAAGAAAATCGTCTTTTCTTCACCGGTTTCCCGGCAACTGATTGCTTCATCCACGGCAACTTTGATGGCGTGGGCGCTCTCCGGAGCGGGAAGGGTGCCTTCGCATCTTGCAAATTCGACCGCTGCCTGAAATACCTCTGTCTGGCCTACTGCCCTTGCGCTCATAAATCCGTCGTCATATAACTGGGAGAGCACCGTGCTCATTCCGTGAAATCTCAGTCCGCCCGCATGGCTTGACGACGGGATAAAACCGCTGCCCAATGTATACATCTTTGCAAGGGGACAAATCATGCCTGTATCGCAGAAGTCATAAGCGTATTTCCCACGCGTAAAGCTCGGACATGACTCGGGTTCAACGGCAATAAACTCATACTCAGCCTCACCCCTAAGCATTTCGCCCATAAACGGAGAAATCAAACCTCCCAAATTGGAGCCGCCGCCTGCGCAGCCTATGATGATATCCGGCTTGATTCCGTATTTATCCATGGCAATCTTACTCTCAAGGCCGATAATGCTCTGATGTAGCAGCACCTGATTCAGCACACTTCCGAGAACATATCTGTAACCCTCGTTTTGAGTGGCAACCTCAACCGCCTCGGAAATGGCACAACCGAGAGACCCGGAAGTTTCCGGAAATTTTGCCAGAATGGCACGGCCGATAGCCGTTGTATCCGATGGCGAAGGTGTTACGCTTGCTCCGTAGGTGCGCATTACCTCGCGGCGGAAGGGTTTCTGTTCATAGCTGCATTTTACCATAAAAACCTTGCAGTCAAGACCCAGATATCCGCAAGCCATGGCCAGAGCCGTACCCCACTGACCGGCTCCCGTCTCGGTAGTTACACCTTTCAGTCCCTGATTCTTGGCATAATATGCCTGAGCGATAGCAGAGTTCAGCTTATGGCTGCCGGAGGTGTTGTTTCCTTCAAATTTGTAATAAATCTTTGCCGGAGTCTGGAGCGTCTCCTCAAGGCAATACGCCCTTACCAGAGGTGACGGGCGATACATCTTGTAGAATTTCAGAATTTCATCCGGAATGTCGAAGTATGCCGTAGTATCGTCAAGCTCTTGCTTAATCAGCTCGTCACAGAAAACCGGCGCCAGGTCCTCATGAGTCATGGGACGATGGGTCTGCGGATTGAGCAGCGGGGCCGGTTTGTTTTTCATGTCGGCCCTGACATTATACCACTGACTCGGCATTTCATTTTCTTCGATGTAAATCTTGTAAGGAATCTCTTTGTTTTTGTTCATGTCTTACCACCTTTCTTTTCAGGGGCAATCCAAAAAATAATCCTGCCCCTGCAGCATAAATTCTACTGCTGGGACAGGAGATCAATCACCTGCGGTGCCACCCAACTTGGCGCAAATCGCGCCCCCTTAGCGTATGCAATCACATACCGGTTTTGTTTACGAAGTTCCGACTCCGTCTTACCTACTTTCGAAGGATTTCGGTTCGCCCTCAAAGCCCATTCAATCTGATTCCCGGTACTGCCCTTCTCACCGCCGGCAGCTCGCTCATACCGTTTCCATCAAATCTACTCACACTTTTTCATCGGTTTGTTGAATGCATTATATCACCCAAATAGGAAATGTCAACAATAAAATTTGTAAGTTTTTAGTAATAATAATCAATGCACCTCGGCTGCCTACCTCAGCTCCGCCAGCTCGTATATCAATCTCTCGCTTTGCTCCCAGCTGAGGCAGGGATCCGTTATGGATTTGCCGTATACTCTCCCCTCCGGCTTCTGAGCGCCTTCCTTCAGATACGATTCTATCATCAGGCCCTTAACCAGCTTGTGAATATCCGCATTATGACGGCAGTTATGAAGCACCTCTTTGGAAATACGGATCTGTTCCTTGTGATTTTTGCCGGAATTGGCATGATTGCAATCCACAATAACACCCGGATTGGCCAGACCGCTCCCTTCGTACAAATCTATCAGACGATGAAGGTCTTCATAATGGTAATTTGGATGGCTGTCTCCATCCTTGTCCACATAGCCCCTTAAGATGGCGTGAGCCAGCGGATTGCCTTTACTCTCCACCTCCCAATCGGTAAAAAGGAAGGTATGGGCGCGTTGGGCCGCAAAGATGGCATTCATCATTACCGACATATCGCCTCCGGTGGGATTCTTCATGCCTACAGGTACCGAAATGCCGCTGGACACCAGCCTGTGCTGCTGATTTTCCACGGAGCGGGCACCGACTGCCACATAGCCGAGAATGTCCGCCAAAAATCTGTAGTTTTCAGGATACAGCATTTCATCGGCGCAGGAAAATCCGCTCTCCTGCATGGCTCTGATATGAAGACGGCGAATGGCGATAACGCCTCTTAGCATATCCTCTTTCTGATTCGGGTCAGGCTGATGAAGCATCCCCTTGTATCCGGTGCCCATGGTTCTTGGCTTATTTGTATAAATCCTGGGCACAATAAGAACCTTGTCCTTAACCTTTTCCTGAACATCCCTGAGCCTTATAACATATTCGATTACCGCATCATCCCTGTCGGCCGAGCAGGGCCCGATGATAAGCAGCAGTCTGTCGTCATCTCCCGTGAAAATGGCCTTGATTTCTTCATCGTTTTTTTCTTTTTGCTTTATCTGGGCATCAGTCGGCGGATACATTTCCCTGATCTGGGCCGATGTCGGCAGCTTTTTCTTTTTATGCAAATTCATTGTTCTCCCCTCCGGATAAACATTTTCTGTGGTTATCTATATCTCTTCGAGACTTATGCCCAGTGTTTTCAGCGTTTCAAAAAAATCCGGATAACTCTTCCGCACAGCCTCTGCACCTTGTATCACACCTCCGGTGAGCGTCGCAAGCACCGACACAGCCATGACTATCCTGTGGTCATTGTGTCCGTCCAACGGTTCCGCCGGCAACGAAAAGGTTTCGCAAGGGCCGTGACCGCCGTTTCCTTTTTTAATTATTATCCCGTTTTCCGATATTTCAGTCGCAATGCCGAATTTCCCAAGCTCCCGGGCCATGGCTTCTACTCGGTCGCTTTCCTTGATGCGCAGTCTTTTGATTCCGGTGAAACTTCCGCCGCCCTTTGCCGCCGCATAGGCAAACAGCACCGGGCCTAAATCGGGGCAGGCTGAAATGTCCGATGTCTGCTTCGTCCGCAAGTCGATTTTATCAAAAAAATCAAGGCAGGTTCTGTCTCCCTGGATGCTTTCAGCATTCAACCCGATAATCTCCATCATTCCCGGAGCAGAACAATCATCGCTCACATGCAGTCTTTTCAATGCAAATAAGAACGCCGCGTTTGACCAGTCACCTTCAACTGTTGTGTCACACGGCAGATAGCTCTGTCCTCCCTTCACCGAGAAACTGTCGGTCTTCATCTCCTTTGCCTTCACTGCAAAGGTATCCATGACGTCAAGGGTAATGTCTATATAGGGACGGCTCTCAACCGGCGGCAATACTTCTATTACGCTGTCACCGCCCAACAAGGGCAGCGCCATTAACATTCCCGTAATAAACTGGCTGGACATATCGCCGCGGATACGATATTCTCCCGCCTCAAGGCTCCCGCGGATTATGATGCAATCCCGTTTTTTCTCAATATGAATTCCACGGCCGGCAAATATTTCCTCATAAACTCCGATACCTCTTTCTATCAGACGCGGACTTCCGTAAAATATCCCGCCGCCGGTAAGGGCAAGGGCGAGGGGAATGAAAAACCTCAGAGTGCTCCCGCTTTCCCGGCATTTGTATTCCGGAAGAATTCCCTCTGTTTTTTTCGGGGGCCGCGTTGTGACAGCCGCACCTTCATTAATCCGAACATGCGCTCCCAGAGCGGCGAGACAATCAACGGTTGCCGATATATCCTCGCTGCCGGAAATCCCCCTGATGCTGCTGTCTCCTGCCAGCGCACCGCAGATAAGCATCCTATGAGCATAGCTTTTTGAAGGCGGTGCTGCTGCAACTCCTCTCGGTTTTCCCGGTGTGATTTTAATATTCATAGTTCTCTATCGCTCTCAAAGCCCTGCTTAATACCGTTTTGATATCTCCGTCACCGTCAACAATAATATCCGCACTGCCAAGATAAATGTCGCGCCTTTCTATGTATCTTTGCCTAAGCGCCTCAGGAGAAGATGACAGCGGTCTGTCACTCGTGGCAATCAATTTCTCAAGACTCCTGTCTATGAAGATTACCGGCCCGTTTTGCTTCATTGCCCGGATGTTTTCCCGGCGCAGGATTGCTCCGCCGCCGGTTGCGATAACTTTGCCCCCTTCACGACATGCCGTCTTTACAACCTCGGTTTCAAGATCTCGGAATGATGTCTCGCCCTTCCGGCTTATATAATCGGCGATTTCATACCCGAACGGAGCATTGCTGTCTCCTGCTTCTACAATCATTTCCGTAACAAGTTCATCCGTATCGATAAATGCTTTTCCGTATCTATCAGCTATCAGCCTTCCGATGGTGGTTTTGCCGCAGGAAGGCATACCGGTCAACACAATATTTTGCTTTTCCTTCAAAACTTCCCTGAAAGCCTTGTCAATGTCGCTCTTCGACATTTCTCTGTCTAAAAATGCTCCGCAGGCATATACCCCCTGACCTGAAAGCATATATAGTCCTCCCTCTGCGGGAAGTCCCCTCTCTCGCGCATCGAGAATCAGATTTGTGCAAAGAGGATTGTAAATTGCATCTATAACTCCCTCAAGCTGCGGGAATTCAAACACATCAATAGGGCATTCATCCATACGAGGATACATTCCCACGGGGGTTGTGTTGATAATTATCTGTGCATCGCTATGAGTTGACATGGCCTCCTCATACGTAATAACGGCAAGATCCTCTTCCTTCCTGCCGCCCCGTGAAACCTTATAAATTTCTCCGGCTCCCCGGTCTCCAACAACCGCCTGCGCGGTTTTTGAGGTACCGCCTGTTCCCAAAATAAGCACTTTTCGGCCCTGCAAGTTTAGCTTCAGCTTATCAATCAGGACGGACATTCCGGCAAAGTCCGTATTATCGCCTGTCAGCCTGCCGTTCTTGTTTACAATGGTATTGACTGAACCGATTGTTCCTGCCCGGTCCGTTATCTCATCCAGATAGGGCATCACTGCCTGCTTGTATGGAATGGTTACATTAACGGCGCGAAAATCTTTCGTCCTCATAAAACCGTCAAGCTCCTCAGGACGCAGTTCCCTCAGTTCATATTCATAATCCGCAATCCGGCCGTGTATTTCCTTTGAAAAGCTGTGGCCAAGTTGCTCTCCTATAAGTCCGTATTGCAATTTATCTCCTCTGCCTTCCGGTACGCCTCATGCATTTGCCGGATATTGACGCATCCGGGGGCGACCTTTGCCTTCCATGTGCGCTGCAATCCGCTGTTATGGAATCCTTACGGAAAACAACGGGTCTGTTTCTTCCCTTTTTTGTCGACAGGCTAAATAATCGGTGCCGAATCTCCCTGCGAGCATGTCACACAGCACAATAGCGGCCACGCTGTCAATCACGGGACAAATTCTTCTTATAATCGCCGGATCATGACGGCCCTCAATCCTGATGCTTTCATTCCGGCCCGTCAGGAAATTCACTGACATCTGTTCTTTTGATATGGACGGAGTGGGTTTTATCGCGCAGCTGAAGGTGACCGGCATGCCGTTAGTAATGCCTCCGTTGATTCCGCCGTTTCGGTTGGATGTGGTATAGACAACCCCGTTATTCTCTCTCAACGGGTCGTTTGCTTCGCTTCCGCGCATTTCAGTCATCGCCCATGCTTCTCCGAATTCAATGCCCTTGATTCCGCCTATGCTGAACAATGCATGACTCAGCATTCCCTCAACGCTGTCAAACCACGGTTCTCCCAAACCTGCGGGCAATCCCTTAATAGCGGTCCGGGTTACACCGCCCAAGCTGTCCCCGTCCTCAGCTGCGGCCATGATAGCGTGACACATTTTCTCTCCCGCGGCGTCATCCAGCACGGGGAATTTCTTTTCACTCAGCTCTTCTATATCACTTTCCATGTTCATCCATGAACGATCCTCCACCCCTCCGCATTTTGCAATGTGGGTTCCGATAAGGATGCCTTTTTCTGCAAGCACGGGAATCAATATTCCGCCTGCTGCCGCCAGGGCGGCTGTTACCCTGCCCGAAAAGTGGCCGCCGCCCCTGTAATCCTCAAAGCCGTTATATTTGCAAAAGGCTGTGTAATCGCTATGGGACGGACGCGCCACTCCATATTTGTAATCACCGCTTTTTGTATCCTTGTTGGGAATTATAATCGTCAGCGGGGTCCCGCAGGTTTTTCCGTTAAATACTCCGCTGATAATACTGAACTCGTCCGGCTCCCGCCTGGCCGTATCCGTTGCCATGGAAGGACGTCTTCTTTCAAGATGCTTCCTGATTTTGTCCTCCTTAATCTCCAGTCCGGGGGCAAGTCCGTCAATAACCACACCCACCGCCGGGCCGTGACTCTCTCCGAATATGGTTACCGAAATATTGTTTCCGAACGTATTTTTCATAATCTTTCCTCCAATGCGGCAAGTTCTTCATCCCTTATCCGGCAACTGCCGATTTCCGTCACATATATAGTGGAAATGGTGTTCCCCAGACTCTTTTTGTCGTGAAGAAGATAAGGCATCAACTCCTTCGCCCCTGCATCATATTCCGTAGGCAGACCGTATTTTTCCAATACTCTCCTAATCCTCTTTCCCGCCTCATCGCCGCACATGAGAAGCATTCCCATTGCGACACATTCACCATGCAGGTATTTCCCTGCATAAAAACTCTCTATTGCATGGCCGACGGTATGTCCGAAATTAAGAATCCTGCGTATACCCTCCTCTTTAGGATCCATTTCTACAATATCTTTTTTTATTTCCAGCGCGCCGGCAATAATCTCCTCAAGGTCATCCTCAAGGCTATCGCTTTCCTCAATCAGCTCGAACAACTCCTCGTCCGCGCAAGCCGCCATTTTTACAGCCTCGGCAAGTCCCGCCATCAGGTGCCTGTTGTCAAGTGTCTTAAGTGTATCGGGGTCTATTAACACTTTCTTTGGCTGATGAAATGCCCCGACGACGTTTTTCACCCCGTCCAAATCTATTGCCGTCTTGCCTCCGATAGAGGAATCCACCTGAGAAAGCAGCGTGGTCGGAATATTGTAAAAATCCACGCCTCTCATATAACAGGCTGCGGCAAAGCCCGCAAGGTCGCCGACAACACCGCCGCCCACGGCCACGACACAGTCCTTTCTGGTAAATGAATTCGTTAACATCAAGGACATCAATTTCCTGAAGTTGTCGAAATTCTTTGTCTGCTCCCCCTGTTTAAGGACAATCAGAAACGGCTCCCTGCAGGCTGCCGTCACCTTCGCGGCATACTCTTGCGGCACACCGTCATCCGTTACTACCAGCACCTTCCTGTCCAAGTCAAAATGTTCTCCCGCGCTGTCAAGTGCTCCTCTTTTCAGCAGGATGTCATAGCTGTCCTTTCCAAGTTCAAGATGAATAACCATCATTTTCCCCGTTTCTTCATTTTCTTTATCAATAGCTTAATTATCCTCTTCGGTGTACGCCCCCACAAGCTTCAGCTTCGCGCAAAGTGCCGACAACTCCTTCAGCATGTTCCGGCCGTTTTCAGTATTGATATCCCCTTCGCCTTCAACATAGAAATAATAGTTCCACAGCAGGTCTTTCATGGGACGGCTTTTCATGTTGCGCAGATTAAATCCGTGGGCTCCGATAATGTCAAGGGTCATCGCCAAAGATCCGGCCTCATTCCTGGCGGTAAAGACCAGAATAAAGTTGTTCCTGACATCCTTGCTGGGGACAGGCAAATGCTGAACCCTTGAAAACACGGCAAATCTTGAAGAGTTGTTCCGGCTGGTATTAATCTTGTGCTCCAGAATTTTCAGGCCGAATATCTCGGCTGTCTGTGCGGATGCGATGGCCGCCACAGACACATCCCCGCATTCCTTCACAAACTTGGCCGCCCTTGCCGTATTGGGATATTCTTTTGTTTCAAAGCCGTGCTTCTTGATAAATTCATCGCACTGGGACAGAGCCTGGCTATGGCTGACAACCGTTCTGATGTCCCCCGGCTCTGCCTCCTCAAGAGCAATCAAACTATGGTCAATCTCAAGATTGCATACCCGATTGATATAGAGCGGACCGGAAAATGCCAGATCCATAACCGCCCCCACCTCTCCGGCGTAACTATTCTCCAGCGGAAGCACGGCGCAGTCTACCTCCCCTTCCACGGCGGCCTTGTAGGCGGCCTCGAAACTCGAATAGGCAATCAGCCTGCCTGCCGGAAACATTTTTCGCGCAGCGATATGGGCATAAGCTCCCTCCACACCGCTATAAGCCACCTTCAAGCCCTTAAGCAGGCGTTCCTGATATGCACACGACAAATCCATGACATTTCGCTGGAAGCCGACATAATAATGCTCAACCTCAGGGTCGCTGATTCTCTCGCAACCCTTTGCTATAATTCTGTTCTCGCGAACACTGTCCTTTATCGGCAACGCCTTTTCCTTCTTGTAGGCCGCCACTTTCCGGCTGACATTCATGCGCCTTTCAAAGAGCGCTGCCATCTGCTCATCAATCTCATTTATCTCCTGTCTGTATTCTTCCATGTTTTCCATGCTTTCCCCTCCGCTCAGGTCAATGAATTCTCTCCGGCTATGTTTATTTTTATTGCACAGGTAAATATTTTACCATCCTCGGGAGAAATATGGAATTGTTTTATGACTAAATCTTTTATTGTTTTAGTATCCTTCAATGGTATAATAATATAAATAGCCGCCGTCTTCAGTTATAGTGTGAATTAATGAAAGTGAGAACACTCATGAAAAATAAAGCTTCAAAAATTGTTTCCCTGATTACCGTCCTTGTCATTGTTCTGGCTCTGGGCTTCACTTCAGGCTGTGGCGGGTGCTTCGGTTGTCTTGGCTGCATGGGCTGCATGGGCTGCCTTGGAAGCCTTGGCGATGTGGAAAGCAACTTTGACATTGGCGGACGCTTCGGAAATGAAGACTGGTCATTTTCCTTCGGGAATGATGATGACTCCGGCAATTCCTTTAGCATCTCCCCCGTCATGCCTGAAAAATACAGAGAATACGACCCGCAAAACTTTTACGACCTTTGCGACAAGCTCATCTTGCTCACTGCAGGGAGCGATACCCGGGCCATGATAAAGGCCTATGACGCAATATATGAAGAATATCTGCATATTGATGAAAACGGCACGGCACTTTACGTGCAATACAGCGAAAATCCGGCGGACGAATACCTTAGCACTCAATATAAGGATTATTCTTCCCTGATGAACCGTTGCTGGGACTACGCCATGACCTCGATAAAAACCCTTACCGAAAGTACCGGAGCGGAAAAATTCAAAAATCATGTCGGGCAGGATCAGTTTGAAGAATTTGCATCCTATGAACCCATGACAGAGCGTGAGATTGAATTAAGCGACCTTGAAGTCAAGCTGATAGCCGACTATTATGAGGCAATTGAAGCTGCAGAGATCTCAGGCATGGATGATGCGTCTCTCAATGCCGTTGTCGGACCCATTTACATACAACTTATAGAAATCCGAAATGAAATTGCACGGATAAACGGATATGATAATTATGCCGTCTATGCGGACAAGGAAGTATACTGCAGAGACTTCAGTGAAGAAGATGTTCTCAAATTTCTGCAGGCAGTTAAGCAAATTTCACCTCGAGTATACAACCTTATGTATAACAGCAGCGCGTTTGCCGCCCCTTACCTTGTGGCCTCCGACATGGGCACAAACGAAATGATGAACATGTTGCATACATGTGCGGACAAGATAGGCCCGCATACCGCAAATGCCGCTGATTTACTGATTGATAATAGGCTTTACAACATCGGAGATGATGCCGCGCGGATGGGCGGCGCATATACCACTACTTTCGCAAAGAGCGAAGTTCCTTATGTTTTCCAAACACTCTCTTACTTTGCCGATTTCAATACTCTGATTCATGAATTCGGCCATTTCACCGAGGCAAGTATAAACAAAAACCCCAATGTTATGCTATACTCCCTCGGTGCCCTGGAGCTGTGCGAGATTCACTCCAACGGTCTTGAAGCCTTGTTTACCAATTATTATGACGAGATTTTCGGTGAGGATGCCAACGCTATGAATACCTATACCGTCGTCAATCTCCTGTCAAATATCACCGACGGCTGCCTCTTTGATGAATTCCAGCGCAAGGCTTACCGGACTCCCGACATTTCTTTGGAGCAGATAAACAAACTTTATACCGACCTGTGTGCAGAATACGGCTGCCCCTCAATCGGAAGCGACTATTGGTGGATGTACGTACCCCATAACTATGAAAGCCCCATGTATTATTTAAGCTATGCGGCAAGCGCCGTGGTGGCATTGCAGATTTGGGCTTATGCACAGACTGATTTCGGTATGGCGGTGGAGCTGTGGACCTCCTTCATTGAAGCGGGCGCCTATGAGTACGGATATATGGAACTGCTTGAAAAGCTTAATGTCCGCGATTTTACGGATGCGACCTCGGTGATAGTTATCTGCGACCAGGCCCTCACCTTTGCAGAAAGCGTTTCTACATCTTTTGACTTCTGGCCGGATGATTTCGGTGACCGTTTCGAAGATTATTTTGACGAAAAAGCTGATGATTTTGGCGGCTTATTCGGTGAAGACGGAATCCTGCCGGACTACGAAGACCGGCTTGAGGATTTCTTTGATAAATTTTTCAATAAGCGGGACGAATAGAAAATCACGCGGATAATTGCAAAAGGCTCCGGATTCATCCTCGGATTCCGGAGCCTTAAAATTTGTTTATTGTTTTCCCTTTTTATTTTTCTATTTCATTTTTTCTTTAATTCCCTGATTCCGGCCTGAAGCTGCGCATCCTCTTCCCGAGTCAGCAAACCGTCATCATAAACATCATCCGGAAGGCTGACTGCCACATCCGGTGTAATGCCCACACCGTCAATGTTGTCACCGCTTGGAGTATAATATTCCTGCGTGGTAAACTTCATTCCCGAGCCGTCGTACAAGCTGATGATGCTCTGTACAACTCCTTTTCCGAAGGTCTGCTCTCCTACGATTGTGGCTACTCCGTGGCTTTGAAGCGCTCCCGCAAAAACTTCCGAAGCGGAAGCTGAGTTGCCGTTTACAAGAACAACCATCGGCAAATCCAGCCTCGTTTCCTGATCCGAGTTTTCCGTTCTGATTGTACCTGCCCTGTCCTTAACCGTAATAATCGGTCCCTCCGGCAGTATGCGGTCACTCATAGCCACCACCGTATCGTAATCCCCGCCGGGGTTGTCCCGTAAGTCTATGATAAGCGCAGTCATGCCTTCTTCGATCAGACTGTCTATTGCTTCATTAAACTGGCCGACCGCAACCCGATAGAATTCCTCCACCATAATGTATCCGATGTTATCCTCTAACATCTCATAGCTGACGGTTTCTATCGTAATATTGCGTCGCTCCACAATGAGATTCAGTTCCTGCCCGTTTCTTTCGATAACCAGATCCACCGTGGTTCCTGGCGTTCCCCTGACCACTGCCGCAAGATCTTCCAGCGTCGGGAAATCCGTCTGACCCGCTGCCTCTAAAATCAGGTCGTTAACAAATATTCCGGCCTCCTGCGCGGGAGAATTCTTGAACACCTTGTACACCTGAACTTTGTCATCCTCATTCATTATGATGCTGATGCCGATTCCGGCATACTCGCCACTGACGTTTTCCTTCATTTCGGAATACTCCTCCGAAGTATAATAAACGGCATATTTGTCACCTATATTGCCCATGAGACCGTCTGCAAGAGCCTCCTCTATTGTGGCATCGTCTATTTCCTTCAGATGATACTTTTTCAAATAGGAAATGAGCGTGTCGATCTTGGTCTCATAGGCGGAATCCCCGGACGGCCGGTTTATTGTTATACTTCCGCGTCCGAAAATCACTGCCAGCGCAATTATCACAACGGACATTGCCGTTACACCCACAAGAATGCCCAGCCAAAAGGGGAGTCTGCGCTGATGAATATTCCCTGAAGCCTTTAAGCTCTCCTTATTCGGAAAAATTTCAGGCCCGCCGGCGGGAATTCTCTCCGAACAGGGGTCAGCCGGCATCGTTTCTGACTCCGGCTGATATAATTCTTCGTTATATTTGTTTTCATTATATTTGTTGTTAAAATTATCCGTGTTCAATTCCGTTTCCTTTTTCCACGGGCCGGTTTCCCGCCTCTGCGTTATTATAATCCCAAATACGGCGCGGGGTTTACAAAATTGGTGATGTGTCCGCAGGCAACTGCGAAATGAAGATGCGGCCCTGTGCAATACCATCCTGTTGCGCCGACATAACCTATTATATCCCCCTGGGCAACCTCTTGTCCCATCGACAACGGAGATTCGGCGCACATGTGATGAACCTCAGTATACAATCCGTTGCCATGGTATAGGGCAACACACCAGCCTATTCCGTTACCCCAGTGGTTTAATACGACTACTCCGTTAAGAACCGCATATATCGGCGTTCCCACCGGTGCGTAAAAATCAATCCCCGCATGCCATGTTCCCGCTCCGGTTGCAAGGACGTCAGGGTCATACCTGCTTCCGAACCATGAGGTTACGGTTCTGTAATTGCCCGGCAAGGGCCAGATAAATGCCGTGTCGGGATCGTAAAATCCGCTTTCCTCCAAAGCCTTCTTGCGTCTGGCCTCTTCTTCGGCTGCCAGCCTTGCCTCGTAAGCCTCGATGATGGACTCAATTTCTGCAAGATTGTTTTGTATCTCCTGATTAATGGTATCAATAATGTCCTGCGCCTCGGCCATGGCACTCCACTTTTCTTCCAGTTCCTTTTCCTTTATTGCCCGGGCCTCTTCAATGAGCCCCCGTTGTGCTGCCTGCGCATCCTCCAGCGCCTGAATCTGTTCAATCTGCCTCTCCACGGCGGCGACTTGGTTTTCAACTTCTTTTTTGTCGCCTTTGATATCCTCCACCATGCCCCGGATTTTATCCATCATCCGGCGGTCATATCTGGTAATCTCAAGCAGATACTGTATTTTTTCAAAGGCGACACTAAAATTCTCTGCCGCTAAAATCGCTTCGAAATACGAATCCTCAACATTTTCATAAAGGAATTTTATCCTCTTCTTCATCAACTCGTACTGGTCGGCTATTTCCTCTTCTTTCACCGCGATATCGGCCTCAAGCTGAGCAATGGTCTCCTCCAATGCGGCAATTACGGTCCTCTTCTCCGCCTTCTGGTTTTCGTAATCCTCAATAATACCCTCGATGATTTCAATCTCTTTATTCAGACTGGTTATATGTTCCTCAAGAGTCCCTACATTGGCCTGAATTTCCTCCAGGCGCGCCTCATGTTCGGAAATTTGCTCCTCTAACTCCTGATTGATTTTCTCCAGATCCCTTACATCGTCCATTTCGTCGGCAAATGAGGGTACCCCTAACATTGAAAGCACCAGCGCAATCGCCAATATGGATTTCGTTAATCTTTTCAATTTCTTTATTTTCATACCTTGATATGCCTTTCTGTCGCAATAGTACTTCCGACAAAGCCGATACCCGCACCGATGATAAATGCCACCGGAATCAGCACCTTGAAAATATCCCACAGGGGCATAAATGTAAATACCGAAGCCACCACCTGGAACTGCTCCATAAAAAATCCCATTGCGGAGCGATAAATGAAAAAAAGAACTACCAGCGGAATCAGCGCTCCGATAATTCCGATTATAATGCCCTCGAACACAAAAGGTGACTTTACAAAGAAGTCCGTGGCTCCCACATATTTCATAATCTGCAGTTCCTCCTTGCGGAGTGTAATACCTGTAATAATCGTATTCGTAATCAGGAAAACGGAAACCGCCAGCAGCACCGCAATCAGCGCGAGGGAAACTACGCCGACGATTTTTCCGAGATCCGTCAGAGTACTTGCAGCCGTCTCGGATTTGTTGACCTGTCTTACCCCGTCAATGCCCTCCAGCCTGCTGACAATCTGCGGCTGCAGGGAAATGTCATTTAAATAAATGTCATAGGAGGCTGAATTTGCCAGGGGGTTATCCCCTGCAAAACCTTCCGCCAGATCCGGATACTCCGCAAAGTAATCCTCCCGGAATTTTTCCCATGCTTCTTCCGCGGAGGTGAATTCAATCCTGTCAACCTCGCTCCAGGTTTCCACCTTGCTGCCGATGTCGTTTATTTCTTCCTCGCTCATGCCTTCGTCAAAAAATATTGTCACACACACATTTTCCGACATCTGGGTAACCATGAAATTCATGTTCATTGTAACCGCAACAAACAATCCTAT
Organism: Lachnospiraceae bacterium; assembly: GCA_050944475.1. Taxonomy (GTDB): domain Bacteria; phylum Bacillota; class Clostridia; order Lachnospirales; family Lachnospiraceae; genus RGIG5612. Next base: position 442,669 of record JBMNRD010000001.1, read on the forward strand.
AAGAAAGATACATGCGGCAATCGTTGCAACCGAAGCCGCAAAAAAGACTTTGTTTCTCCTGATATTCACAAATCCCTGTCCCAGACAGTAGAAGAACGGAGTCTTAGCTCTCAATGGCCATTCCTCCCTCCTGAATGTCGTTGACAACGATTCCGTTTTTCAGATTTATGGTGTGTTTATTCATTGAGCGTACTACTCCGAAATTATGCGTCACCACAACAACCGTGGTCCCGGTAGCATTGATGCGCTCCAAAAGCTCCATTATTGCGCGGGTATTTTCCGAGTCAAGATTACCTGTCGGCTCGTCCGCAAGCAGAATATCCGGCTTGTTAACCAGTGCTCTGGCCAAAGCGACCCTTTGCTGCTCGCCTCCGGACAGCTGACTGGGGAAATTCCTGTATTTTTCCGAAATGCCGCACAAAGTCAGCACATCCGCCACATTCTTTTTTATTTGGGAAGAAGGTGTGGAGATGGCCCTCTGCGCAAAAACAATATTATCATATACATTCCGATCCTTTAACAGCCTGAAATCCTGAAAAACGACTCCGATATTACGCCTGAGAAGCGGAATGCCCCGGCGTTTTACTTTGGTTACATTTTCTCCATTGATGAAAATGCGGCCCGAGGAGGGTTGCAGCTCCTTGGTAATGAGTTTGAAAAGCGTGCTTTTCCCCGCACCGGAGCCTCCGACAACAAAAACGAATTCACCTTTTTCGATATGAAGACTGACATTGTTGAGGGCGGCAATATCCTCGTATTTTTTTGTTACATTTTCAAAAACAATCATATTTTCTTCCGCTATAGATTTATTTTTGTGCTTCGATGTATTTCATATACTTCGAAACCATGAGCGCAATCTTGAAGGTAATTGCATCCTTGAATACCCGCAAATCCAGACCTGTAGTCTTTTGAATCTTGTCCAGCCTGTAAACAAGGGTATTTCTGTGAATGTAAAGTTGTCTGGATGTTTCCGAGACATTCAATGAATTTTCAAAGAACTTATTAATGGTTGTAATCGTCTCCTTATCCATGTCCTCAAGAGACATGTCGCCGAAAATTTCCTTTATGAATAATTTACAAAGCGGCAACGGCAACTGATAAATCAGTCTTCCTATGTCAAGCTTATTGTACGGGTTGATGCTCCTGTCCTCGAAGAAAATATGGCTGACATCCATTGCCATGCGCGCTTCTTTGTAGGACTTGGACATCTCCTTTAAATCGGCAACAATTGAGCCGTATGAAATCCTGACATCTTCATCTGCATCCCGTTTTACCACGTCTTGAATCTTCTTGGCAAGGTTGTCCAGTTGAGAGCAGCTGTCCGGCCCGTCAACCGTCTTAATGACTATGACGTCTTTCTTGTTGATTGCAGTTACGAAGCCCTCCGTATTTCCGAAGAAAATCCCCCTGATAATATCAATTACTTCGTTGCGATTGCGATCGCCCAGTTCAACAATCAACACGGCCCTGTAAGCTTCCATTTCTATGTGAAGCTTTCTCGCTCTATCAAAAATATCAATCACCAGCATGTTGTCCATAAGAAGTGACTTGAAGAAATTATCTTTGTCGAATCTCTCCTTGTACGCAACAAAGAGAGTCTCAAGCTGATACTTGGCAAGTGACCCCGCCAGCGCGCTGTCCCGGCCGTTGTTTCTGACTGCGAGGACGAATTCGTTTTTCATTTCATCCTTTATCTTGAAGAGTCTGTTGCCGGCGAAATCCATCTCCTCGTCCTGGCTCCTGACAAAACGCACAACCTGATCTGCATCAATGGCATCATCGGTATACGTCCTGACGATAACAGCACCTGTCAAATCAAGAATGGCAAGGTCTGTACCCGATATTGCCTTGATTTTATCAATAGTCGTTTGCAATAACTGATTTGAAATCATATTAACCCCTACTATCTTCCTTTTTTATTGACATCTGTCAATAAAACCCCAAAATCAACAAAACTTTTCCCATATATAATAATACAAGTTGCACAAAAAAGGAAGTCTTTTTTTGTGCCTTTTATGTGTTTTTTTAATAATCTTCCGGGTGCACCGTTGCTGTCTGCCTCGGCACGAAAATGGTCGGGCTGATTTATGCATTTTCTGTGTCAATTTTCCCCGGTAATGAATTAGCAATAACATCCGATTTGTCTTATAAATAACTTATAGAGAGTAAATATGTGAAGTCTGCAAATAAATGTCAAGGTAAAAGCAAGGATTGTGAAGAGTAAATGCAGGTTGAAAGGAGTAAACTTATGACAATCATTAATGGCAAAATCAAAGGTTACATTCCGTACCCGGAGCTTACCGAAGAAGACTAATGTCCCTTGCAAGGGTCAGCCTGAGGGCGTTGGGAACATTAAGTATAAGATCTGGTGTCCTGTTGACCATTTCACTCATGCCTTCATCAACGGTGTTGACAGAACTGCAGGCGTGCTCACTCAGGAATCACTTGGTCTTGGTATGCACGAGGAAACACCGTATGCCGACCAGTTTATTTCTATCAGATATCCCATTGATTTGACGGAGTTTGGCATGACGAAGAAGCACATGCAGGAACTGACCGATGCCGGCTGCTGGGTTGACCCCACAGTTGTTAAATTCTATGACCCGAAGGATTATTGGGGAAAGGGTGTACTCACTCCCACTCTGGGCAGCAACATCATGATTTCCATCTCCCGTCCTACCTGCGGCGGAATTGAAAAGCTTTCATCCGAATGGATTGGATGGGACATCAAAGACAGCAGACCCGTTTATGACGAAATAACTCCTCGCCGGCTCGGTTCTTTTTTATCCGTTTCCGACGTTCCCTAAATAAACCGTCCGGGCTTGGAAAGCCATCCGTCAACGTAGTCATATGTTGTTTCTACTGTGTCTCCGAATTCTCCCTCGTATCGTTCGCAGGCTTTATCCGTGTGGAAATTATGATCCGCGCCCTCGATAAATGCGCACTCCTTATCCTCGGCCGCAAGGTTATTGTAAATAGTTTCCACTGCTGAAAACTCCCAGTTTGCCGTCATTCCCATCACGAGGCTTGGAACTGTTACTCCGGTAACATTCCCCGGGGCGCAGCAATAGCTGGAATCCCAGATGATGCCGAAGCACTCCCTGTCATCATAATGATATGTCTTGTCGGTTTTCACACACCAGGAATTCAAAAATCGTTTAATTGAGGTTTTCATCGCTCCCCTGTAATAGGACGGAGCATGGCTTATCAGGTTCTTGGCTGTTCTTACGGTATGAACAACCTCCGTGGTAACATGTCCCCCGTTGTGAACCAGCGTCCGTTCGCCGGCGGTCCTTGACAGAAACCTTCTGTCCTGAGGAAACAGCTTGTTATTGTGTCCCAGCAGCGAGGCCGCCGGGATAGTAAACGGTTCATCATCGGCATAGAAGCCTTTTCCCGCATCAATGACGGCATTTCTCTCCAGGGCATACCGTATCAGCCTTTCATTCCTCTCGTGCTGCGCCATGAAAAACTTCTTCAAAAACGAATCCGTATATGTTGCTCCCTCCGGACTCCAGCCGTTCTTTTCCGAAAACATGTCCAGCTCAGGATCTATCACCATGCCGCTGCGCTCATCGATTATGGCGGGGTCGGTGCTGAAAAGTCTCATAGTTCCGTTTCCCCAATTTGAATCCATTGACAAAAAACCGTCGGCGCATGGAATTCCGTCAAGATAATCCGGACACGCTATCACCTGGCTGTCCTTACGGAAGAATCCGACTCCGTTTTCGGCGATGGCCTGATATGCGCTCATCAGAGTCGCGCCGCCGCTATGCCCCATTAAAACTATCTTCTTCACTTCCGGCATTGTCCTGACAAATTCAACCGCATTCGCCACATCTTTGATTTTCTCCGGAAAATCGGCTTCTTCGCTGTGGGTATTGGCACAAAGAACCCTGTAACCGCGCTTTGCAAGACCCGGCCCGATTGTGTGATCAAGATAATCCGCCTCGCAATGAATAGCCACAACACATATGCTGCTCTTATCCCCTGTCTCGACCGGCTCGTAAAGCATTCCGGGCATGCCCGGTCCCGGACGTAAAAAAGTTGTTTTTACCGGTTTCACGCCAAATAATCTCCTTTTCTAAATAAATACGTGCTTTTTGAGTCTGTCCATTGCTTCAATCAACACTGATTTCGGAAGGGCAACATTAAGCCTGATGGTGTTCTGCAGGCCGAAGTCCGCCCCGTCCTGCCAAACAACGCCTTTTTTTATCCCTGCCGCAATCAACTCTCCTATGCCGATTTTCGCTTTTTTGCAATAGTCCGAGCAGTCAATATACAGCATGTATGTTCCCTCGGGCTTCATACAAGTGCAGCCCGGAAAATTTTCATGGATAAAATCATGCGCATAGGTCAGGTTGTCATTCAACACTTCGACAACCTCACTCAACCAGACTGCCCCCTCTTCGGAATATGCTCCTAACAATGCATACAATGAAAGGACATTCGGTTTGTTGTACTGACAGATGCAGCTTTGCTTATTCATCCGGTCCCGCAAATATTTGTTATAAACTATGCTGTAGGAGCCGATAAGTCCTGCAATGGAAAATGTCTTTGAGGGCGCACTAAGGGCTATGGTCCTTTCTTTTGCATCCTCGGAAATCAACTGTGGAGAAACATGACAATGTCCCGGCATAACCAAGTCCGCCCAAATCTCATCGGAAATAACTAAACAGTCATTCTCCTTGAACACCTGCATTGCCTTTTCCATCTCCCATCTTTCCCAGACTCTGCCGCAGGGATTATGAGGCGCACAAAGAATCGCCATATGAATCTTGTGTTGCTTAAGGAGCACGTCCATTTCATCAAAATCCATGCGCCAAATACCTTCCTTATCCCTGTTCAGCCGGCTGAACACCAATTTTCTGCCCATTCCCGAAACCGTATGCTCAAAGCCCAGATAAAACGGAGTGTGCAGCAGTATCCGATCTCCCGGTGTAGTAAATGCACTGACTGCCGTGGCCACACCGCCTAAAACTCCGTTTTCGAACCCAATCATTTCGTCAGTGATGTCATTCTCGCCTCTTTGGATGCGATGCCACTTTTTTATGGCTTCCTTCGCGGGTTTTTCATGAGTGATATATCCGAAATTCGGCATTTTCAGCCTTTCCTTAATTGCCTCGATAATGCTCGGGGCAGTGGGGAAGCTCATGTCCGCAACCCACATGGGTATCCGTGAAAAGCCCTCCTCAATCTCAATTCCGTTCACGGGCATTTTGTTGACAGCCATTAAATCCCTGCCGCTTCTGTCAAGTACCGTTGTAAAATCATACGCCATGTTGTTTTTTCGCTTTCCTTCTTTTTATCAGCTCATAATAAATCCGTCGGAAGGTTTGTCCTTCAAGCCTTGCTATGAACTTTTCCTATTATAACAAAACAGCGCCGTATTGTGTTTTTTACTGTTTCTCTATCGGATAAAAAGTTGACCAGGCCGCAGCGCTCTGTCGTGTGTGAATACCCGTATCCTCAAGAGTCCCGTCCTCGCCTATCCTGAACACATCAATGTCACCGCTTATCAGACATGTGGCAATCAGGAACCTTCCGTCCGGCGAAACGGCGCAGCTTCTTGCCCACTCCCCTTTCAGTTTCTTGTTCTGTATTAACTCAAGCTTCCCCGTTTCTTCGTCGATCTGCAGTACGGAAATATATTCCGGGCCGTTTACCGCATCGTATATGTACTTCCCGTTCGGATGCATTCTCATGTCCTGCTGCTCGTCATGATACTTCCATTGATGGTCTGCCGGCACTGAACTTGTCGAACTTACGAATTCAAGCTCCCCCTTTTCCGTGTATCTGTATGTGAAGATATCCAGACTGCCCATTTCATGGTTTACAAAGAAATACGGCAAACTTGGATGGAAGAGGCAATACCTCGGAAGGAGGTCGTGTTCCTCCGCATACGGTGCCGCACACGGATAGAGCTTTCCATGTTCGTAATCAATCTTATACATATGAATACGGGATTCGGCAATGTCCACGACTGCAACTATTTCCCCGGATGGTGAAAAGCATGCCGTATGCATTCCCGCATTGGGTATCTTCTTGGATGGCAGCCATCCTGTATGCTTAACAACATCCACCGGATCTCCCACAGTTCCGTCCCCGTTCATGGGAAACAGACACAGTGTCACATCATCGTGCTCAACAAAAATGTGGTATTTCCCGTCGGCGCCTCTCTTAACGTGGGTTGTATAGGCGTGGCTTGCATGATGGGCAATCACCAGGAATTTCTTTTGCGGATCAATACTGACATAGCAGGGATTCGCTCCGTAGCTCGGTATCTGCTGAACCTTGGTCAGCGTCCCGTCTGACGGATTGATTTTAAAAATGTACAGGCTCCCGCCGCCGCCGACCAGTTCAGCCTCGGGCAGGTCCGGCGTCTCGTTTAATGCATACAGCAGGTTCCTTTCCCTGTCGACGATTGACATATTGAAGCTTGTTTCTTCACAATAGGTCTGCCCATATTCCAACTCGCCGCTTTCTCCGTTCATCCTGTATCCGTGCAGGCCTCCGGTTCCTCCGAAATTGGTCCATCCGCTGATATATACGTAATAATCTTGTTGCTTCATAGCTTCCTCCTATCAGCTTTAATATATTATCTTCTGCCGTTATTATAGTACATTTGCGGATTGCCTTTTCGCTAAAATCTTAAAAAACTATTTGATTTTTTGCTTTATTTATTCATATTGAGCATAAATGGCGGGAATCCGGCTGCCCTTTTCGGCTACCGGATTCCCGTTTTTCCAATACATATTTGTCTGCCTGTTCGGCAACTGAATACGACTCAGTCTTTTTTCTCTTCAGCCCGGCTGTCAAGCTTTTCCTTCTTTTCATCAACCCAGTCGTCAAGTTTTTCCTTCTTGTCTTCGGCCCAATTATCGACTTTCTCTTTCTTGTCCTTGGCCCAGTCGTCAACCTTCTCTTTCTTTTCTTCGGTCCAGTCATCGACCTTTTCCTTCTTGTCCTTGGCCCAATCGTCAACCTTTTCTTTTTTGTCTTCAGCCCAATCCTTGGCTTTGTCCTTAGTATCCCCGGCCCATTCTTCGACCTTTCCGGCGCCCTTTTCGGCAGTTCCTAAAATTGTTTCGCCAAGGCCTGCAAACGCCTTGCCCAGACTCTTGCCGGTCTCACGCCAAGTTCCGTCATTAAATACTGTTGAATCATCTTTCTCAACACAGGGTTCCTTAGCCTGGCCGCTGTCGCAGCTGCTCTCTTCTTCGACGGGTTTTTCGTTTTCCTTGTCCAGCTTATCCTCCGCCCAGTCTCCGGCTTTCTCAACACCGTCCTTGGCAGTCCTGATCATCGACTTGGCAAGACCCTTAAATGCTTCGCCAAGCTCCTTGCCTGTTTCTTTCCATTCTTCTTTAGACATATTGCTATCCTCCGATTTGTAATTATGTCAGCCCCGAAATCCGTAGGCTTTTTCCTTCTTGCTTCGCTGCCTCTGCTTCACAGGGCAGATTTACTTTATCATATTTTCTCCGATTCCACATCGTTTTTTATTTTTTTTGTAATTTTCCCGCATAATGCATACAATTTCTTATGAAAAATAATTACCGCGAGGCCTGTGATAAACAGGAAAATCCCGATAAACTGCGACGTTGTCAGTGCGCCTACCGATCCGCGCCGGTCAGCTCTGTAAAATTCAATTATAAATCTCCAGACAGAATAACCGATCAGATATATTCCAACGGATAACCCGGGTCGATTTGTTTTCCATATAACCAAAAGCAAGACTGTTCCCAATATAACAAGAAATACGGCCTCCATCAACTGGGTCGGAAGAAGCCTGACCCCTGCCGGGGCAAGAGACCCCTCCGGAAACACAACCCCGAGCACACTGTCGGTCTCCCTGCCATGACAACAGCCCGCCATGAAGCAGCCAATCCTTCCAATAGCATGAGCAAAGCAGATCGGCGCTACAAGGGTATCCATGATAGCCAGGCAGTTCCACCTTCGGATCCTTGCAGAAATAAGTGTCCCTGCTATTGCTCCGATAAGGCCGCCATAAAAAATCCCTCCGCCTCCCAGAAACTTTATAAAAAGAGACGGGTCGGCAATGAATTCTCTGATTTCCACTATCAGATACAGTAGCTTTGCGCCGATGATTGAAGCAAGGAATATGCAGACCAGATTAAAGACATAATCCACAAATCCGAAACCGTATTTTCTGCGTGTAAGGAAAGCCGCAATGAATACCGCAGCTATCGCCCCTGCTGCCATAAAAAATCCATAAGCGGGATATGTTTTACCTAAAATCTCTATATACGGATGCATCCTTGCTCCTTTTTCCATGAATAAAGGGGAGCACCATAACCAATGCTCCCCTTCTCGTATCAATAGTTCTGCGTTTTAATATTTTGCTGTACAGTAAACGATTCCACATACAATACTGAGAACAATTGAAAGGAATCCTAGGATAAGTCCAATCAGACCTACGATGGATGTTACCTTAACGAATACCCTTCCCGGATTCTCGGTAATTTCCTTAATCGGCTTAATCATGTTCAATGCAACGAATGCAAGAACAACTGCTCCGACTGAGAAGATTAATCCTATCCAGCCCGCTGCAAACTCAACGCTGAAGACAACGGATACGATTGAAAGAATCATTGCTGTTAATGCTTTTTTGCTGTCAGCTCCTATTTTTATTACCTCCATTGCTTAATATAATTTAATGTTACAACTTTGTTTTTACTTAGTCAACACCTTTCTTGCATTTACGAAAAAGTATGTGACGCTTTTTTGTAACAGAAAAGGCGGTATCCCAATCGGGGTCCCGCCTCACTTTATACAGGGCTACAAGGATTCGAACCTTGAAATGCTGGAGTCAGAGTCCAGTGCCTTACCATTTGGCGATAGCCCTTCAGTAAGGGTCATTATATACAAACGGTTTTTTTCTGTCAATGAGAACCTTTTAAAATATTGCGAAATTATGTTCCGCGGCTTTCGGTCGTCTTCAATCATATGTAACCTTCAAAATGTAATACTCACCTACATTTATCAAGATCATTCCCACAACATATGCCAGTATGAAAGGAACTTTCACAGCCAGACAACCCCAGCAAAACATCATACATATAAAATACTTAAAAATTGATATAACAAGCCGCCGTGTCCCCGGCGTATACTTTATCCACCGGAACATTATATACCTCTCAATCACCTGACAACAGACGGTATGAATCACCCAGTTAACCATGATTGTCAGCATCGCTATTGACGGCCTTAGAATTACTCCGTTTAGACGCATCAATATCATGGCAAGCACTACCAGCAGCATTTCAATAATAATAGAAATCACAACAAAAATATTGGTTCGGAAATAGGTCATGTATATTCTGATTGTATCTTGAAACGGTCTGAAGTGAGACGCTGAATTATTATCAAAATAAATCGTTTCGATGGGCAGGTTTGAAATCCTGATTCCCTGCTTTTCCGCAATAAGAATAATATTCAACTCATAATCGTACCTAAGTCCCCTTACTTTCAGCATCCAGTCTATATGTGCGGTTGAAAAACCCCTAAGTCCGGACTGATTGTCAGGCAAAAAACGGGCATTGGCAACGGCAAACATGAATCTTGACAAGCTGTTGCCTATCCGTGACAAAATGGGGACACCCTTCCTGAGATTCCGTACGGAAACCACGAAGTCTTCACCGTCGATCAGGGCATCTCTTATCCGGCAAATGTCCTCCACGCTGTGCTGTCCGTCCGCATCAGCCGTGATAAATGCTGAAGCTCCCGGGAAATTTTCCTGTATGTATTCCATGCCGTGCTTAAGTGCATTGCCTTTGCCGACATTTTCATCATAACCTGTCACCACGGCACTGTTCCCGCATTCTTCAAAAACAGGGGCGCTCTCCTGTGAGCTGCCGTCGTTTACAATCACTATATCAAAATATCTGCTTTTCAGTTCCTCGACAAGGGTTATCAGTTTTCTGTCGGGATTATATGCGGGAATCAATACCACTGTGGACATCTGTCAATTCATCCTTGCTTCCATTTTTTGCGTAAACTGTCTTTTTTCAAGGCTCCAGGCCTGTCTGACGCAGGCTTCTATTGTATTTTCGTTCGCGGCCCCATGGGCTTTGATAATTATTTTCTTCGTGCCCAAAAAGGTCGCCCCCCCTTGAGAATTATAATCAAAAAAATTAACCACCTTCTCGGGATTTCCCATCATTGAGGCTGCAGTCAAACCCGCCGCCTCGATTGTTTTGAGAATAAGATTGCCCGTAAATCCGTCACACACAACCACATCGGCCATACCTGATAAAATGTCCGAGCCCTCGATATTCCCGACAAAATCTATTCCCTTCAGAGTCTCAAGGGCGGCAAAGGCTTCCTTGGCAAAATCGCTTCCCTTTCCTTTTTCCCTTCCGACATTAACAAGACCGACTCTCGGGGATTTTTCCCCACAGACCGCCTCCATATAAGCGCTCCCCATCCGTGCGTAATCAACTATATCCTTTATCTTGCTGTTCACATTGGCGCCGCAATCTGTCAGGCAGAAAAATTCATTATCCGTGTTAAAAAGTGCGCAGGTCAGGGCCGGCTGCATCAGTTTTCCGAATAATCCCACCTTGAAAATTGAACCCACAAGAAGACACCCCGTGCTTCCCGCACTGACCATGGCGACAATGTCCTCCCACTCCTTAAGGGCGCAAAGGGCTTTTACCATGGAAGTGTTCTCCTTCCCCTTTACCATGTCTGCCGGATTGTCATAATTGGAAACGGCTTTTTCGGCTTCGATTATCCCGACACGCGCTTTAATATTTTCGGGTTTCCCGGAAAGCGTCTCCTCGACAATAGTTTCAGGGCCTGCCAGCACAAGGTCAAATTCATCCTGCCCATTCAGTGCCGAGACAGCTCCGCTTGCTATTATGTTCGGCGGCGCATCCGCACCGCATATGTCTACAATTATCTTTTTTCTCATTTCAATCCTACTCTATAGCAAAAATATAATCATACATTTCCTGCCCGCCGTTCACGAAGCCGAATTCGGCCCAGCTCACGGTAGAAGATAAAAGCTCCTCTAAATCGTCCAGCTCCTCGGTTGGCACATCCGCTCCGTAAAAAACAACAATTACTTCTTTATTTTTTATGTCATCCATTGCAAGGAGCATGTCGCGGACGGCACCCAGGCGATTCTGTGAATCGGACAACACCTTCTCTCCGTTCATTCCTATGAAATGCCCTTCCTTCACACTGATATGATGATAGTCCACATCCCTGATGGCCGTAGTGACCATGCCGGTTGTAGTTCCCGCAATGCTCTTCTCCATGGTCGCAATGACGTCCTCAACATCCATTGCAAGGTCCATCATTGACAGAGCCGCATAGCCCTCGGCGGGTGTCTTTGCTTTTACGATATGTACCCTTGCCTGATTATAAAACTCTGCTGCCTGAGCAGCGGCCATAACTATATTCGGGTTGCATGGAAGAACAATTATGTCCTGCGCATCGATTCCGTCAAAAACCCTGATAAAATCTGCTGTTGAGGGGTTCTCAGTCCGCCCTCCGTCCATACAAACATCAACCCCGAGCTCTCCAAAATATTCCCTGAATCCGGGGCCGTTTACTACGGCAACAACCGCTATCGGCTTATGTATGCGCTTGACCTCCGGCTTGGAGTGACTGGAACCGATCAGGCTGCTTTCATTATGTTGAACGGACATGTTTTCGATTTTAAGGGTAATATATTCGCCGAATCTCTGTCCGAAGTTCAGCACCTTTCCCGGGGTAAATGTATGAACGTGCACCTTCACCAGGTCGTCGTCCTTAACTGCCACGATTGAATCGCCTATTGACTCAAGATATTCCACTATCTGCTCAAGCTTAAAGCTGTCAATGTCCACCTTGCTGTTTTGAAGCTGCAGGATAAACTCTGTGCAATATCCGTACTCAAGCAGACTGTCGGCATCAAAAGAGGCTGCATCCGCAATTGAAAACTGCTTCTTTACACCTTCCGGAACGCCTACGTTCTCCAACTTTTCACCATTGGTAACGGCATCAATTCCGCGGAAAAAGCACACGAACCCGGCTCCCCCCGAATCAATCACGCCCGATTCCTTCAATATGGGAAGAAGTTCGGGAGTATGCTCCAGTGACTCGTCCATGTATCTGATCAGACGAGCAAAATAATCATGGAAATTGGTAATGTTTGTCCGGGTACTGATGTGCTCAAAGCCTTCACGCATAACCGTCAGAATTGTGCCCTCCGTGGGATTGATAACGGACTCGTACGCCCTTTCAACTCCCAAACCGAAAGCCTTTGTAAAAGCCGGAATGTCCAGCTCATCCAGACCTTCGCAGGCCACGGAAAAGCCCTTAATAAACTGCGAAAGAATTACGCCTGAATTGCCACGCGCTCCTAAAAGCGCACCCCTGGCATACTTCTTCATGAAATCCCCGACTCCGGGGATTTCCTCGTGCTTAACCGCTTTATTTGCCCCCTCAAGGGTCATCTGCATATTGCTGCCTGTATCTCCGTCCGGAATCGGAAAAACATTTAACTCATCAATTATGTGCGCATTAAGCCTGATATTGGCCAGTCCCCCCGTAAAAAGCTCCTTGAGAAGTATTCCGTCTATCCGAGTAACCGCCATTATTACGCCTCACCAACTATTGTCACTTCTTCACCGACAAAATATATTGCTACAGTCCCCGGTCCCACGGACGCGCCCACAATAGGGCCGATATATCCTATAACGACTTCCTTGCACTTTACCTTCTCCTGAATGAGGGCTTTCATTTCCTCCGCCGCTTCCGGAACGTCCGCATGGGCAATATAAATACACTGTTCCTCAGGATTACGGATTTCCTCCTGAATCATGCCAATCAGTTCTTCTCTGGCGGCCTGCGCTCCCTTTACCTTCTTTACTGCGTAATTCTGCCCTTTTGCATCGGAAATGAGGATCGGCTTGATTCCGATGAGATTGCCGAAAAACGCACTGGAGGCCGTAACCCTCCCTGCTCTTTTAAGATACGACAAATTCTCCACCGTTCCGATCTGATGAACCTTCAACCTGTTTGCTTCGAGGTAGTCTGCCACTTCGTCAACGCCTTTTCCTTCCGCCCGCATTTCACTTGCCCATATAATCTGGATACCCTGCCCGAATGAGCTGTTCCTTGCATCCATGCAGCGGATTTTCCCTTCGGGATATTTTTCCATGAGTTCCTTTGCTATTATCAGACTTTGATTAACGGAGCCGGAAAGCGCCGAAGAACATCCGATGTATAGCACATCCCTGCCTGCTGCCAGGTTTTCCTCAAAACGTTTCTCAAAGGATTCCCCCGGCACTTGGGTGGTGGTAATTCTTTTTCCCCCCCTCATCTCATTATAGAAATCCTTCGCAGACAAGAATTCCCAGTCCAAAGAAGCGGGATATTCCTTTCCGTCAAGCACATAATTCATGGGAATATAATCCACGGAATATTTTTCCCTTAATTCCCTATCCAGATCACAGGTCGAATCTCCGAAAATAACAAAGTTTCTCATTTTCTTTTCCTCCTCGTAAATGCCGGTTTATTTCTGTGCCGCTATAGTCTCTTCCATTATCTTTGTTTCTTCCGCAAGGCCCTCTGTTGCCTCCTTGCCGAAATAATATACCCCGACCATTCCGGGACCGATGTTGGCACCGCTGCTCATGTCAACCCGGGTAATAATCACTTCCTTTGGGGACAGCTGCTCCTCAACCATAGCCTTCAGCTTCCGGGCCTCGTTAATCCTGTAAGTATGCCCGATGAAAATAATCTGCTCCTCGGGATTCTCTATCGTCCTTTTCACATATTCAATAGTTGCGGATAATGCCTTTGTAATACCCTTCACGTTTCCCAAAACCTGACTGATTCCTGCCGGGGAAAAATCACCCAAAGCATTTACGCCCACAAGGGTTCCGAAAAATGCCTTAAAATTTGTTACCCTGCCCGTTCGTGCAAGAAATTTCAAATCGTTCATCAGACCCATCTGCCGGAAACGGTTCCTGTTTTTCTCAAGCCACGCAGCAGTCTCCTCTATGGTACATCCGGCACTCCTCATTTCCGACGCTTTCATGTTCATCATGACAATCGGGGTGGAAAATCTCAACGAATCAACAATGCACACCTTCCTGTCCGGATATTTTGCCTCCAGCTCTTTTTTTGCTGACAAATACACATTATGGGAGCCGCTCATTCCTGACGAAAGGGTGATTACAAGCGCGTCCCTTCCCTGCTGCAGATACTTTTCAATCACGTCCGTTGCCGCTTGAAGGCTGACAATTCCGGTTTTGTAAATGGCTTTCCCGGTTTTCATTGACGAATAATACTCGTCCGGTGAAATTTCCTCCCAATCCAGGTCCGCCACATGGTCCGTACCGTCAGGAAATACGACTTTACCAACGATATAATCATCTATTCCAAATCTCTCCCTAAGCTCTCTGTGCAGACCGCTGGCCACATCTCCGATAATTGCAAAGTCGTTCATTTTTACATCCCTCTTTTCACATTTGTGTAACGAAGTAATTTTATCACACATCTGGAGTTTTTCAACTGCGATAATTATTCTATGGCGTAAAATCTTTTTTTGTTATATACTCTTATCATGCCTGTTTTATATATTATTTTAATCATATTGGCCGCAGCGTTTGTCGGCGGTGTAGTTTTTTCCTACTTTTACTGCATGTCAATTGCCAAAAAGGTTTATATGGCTACCCTTGTCCGTACCGACCCCGACAAATGGGGACGGCACTGTTCAGATACCACCAACTGGGAACAAGTGAGTATGTGGAATGCCGGCTGTAAATGGGCGAAGGAGCATGCCGGCAGTATGCATGAATTGAAAATTGAAAACGAGGGTTTCCAACTGTTCGGACAATACTTTGACTTTGGCGCCAAAAGGGCCGTGATTATCATCCCCGGGCGTTCGGAATCCCTTATGTATTCGTACTATTTTGCGGCTCCCTACGAAAAGGCCGAATGCAATGTGCTGGTCATAGACATACGTTCGCACGGCAACTCCACGGGAACCTACAGCTATATCGGCGTTGGAGAGGACAGCGACACCATAAAGTGGGCACGTCTTCTGCATGACGAATTTGGAAATGAGCAGGTACTCCTTCACGGCATCTGCATGGGTGCCAATACCGCCATCCTTGCCCTTGTCAGAGATGACTGTCCGGACTACATTGCCGGAATCATATCCGAAGGATGTTACATAAGTTTTTACGAAAGCTACAAACAACACATGATTAAGGACAAGCGCCCTGTTTTTCCGGTACTGCCCATGGTAATGCATCTCATTAAAAAGCATACGGGTACAGATGTCAGCAAGACCAGACCAATTGATCTTATCGACAAGGTTAAAATCCCCTTCCTTTTTTTGTGCGGGGAAAAAGACCCGTTCTCCCTGCCTAAGCGAAGCCGTGAACTATATGAGAAATGCGGTGCGCCGGCAAAAGAGATTGTCTGGTTTAAGGAAGGCAATCACTCTCATTTGCGAATTGCCAACGAAGAGACGTTCGATGCCGCGATTATAAATTTTGTGCGTAAGCATTTTGGCTGACAGAGCGGTATGATTAAAGGGAATCCTCGTGTGTATCGCAAGATAATTTAAATACCCCGCAAGGAGGGTGCATATGAAATACATAAATGAATTTAAGGAAAGCGACAACATTATCGGCATCTACCTTTGCAAGCAAAAAAACCTTGCCCAGACAAAAAACGGCAAAGATTACGAAAATGTCACGCTGTGCGATAAAACCGGCTCTATTTCATGCAAGATATGGGAGCCCAACTCCATGGGCATCGGTGACTTCGGTGTAAATGATTACGTGGAAATCCGCGGCAAGGTTTTTATGTTTAACGGAACCCTGCAAATGTCTATAGACCGGGCGTTTAAGGCTCCAGAAGGGACCTATAATCCGGCGGACTATCTGCCTGTTTCCCCCAATGACATTGACGACATGTTTGCCGCCCTGCTCAAAATAATTGACACGGTCAGCGCACCTTATTTCAGGCTACTGCTTGAGAGCTTCTTTGTAAATAACCCTGATTTTATCGGCGTCTTTAAGACGCACTCCGCAGCCAAGGCAATTCACCACGGCTTTGTGGGCGGTCTGCTGCACCATACGCTATCGGTCGCAAAGCTTTGCAGCTTCTATTGCACGCAATATCCGTCACTTAACAGGGATCTTCTTATTACCGCAGCCATCTGCCACGACATAGGTAAGGTCCGTGAGTTGTGCGGTTTCCCCGAAAATGACTATACAGACGAAGGACAACTGATAGGACACATTGTTATCGGCGTGGAAATGATTGACGAAAAGCTTAAGGAAATCAAGGACTTCCCGACGAAACGCGCCACTGAATTGAAGCATTGCATTCTTGCGCATCACGGAGAATTTGAATTCGGCTCCCCGAAGAAGCCTGCCCTGATTGAGGCGGTCGCCCTGAATTTTGCCGATAATACGGATGCCAAAATCCATTCAATGATAGAAACCTTCGAGGCAAGCCGGCAGCTGCCCGGAGAATGCAAGTGGCTCGGATACAACCGCATATTTGACTCAAACATCAGGCCCACAGACTAAACAGGGTTGTTAAATCCGAAGATGAATGAAAAGGTTCTTAAAACCCTTGAATATCATAAAATAATCCAACAGCTCGAGGCCCGTGCGTCTTCCGACGCGGGCAAAAAGCTTTGCCGCAATCTGCTGCCCATGTCGGATTACGGGGAGATTCAAACCGCTCAAATCCGGACCACGGATGCCGTAAAAAGACTGCGCAGAAAAGCCGGCCCCTTTTATAACGGCTTGAAAGATATCCTTGTGTCCCTTAAACGCCTTGACATCGGAGGGACTCTTTCCTGCACAGAGCTTCTTGAGCTTTCCGCAGTTCTTGACATTTCCGCCTCTGTCAAAACCTTTTTGCGTCCCGAAAACGATGAAGAAGAGCCTGATTCTCTCAGTTCCTTTTATGAGGCAATCGAACCCTTGAAGCACCTGAATGACGAAATAAAAAGATGTGTTCTCGGCCACGACGAGATTGCCGACGATGCAAGTCCTGCGCTGAAAGATATCCGCCGGCACATCATCCGTACGAACGACCAGGTTCAGCGTACCTTGAATTCTCTGATTACCTCCGCATCTATGAAAACTTACCTGCAGGACAGCGTAGTCACCATGAGGAACGGCCGTTACTGCATTCCCATAAAATCAGAACACAAAAATCGTGTGCCGGGCATGATTCATGACCAGTCCGGTTCCGGCTCCACGGTGTTTATCGAACCCATGAGTGTTGTAAAACTTAATAATGAGATAAAAGAGCTTGAGCTGGCCGAACAGACTGAGATTCAGGTTATCCTGTCCGGGCTTTCTCTTGATGCCGCTGTGGAAAGGGATATACTGGAAACGGACTACAAGCTCCTTGTACAGCTTGACTTTATTCTGGCGAAAGCCCGCTATAGCGAAAGCATTCGCGGCAGTGCACCGGAGTTCAATACAAAAGGCATTATCCACCTGAAGCAGGCGCGCCATCCCCTGCTTGATGTCAATACCGCAGTGCCGATTAACATCGAGCTCGGGAAGGACTTTACCATGCTTATTATCACCGGTCCAAATACAGGAGGCAAAACCGTTTCCCTGAAAACAGTCGGTCTTCTTGTCCTTATGGGGCAGGCAGGCCTTCATATACCGGCTCTTGACGGTTCCTCCCTATGCGTTTTTTCCGAAGTTTATGCCGACATCGGAGATGAACAAAGCATTGAACAGAGTCTGTCCACCTTTTCCTCTCATATGACCAATCTGGTTCATATTCTCAACGAAGCCGACTCCGAATCTCTCGTTCTTTTGGACGAGTTGTGTTCGGGCACCGATCCCACGGAAGGGGCTGCCCTGGCGCAATCCATACTCACGCGTCTTCATAAATGCAAAATCCGGTGTATGGCTACGACCCATTATGCGGAGCTGAAGGTTTTCGCCATTTCAACCCCGGGGGTTCAAAATGCCTGCTGCGAGTTTGACGTGGAGACCCTTCGTCCAACCTACCGGCTGCTCATAGGACTTCCGGGAAAGAGCAATGCCTTTGCTATTTCGGGCAAGCTGGGTCTGGATGAACACATAATCGATGACGCCAGACGTCGGCTGGACTCCGGCAATGTTG
The DNA here is from genome assembly GCA_050944475.1 of Lachnospiraceae bacterium. GTDB lineage: Bacteria > Bacillota > Clostridia > Lachnospirales > Lachnospiraceae > RGIG5612. The sequence continues at coordinate 460,810 of JBMNRD010000001.1, forward strand.
CTTTTGAGGACCTCCTTGCCGATATTGAGATTGATAGGAAAACCGCCGAGACGGATCGTGAAGAAGCCCTGAGAATCCGGCAGGAAGCGGAAGCTGTCAAGACCCGTTACGAAAAAGAAAGGTCCGATTTCAACAGCAAAAAAGGCGCTCTCCTTCAAAGCGCCAAAGCAGAGGCCTATGAGGTTCTCCAGCAGGCAAAGGATTTCGCCGATGCGACCATAAAGGACATACGCAAGGTATCCAAGGATACCAACCTGAGCGCCTTGGAACGAACACGCACCCGGGTCGGTAAAAAAACGAAGGAAGCCCTTGAAAACCTGAGTGTGCGCCCGGATGCATCCCCTGCTGCAAAGGCTTCTTCCGGAGAAATAGCTGCCGGCTCCCCCGTGCGCATTATATCAATGAACATGGAAGGGATTGTCACCTCTGCCCCCGACTCAAAAGAACAGGTAGGAGTCCAGATGGGCAGCATGAACATGAAGGTGAACCTTGCCGATTTGCAGCTGCTTGAAGCAAGTGAAAATGAGGTTCTCTCCAAAAAAGACGGCCGACGGACTGAAAAAACCGGAATCGGCCGGCTTCAATATGCTAAATCCTTAGGAGTAAGCACGGAGCTGAAGCTCCTGGGCATGAATGTTGACGATGCAATGATTGAGCTGGATAAATATATCGACGATGCCTGCATGGCCCACCTGCCCTCCGCGCGAATAATCCACGGCAAGGGCACAGGCGCCCTCAGACAAGCAGTCCAAGCAAGGCTCCGCCGTGAAAAACGCATAAAATCCTTCAAGCTGGCCGAGTACGGCGAAGGGGATGCCGGCGTAACGATTGTTGAATTCAGGTGATTTCCCGCCGGCTGTGATTGCGAAACCGCCCCTCAGCAATCAAAGACAGGTAATCATTCTGCCGCAGAGCCTCATATAAAATAACGGCTGCGGAATTCGACAGGTTCAGGCTTCTTTGATTTTCCGCCATCGGAATTCGTATGCAAAATTCCCGATTTTCTAAAAGAAGATCTTCGGGAATACCCGCGCTTTCTTTACCGAACATAATAAAGTCACCGTCCCGGAAACAGGCATCCGAGTAAACCCTCTGCGCCTTGGTGGTGGCCATCCACAGCCTGGCGCCCTTGCTCAAGGCATCCTTATTTTTATCAAAGAAATCCGCAAGACTGTCATAAACCGTTATATCCAATTCATGCCAATAATCCATTCCCGCCCGTTTCAGCTTTTTATCATTCAGGATAAAACCCATGGGCTCTATGAGATGAAGATGAGAACCTGTCGCAAGACAGGTTCTTCCTATATTTCCGGTATTTGCCGGAATCTCCGGTTCAAGCAATACTATATTGAACAAATCGCAACCGGGCTACCTGCCCTGTCCTTCCTCAAGTCTTTTAACAAAACGCTTGATTCTTCCCAGTGCTTCCTTCAACTCATTTAACGAATATGCGTAGGATATTCTAAGGAACCCCTCACCGCAGCTCCCAAAGGCCGTTCCGGGAACAACTGCTAACTTTTCTTCCTTAAGAAGGCGCGTTGCAAATTCATCGGAGGTCATCCCCAGATGCCTGATGCTGGGAAATACGTAAAAGGCCCCGAAGGGCTCGAAGCAATGCAGCCCCATATCATTGAGTTCCTTTACAAGATATCTTCTTCGCTGATTATAGGACTCCTTCATTCTTTCTATGTCGTCGTCGCCGTTCCTGAGGGCTTCAATGCCGGCATATTGACTGGTGGTCGGTGCACACATAATCGCATACTGATGAATCTTGAGCATTTGGGAAATGATGCTCGCCGGTCCCGTAACAAACCCGAGCCTCCAGCCGGTCATTGCATATGCCTTGGAAAAACCGTTGATAACTATTGTCCGGTCTCTCATGCCCGGCAACGATGCAATCGTTACGTGACTGCCCGAATACGTCAGTTCGCCGTATATTTCATCCGAGATTACATAAATGTCGTGCTCCTTGCATACCTTTGCGATACCCTCCAAATCCGCCCGTTCCATAATCGCTCCGGTGGGATTGTTGGGAAATGTCAGCATCAGGAGTTTTGTTTTTTTCGTAATTGCCGCTTCAAGCTCTGCCGTTGTCAGTCGGAATTCATTTTCCTCTTTCAAAGAAATAGTCACCGGCGCGGCCCCCGCCAGCCTTGCGCAGGGAACGTATGACACATAGCAGGGCTCGGGGATGATTATTTCATCTCCCAGGTCTGCCATGGCCCTGATTGCCACGTCAATGCCCTCGCTTCCGCCCACGGTTATAAAAACCTCGTCCCTCGGGTCATAGTCAAGACCGTGTTTTCTTGAATAAAAATCAGCAACCTCCTGACGAAGCTCCATAAGTCCCGCATTGGAGGTGTAAAACGTTCTGCCCTTATCCAGAGAATATATTCCGGCCTCTCTGATATGCCAGGGCGTGTCAAAGTCAGGCTCACCAACGCCCAAAGATATGACATCGGGCATTTCCGCAACCACGTCAAAAAATTTTCTTATTCCGGAAGGCTGCATCTCTTTGGCAACCTTGGATATTGGATCTCTCAAAATGATATTTTCTCCCTATCGTCTTTTTTTCTTTCCCCGAGAATCGTCCCGTAATCCTTGTAGCGCTTCATTATAAAATGAGTCGCAGTGCCCGTTACATATTCAATGGGAGAAAGCTTGCTGGCAACAAAGTTTGCAATCTGACGCATAGTCTTGCCCTCAAGGATAATCAGATAATCATAGTGACCTGAAATCAGATAGCAGGCTTTAACCTCATCAAACCGGTATATCCTTTCGGCAATTGTGTCAAAACCTATCTCCCTCTGGGTTGCGACATTTACCTCAATTATCGCGTCTATTTTCTCTTCGTCGGTATCATCCCAGTTTATCAGCGTGTAATATCCGCTGATTACTCCCTCAGATTCCAGATCGGCAATCTCATTCGCAACCTCGGCTTCGGCAACCCCAAGCATCAGTGCCAGCTGTGGCAGCTCTATCCTGCTGTTATGCTCAATAAGCCTCAGCAATTCCTCTCTCATCTTGAATCCTCCTGTTATTATTTATTGTTTCATATTATGGCAAATGATTATATCACAGGTCTCCTTCATGTAACAACCTGTTTTGTGCGACTTTTCCTGTCTCGTATATCTTTATTCTGGCGGGCCGGAGGAGTCAGGAATCTTTCCGAATCCCCATCCTTTAATATCCTTTTTTTTGCCTGTGTCGTTCTGCCGATTGCTTTTACACCCTCGAGGATTTCCCCGGAAATTATCAAAAAACTTCCCTTCGAACTGCATTCATACGGGCTCTCGTCAAATAATTCCAAAACCTCTATCACTTCCTGTCGAATCGGAATTGTCTGCAGTTCTATCTCCATTCCGCAGCCAAATTCTTCTCCGGCCTCCCATAATGTTCTGAAAATGCCTCCTTCACCTATAGGACGCAGATAATCGGCCTTTGGCAGTTCATATACTTCTGATGAAATGTCTTCCAGTTGCCTTATAAAAAACCGGGGGAAATGCTCCTGCATTACATCAGGATGATTCTTTGCAAGCCTCAACGCACTTTCATACCCGATTGGCCCGACAACCGAAATAATCATCTACCTGTCTTCCTCTCTTCCCGGACACAGCTGCGCGAGGAAGCAGCTTCCGCACCGGGGCCTTCTTGCCACGCAAATCTCCCTGCCGTGCCTGATTATCTGGATGTTCCACAATATCCAATGCTTCCGGGGAAGAACTCGCTCCAAATCCCGTTCAATCTTTTCCGGATCAGTATGCGCCGTAAGCCCCAGTTTTCCGGATATTCTTCCCACATGAGTATCGACCACCACGCCGGGAATACCGAACACGTATCCCCTGACAACATTGGCCGTTTTTCTCCCCACTCCGGGAAGGCTTGTCAGCTCCTCGATACCGGAGGGCACAATACCGCCGAACTCGGTAACCAGCTTCTCGGCACAGGCCTTTATGTTCTTTGCCTTATTACGATAAAATCCTGTAGAAAAAATGATCCGCTCCAACTCTTTTATATCAGCTGCAGCCAACTCCTCCACGCTTGTGTACCGTGCAAAAAGCTCCTTCGTTACAAGATTTACTCTTGCGTCCGTGCATTGGGCACTGAGAATCGTTGCCACAAGGAGCTCCCACGCATCCGTATAGTCAAGATAGCGCACCTGCTCATTGCCGTAATGCTCATTCAGCAGCTCGATTATTTTGTTTACTCTCTCTTTTTCAGTCATTTCCCCGTTCATGTTATTCCTGATTTACTTAAGCTTTATCTCATCAAGGCTACTGACAAACCCGCTCAGCACATCTATCTCCTGCTCAACGGTCCTGCACGGAAGGTCCGGCTTATATATAAAGAAGGGCTGCTTGTCTGTCACAAATTTCACTGCCCCGGCGTACTTGCTTAAAAACCCGTGCATTTTGTATGTGTCTATTTTTGCCCTGGGGAACATATTGATTTTATATTCGCCGTTGCTTCCGGAAATCTCCGAAATATATGTCCCGTGGGCTCTCGCCTTCAGCAGGGCAACCTTCAGAAGGTTTTCCGTAACTTTCGGTACCGGACCGAAACGGTCTTCAAATTCCGCATGAACATCTTCTGCATCTTCCTCATTTTTGATTACGGAAATCTTCTTGTACATATTTAATTTCTCGTACGCATTTTTAATATATTCGGACGGAATATAGCCATCAACTTTCAGATCAATTGTGGTCTCGAAGTCTTCTTCTATTTCCTCTCCCTTTAGAAGGGCAACAGCCTCATTGAGCATCTTGCAGTACAGCTCATATCCGATAGTTTCCATATGCCCTGACTGCTCGGCACCGAGGATATTCCCGGCACCGCGTATTTCCAAATCCCTCATGGCAATTTTTATACCTACCCCCAGATCCGAAAACTCCCTTATAGCCTTAAGGCGCTGCTCTGCCACCTCCCTGAGAATCTTGTCCTTGCGATACATAAGAAACGCATAGGCTGTCCTCTTGGCCCTTCCGACCCTGCCCCTCAATTGATAGAGCTGAGACAGCCCGTAATTGTCGGCATCCTGAACAATTATCGTGTTTACATTTGGAATGTCCAGCCCCGACTCTACAATAGTTGTAGACACAAGGACGTCTATTTCACCGGCCACGTAATCAATCATTATCTCTTCCAGATTTCTGGCCGACATCCGCCCATGGGCAAATTGCACATTGAGAGTCGGAACCATTTCCTGTATCCTGTCACAGACCCCTTCTATGCTTTCAACCCTATTGTGTATGTAATATGTTTGACCCCCGCGGGAAGCCTCCCTCAAAATAGCCTCTTTAACGGCCTCCTTTGAGTACTCCATCACATAGGTCTGTATCGGGACTCGGTCAACCGGCGGTTCCGTAAGCAGACTCATATCCCTGATTCCCGCCAGACTCATATGAAGCGTTCTCGGAATCGGCGTGGCGCTCAGTGTCAGCACATTAACATCTTTCCTGAGCTCTTTGATTTTTTCCTTATGGGTTACCCCGAAGCGCTGCTCCTCATCAATAATCAGCATCCCCAGATCCCTGAACTGAACGTCCTTTGACAAAAGCCTGTGAGTGCCGACAACAATATCCGTGATGCCGTGCTTCATGTCCTCAATAGTTTTTTTCTGTTCCTTTGGGGTAACAAATCGTGAAAGCATGCGGACATTTATCGGATAATTTGCCATTCTCCTGCAAACGGTGTCATAATGCTGCTTGACAAGTATTGTGGTGGGAGCTAAAAAGGCCACCTGCTTGTTGTCCTGTATGGCCTTAAAGGCCGCTCTGATGGCCACCTCCGTTTTGCCGAAACCCACATCCCCGCAAATCAGCCGATCCATGACCTTGCCCTGTTCCATGTCGGACTTGACATCCTCGATTGCTCTCAGCTGATCTTCCGTTTCCTCATATTCAAACTGCGCTTCAAACTCACTTTGCCAAACCGTGTCCGGGCTGTAAACATAACCTTTCTTCACCTGTCTGGCCGCGTAAAGTCTCACCAGCTCGGCTGCAATATCTTTAATGGCCGTCCGGGCCCTTGCCTTGGTATTGGTCCATTCTTTTCCTCCCAGGCGGTTCAGACGCGGACTTGCATTTTCACCGCCGGAATATTTCTGTATCCGATCAAACTGGGTGGCCATTACATAGAGATTTGCATTATTTGCATACTTTATCTTCATGTAATCTTTTTCTCTGCCGTCGGATACAATACGCTCGATGCCCTCATATATTCCTACTCCGTGCTGCTCATGAACAACATAATCCCCCACGTTCAAGTCGGTGAAAGCCTTTATGGGATCACCGGTAAATTTTTTCCGGCTCCTTCTTTTCATCCGGCGATGGCCGAAAATATCCACCTCGGAAATCAGTGCTTCCTTTATGTCGGGATATTCAAAACCGTTCTGCACACTGCCTACGACAACCTCGGCACTTGTCCCGCCCTCCAGAATATCCTGTCTGAGCCGCTCAGTCCTTGACTTGCTGCCGCAGCACAGGGTAATGTTCCAGCCGTCTTTCCTGTATTTTTTTATGTCTGATAAAAGGTCTGAAAAGCGTCCGTTATATGAAGGAATACTTCTTGCATTAATCGAATATACGGCATCCGGCTTTATTCCGCTGCTTGCGCCTATCATTGAAAGATATAAACAGCCGAATTCCGGTGCATCAATCAAACCGTTAACCTGATCAAGCCTTGCCGGGTCATTAAATACAAGAAGCGTGCTTGCCGGGTCAAAATAACTGAGAAAGCTCACCATTCCTTCCTCTTCTTTATCCCGGTCGCCACCCGCAAAAACGGAAAACTCATCCACACTCTCAATCGAACGCTGGCTTTCCACGTCAAATATCTTAATGGCGTCAATTACGTCGCCCCACAAATCTATCCTATACGGGGTCTCCTCGGCAAAAGGAAAAATGTCGATAATGTTTCCCCTGACGGAAAACTCTCCGTGTCCTCCGACCTGGGACTCGTTTTCATAGCCCAGGCTCACCAGTCTTGCGGCCAGCTCCGCCCCGTCCACCTGCTCTCCCTTTCGAAAAGTAACGGTCTGCTCTTCCATCTGTCTGAAACTGGCCAGCCTGTCTACAAACGCATTCGGGCAGGTTATTACCGTCAATCTTTCCTTGCCGTAGATCCGTTTTACCACCTCTATCCTTTGTTGGGAAATAAAACTACCCCTGATATCTGCCTTGAAGAACATGGGATCTCTGGGCGGATAATAGACCGCCGCACGATCAAAAGCCATATAGTTTTCAAGTATTTCCATTGCTTTCTGCTCATCAAAAGCGATGACGACTTTTTGTTCAAAGCCGTCACCAACTCCCCTGAGAAAATGCTCCATTTGTGAGGGAACGCAACCGTTTAGCTGAACCTTTTTACCCTGCTGCAAATCTCTTTTCAACGATTCAAGAATATCTATCTTCGGGTAAACCTGCTCTAACATTCTTCACCGTTCCGGTTGTATTTATTCATTGCATACTCCGCCCCCTGCTCAATCACGTCAACTACCGCTTGGGTTGCCCTTTCTATTGCCTCATCAACAAGTTTCCGCTCAGACGGTGAAAAGTGCCCCAGCACATAGTCAGCCATTTCCATGTACTCCGGACACTTGCCTATTCCTATGCGTATTCGCAAAAAAATCTCGTTTCCGATATTGGAGATAATGCTCTTCATACCGTTATGGCCTCCGGCCGAGCCCTTTTTGCGGATTCTCAATTTCCCCGGCTCCATATCTGTGTCATCATAAATAATCATCATATTCCGGACCGTGTTGATTTTATAGTATTTCGCCAAAGGGGCAATTGCGTTTCCGCTGAGATTCATATATGTCAGCGGCTTTACAAGCAACACTTGTTCCCCGCCGATTTTTCCTTTTCCGACCATGGCGGCAAACCTTGAGCGCTTCAGTTTGATTTTAAACCGGACCGCAAGGCGATCTATGCAGTCATAGCCCATATTATGGCGGGTTTTTTCATATTTCTTCGTCGGATTTCCGAGTCCTGCTACCAGATACATTTTTTCCTCTTTTCATTCTTATCATTATAATGGAAATGCGTATATTTTCAAACAAAAATTGCCTTCTCCCATATTACGTGATATAATTTTTGCGATTTTCGAGATAGTCAGGGGCAAAACACGGCATGATGACGTTGGATTCAACGAAAAAAATTCATTTTATCGGTATTGGCGGAATCAGCATGAGCTCTCTTGCCAATATTCTGCTGTCTCGCGGGTACAAGGTTTCCGGCTCTGATTCAAAGGAATCCTTTCTTGTGGCAAAACTGCGAGATATGGGTGCAGTTGTTTATATCGGGCAACGGGCAGAAAATATCTCCCCTGATGTGGGCCTGGTAATTTATACCGCCGCCATCCACGATGACAATCCGGAGCTGCAGGCGGTTCGTTCCCTTGGCATCCCCGCCATCACCCGTGCAGATTTTCTCGGGCAGATAATGCGCGATTACCACTTGCCCATCTGTGTTTCCGGGACACACGGAAAAACCACTACCACGTCCCTTATTTCCCAGGTTTTTTTAGATACCGGTGCTGACCCGACAGTCCTGTCCGGAGGCATAATTCCCGCTATCAACGGCAATATGCGAATCGGCCATTCGGAGATTCTGATTGTCGAAGCATGCGAGTATGCCAACAGCTTCCATTCATTCTTTCCGAAGATTGCCGTCATTCTCAATGTAAGAGCCGATCATCTCGATTTTTTCAACAGTATCGAGGATATCAGGGCGAGTTTCCTTAAATTTGCCCGGCTTATTCCGGAAAACGGGACTCTTGTAATAAACGGCGAAATAGATAACCTTGAATATTTCACCCGGAACCTTTCCTGCCGAATTGTAACTTTCGGCTCGGAAGGCAATTTTGATTATACCTCCAAAAATATCGGCTATGATACTCTCGCATGCGGCAGATATGACCTTTTCCGGAATGATACCTGCCTCGGACGGGTTGAACTGTCCATTCCCGGCAAGCATAATATTTATAATTCTCTGGCCGCAGTTGCGGTTTGTGACATTTGCGGCATTGAAACCCGGGACATTATCGATTCCTTAAAGGCTTTCACCGGCGTTGAAAGACGATTCCAGTTAAAGGGACACTTCGGCGGCGTCACCATCGTGGACGACTATGCCCATCATCCGGATGAAATTGACGCCACTCTCAGCACTGCGGCTCTTTACCCGCATAAGAAGCTCTGGGTTGTATTCCAGCCCCATACCTATTCACGTACCGCCATACTCATGGACGAGTTCGCCGCCGCTCTGGCAAAAGCCGATGCGGTCGTCCTTCCGGATATCTATGCCGCTCGCGAGGAAAATGTCTTCGGTGTTTCATCAAAAGACCTGAAGGAGCGGATAGAAATGCTGGGTACGGAATGCCATTATCTCCCTACTTTCGATGAGGTTGAAAAATTTTTGCTGCAAAATTGTGTTGACGGAGACTTGTTGATAACAATGGGAGCGGGAGATGTTGTAAATATCGGAGATTCCCTGCTTGGGCCACAGGTTATCAACATTTTCAACAACTTTTCCGACGGTAAGAAGCTTCAATAATTTCCTGGCTTTTTATCTGAAAAAACCTGTATAACTCTTGATTTTAAGCCATTCAAAACGCAATGGCTTTTTATTGTTTTTCAAGATATTTTTTATTGACATTTTGAACATTTTCCACATTATAAGGTTCCTTGGACTTTTCGGAGTTTGCCTCAAAAATGTCCCCTTTTATTTATTTTTCGGCTATGATATATTGACAGCATCACTTCATGTAATAGGTAATACGTATGAGCAATTTTCAACTGAAGCAGGAGGGGCTTGACAGCTCCACCGGCATACCGAACAACTTCATAGAGAACTATATGCCGACTGCCGCAGGTGAATTTGTCAAGATATATATTTACCTTCTGAAGTGCGTAAATGAAAATCGCAACGAGCTGTCCATTTCACGATTGGCCGATGTCTTTAACAATACGGAGAAAGACACCATCCGTGCAATGAAATACTGGGAAAAGAAGGGACTGCTCAAGTTATCCTTTAATGAGGACGGATCCTTAAAGTCACTGATTCTGACTTCTGTCACTCCACAAGAAACCATGATAACCAAAACCCCTGCCGAGGAGCTCATTGAGGAAAAAACACTTGAAGAAAAAACTCCTGCCGCAGAGGAACTGTATGCCGACACACCGAAACGGACCGCCTTTCCGGTTCAAAAACAATATTCCCGAAATGAACTGGACAGTTTTTCCGGAAATGAAGACAATTCCCTTCTGATATACGGGATTCAAAAGCTTCTGGGACGGACTCTTAACAGTGCGGATATCAATACCATTATGTTTTTCCTGGACACGTTACATTTTCCGGAGGACTTGGTAGAGTATGTATTTGAATACTGTGTCAGTAAAAAGAAAACCGGCATACGCTATATAGAGAAAACCGGCATTGCCTGGGCTCAGCAGGGCATCAAGGATGTGGCAGGCGCCAAGCTTCTTAATGCCATTTACTCGGAAAACTGCTATCCGGTCATGAAAGCCTTCGGGCTGACCGGGCGCAATCCTGCCAAGGAGGAAATCAGACATATCAACACCTGGATTATATCGTACGGTTTCAGTCTCGATATGATTATTGAAGCCTGCAACAGGACAATAAATACCATTCATAAGCCCAGTTTTGAATATGCCGATTCCATTCTCCGAAAATGGAAAAATTCCGGCATACATACTCTTGAAGCGGTGAAAAAGGCCGACGAGGCATTCTCATCAAAGTCTGCCTCCCGGCATAAAAGTCCTGAAAAAGATAGGACGGGTGCCCTTGCTACAGGAAATAACGGTTTTAACGGTTTCCATCAGCGGACATATAACTACGATGAACTTGAAGCAAAACTAATAGGCAGATAGACGGAGCGGGAAATGGGAATAACTCAGCAGGCCTACGAAGAAATAATAAAAGAATACGAAGAACAAAGACTCCTGAATGATTATAACCTGGATAAGCGACGAGCGGCCATTATGCAGGCCATTCCTTCTCTGGAAGGCATCGAAAATGAGATTACCTCCCTGTATGTGAAAAGAGCGCTCTGCCGACTGAATAATCCCTCTGAGGCTACCGATGAGGAACTGGCAGGACATATCGCAAAATTGAATGCCCAAAAAAGTCGGCTCCTGAATGAGGCCGGCTTTTCCGTGGAGGACCTCAATCTGCATTATCTCTGTGTCCTTTGCGAGGATACGGGTTATGTGGATAACAAACCCTGCAGCTGCTTCCGGGCAAAGATTATAGAAAAGCTCTATGACAATTCCCACATTCGCAGCATTCTTGAAAGGGAAAACTTTAATACATATTCTTTTAAATATTATTCCGATGAAGAAGCGGTTACCAACGACGGAAAGACTCCTTTGGATGTTGCAAAGGATGCTGTGGGCAAGGCGCTCACCTTTATTAAGGAATTCCCCGCATCTTCCTCCAACCTGTACATATGCGGAGACACCGGTGTGGGCAAAACTTTCCTCGTAAACTGCATCGCCCGGGAACTGATAAATGCAGGATACTCCGTTATTTATCTCTCCTCGATCAGACTGTTCGAAATCCTTGCGGACAATGTTTTCGGCAGGCAGGAAGCAAACGAGCTTCCCGCTAAACTCATTTATGACTGCGATTTGCTGATAATAGATGATCTGGGAACCGAAATGGTCAACTCCTTTACCCAGACCCAGTTGTTTGACTGTATTAATGAGCGCTACCTGCGCGAACGAAATACCATCATCTCCTCAAATCTTTCGGTAAAGCAGCTGCAGGCGGTTTATTCCGAGCGGGTTTTCTCCCGGATAACCAGTAACTATTCAATAATAAAGCTCTTTGGTGACGATATCAGGATAAAAAAGGCATTGGAGGTTTGATTAATTATGTTACAAGAAGAAATTGTAATCAACTCAATCCCTGTCGGTACTCTTGGGATAATAGCTATGAAAGGCTGCGAAGCTCTTGCAAACAGTGTGGATTATTATCTTTCCACATGGCGGCGGAATCGGGAAAGCGAGCACAAGGAAACCATTGTTCTTTCCGGCTATGAAAGGGAGTCTTACCTTATCAGAACCGACATCCCGCGCTTCGGTTCGGGGGAAGCCAAGGGAATGATTCTTGACTCTGTCCGCGGAATGGATATTTTTATCATTGTAGACGTATGTAATAACAGCATCGAATACACGATGTCCGGTAAACCGAACCGCATGTCTCCCGACGACCATTTTCAAGACCTGAAGCGAATCATTGCCGCAATCGGCGGCAAGGCAAACCGCATTACCGTTCTTATGCCGTTCCTTTATGAGGGCAGACAGCACAGAAGGGCTACCAGAGAATCCTTAGATTGCGCGATAGCCCTTGAGGAGCTCTATGCGATGGGGGTAGACAATATTGTTACCTTCGATGCACATGACCCGAGGGTAATCAACGCCGCGCCGCTCAACAGCTTCGAAAATATCAGGCCTTCCTATCAGTTTCTTAAATACCTGTGCAAGTTTGAAAAAGACATCAAGTTTGATAAGGACCACCTGTTGATGATAAGCCCCGATGAGGGAGCCATGGACAGATCTATCTTCTTTGCCAGTGTTTTGGGAATCGACATGGGCATGTTTTATAAACGGCGGGATTATTCCACCATTATCAGCGGCGTCAATCCCATTGTTGCCCATGAATACCTTGGAACAAGTCCCGAAGGCAAGGATGTCATCATCGTTGACGACATGATTTCTTCAGGCGGAAGCATGCTGGAGACTGCCAAAAAACTGAAAAAGAGGGGCGCAAAAGATGTGTACATTTTTTCAACGTTCGGCCTGTTTACCCATGGCTTTGAAAAATTTGATGCCGCATATAAGGAGGGTCTGTTCAAGCGGGTGCTGACCACCAACGGAACCTACCAGCCGCCGGAGCTGCTGGCAAAGGATTATTACATCAGCGTTGACATCAGTAAATATATTTCGTACCTTGTGGATACCCTGAACCACAATGCCTCCATAAGTGATTTGCTGGATCCCTCCGGTAAAATCAAAACACTCCTTGAAAACTATAACAAGGAAAATGGACATTAAACATAGCGGTCGGCCCGTTGTCGCCTTGAAAAAGGGCGGCCGTTTATTGCATGAATTATGAACTCTGTTTTAAAAATTATACTTCGAATATTGCTGATCTCAGTCGGAATTGTTTTCTTCCTCTGGTTCTTTGTTCCCCCTTTTCGTACAGGAAACTTTCACATCGGAAGCTATACCGGCACCGCCCTTTCCGTTGCAGTACTGGCATATGGAATTTTATTTGATAAAATCAATGCCCTGATTTCCCGCATCTGGCGTCACTTCCTCGGCAAATGTGTTCTCGGTCTTATCGTACTTGTCCTGGTTGCCATTCTCGGTCTTGCTGTTGCCTGTATGGTTGCTATGGGCTCGGGGTATAATAAGTCTGCCCCCCCAAAGTCAACCGTGGTTGTTCTCGGCTGTCACGTCTACCCCAGCGGTCCTTCCCGTACCCTGCGTGCACGTCTGAACTCCGCTTATGACTATCTGATTGACAACCCGGACTCCTGCTGCATCGTCTGCGGCGGACAGGGAAATAACGAACCGTGTACGGAGGCCTCAGCGATGTATGAATATCTGACGGACAAAGGTATCGACCCCGCGCGGCTTTTTCTGGAGGACACATCAACAGATACCCTTGAAAATCTTCGCAATGCCCGGGCCATCATCAATGAAAACAACCTGAATCCGCAAGTCTCAATTGTTACAAACGACTACCATATGTACAGAGCACTTCGCTATGCGACCTCCACGGGTTATGAAAATCCCGGCGCTATCTCTACCCCCACCCTTTGGTGGCTCTTTCCGGGCTTTTATATCCGGGAAATGTACGGAATACTGGAAATGTGGATTCTGCGGTAGTTTCTTATTCTTCAAAGATTTTGTCCGGGTTAAAGCCCATGAAGTTTCTGCCTTTTCTTACGGTCACTCTTTTCCTTGGCAACTCACCCGGCACCGCTGCCGGCGGGTCGGGAATCTTTGGCGTTTTGCTGAGCGGAAGCGGCTCCCCCCAGAAACTCGGGATTCTCACCGGGCTGTAATTACCCTTTAAAATATCCTCACACATTTCAATTATTGTCGGGAGACAATCCTCATCCAGCGGAGCACCGAGAGCTCTGAAATCATGGTGTCCGTTCCAGATGCCGTCATATCTGTCAGACATAGCTTGAATACGCTTCAGGTACCGCAGCATGGTCTCAATCGGTACGGCACCTGCTCCTAAATTGAAGTTAACGGCATCACCGGCAATAAGCGTTTTTGTTTTTTCATCAAGGAAAACCATTGCCCCTTCCGAATGCCCCGGACATTCATAAGCCGTAACAATCCTGTCGCCCAGATCAAACTGTTGCCCGTCATGAAGGTAGTTGATCTTCGGCATTTTCTCATCCGGCCCCGGCTCCCTTAAATCCACCTCTATGTCATAGCCATATAGCCTGAACATATTGTACGGGGCACCTATGGCCCCTTTCTGTCTTTGAGCAATACGCTCTGTATCGTACACGCGCCGCTCAAGACTCTGCGGCATCGGCTTATCCGCATCCGCAGGATGAATCCATACCTCTTCAAACTCCCTTGCATGTGCTGTATGGTCAATGTGGCCATGGGAAATTACCGCAATCAGCGGCTTGTCGGTTATCATTTCGATGGCTCCGCGCAAATCACCGATTCCCATTCCAAGATCTACAACCATAGCCTTTTCTGAACCTATCAACAAGAAAATACTTGCGCAATCGAATTCATCGATTTCCCAGGTATCCTTCTTAAATTGAACCATTGGAAACAATTTTGTCAGCATGTTTCCCCCTTTCCGGAATGCCCTTAAGGCTTCATGCGCGATAAATATTGAAACTATAAAAATGCAAACTCTACAACAAATCCATATCAAAAATAATCCTTGCGCCGTCCGATTCGTAGCAATGCAGTCTGCCCGGCGGAGTATCCTTGCCGGCGCCGCCGTCGCCTTTACGGGGAGCTATGCGATCATATACAATCTCCCCGTTGGGGCCCGGAGGCATCTCTCGCGGCCCGCCTATACGTGGCTTGGCAGGCTCACCGTGATTGCCTTCCAATATTGCCTTGGCGCAATTGTAGTAATTTTGAATCATTTCTTTCGGGAGTTCTCCTCCTCCGGAGAAAATCCTGTCGTAATCATTGCTGTGTGCCAGCAGCTTCTCCATATACCCGAAAAACGTTGCCACGGGGACTTTTAAAATCTTGCCCATCGGCATCAATTCGTCTCCGATAAACAATATCCTCTCCTTATAGTCAAGGATTGCTATCCCGTCCGGAGTATGGTCGGGAATCCAGAATAATTCCAGCTTTCTGTTGCCAAGTTCATATGTGTCCCCGTCGTAAACGGCAACTTTTTCATAGTCCCTCGGGAAATCTATTCCCTCAAAGCTTGCATAGGGAATTGTCGCATAATCAAATGCCTCCGGATGCATATAGGACTTCTCGAAATACGAGTTGCCCGCCGTATGGTCAAAATGATGATGGGTATTAATAGTGTTTCTTACCGGCTTATCGGTTAAAGTCTGCAGAAATTCCCTGATGTTTCCCGCTCCGTAGCCCGTGTCAATGCTTATGCCCTCATTGTCACCAACCAAAAAATAGGAAAAATCTCCGGATGAAAGTATCTGCCATGTATTCGGGGCAATCTCTTTGGCCTGAAAAAAAGGCTCATCCATTGGAGAAAATGTTCCGTCCGGATTTGCAATCAATATATCGCGCTTGCAAGAAAAATCAATCATTGTTTTTTCCTTCCTGTTTTATTTTTTCTTTATTTTTCTTTGTTTTTTCTCTTTTGCTTTATTTTTTTGTTTTGCTTCGTTTTTTTATTTTTGCTCTTTTTTTATTTCTGTCTTTTGTCTGTTTTGCCTGCTTATTTTTCCAGCCTGTAATTTCTTACCGTAATAATTACCGCATTTCATACAATTCCCCTGCGGGCAGCTTGGTTTCATTCGGCTCTTCGTGATAGGTAACCTTGTTTTCAACAAAATAAATCGCAGCAGCGCAAAATGCCGCTGCCATATCCATTCCGGCACATATTAGACTCTGCCTGATTTCCAAACCTGTAACAATGGTAAAACCTGCTATAACAATAGAGGTGGTCCCCTCAACTGCCGCACTTATAATAGACATTTGTTTTAATCTTTTCGTGCTGGACTCGTAATCCCATAAGGTCATTTTCCTCGGAACCGTAATATATATAACAAGCATTACGGTTAGCAGAAACAGGCAGACTATTGCGGGGAGACCCGGAATGGCCACCACCCAGTGCTTATTTGCCGGAATGTCTTGAATCATTGCAAAAACGTACATAAAAATGCTTGCCGAGGTCAACAGAGCATAGAGCAAGCGCACCAGCCAATAATTGCGTCCCTTTAAGTCACTCACAATCCAGGGTTTGGTATAAAAACGCTGAATAGTCCGGCGTCCTTTTTCATTTACATTGCGAACTTCTGTGTAGCCACGGAAGTAGTTGTGGTAATTTTTGCTGTGACTTCTGTTCGGTCTTGCGTCCGGCAGACGAAAAGCCTCCGGCCTGTCACCCCTGACTCCGTAAATGTCGGTTTTGTCACGTTTTTTTCTCAGTCCCAATTCCGGCCTCCATAGATTTGATTCATTTATTATACATCAAATCGTTTTTCGTACATTAAAGCCCCATATATGCGGATTTCCCTTCGCCGAAAGGGTTAGGGAAGTCCGCAAAAGAAACTTATATCACATCTCAAGGAGGAAAAAGCTCAATTTATTTCGTTAACCCTGCAACAGGAAACGAAGTGCCCCGGAGAAGCTTCAATCAGTTCCTGCGGTTCGTAACAACGCTCGATTGTATGCGGGCACCTCGGGGCAAATCTGCAGCCCGGCTTCGGATTAATCGCGGAAGTAATCTCCCCCTTCAGCTGAACCCTCTTCATCGGATTGTCCAGATCGATTGAAGGAATAGCTGACAAAAGCGCCTTGGTATACGGATGAAGCGGCATCAGAAACATTTCCTTGGACGGAGAGGTTTCAACCATCTGTCCGAGATACATTACACATATGTCATCGGAAATATGCCTCACAACCGACAAATCGTGCGTTACAAACATGTATGTCAGTCCAAGCATTTCCTGGAGGTCCATTAACAAATTCAGAACCTGCGCCTGTATGGAAACGTCCAGAGCCGAAACAGGCTCATCGCACATTATGAAATCCGGACGAAGCGCCAGAGCCCTGGCAATACCGACCCTTTGACGACGGCCGCCATCCATTTCATGCGGATATGCCATGCGCAGACGATCCTCAATGCCTACAAGGTCCATCAGCTCCTCGGTTCTGGCATCAATCTCCGCACGTTTGAAGCGACGCGCCTCCTCCAGCGGCTCTCTGATGGTCTCGTCAACGCAAAATCGCGGATTCAGCGAAGAATACGGGTCCTGAAAGACAACACTGACTCTTTCGCGCAAGCGCCTAAGGTCCTTGCCCCTTGCATTGGTGATATCCTCGCCCTCTAACAACACCTGTCCGGCGGTTGCATCAAGAAGGCGGATAATTGTTCTGCCCAGAGTGGATTTGCCGCAGCCGGATTCTCCGACTATGCCCATTGTACGTCCCTTTTCTATCTTAAAGGTTACATCATCGACGGCATGGTTAACTCCGGCTGCGACATCGAAATACTTTTTCAGGTGATTAATTTCAAGAAAGGCCATTATTAATTACCCTCCTTTCTGCACAGATAACATCTTACAAAATGTCCCGGGCCAACCTCAAACATATCGACTTCGCCGCCCGTCTTACACTCCTCCCACATATGTTCACAACGGGGATGGAATGCGCAGCCTTCGGGAAGGTTTGTCGGATCCGGCGGAAGTCCCTCAATGGGACTAAGTCTTTTTGAATCATCATTCAGCTTCGGCAAGGCGCCAAACAATCCCTTTGTATACGGATGAGCCGGTCTTCTGAAAATATCATCCTTGCTTCCGCTTTCCACAATCTGCCCAGCGTAAATAATCGCAACCTTATCACAAGTTTCGGCCACAACGCCAAGATCATGGGTAATCAGAATCATTGATGTGTTCAGTTTTTTCTTGAGTTCCATCATCATTTCCAAAACCTGGGCTTGGATTGTAACGTCCAAAGCCGTGGTCGGTTCGTCGGCAAGAAGCAGCTCGGGGTTGCAGGCAAGCGCCATGGCAATAACTACCCTCTGCTTCATTCCGCCGGAGAACTGGTGAGGATACTCCATAAATCTCATCGCCGGAATACCTACCGTCTCAAGCATCTGAACGGCTCTCCTGACAGCTTCCTTGTTGCTGATGCTGTTGTGAAGCATAATAACCTCGGCAATCTGGTTTCCGACGGTCATTGTCGGATTAAGCGCCGTCATCGGGTCTTGAAAAATCATGGCAATCTGATTACCGCGAACCTTCAACATTTCCCTTTCGTGAAGCTCCGTCAGGTTCTGATCATTCAGCCAAATTTCACCGCCTCTGACCTTTGCGGGAGGATTCGGAAGGATTCTCAAAATGGCTTTGGCGATTGTTGTCTTGCCTGCGCCGGTCTCTCCGACAAGTCCTAAGGTTTCGCCTCTATTTAATTCAATATTTACGCCGTTAACAGCCTTTACAACATGTCCGCCGGAGGTATATTCAACGAATAAATCTTTTACTTGTAAAAATTTCTCACTCATTTCGGCGCCCCCTTAGTCTTTAAGCTTCGGATCCATTGCATCCCTGAGTCCGTCACCGAATAAGTTAAATGCCAAAACGGTTATCAAAATTACAGCACCCGGAATAAGAATCATGTGCGGATAGTCCAAAAAGTTTGCGCGTGCGGATGCACACATGGCGCCCCACTCAGGGGTTGATGTCGGAACACCGAGTCCGATAAATGAAAGGCCCGACGCCTGCATGATGGTTCCGCCGATATTTCCCGCTGTTCCGACGATTTTGAAGGAAATGATATTCGGCAGCATATGTTTGAATATTATCTTCATCTTGGAACAGTTCATGGCTTTTGCTGCTTCCAAATACTCCATTTCTCTTTCCTTCAGGACCAGGGCTCTTGTATTTCTAACGGATCCCGGTACATTTCCGGCAGCCATTGCAAGAATTGTATTGAAGAATCCCGAACCAAGTGCCGTGGATATCAAAATTGCCAAAAGCATCGACGGAATTGCCGACCAGATGTCGCATATACGCATTGCAATATTATCTACGGCATTTCCGGCATATCCTACGATACAGCCGAAGAATGTTCCCAGTACCAGACCAATCATTGCGGCTATAAAGCCAAGGCTGAGAGAGTACCGGCCACCGTAAAGAATACGGCTGAGCAAGTCTCTTCCCAACTGATCACACCCCAAAAGATGTGCCCTGCACGGCTTTGCATACAGATTGGCGTAATCCATGAAATTCGGGTCATACGGGGCAAGAACCGGAGCCAAGATCGATGCCAGAACAATAAGGAGAAGTATCACCATTCCCGCCACCGCGGTCGGATTGCGAAGTAAGCGCAGGAAAACCTGCTTGCTCATGCTTTCTTTTTTTCTTCTCTTTGCGGGAGTTGCGGCAATTACGGTAGTACTCATTACTTCTTACCTCCTTTCTTGGCAGCATAGTTGACATATTGGGCTTTGATTCTCGGATCGAGGAACGCATATACTAAATCTACAAACAGCATAACCAATGCGGAAAATACAGCCAGAATCAAAACACAGCTCCTTACGACCGGATAGTCCCGGCCGTTAATCGCATTAAGCATATAAAGTCCGACGCCCGGAAATGCGAAGATTGTTTCAATTACTACCGAACCGCCCACTATCATTGAAAGATGCATTCCCAAGTCACTTACTACGGGAATAAGTGCGTTTGGAAGCATGTGCTTGTAAATAACCTTCCTCTCCTCAAGGCCCTTCGCTCTTGCGGTTGTAACAAAATCCGCTCTGATTGTCTCGAGAACGGATGCCCTGGTATGACGGGCCATCTGGGCAATGCCTGACAATGACGTTGAAATGACCGGCAAAATCCAGTACTGCCATGAGCCTATTCCAAACGGCGGCAACCATCCCAAATAAAGGGCAAAAATTATAACAAGCAACAACGCAAAGAAGAATTGAGGCATAGAACTGAAAATCATTGCAAACACCAATAATCCCCTGTCTATAACAGAATTCCTATGGGTCGCCGCGAGAATCCCAAGAGGAATGCCGAATATCACATTAAGCACCAATGAGCACACTCCGAGCAATACCGTTCTTGGTAAACGTATTGCAAATTCCTGAATAACAGGAACTTTAAAGACATATGATGTGCCGAAATCAAGACGCAAAAATGTGTCCCTCATATATCTGCCCATTTGAACGATGAAAGGATCATTTAAGCCCATTCTGTCCCTGAGAGCTTCGACATCCGCAGCTGATGCCTCTGTGCCAAGCATAATTTTTGCAGGGTCACCCGGTACAAACCACATGACCGTGAAAATCAATAACGCCACACAGACTACAATAACAATCAGCCATAATAGTCTTTTTACTATATATCTCCACATATTCAAACCTCTTTTCGTAAAGAAGGATTAAGGCTTTACTAAGGCGGCGCCGACCCATAATCATAGGTGGCGCCGCACAAACAACTTGCGTTTTGTTAACTGTTTTTACAGGATTATTTGTAAATAGATGCTCCTGTAAGGGCGGTTAACTTATCGCCGAATGTAAGGAATACCATATCCTCCGGCATAATGTCATAGGTAACACCGGTGTAAAGACCCATGGCATACGCATTCTTTGCGCAATGCTCCCACCAAGCCTTCATATTTTCGGGAGTATGTCCTTCCTGATCAAGACAAGTGTTCAGCATTTCTTCCCACTCATCATCAACAAGATGATACATGGTGCGGTCTCCGGTCGGAGTATTGCCATAACTGAAGCCGTGCTGCCATACAGTAACGTTGTAGTCGCCTGCCATCCTTCCGAACAGAAGATCCCAGCCCTCCGTTTCGGCCATAAGAGCATTAGCTGACGCATTGTCAAGCGCCTTAACTTCAACATTAATTCCCTGCTGTGTAAGCATGCCGGCAATTACATTAGCCGGATCGGGGTTGTCGGATGTCAGAAGAACAAGCTTCTCGCCTTTATAGCCTGCAGCGTCAAGATACTCCTTAACCTTTGCGGCATCAACAGCGGTACGGGTGTTGTAGTTGTCCATAGACTTATAATCCACCCAGTCGAAGTCCGGATAGTAAGCACTTGCATATGAGTAAATGCGGGTGTTTCCGCCGCCGAGTGCGGTTACAAGGCCTTCCTGGTCGATTGCGTTGAATACGGCCAGACGCATGTTAATATCGTGCATAATGTTGCTTTCGCTGCAGTTCGGAACAAGATTAAATACAAACTTCTGTGTATATCCGTAGGGGGTAAACTTATCAGCATATTCGCCGCCCTCAGCAAAGTCTTTAATGTCTTTCTCCGCAATGCCATGTGCGAAATCAACATCACCGGTCTTAAGACCGATAATAATCTGAGATGCTTCATCTATGAACTTATAGGTAATCTTCTTAACATTCGCCTGCTGTTCCTGACGACGAATCTCATCGTTTGTCTGCCAGTAATCCTCGTTTTTCTCAATAACAAGCTCTGAGCCCGATACGTATGAAACGAATTTGTACGGACCGGATCCGATCATCTCATTTGCGAGAGCTGTCGGGCTTTCCTTGTGGCTCTCTTCATTAACAATAATGCAACGGCAGATAACATTAAGCAGCTGGCCTACCATTGTCTGCTCTGCGGCGAATGTAAACTCAACTGTGGTGTCATCCTTAGCCTCAACCTTGAGAAGGTTGTCTTTCCATCCCGAGGTGTTTTCGTTCTCAAGCTGATACATAAATGAATAAGCAACGTCGGAAGCCTTTACGTCACGCCCCTTATGATCCTTGATGTAATCATAGATCTTAAAGGTGTAAATTCCGGTTCCCGGCTCGTGGTCGCAGCCCGGCATGAAACTTCCTTCATAGGTCGCGTCCGCAAGCCACGGATACATTTCTCCCTTTACATCGCAGGTATAAAGCATTTCGTACACTTCATACATTCCGGGGGCGCTTGCTCTGGTTCCCCATGCAGACAGGGTTGTTACCGTCGGGTGCGCAAACACGATGGAATCCCTGATAACAGATGCTGCCTGCTCTACACTCTCCTGCTCCTGTGAAAAAGGCTCTGTTGACTCTTCAACACCTTTGGTGGTCTCATCCGGCTTTGGCTCGACCTGCTGACAGGCAGCAAGAGCAAACACCATAACCATAGCCAACAATAAAGCTATAATCTTTTTCATTTTTCTTACTCTCCTTTTTATTTTTCGATGTAAATTACATCGTTTTAATAATACCTCTTTCTGCGTCCCGAATTGTCACAGAAATGTCAACAAATTGTTATGTAATTCTGTTTTTTTAGGCTTTTTTTCTGTTTTTACTATTTTTTCATTGTGTTTTTTGTGAAAATGTTCTATGCTTTGCTCATAAAATTAAGGGGGATTAAAGGTGAGCCGGGGACGAATTCTAATCTGCGATGATAATGCTACTGTACACCAGACTCTCCTGCTGTATCTTCAGGAGGCAGGTTTTGATGTGCTCTCCGCGTATGACGGAGCGGCCGCACTTGACATTATCCAAAATCAGCAAATTGACCTCCTCATACTGGACATTATGCTGCCTAAGATGTTTGGCACCGAAGTTTGCAAGCAGGTTCGCAAGATAAGTGGCCTTCCTATCATTATGCTCAGCGCCAAATCCGATGAAGCGGACCGCATTGCGGGATTGGAGCTTGGCGCGGATGATTATATAACCAAGCCTTTTTCCCCGAGGGAAGTTGTTGTCCGGGTCCGGACGGTCCTGCGAAGAGCCGCTCTGTCATCCAAGGAGATTCCTTTTTTGGTTCTGGGCAATCTTGTAGTTAATCCGAAGTCTTACGAAGTTCAGATAAACGGCAGGCCTGTGCATCTGACTCCCCGCGAAGTGGAGCTGCTGACCTATATGATGGAGCACGCAGGTGAGGTAGTATCACGCGAAGACATTCTCAATTCCGTCTGGGGCTATGATTACTATGGAGATATGCGCACCGTTGACACCCTTATGGGCAAGCTGCGTGCCAAAGTCTCCGAAAAAAACGCCAGAGTTTCATTCAAAAGTATATATGGGGTCGGATATATGTTAGAGGTCCGCGATGAGAAATAAAATAAAAAAACCGCCTCAAATTAAAAAAAGACGCCACATAGCCCTCTTATTGTTTTTAGGTTATTTGGCGGGAATTGTTGTCGGGTGTTTTATTATCTGGATTATTCCTGTTACAAAAAACAGGGCCGATCTTTTGGAAATATCTTTTGACAAAGGAAAAAGTGTTCTCTCCTATAAACAAGGGGAGGATGTTCTGCTTTTCGGCATGGAGTACTGGATGTTCAATGAGCAAGGCTCAATGATTATCCACGAATCCTCCTTTCTTCATGAAAGCCAGTGGGATTCCATGCATAATTATGTGCAGCCGACTCTGGAAAAGGGGCAGCTGTTCATCCCGACTGTTTTTAAATTAGACAATCGCGGAGGAAAGCCTACAAAGGTTTTCGGCATAGTGGCATCCACTCTGGTAGAAGCATCCAGCGGCTATCGTTTTGTTTCCATTCTTCTGAGAGATTTGACGGATGTGGATATAACCATGGTTATATATGCCTGTCTGTTCACCATTGTTTATGCAGTGGGCGTTTTCTTCACTGTGACCACGGTAAAAAAAGAACGTGAACTAAACAATATGAGGCGGGATCTTGTAGCCAACGTCAGCCATGAACTTAAGACACCCATTACCGCAATTAAGGCCATGGCGGAAACTTTGCACGACGGGATGCTTAAGGATGCCGCCTCTCGAAAAGCCTACAGCAGCGGCATAATTGTCGAATCCGATAAACTGGAACGTCTGGTTTGGGAAATTTTAGAACTTTCCAAGCTTCAAAGCAGTCGGACCGCTTTCAACAAAAAGCCTATTCGGGCCGACATACTTTTTCCCCCGATTGTTGACCGCTACATAATGATGTGTACCGACATGAAAATAAATCTTTATGCCGATGACCTTCAACTGGAAAAGATTCCGATGCTGGAAACCGATGCCCAGCACATATCTTCCCTGCTGAGTATTTTACTGGATAATGCAATAAAGTTTACCGGCGGGGGCGGCACCATCCGGTTGTCAGCACGTGTTCATCCCAAATATGTTGTTTTTTGTGTAAAAGACAATGGTCCCGGCATTGAACCTTCCGATGCAAGGCATATTTTCGACCGTTTTTATAAAGCGGACACCGCCCACAATTCTCAGGGAAGCGGCCTTGGTCTTGCCATTGCCGATGAAATTGTCAGGGGGCTTAATGAAAAACTTTGGGTTGAGAGCACCTATGGTGAAGGCAGTTCCTTTTTCTTTACGGTCAGCTGCAAGCAGGTACACTGATTTTTTAATAACATTGTTCTTTTTGTGTTATAATTATTCCATGCAATTTCAGGATAACTCTTCAACCAGAATAGACGCGCTGGCAAATGAAATGCTGATGCTTACTCGCAATTCCCTTCTTGTGAATCTGCGTTTTCTTGATGCGGCTTTGAGCCGGCTGGTTTTTACTCCTTTACCGGGATCTTCCCTTGCGACGAACGCCCGGGAAATTTACTACGATTCCCGCCATATTCTGAATATTTATAAAGAAGAAAACACCGCACCCGCAAGGGATGTTCTTCATACAATTTTCCATTGCGTCCTCGGACATTTTGTTGTTCCTGCCGGAGCAAATGCTTCCGTTTGGAACCTGTCTTGCGACATTGCGTCCGAATATGCGCTGTCCGGACTTGATATTCCGTCAATTGTCAGCAATAAGCAGGGTCGTCAGAACCGAGTCTTTGAAGACCTTGCGAACAATAATGTTCTTCTTACCGCTGAAAAAATTTATAAGCATTACCTTAAAAAAAAGCTGTCCGATGCGGAAATTGCGGAACTTCGTGAAACCTTTGAGGCGGATGACCACAAACTGTGGTATGTTGAGATTGAACCTCACCTTGCCGGTATCTGGAAAGACATTGCCGGGCGGATGCAGGTGGATATGGAAACACTTGCCAGAAAACAAGGCGGCAAGGCCGGAAATCTGATGCTGAATCTTCGCGAGATTAACAGGGAAATTTCCGATTACTCAAGCTTTCTTAAAAAATTTGCCTCCCGCGGCGAAGGTATGAAACTGGATGCGGAAGAATTTGATTATATTATTTACACCTATGGGCTGCAGCTTTATGACGGGAAAGTTCCTCTGATTGAGCCAATGGAGTATCGCGATGTCAAGGGCGGCAAAGAGTTTGTTGTGGTGATAGACCCTACGCCCGACTTTCCAAAGGACCTGGTTCGCGCATTTCTTCAAAAAACCTGGAATGAACTTCATTCAACCGAAAGCCCTTTCTCGAAAATCATACTTCACCTTCTTTATCCTATTGATAAGGAATGGCGTAAATTCAAGATAACAAGTCAAACCGAATTTGACGCCTTCTTTACACAATTTGTCGTGCCTGAAACCGCTGATATTGACTTCAGGCCTGCCTTTATGCACATGAAGGAGTTGATTGCAATGAGAGTCTTCTCAAACCTGAAGGGTCTGATATACTTTACCGACGGTTATGGACCGTTTCCTAAGGAAATGCCTTCATTTCCTGCGGCATTTGTCTTCGTAAATGATGACTACAGCATTCCGTCTGTTCCTGCCTGGGCGATTCGTCTGGTATTCCAGAAGGACGAGTTATAAAGAGGTGCTGATGAATTCCGACTTTCTTATTGATGGAAATATTTTAGTTAAATATCAGGGCACGGGTTCTTCCGTGGTTATTCCCGACGGTGTTACGGTTATCGGCGAAGGTGCGTTTGCCTCCAGACGTGAGCTGACCGAAGTTTCTTTCCCTGCAGAGCTTTTACGAATCGAAAGAAGTGCCTTCGCTCTTTGCTCTGTCGAAAAAGTGGTGCTGCCCGACAGCCTTGAATATCTCGGAGAATTTGCTTTCTCCAACTGTTTTAAACTAAACGAAGTGGTTTTCCCTTCGCACTTGGAAGAAATTGATCGAAGCGCCTTCTCACGCTGCATTAATTTGCAACGCATTTCCCTGCCGGAAGGCCTTGTTTCGCTAAAAAGAGGCGTCTTCCTCGGCTGTGCAAATCTGCTCGAAGTCGTCCTGCCGCGCACACTTAAAGACGTGGATAATATTGCTTTTTCCGGCTGCAATAAACTGCGCCGTGTGGCGGTTCATCCCGACAATGCGCATTTGTCCGAGTTGGACGGTGTACTGTATAGCAAGGATGGCTCGCGCATGATGTATTGCCCCGGCGGACTTCTTGAAACTGTTATTCCGAGCCGCGTTACCTCCATTGGCGACCTGGCATTTTATGAGAATCCGAACATCGACAGATTATCTCTTCACAAAGGGCTTTGCGAAATTGGCAATCTGGCTTTTTACAGATGCACCGAACTTATTGAGATTGTTTTGCCTGAATCTCTTGTTAAAATCGGCGAGTCGGTTTTCGATGGCTGCAGAAACCTGCGCCGGCTTTCTATTCCCGAAGGCGTGACATCCATCGGACAAAGTTCCTTTTACAACTGCAAAGGCCTTTACTGGCTCAAGCTTCCTAAAGGTCTGCCCTTTGACCTTCATTGGTTTGCCGGACCGAATGACCCGCCGTGTTACAGTGCGGACAAAACCGTAATACCTTTCGTGACTTCCCGCCCGATTGAAGATATCGATTCCGTTATGGGGCTTAAACGGGCGGCCTTTGGATTTATCAAAGCGGATATGGCCGGCGTTGACATTTCCCCTGAAATCGCCGCAGGCTACAAGGATTATATTGAGAAAAACATTGACGATTTTCTGACAAAGTCGCTGACGGACGATGAAATCCTTCAATGGTTATGTAACAACCGCATGATTCCGCCGGAGCGCGTAGAGGAGATGCTGGACAAGGTGTCCGACGCAGGCCTTGCCGGCGCATCAGTTCTTTTGCTGGATTATCAAAAGCGCTCCGTTTCAATTCCCCGCCTTGAGCGCGGCGGCCGGTTGGAGCAACGCTTTGAAGCGCTGGAAAATGCGCTGGATTTTTAAAAATCGGCTACAGCCCAACATATGTATAATTCAGCGTATGAAACGGAACGCCGGACTGTGATTCAATACATTGTTTTGAAAATAAAAATTTACATATACGAGGTTTACCATGAACATTAAGGAAGCAAAAGAGGAAATTCGCAGCGCGATGTTTGCGTATTTCACAAAAAATGAATTTGACGAATATGAAATCCCGATTGAGAGACAAAGACCCGTTTTCCTTATGGGGCCTCCCGGTATAGGCAAAACGTCCATCATGGAGCAAATTGCTCAGGAGCTTAGCGTTGGACTGATTAGTTATTCCATGTCCCATCATACTCGTCAGAGTGCTCTGGGACTGCCGTTCATTACAACCAAAACGTATAACGGCAAGGAATACACGGTTTCCGAGTACACTATGAGTGAAATCATCGCCAGCGTATATGATATGATTGAGGACACCGGTATCAAAGAAGGAATTCTCTTTCTGGATGAAATTAACTGCGTATCTGAAACCTTGGCGCCGGCCATGCTTCAGTTCCTGCAGTATAAAGTATTCGGCCGCCATCAGGTTCCTAACGGATGGATTGTGGTTACCGCAGGCAATCCTCCTGAATATAATAATTCCGTGCGCGAACTGGACATTGTTACATGGGATCGTTTAAAGCGCATCGACATTGAACCCGATTATGCGCCATGGAAGGAGTATGCCGTAAATATCGGCGTTCATCCCGCAATCACCACCTACCTTGATATTCGCAAAAATGATTTTTACAGGGTTGAAACCACTGTTGAGGGCAAAACCTTCGTTACTGCCCGCGGCTGGGTTGATTTATCGGGAATTCTTAGAATTTATGAACGCCGCGGATTCAAAATTACCGAACATCTGATTATTCAGTATCTGCAAAACAAAGAGATTGCCCGCAATTTCGTAATCTACTACGACCTGTTCAATAAATACCGCGCAGACTATCAACTCGACAAAATTCTTGACGGCAACATCGACGGTGATATTCGCACCCGTGCGAAGAAAGCAAATCCCGATGAGCGCCTGAGTCTGCTGGGATTGCTTCTCGACACCTTGTCCGGCAATCTTAAGGCTGTTTGCGCCGAAGAAGATGCCATCACCGAACTGATTCCGCTGCTTAAAGATGTTCATGGCCTGCTTTCTGAAGGTGTGCCTGCCGCTGAAGCTCTTTCTGTTCAAATTGACAAAACTCACTCCTTAATCGAAACCGGTAAGCGTGCATCCGCCCTTTCTTTGGATCGCCAGCGCATGCTTAACCGCATAATTGCAATCCTTGCGGAGATGAAATTGCAATTTGATGCCGGAAAGCATGAAAACCTTAGTGTCGACGAAGCATTTGCTCTGATAAAAAACATCTACAGCGATATCGTTTCCGCACTTAAATCCCGGGCGGCTGCTGCCGGCAGCCAGCTTTCCAACCTGTTCAAGTTCTGCGAAAATATGTTTGGAATGGATGTCAACGGCGACAGCCGCGAAATGGTCATCCTTGTTACCGAGTTGGCTATCAACGCCTACTCGGCCCGCTTCATCAGCCGTTATGGTTGCGACGAATATTTCGCCCACGATGAAAAACTTCTCTTCAATAATCGGCAAAAAGAGCTGAAGGCCGAATTAGAGGAGCTGTTGTAAAAAACTCAAGCCGCAACCGTCTTCCATACATAAATACATAAGACTGTCGCGGCTTTTTTATTGTAAGAAATGAAACAGGTTTTGTGTCAAAGGATGTCGAGAATTATTCAACCTCAGCCACCAGCTCCACCGGGCAGTGGTCCGAGCCGAAAACATCGGAATGTATCTTTGCCGACTTTAGTTTGCCGGCCAGCGCTTTCGAGACCATAAAATAGTCAATACGCCACCCCGCGTTCCTTTCACGGGCGCGAAAACGGTATGACCACCAGGAGTAAACATTTTCCAAATCCGGATAGAAATACCTGAATGTGTCAATTAACCCTGCTGCCACCACATTATCCATTTTCCCCCGCTCTTCGTCGGTGAAGCCTGCATTGCGGCGGTTTGACCGGGGATTTTTCAAATCTATTTCCTTGTGAGCCACATTCAGGTCACCGCCATAAATAACCGGCTTATTTTCTTCGAGCTTTTTCACGTATGCCAGAAAATCATCTTCCCAGCGCATACGGTAATCCAGCCTTTTCAGCTCATCGCCGGAGTTCGGCACATAAACCGTTACAAAATAAAACTCTTCAAACTCGAGACAAATAACGCGTCCTTCAGTATCATGTTCGGAAATTCCAATGCCGTATTTTACGGAAATCGGTTCTTTTTTTGTAAAAACGGCCGTTCCTGAATAGCCCTTTTTCTCGGCGTAATTCCAGTATTGATGATATCCGGGAAGGTCCAGCTCTATCTGCCCTGCCTGAAGTTTTGTCTCCTGAAGGCAGAATATGTCCGCTTCCGCTTCACTGAAAAAATCCATGAAACCCTTCCCCATGCAGGCTCTTATTCCGTTAACATTCCAAGAAACAAACTTCATTCTCTCTCCTATTTTACAACATATGTATGGCCGGTGGTCGAAAACATCTCGGTTATGTCATCCGATGCCATCTCCGTTTCCTCCCCGGTGTATACATTTTTCATCGTTATATTATCCGCAAAATCATATCCGGTAAACAGATACATCTGTCCGTCCCTTTCCCAGACGAAGGCGATTTTTGACCCTGTATAATACATGGCCTCAACTAGGGTTATTCCGGTCACGTTAACCATGTCCCCCGCCTTGATTTTTTCAAGTGCCAATTCTATGGTTACGTTGGACAGCGCAACCTCTCTGGGAATAACTCCCCTTTTGTAAAAAACAGTTCCATCCGGTTCAATCACCATACCATACTGGCTATAAGCCAGCATAATTGCGGCGCCAGCGTCTTCCTCGATTGATTTAACGTCTCCCTTGGCATAGACATAATACTTGCCGCTGTCATCGAACATGTCGCGAATATCGACTGTATTGGCGTCAGTAAATAACACTTGAGCCTTTTTATTGATAATCAGATTTCCTCCGGTAGTTGTTTCGTCCGCAAACCTGACATAATAAACCGTTCTCTTTATTTCTTCAAAAGCCGAATAATAAGACAGGGTTTTTCGAGCCTCGATGTCCGTGGCGAATATGGTATAGTCATCCGTAAAATCAAAGCCTTCCGCCTTTTTTGCCACTCGTTTCAAAACAACCCTGTTGTGTTCGTTTATAGCCTCTACAAAGAAGCCTTCTCCGGAATCTGTTTGGTTGCTTATCTTTTGTCCGTCTACCACGTACATATCCGTCATCAGCAGATATTCTTTTCCGGACTGCTCTTCATATAATTCTCCGGTTTTACCCTGCCCGTAAACAAATTCCTGATTAAGAAACCCGAGGGCCTTTATAGAGTGGCCGGAATCTGCCCTCACCTCGTAACTTTCGCCGCTCTCAAGATTTAAAACCGTAATCTTGTCGGCATCATTTATTTTGCCATCCGCCTGCCAGGCAATCAGGTTGCCGGATGTATGTATAACGAAGGTTCCTTCCTTCAGACCCCCCATTACTAACTCCGCTCTGTTCGTGTCCAAATTCATTCTGTACAGATACTGATCCATCATGATGTACAGATTGTTGGTATCACTTAAATAGAACAGATTTCCTATGGATTCCTTGAGGATTTCGTATGGCAGGTTGGTTGGAATGAATATCTCCTCCACAGCCTCCTCGGACTCAGCACGGTAAGTGTACATACTGATACCGACCCTGCCCTCATGAAGTCCGGCATTCATATATCCGTAAACGATAAACTGTATGTCTCCCTCATCGGTGACATCAATTATTTTCAGCTCGTGACGGTCGTACATTTCCCTCTTATCGTTGACGCTTGTCGAAAAGCTGAAAATTTTCCTCAACGTTTTTGCGCCCGTATCCATAGCCCAGAGCGTTTCATTTGCGACAAAAACGGAAATCGTTCCGGACGGGTTACACATTCTTGTGATTACATCATCCGCCATTATGCCGAGCTTGGCAGCTCCGGTTTCGATAGTTCCCTCTGCGTACGGGTCGAAAATCTGGTCGGTCGTTCTTTCATAATTGAGAATGTAAGTCTTTTTGTTGGCAGTTCTCATGCGGTAATACTCATAAACGCGATAGTATTCCTTACCCCCGCCTTCCTGCCTGGTTACCATATAATTAAACTGGAAATACCCCAGCTCTCCGTCAACATCAAGAATTTCAACCTCCGGCTCTTCAAGCAGCGTCACATTCATGGTCCCCCAAATTACGCTTGAAACGGAGGAGTACAGGCTCACTGAGCTGAAGTCGGTATTAATATCCATCCAGTATTTTGTATCCATATTGCTGGTGACAAATGCTTTAATTTCATCATTCCCCGCATTAAACAGACATTCGTTAAAATACAGAGCATAGTCCAATTGCTCCGAAATGAACGACGATGAGTCCCTCTTTATGCGCGAATAATAGTAAATCTCCCTGTCCGTCCCGTCCTTAAGGACTATGACCAGAACATATTCCTTGCCGTCTTCAATTAAATTATCGATGCGCAATATTCCAGTTATTCCGGTGCCGTCCTTGCCCAGATCTTCACAAACGGAGTTCTGAACCAGATTGCCTCTGGCGGTATCCATAACCTTGTACGTGACGGATTGAATTGTATTCCCATACAGCTCTACTCTTATGGGAATATCGTATGTATCCTCAAGGATATATATGTTTCTTCTGACGTAACCGGCATCCAACGGTTGGATGTAGCCGTGAAGCAGATTAATCTGCCTCTCCTTATACTCCATGGTAAGAGTCGGCAAAGAGGCCGCCGACATATTCTCGTATTGGATTTCTTCGCTCTCCTGCTTCTGAAAAACCAAAAAAAGAATCACGGCAGCCGTAAAGGCCACGGCAACAACGGCACAGACGCATATTATCAGCACCTTGTTACGCGCGAGCCAGTTTTTCCTTGCATATATGTTGTAAGTGGACCGTCGCCTTCTCCTCATGAATGGAATTATACAAGATTTATCTTAAATAGACAATCCTGAGGATTTTGGCAACTATTTTTACCTTCCGTTTTGTGTTTTTTATTTAAACTTTACTTATTTGTGTTGACATCATTTGTCTTGAGTGCTATAAATATCTGTAAGTGATTTTTAGGAGCAATTCATGAATTTTAGTTTTGCGATTATCGGTATAATTCTATTGGTCGTGGTTCTATTGCTATTTTGGCGGTTGAACGGCGCTGAAAGTTATACCCCGATTACAGACTGAATAGTCCTTATCAATACAGATAGACTCGATGTTTGAATATCCTATGGTTGACTTTTAGCCATAGGATTATTTTTAATTACAGGAGGAAATGCCATGAAACTGACAGGTGCCCGCATCCTAATAGAATGCCTGCTGGAGCAGAATGTCGATACCGTCTTTGGATATCCGGGAGGGACAATTCTAAATGTATATGATGCAATCTATGATTATACTGACAGAATAACCCACATTCTCACTGCCCATGAGCAGGGTGCTTCCCATGCGGCTGACGGATATGCCCGAAGCACCGGAAAGGTGGGAGTGTGCTTTGCGACCTCCGGACCCGGAGCTACCAACCTTACAACCGGCATCGCAACTGCTTACATGGACTCCTCTCCGGTTGTATTTATTACCTGCAATGTAAATGAGCCCCTGCTCGGCAAAGACTCGTTCCAGGAGGTTGATATCACCGGCATATCCATGCCCATTACCAAATGTAATTATGTTGTGCGTGACGTTGAAGAGCTTGCTCATGTTGTCAGGGAATCCTTTGCTATTGCAAGAAGCGGACGCCCGGGTCCTGTTCTTATTGACATTTTGAAAAATGTTACAGCGGAAACCGCCGACTACATTCCCCTTCCCGTAAATGAGCATTTCACTGACGGGCGCCTTGCCATGCTTGTTGCCCGGTCGTCCCAAAATTTTCAGACCCCTTCCCCTGACGAGAAAGATATTGATACATTAATTGAAATGATCAATGCTTCCTCAAAGCCACTCTTTATCTGCGGCGGCGGAGTTGTAAGAGGAAGGGCACAGGCAGAATTTACGGAATTTGTCGAGAAAGCGGGCGCCCCTACAGCCATTACCCTGATGGGGGGCGGCGGACTGAACGGACGCAATCCTCTGGCAACAGGCATGATCGGTATGCACGGCTCTCAGGCTTCAAACATGGCCTGCGATGCATGCGATTTACTGGTTGCAGTAGGCTGCAGGTTCTCGGACAGGCTCGCTCTTGACCCCAAAACCTTCGCACGAAATGCTAAAATAGTCCAGATCGATATCGACAGATCTGAAATAGATAAAAATGTAAAGACCCACCATCATATAATCGGGGATGCTAAAAAAGTCCTTTCCATGCTAAATGAACGCCTGACACAGCAGTCTCACGAAAAGTGGAAAAAGTACGTCTTCTCCTACCCGACGGAAACCGAATATAAGGAAGAAAACAATGCCCTTACTCCTAAGCAGATTCTTTCAACAATTGCAAGAGAGATGCCGGACGACACCATTGTGGCAACCGACGTGGGACAGCACCAGATGTGGGCAATCCAGCATTTTCACTTTGACTATGCGGGACAACTTCTGACATCGGGAGGCTTCGGAACAATGGGCTTTGGCCTCGGAGCCGCCATCGGAGCGAAAGTCGGCAATCCTGACAAGGCTGTAATACACATTACCGGAGACGGTAGCTTCCGGATGAACTGTGTTGAGCTTGCCACGGTGCAGGCATATGACATTCCGGTGATTACATTTGTCTTTAATAATGGTACACTAGGAATGGTAAGGCAATGGCAGAAGCTTATTTATAATAAGCGCTTCTCCCAGACCACCTTGGACAGGGCTCCGAATTTTTCCGCCCTGGCTGAGGCTTACGGGCTGAAGGGAAGACGCATTACCAATATTAATGAGCTTGAAGCCGCCATCAAGGATGCCCTTGAATGGGGTCATGGCTACGTTATAGACTGCGCCATCGATATCGACGAAATGGTTCGTCCAATGGTTGGCGGCGGAAGTCAAATCACAGACTTCCTTGCAATATAAAAGGAGGACAGAATGAACGAAGAAAGACACACATTATCTGTACTTGTTGATAACCAGGCGGGCGTCCTGTCCCAGGTGGCAAGGCTTTTTTCCAGAAAGGGATACAACATCGAGTCTCTTGCGGTAGGTACAACGGATATTCCTACGGTTTCCCGTATTACCATCGAGGTCATTACCGACGAGGACCACATCAATTTGCTGGCAAACCAACTGGCCAAGCTGATTCCGGTTCACTCCGTAAGGCTTCTTACGCCGGAAATTTCCATCCGCAGAGAGCTTGTTATGATTAAGGTAAAAGCTCCGGCAGGTGAGAAGAGGAACGAACTCATCCAGATAGCTGCCATCTTCCGCGCAAATATTATCGACGTATCAATCGGTGCCCTTACTCTGGCCATTATCGGCGATGAGCGAAAAATACAAGGATTGCTGGATATTCTGGCTGAATTCGAAATACTGGAACTTGTCAGGACCGGTATCATAGCTCTAGAACGGGGACAGGAAACAATTTATGACAAAACAAAGGTTAAAGGAGAATTTGACTATGGCAAAAATGTATTATGAAAAAGACTGTGATTTGAGCGTACTTAATGGGAAGAAGATCGCCATCGTAGGTTACGGCTCTCAGGGACATGCGCATGCTCTTAACCTAAGAGATTCCGGCTGCGATGTTGTTGTCGGCCTTAGAAAAGGCGGCAAATCCTGGGCAATAGCCGAGAAGGACGGCTTCACGGTTATGGAAGTTGCAGAGGCAACCAAAGCTGCAGACATTATCATGATTCTTATTAATGACGAAGCTCAGGCCGACATGTACAAAAAGGACATCGCTCCAAACCTGACAGCAGGCAAGGCAATCGCATTTGCACACGGCTTCAACATCAGATACAAACAAATTGTTCCGGATGCGGACATTGACGTATTCATGGCTGCTCCCAAGGGGCCCGGCCACACGGTAAGAAGCCAGTATACCGCAGGAAAGGGCGTGCCCTGCCTTGTCGCCGTCGAGCAGAATGCAACCGGCAAAGCATATGACATCGCCCTTGCGTACATAGCCGGAATCGGCGGAGCAAGGGCAGGCATTATGGAAACAACCATGAACGACGAAACGGAAACTGATCTTTTCGGTGAACAGGCTGTGCTTTGCGGCGGTCTGGTTGACCTTATGAGATGTGGATTTGAAACATTGGTTGAGGCCGGATATGAGCCCGAAAATGCTTATTTCGAGTGCATCCATGAAATGAAGCTGATTGTCGACCTTATCAACAAGGGCGGCGTTCAGGCAATGAACTACTCAATCTCCGACACAGCTGAATACGGTGAGTATTTATCGGGACCGCGCGTACTTCCGTACGAGCAGACCAAGGCCAATATGAAAGCGGTTCTTAACGACATTCAGGACGGATCCTTTGCGGGCAAATGGATTGCGGAGAACAAAAACGGCCGTACTTTTTTCAACTCAAAAAGAGACCAGCTGGCTAAGCATCAAATGGAAATCGTCGGTAAACAGCTTCGTGAGCAGATGCTTTGGAAGAATGACTCCGACCTGGATACAGCTTCCAACTGATTTATAGATGACGAGCCTATCAGGCGTAGGAGAAAAAAATGAATTCCGATTCCATAAAGAAGGGCATCGACAGAGCGCCCAACAAGAGCTTGATGGTAGCTCTGGGTCTGACAGAAGAAGAAATTAACAGACCGCTGATCGGCGTTGTTTGTTCATACAACGAAATTGTTCCGGGTCATATGCATCTGGACAAGATTACTGATGCGGTTAAAGCCGGCATCAGAATGGCAGGAGGGACACCAATTATGTTCCCTGCCATTGCCGTTTGCGACGGTATCGCCATGGGGCACGTGGGCATGAAGTACTCACTGGTGACGAGGGATTTGATCGCGGATTCAACCGAGGCCATGGCCATCGCTCATCAGTTTGACGGATTGGTAATGATTCCGAACTGTGACAAAAATGTTCCGGGCCTTCTTATGGCAGCAGCAAGACTGAATCTTCCTGCAATTATCTGCAGCGGCGGCCCGATGCTGGCGGGACATTTGTCTGACGGCAGGCGCACCTGCCTGAGCCATATGTTTGAGGCGGTTGGCGCATATCATGCGGGCACCATGGATGAAAATGACGTTAATGATTATACCGAGAATGCATGCCCTTCCTGTGGCTCCTGCTCAGGTATGTACACCGCCAATTCCATGAACTGCCTGTGCGAGGCCATAGGTATGGCTTTGCCCGGTAACGGCACCATTCCTGCACCGTTGTCGGCAAGAATTCGTCTGGCGAAACACACGGGCATGAAAATAATGGAGCTGGTTGAAAAGAATATTTGCCCAAGGGATATCATGACCGAGGCGGCATTTGAGAATGCGGAGACCGTGGACATGGCCCTCGGGTGCTCTACAAACACCATGCTCCATATTCCCGCAATTGCTTATGAATGCGGCATTACCATCAGCCTTGACATGTCCAATGATATTAGCAAAAGAACTCCGAATCTGTGCCATCTGGCCCCGGCCGGCGATACATTCATGGAAGATTTGGACAGAGCCGGCGGCGTTTACGCGGTGATGAAAGAGCTGACGAAGAAAGACCTTTTGAATCTTGACATAATGACGGTTACGGGCAGCACCATGAAAGAGAACCTGACAAGTGTGGTAAACCGCAATCCCGAGGTTATCCGTCCGATCGAGAATCCGTTTTCCGAAAGCGGCGGAATCGCCGTTCTTAAGGGAAACGTTGCCCCTGACGGCTGCGTAGTCAAGCAATCCGCAGTGGCAACGGAGATGATGCGGCATTCAGGCCCGGCAAGGGTATTCAATTCTGAAGATGAAGCCATTGCAGCAATTTATGCCCGGCAGATTCACCCAGGTGATGTAGTGGTAATTCGTTACGAAGGACCGAAGGGCGGACCCGGTATGAGGGAAATGCTGAATCCTACATCCGCTATTTGCGGCATGGGGCTGGGAGAAAGCGTTGCGCTTATTACGGACGGACGTTTCTCAGGCGCGACAAGAGGCGCAGCCATCGGACACGTCAGCCCGGAGGCGGCTTCGGGCGGCAATATCGCATTGATTCGTGAAGGCGACATCATTGACATTGACATTAAGGCCTGCAAGATTAACGTTCAGGTCAGCGACAAAGAGCTTGATGAGAGAAGAGAGGCCTGGCACGCTCCAGAACCACGCATCAAGACAGGTTACATAGCAAGGTATGCCAAGCTGGTTACATCAGCTGATAAGGGCGCAATTTTATTATAATCAGAGGTTTATCATATGTCACAACAAGTTAAAATATTCGACACAACATTACGTGATGGCGAGCAGGCTCCGGGCTGCAGCATGAACTTAAATGAGAAACTGGAAGTGGCAAGATGCCTTGAAGGTCTCAATGTTGATGTTATCGAGGCCGGTTTTGCTATTTCATCCCCCGGTGATTTCGAGTCGGTAAGCGAGATTGCCAAGATTGTTAAAAATGCCACTGTAGCTTCGCTTGCGAGGGCAAATAAGGTGGACATCGACGCCGCATGGGACGCTGTAAAGCACGCAGTTGACCCGCGAATCCACCTGTTTATTGCCACCAGCGACCTTCATATGCAGTACAAGCTGCAGATGACAGCGGAGCAGGTTCTTGAACAGGCGGTTGCAATGACCGCTTACGCAAAGAAATATTGCTCAAATATCGAGTTTTCCGCGGAGGACGCAACCAGAAGTGACCGGGATTTTCTTGTTCAAATTGTCAGTGCGGTAATCAAGGCCGGCGCAACGACCGTCAATATTCCCGATACTGTCGGTTACACCACCCCTGCGGAGATGCGTGCGTTGATTGAGTATATACGTGAGCGTGCTGACGGGGCAGAAAATATCGATTTTTCAGTTCATTGCCATAACGACCTCGGAATGGCAGTGGCCAACTCTCTGGCCGGCGTACTTGGCGGTGCAAGGCAGATTGAATGCACCATTAACGGACTTGGTGAACGTGCCGGCAACGCTTCATTGGAAGAAGTTGTTATGGCAATACGCACCAGATCGGACTTCTTCGGCGGCATTTCAACCAATATTGATACCACCAAGATTTACCACTCAAGCAGGACCGTTTACAACATTATCGGTCAGAAGGCTCCGCTTAACAAGCCGATTGTCGGCAATAATGCATTTGCCCACGAGGCCGGCATTCACCAGCATGGAGTTCAGGCGAATACCCTGACCTACGAAATTATGACCCCTCAATCAATCGGAGTTCAGGCAAATCGCATCGTTCTCGGCAAACACTCCGGAAAGCACGCCTTCGAAGCTCGCCTGAAGGAAATGGGCTTTAATCTTAATAGGGAAGAACTGATTAAGTGCTTTGATGAATTCAAGGTTTTGTGTGATAAGAAGAAATCTGTAAACGATGAGGACATTGAAGCCATCGTTATGCACAACTGTTCTCATGAAGCATCAAAGGTTCCCGGTTTTGAGCTTGACTGGTTTGCTGTTTATACAAGTAACTTTACAACCAGCACCAGCACAGTCAGCCTGATTAAAGATGACGAAAAATTTCAGGCAGTTGCCCTCGGTGACGGTCCGATTGATGCTTCATTTAATGCCATCGACGAGATTGTAAGGCCGGTGGAGCATACTTTTGATATCTATACAATTAACTCCATTTCCGAGGGCAAGGACACCCTTGGAGATGTTGCGGTAAGATTGACGGCGGAGGACAAGACTTTCGTTGGCCGCGGTCTTTCTACCGATACTATTGAGGCAAGTATCATTGCCTATATTAATGCCGTAAACAAAATGCAGGCAACTTTTGGCGAAAAATAATTCGGCCTTTTACTTTCCATAACAGTCATCGTTCAGTGCTTTGTGACAATTTCTACGCGCTGAATGACCGGTTGTTGTGCAAAAAAGAAGCCTGTTTTGCCGGTGGCAATATCATAAAAATGAAAAGGGAACTACAATGAAATATGACATAGCAGTAATCAGAGGCGACGGAATCGGTCCGGAGATCGTAGACAGCACCGTTCGTGTCCTTGAGAAGGTCTCAGAAAAATTCGGGCACGAATTTAATTTTAAATATTATGCTGCGGGCGGATGTGCCATCGATGAGTACGGCGTTCCTTTGCCGGAGGAAACGATTAAAGGTTGTAAAGCTGCCGACAGCGTTCTTTTAGGTGCCGTTGGCGGACCGAAGTGGGACAGCCTGCCGACGTATAACAGACCGGAGCGCGCATTGCTCGGACTCAGGGCGAAGCTGGGACTTTTCACTAACTTAAGGCCGGCAAGCATTTACCCCTCATTGGCAAACGCCTGCACCCTCAGACCCGATATCGCGGCCAAGGGCTTTGACCTTATTATTGTCAGAGAGCTTACCGGAGGTATATACTTCGGTGAAAGTGGCAGACGCGAGGGTCGTTACGGCTTGGAAGCTTATGACACGGAATGCTACAGCGAAATGGAAATCGAGCGCATCGCCAGAGTTGCATTCGAAATTGCCATGAAGCGTCGCAGAAACCTTGTCAGCATCGACAAGGCCAATGTTCTCGAAAGTTCCCGCCTGTGGAGATCCACTGTTGACAGGATTGCGGCAGAATATCCGGAGGTTGCCGTCGGGCATATGTACGTGGACAACGCTGCAATGCAACTGGTCCGCGAACCGTCTCGTTTCGACGTTATTGTAACATCCAACATGTTTGGAGACATTTTATCCGACGAGGCATCGCAGATTACAGGCTCTATCGGGCTTCTCGCTTCCGCCTCACTAAACGAGGGCAAATGCGGCATGTATGAGCCTATTCACGGTTCCGCTCCCGACATTGCGGGAACAGGCAAGGCCAACCCGATTGCAACCATCCTTTCAGGTGCGATGATGCTGAGATACTCGTTTGATTTGCACAAAGAGGCCGATGCTATAGAGAAAGCTGTAAATGATACGCTTGAGGCGGGCGTAAGAACCGCCGACATCACTAATGACGAACACTACGTCACAACCGAAGGCATGACAGACAAAATTCTTCTAAGGATTTAGGAGGTAAATATGTTAGACATCAAAATCACCCGCACAAACCGGCCGAAAGCAAAACCTGCCGGCGACCTTCCTTTCGGTAAAATTTTTACGGACCACATGTTTATCATGAATTACACGGAAGAACAGGGCTGGCATGACCCTAGAATCGTCCCTTATCAAAATCTGTCTCTTTCTCCCGCAAGCATGGTATTTCATTACGGCCAGGAAATGTTCGAAGGATTAAAAGCATATAAGGGCTCTGACGGCAATAGTTATCTGTTCCGTCCGGATATGAACGCAAAGAGAACCAACCGTACAAATGAACGTTTGTGCATACCTTGCCTTCCGGAAGAAAATTTCGTTCAGGCGGTTAAGGCAATCGTCAAAATCGATGAGGACTGGATTCCAACCGAAACCGGGACCTCCCTCTACATCAGACCGTTTATCATTGCCACGGATGATTTTCTGGGGGTAGCACCGTCAAAAACCTATCTCTTTATGATTATCCTCTCCCCGAGCGGCGCCTATTATTCAAGCGGGCTTGAGCCGATTAGCATCTGGATTGAAGACGAGTATGTCAGGGCTGTAAGGGGCGGCATGGGCTTTGCCAAAACCGGCGGCAACTATGCATGCAGCCTTATCGGCCAGGTTAAAGCTCACAATGACGGATTCTCACAAGTTCTGTGGCTTGACGGTGTAGAACGCAAATATATCGAAGAAGTTGGCGCCATGAACATTTTCTTTAAAATCGACGGAAAGATTGTTACCCCCAAGCTTCAGGGAAGTATTCTGCCCGGCGTTACCCGCGACTCCGTGCTGACACTGTGCAGGGAATGGGGTCTTCCTACCGAAGAGCGCCTTATTTCCGTTGATGAACTTCTTGAAGCTCAGGCAAACGGTACCCTTGAAGAGGTGTTCGGCACAGGAACAGCCGCTGTTATTTCCCCGGTTGGCAAGCTTCGCTATAAGGACGATGTCATGACCATTCAGGATGGCGGTATTGGGGAAATCAGCCGAAAGCTTTATGACACCGTTACCGGAATCCAGCTTGGCGATATTCCCGACACCCACGGCTGGAGGGTAAGCATAGACTGATAATATGGAGAGAAATTATGTACTCATACGAAACACTTTTTGCATCAGACCCCGAGGTTGCTTTAGCAATTAAGGGCGAAAAAGACAGGCAGCACTCTCATCTGGAACTCATCGCTTCCGAAAACTTTGTCAGCAAGGCCGTTATGGCGGCCATGGGCAGTCAATTTACAAATAAATATGCGGAGGGGTATCCCGGGAATCGTTATTACGGCGGTTGCAAATATACCGATGTTGTTGAAAATCTTGCAATTAATCGGGCAAAAAAGCTTTTCGGTTGCGAATATGTCAATGTACAACCTCATGCCGGAAGTCAGGCAAACACCGCTGTTTTTTATGCGGCCCTGAAGCCGGGCGACCGTATGATGGGAATGAATCTCAATCACGGCGGACACCTCAGCCATGGCTGCAAAGCCAATATTTCCGGATCCTTGTATGATGTTATAACCTACGGTGTAAATGAAGACGGTTTCATTGATTACGATAATGTAATGCGGATTGCCCTTGAAACACGGCCTAAACTCATTGTCTGCGGTGCAAGCGCATATCCGCGGACAATCGACTTCAAAAAGTTCCGGACCATTGCCGATGAAGTCGGTGCCATTCTTTTAGCGGATATTGCCCATATCGCCGGACTTGTTGCCGCGGGGGAACACATGAGTCCGCTTCCCTACGCTCATGTAACCACCAGCACCACTCACAAAACCCTCAGGGGTCCTCGTGGCGGCATGATAATGTCGAGCAACCGGATTGCTGATGAACTCAGGCTGAACAAGGCCATATTTCC
This sequence comes from Lachnospiraceae bacterium, assembly GCA_050944475.1. Classification (GTDB taxonomy): domain Bacteria; phylum Bacillota; class Clostridia; order Lachnospirales; family Lachnospiraceae; genus RGIG5612. The sequence goes on from JBMNRD010000001.1 coordinate 502,923, forward strand.
GGGACTTCAAGGGGGGCCTCTTGTCCATGTGATAGCCGCCAAGGCTGTATGTTACGGTGAGGCTCTGCGGCCCGAATTCAAGACCTACGCAAAACAGGTTAAGGCAAATGCCGCTTCCCTTGCCAAATCAATGGTTGAACGGGGGTTCTCCATCTTTTCCGGCGGAACGGATAATCATATGATTCTTGTGGATCTTCGTCCAATCGGGATAACCGGCAAGGAAGCCGAGGATGCTTTGGACCTGACGGGAATTACCTGCAATAAGAATCCCATTCCGAATGATAAAACGCCGAAAAGTGTGACCGGCGGCATCCGCCTTGGAACAGCCGCATTGACCACCCGGGGAATGGATGAGAAGGACATGGAGGCAGTTGCCGAAGCAATCAAGCTGGTCCTTTTGGGAAAAACATCCGCTGCCGCAAAAAAAGCAGCTGAAATCGTAAGTTCTCTTACGAAAGCCTACCCCCTTTACAGAGATTAGGGATTAGACATTGGGCATTAGATCTTTAAAGCCTTCTCGACCGGCAGCGCTGATATTATGGCGTTTGCCAGTGTCTTTATTCCGAATTCATTGTTTATGTCAGACATAATCTGAGCACCTGCCGCGGCCGGTGCAAGGATAAAGATTATGTCCCTTTCCTGCTCCATCTCAATCTGAAGATATTCCTGAAGGTCTCCGTCCTCCACCAGACGGCCTCTGATTACCGTGCCGCCCGTTGCCCCGGCTCTCCTTGCGACCTGAACTACCTGGTCTGTATAGGAACGTCCGACATTTATCATTATAAGATTATGTTTGTATTCGTTTTTCATTTTAGGCACCCCCTTGCCTGTTTTTTCGGGCAATTCATGATGTAATACTTCAGAGACAATACGGTTCACTGCAGTCATTTTCAATACTACGCTTATTCCGCCATACTCACCGTTATTGCTGAAATTGCCTCCCATCCTGAATAAAAAATCCTTCACAACCTTCTCCGCCCCCAAACTGAAAATTATATCCTTTCGATTGGTTCCGAGGCCGAGTATGTCCATCATTTCCGACGAGGCCGTTCCGACCCCTACGCTCTGAAAGCTCAAGCTTATTCCCTGTTCTTTGAACATTTCCATAAGCTCGCGGGCCTTCCCCTGAGACACAATGGACAGGAGCATTATCGTCCGTTTATTCATGAGATTACCTCCTTGTCAAAGAAAATAATATCATCAGAAATCCGGTTAAGCTCATCGCAAACCCTCTGCAAACGCCTTCTTCTCCTGATGCTTCCGCTAAGGCCAAGCACTTGTATTGTAATCGGCGGCGTCATGGTGACCATTGCAACTATTCCGAAGGCATCGGTCATGATATTACCCCCTAAAACCTCGCAGGAACCAAGGGCAAGCGATAAAAGGAAGGTGGCGGTCATGGGGCCTGATGCAACGGCGCCGGCATCGAATGCAATCGCAACAAACTCTCTTTGGACAAAGAATGCTGCCACAATGATTATTCCGAAAAGTACTATCAATAACCATGAAAGCCTGATGTTTTTCCGCGCCCTTACCATGGCAATGGCCATGAACAGTCCGACACCCAAGGCAACCGCTAAGATTAAAACCATGTTCGGAATGTAGGGCGCCTGACGGACAAGTACTTGCAAATCAGGCTCCGCAATTGTAATTACCACGCCCAGAATAAAAAAATTATAACCGCTAAAATAATCTTTTTTGTTTTGCCGAGCCGGACGCCGATACTGTCGGCCAGCAGCTCCATTGACATTCCGGAACCTCTGGTAAATAAACTCATACCGCCTATCAAAAGAATGATCCCGAAAAGGAACATCACCAAAATTCCGGCATTAAGAGGCGCCAGCGTTATGCTTAAAATAAGAACGATGGCGCCTATGGCAATACTGATTGTAATGCTTCTTTTATTGAACTGTTGAAATGCTTCCTTAAAATCTCCTGTCTTCCCGCATATTATATGGGAGAAGAAAGGGCAAGTCAACAAAGCGGATGTGAAAACTATGTAAAACAGCCTTATGAATCGGTAATTTGTTTCGCTCTACAAAGTTCCTTACCAGCACAGCACTTCATGACCGTCCTCTGTTACCAGAACCTGAATTTCCCACTGTGCGGACGGAAGCCCGTCCAGTGTGCGGACGGTCCAGCCGTTTTCTTTATCGGTGGTAAACCGGTATGTCCCCATATTAATCATCGGTTCAATGGTAAACACCATACCGGGGGCCATTACCATCTCCGTGCCCGGAGTTGAAACATAACTTACCCACGGCTCTTCATGAAAGGCTTTTCCAATGCCGTGTCCGCCGATATCACGGACCACCTGATAACCGTGCTTCATAGCATGCCTGTTGATTACATCACCCATGTCACCGAGAAAATTCCACGGCTTAACCATTTCCAGACCCATTCCCACACATTCCTTGGTTACATCTACCAGTTTTTTTTTCTCGGGACTGACCTCCCCGATGCAGAACATCCTCGAAGAATCTGAAAAATATCCGTTCAAAATTGTGGAACAGTCAACATTTACTATGTCGCCCTCTTCAAGATATTCATCGGCACTGGGTATTCCGTGACAAATGACCTCGTTAATCGAAGTACATACGCTCTTAGGATAACCTTCGTAATTCAGGTCTGCCGGAATTCCGCCCATATCGTATGTAATTTGATTGACCAGGTCATCAATTTCGATGGTGGCCATCCCGGGGCCAATCACTTTTGCAATCTCGTCAAGGACTGTGATGTTTATCTTAGCACTGGCCTTTATACCTTCAATGTCTGCGTCGGTTTTTATTATATCCCTTCCGGGCACCTCATGTCCCGCCATGGCAAGCCTGCGCAGCTTGTTGTCAAAATCGTTATGGCACATCTTATATTTCCTGCCGCTTCCGCACCAGCAGGGATCGTTTCTTCCTATCTTTCCAAAAATCATGCAGTTATTCCTTCAACCATTTAACGACCGTACACAAGCTTATGCTTCGATGCCGCCATACAGCTTTTCTTTGAAATGATACGTTTTCTCCAGCATCATGTCCTTTACTTTCATGAGACGTACCTGAGAACTTCTTTCATTTTCATCCAGCTTCATTACAATGTACTTTATGGATTGCCGGGTGTCGGGAATTACCACATGTTCAAGGGCATTTACCCTTCTTCTGGTTTTTTCTATTTCGATTGCCATCAGCTGACAGGACTTCTCTACCTCGGCAAGCCTTAGCATGTCCTGCATCACTTCCGACAGACTCGTTACCGCTCCGTCAAGGTCTCCGGAGGTAAATGCATAACCATAAGAATAAATATCATTCTCGTCCGATGTTCTTGTTTTATATTCGAACACCGGAACGTTTACACTCATAACATTCTTAAAAGCGGCCTCTAAGGTCACGCTCTGCTTGGGAACCATCAATGCGGTGTTTATGATTTCCTCATCCATTCCCGCTCTTGCAAGGACAAAATCCTTATTTGCCCTTGCTATGCCTTCTTCTACCTTGGCGCGAAGCTCTATGTTTTCCCGCGCAAGATCAAGAAACTGCCTCATCAGCTCGTCTCTCTTGTCCTTCAAAAGCTTGTGTCCCTTAACGGCTGTGGCAAGTTTTTTCTTAAGCTTTGTAAGTTCCATGCGGGTCGGATTGACCTGCTTTTTTACTGCCATAATCCTCCTAACTGACAGATGTCTGCATAATGTGTACAGATGCCCTTACTGCGATACCATCTCTTGCGGCACAAAAACGCTCCTGTCAATATTAATCGTAATACTTGTCAAGGAACCGGTCACTGATACGCTTCAGCTCCGCTCTGGGAAGAATCCTCAGCAATTCCCAGCCCAGGTCCAAGGTTTCCTCAATATCCCTGTTTGAGGTAAAACTCTGTGACACGTATCTCTTTTCGAATTCATCAGAAAACTCCGCATAAAGCTTATCCATATCGGTAAGAGCGTCCTCACCGAGAACTATCATCAATTCCTTAGCTTCCTTTCCGCGGGCGTATGCGGCAAACAGCTGGTTCAGGGTATCGGAATGGTCCTCTCGCGTCTTCCCGACGCCTATGCCTTTGTCTTTCAGACGTGACAGGGAAGGCAACACATCAACAGGAGGAACAATCCCCTGCCTGTATAATTCACGGCTGAGAATGATCTGTCCCTCGGTAATATAGCCTGTGAGGTCGGGAATCGGATGCGTCTTGTCATCCTCGGGCATTGTAAGAATCGGAATCAATGTAATGCTGCCTTTCTTTCCATACTGCCGTCCTGCCCTTTCGTACATTGTTGCAAGGTCGGTATACATATATCCCGGATATCCGCGTCGTCCCGGAACCTCTTTCCTTGCGGCGGAAACCTCTCTAAGCGAATCGGCATAGTTTGTAATATCTGTCAAAATTACAAGAACATGCATGTCCTTTTCAAAAGCCAGATACTCGGCTGCTGTCAGCGCCATTTTCGGGGTTGCAATACGCTCAACCGCCGGGTCGTTTGCCAGATTGACGAACATTACCGTTCTGTCAATTGAACCTGATTCCGTAAATGACCTGGTAAAAAAGTTTGCTTCCTCAAATGTGATTCCCAAAGCGGCAAATACGACGGCAAACTGTTCATCGGTTCCCCGCACCTTTGCCTGTCGTGCAATTTGAGCCGCCAACTCGGCATGTGGCAGTCCGGACATGGAAAAAATAGGAAGCTTCTGTCCGCGAACGAGTGTATTCAGTCCGTCAATGGTGGAAACTCCGGTCTGGATGAACTCATTCGGATAGTTTCTGGCTGCAGGATTCATTGGAAGGCCCTCAACGTCCACCCTTTTTTCCGGCAGAATCTCCGGACCTCCGTCAATCGGACGTCCCAGCCCGTCGAACACCCTGCCCAGCATATCCTCCGATACACCCATTTCCATTGTTCTGCCAAAGAAGCGTACCTTGCTCCCCTCCGGATTGATTCCTGTGGATGATTCAAACAGCTGAACCAATGCGTTGGTTCCGTCAATTTCCAGAACTTTGCATCTTTTTTTGGTCCCGTCTGCCAGTTCTATCTCTCCCAGCTCGTTGTATGTGACATTTTCAACGCCCTGGACAAGCACCAGAGGGCCTGCGATTTCTTGAATTGTTCTATACTCTTTCGGCATGATTAGTCCTCCTCGTAATTGATGTTGTTAATCTGCCTTGTCAGTTCATCTAAAATCTTTTCATATTCTTCCTTAATCCGGTCGTGAACCACATATTTAAAGCGACCGATTTTTTCTCTGACCTCAAGGCCTACAACATCATTAATGGCTGCCCCCTTGTCCAAAGCCTCCAGGGCCATGTCATAATACGCCAGAATCAGCTTCATCATCATAAACTGCTTATCCAGTTCCGAATACGTGTCTATCTCATGGAACGAGTTCTGATGGAGAAAGTCCTCACGTATTGAGCGTGCCACCTCCAGTTTCAATCGGTCCGGCGCAGACAGTACATCCATTCCTACCAGCTGAACAATCTCTTCAAGAGCAGCTTCATCACTGAGAAGTCTTACCATTTTTGCCCTGCATTCCATCCATTGGCCGCCGACTTCCTCATCGAACCATTTGCCCATGTCGTCAACATACAGTGAATAGCTGGTTAACCAGTTAATGGCGGGAAAATGCCTCTTATAAGCAAGATTGGAGTCCAGTCCCCAGAATACCTTGACGATTCGCAGGGTTGCCTGTGAAACCGGTTCGGAAAAGTCTCCGCCCGGAGGTGAAACCGCGCCGATGACCGACAATGTTCCTTCCCTCGGATTAAGACCGTTTGAAATAACTCTTCCCGCACGCTCATAAAACTGAGCAAGACGGCTTGCGAGATAGGCGGGATATCCTTCTTCACCCGGCATCTCCTCAAGGCGTCCCGACATTTCCCTTAAGGCCTCCGCCCATCGGGATGTAGAGTCTGCCATCAAAGCAACCGAGAAGCCCATGTCCCTGAAATACTCCGCAATTGTAATCCCCACATAGACCGATGCCTCACGAGCCGCAACCGGCATGTCCGATGTATTGGCAATGAGCACTGTTCTTTCCATCAGGGATTGTCCGGTCTTCGGATCTTTCAATTCGGGGAATTCATTTAAAACATCCGTCATCTCGTTTCCACGCTCGCCGCAACCGATATAGACTACTATGTCCGCCTCTGCCCATTTTGCCAACTGGTGCTGGGTTACGGTCTTTCCCGAACCGAAGGGTCCCGGAATGGCGGCCGTGCCTCCCTGTGCTATCGGGAACAACGCATCGATAACCCTTTGCCCCGTAATCAACGGTTTTATCGGGGGAAGTTTTTCCTTGTAAGGACGACCCAAACGTACAGGCCATTTCTGAAGCATGGATATCTCTCTTTTTTCCCCATCCTCAGTTTCAACCACGGCAACGGTTTCCTCAATGGTAAACTCTCCTCCTTGAATAGAAGTAATTGTTCCCTTTATTCCATTGGGGACCATTATCTTCTGCTCAACAACAAGAGTCTCCTTAACGGTGCCGATAATGTCGCCGCCCTCCACCATGTCCCCGACTGCCGCAACGGGAACAAACTCCCATACCTTTTCCCTGTCAAGGGACGGCACTTCCACTCCGCGGGTAAGATTATTTCCGGTCATGTCCATAATCTTTACCAGAGGTCTTTGGATTCCGTCGAATATGCTTCCAATAAGTCCCGGTCCCAGATCAACGCTCAACGGAGCGCCGGTTGATTCAACGGGTGCTCCGGGCCCCAAGCCGGAAGTTTCTTCATAAACCTGAATTGAGGCTTCGTCGCCGTGGATTTCGATAATCTCACCGATTAGCCTCTGTTCGCTTACACGCACTACGTCAAACATATTGGCATCTCTCATGCCCGAAGCGATAACAAGGGGTCCGGCAACTTTCTTAATTGTACCTAAGCTCATAGTTTGTACCAAGCCTTTCTAAAGTTACTCATCTGCTAATTCTCATTGCTGAAAATATCTGTGCCTACCGCCTTGACAACCAGCCTCCTGGCTGCTTCCATTCCCAGGCCGGTGTTTCCGGTGGCTCCGGGAATAGGGACAATGGCAGGCAGTCTTTGTTTCTTAAATTTTTCTATGTCATCTATAATATCCCCGTATAATTCTTCGGTAATATAGATTATTGCATAATCCGTATATGCCAGTTTTTTTAATGTATCTGCCCCTTCGTCGGCATTTGATACCGGATAGGTTTCGAGGCCAAGGGTCGCAAATCCGTATATACTGTCCCTGTCTCCAAGTACTGCTATTTTATACATAACTTATCCTCACCCTTTCCTTGATTTTCTCCTCCGGCAATTCGTTCGCCTTTCCGGATAAAATAATCCTGACGGATTTGATTTCGTTTTCCCTTGCAATCATATACGCAATCACCGGCGAAATAGTAAAAGCATTATACTTCTCCGGCTTAATCAGTTTTATCATACGGTCGTCACACCATTTGTCGAAGGCGGCGCCTCCGGCTTTAAGCGCCGGCACCGCATCTGAATAATCGGTTTTCTCTAAATATTCATATATGGATTCTTCTCCGTTCCTTGCGGCACTGATAAGTGTCTGTATATTCAGGCTCTTGCACGGAACGAAGGCTCTTTCAAGAAATGTATTATCCTTCTTTGTCCTGCACGCCCTGACCGCAATATTAATATTGGCGGCGGCGCACTTTAATTCGGCATATTTTGCTAAAAGTTCATTCCCGCTTTCGTTGCCCACATCATATGTCATCTTCAAAGATGCCCTGTCAATGATGATGTCACATAATTGAGGGTCGCCTGACTGGAACAAAACTTCCCGGGCTTCTCTCCCGCAGACTTCAAGGTAATCCGGCAATTTAGCAAATTCATTTTCTGCGGCGCATTTCCGTATGGTTTCAACCGGAACAGTTCCGTTTTTCTTATATACATTCGGAACCTCTTTCCGGATATACGCTTCCTTGATTGCCGCCTTCAAATTATGAAAATCAGAGACATATCTGAAAATATCAAATGCGCACATCTGCTTCTCATCGAAGAGTTCCCGCATCAGACTCCAGGTTTTTTCACTTTCCGTTGTCAGCAGCTCTTCGATTGAAGTGTCGTTTGCGGGTCCCCAGCCTTTGTCTACAAGAGACTGGAAGCATTCTTCGTAGGTCCGGCATGCCAGCAGATTCGTCAACGCCTGATCGCTTAGAAGGGAGGTCTCTTTTGCCCGTATACGTGCCACGGCAAAGGTAAACATTTCATTGTTGGGAAACTCCATAAACTTGCTCCTTTCTTCTTAATCAAACAGTATCCGACTTATTTTGTCCCGAAGGGTTTCAGCCGATGCGTCAAGCAATGCTTCAAATGAACAGTTCTCCTCTATATCCCCATAGTCCAGGATAAAGCCTCCGTTTATTGCCGCTCCCTGTCTTGACACGACAAGTCGACATCTGTCGCCGATAGCCTCATTTATTCTGCTCTCAAAATCTTCCGGCATTCTTTCCAGATCGTAAGCATTGAACCTGATTGTCCCGTCTCCGGCTTCTGCGTATCTTTTTACCATTCTTAGGATAATGTCAAAATACTCCTCGGCTTTCATTGCCTGAATCTTCTTCAGGGCACTATCCATTACCTCGCTGATTATGGCCTGCTTAGAATTTAAAATGTGGCGCTTTTGCGCCATGCCGGCTTCAGATTGCACCTTTTTCTCGGCAGAAAGGACATCGGCCTCTCCCTGCTTTCTTATGGTTGCTTCCTTTGCAAGCGCATTTTTTTTGCCTTCCTCTAATATCTTTGCCGCTTCAGCAGTGGCATTTTCCTTTATTTGGGCGGCAGTTCCGGCGGCAGATGACTCAATGTGCTCAATTATTTTATCAAGTCCGCTCATGTTTATCTCCTTTTTTAGATTGTTGCCGCGCCGACACCCGAAAGTGCAAGTATGGAAGCAAGCAGGCTGAGAATTGCATATGTCTCAACCATTACCGGGAAAATCATTGCCTTGCCGAACTGATCCGGTTTCTTGGCAACCAAACCGATGGCGGCAGCGGATGCCTTTCCCTGAGCTACGGCCGATGTCATTCCTGCAATGGCTATTGGAAGACATGCGCAAAGATACAACAACCCCTTAGCAACTGACAGTGGCTGATAATCCCCGAGAATACCTATGTCGGACATGCAGATAAACCCTACAATCAGCCCGTAAATTCCCTGAGTGCCGGGAAGAAGCTGAAGAACCATTACTTTTCCGAATATGGTCGGATTCTCTGCCACAACGCCGGATGCGGCTTCTCCGGCAATGCCGACACCCTTACCACTGCCGGTTCCTGCCATTGCCACAGCAAGAGCGGCTCCCAATAATGCAAAAATTGTGCCTAAATTGGCCTGTAAGAATTCAATTACTGTCATTGTCTTAATTCTCCTTAAATTTATAATATTTGGTCTTTATGCTAAATGGCTGGAATGGTCGGCCGCCTCCGTCATAGAACTTGCCGAAGAATTCCACATATTGCAATCTGTTGGTGTGAACATATGCACCGAGCACGTTTATTCCGATGTTAATAAGATTGATAACGATAAATATCAGAATAAAAATTATAATCCTTACAACTCCCGTTCCGAACATTGTTCCAATCATGTTGGCAACCGACGAGATTACGCCCGTTGCAAGTCCGAGCGCAAGAAGACGTGAATACGAAAGAACATCCGACAAATAACCCGTTACTCCGTAGACTGCGTACAGGCCCTTCAGTAATCTCTTCAAAGGATTTTTAGATGAGCGTCCGGCCATTATTATCACTGCCAGCGCACCTGCCGCTGCCGCATATAGACCGATGTTCCCTATCCGGTCGCTTAGGAACGGAGTTCTTCCGCCAAAGAGGATGCTCATAATCATCGGCATGGAAAAGCATTTCACAAGAAGTCCCGCCAAAATAAAATACCATGCAACAACATCAAACAGGAAACCCACAAAGTCCTTTTGTTTCAGCATCTGATATCCCGCAATGCCCAGTCCCGTAAAAAGATGGATAGTTCCAAGGCCCAACGAAAGTGACAGCACAGCCATGGGATTTGCCGTCATATCAAGCCATAGCGGTTTAACCAGTAGCGCCGCGGACTCCGCAGACATGCCCAGAAATTCCCTTGCAATTACAGGAATAGCGTCCCCGAAATATCCTCCGAACATAACACCCCAAAAGATTGTGGAAATACCTCCGAATAAAAACAGGCGGACATTGTTCTTCATATTTCGTTCCATATTCTTATTGGCAAGAAGCAGTATCGTGGTGGCAATAACCATGAGAACCCCTATAGCCGCATCCGCCAGCATAAATCCGAAAAAGATTGGATAGAATAATGAAATGATAAAAGAAGGGTCCACCTCTCCCTTGTCGGGCAGAGCATATGCCTCCACTATTCCCTGAACGGTTGATGAATACGCATTGTTCTTCAATATAACCGGAACGTCTTCGCCAGGCGCCGGATCCTCGGTTTCGATAACAACATCATAATCCCTCAAAGCCTCTTTTAACCGGGGAATGCTCCTTTCCGGAATATATCCGCTGAATGCAATTGTGTTGGCTGACTGGGGAAGATTATTGATAACCTTGTATTTTTCTTCCCTTATCGTAAGATGATCTCTCATAAACCTTATGGAGTCTTTCATTGGACTTCCGGATAATATGCGCTCGGCGCAGATTTTATTGTCCTTCTTCAGCTTTTCTATTTTTTCAAGGAGTCTTTCCCTTTCTTCAGTCGGGATTCCCCCTCCCGACACGGGCGGATAAACAAAACCGGCTCCCCTCAAGGCGGCCGAAACCTCTTCCTTCCTGTCCCTGCGGGAGATGACCATGAGATTAGTCATAAACTTGCTTTTGCTGACCACATTCACATCCACCGGTTCATTTTCCTCGAAGATTCCGTAAATATCCTCAAGGATCCATTTCCCGGGAAGCGATCCTATAAATGCCGCTGTCTGTTCCGTCCCCTCAAAATTGATATCCATATCCAGACTTTTCCAAGGATCAAGGATATCCATCTGCTGGTTGCACTTCACTATCTCGGCCTTGTTCTCGGCAATCTGCTTATAGTTATCAAGAATATCATTCACCGCACCCAATACAGCGGAGTATTCGTTCCTGAATTCATCATAGTCCCTTTGCTCGATGACGTCCCTGCCCTTGAAAGAGGAAAGAATCCCGCCGGGCTTTTCGCCGTCGAACTCTGTCAGGATTTCCAAGGCGTTTTCACAATCCCTGACGCTTCGCTCAAATTCAGCGGCGGAAATAGGCATTACCGATTTCTGAAAGATATCATCTTCCTCAATAAAGCCCTGAACTTCCACGCAGCCCTCGCGCTGAATAATTTCAAGAACGGCTTTTCTGTTTTTTCTCAATCCGCAAATTAATATTCGCTTCATGGTAAGTTTTGCCATAAGATTTCCTCCTTTGATTATCTCTCCTGAGCGGGCACCCGGCCCTTCCGATGAAATCTCAGGTAATCTCGGCAATGACCAGATCTACTGCCCGGTCCTTTTTTTCTTCGATTCCCACCTGATACTGGGCAATAATTGACATGGCCCTTCTTCTGGCAGCTTCCAAGGAATCATCCCTCGTTAACGCAACCTTTTCTACCGCATCCTTAACATCAGTCGTTGCCTTTGTTAAAATGCTCTTTGAAGCCTCTTCGCTTTGGGAAATTGCTTTCTCAATAAGCGCCTTACTGTCAGACTCGGCTTCCTTTACAATTCGTTGAGCCTTCTTTTCGGCTTCTCTTATTCTATCAATTGTTTTTTGTGCCATTTTTGCACCTCCGATTACAGTTCCAACTCAATCTTTCTGCCTGTGGGTCGGTATTCAACAAACTCCACTCCCGCGGCTGTCAGCATCCTCTTGGATGCAATGACTCCGTCAGTATCCGCATATTTATCGCAAGCATAGATAAGCTTCTTTATGCCTACCTGAATAATTGCCTTTGCACACTCGTTGCACGGGAATAAGGTTACGTAAATGGTTGTTCCCTCCAAGCTCCCGCCTCTGTAATTGAGAATGGCGTTCAGCTCACTATGGGTTGAATAAAAGTACTTGGAATGGTCAGGCGTATCGTCTGTCTTCCCCCACGGGAATTCATCATCCGAACATCCGGTGGGAAACCCGTTATATCCCATTGAAAGAATCTTGTTGTCGGGACTGACTATGCATGCCCCCACCTGGGTTGACGGGTCCTTTGAACGCTGGGCCGATAGCTTTGCAATTCCCATGAAATATTCATCCCAACTGATATAATCCAAACGCTTACTGCTCAAGTTTGCTTATCCTCCTTTTATGGTTTTCCCCGTGGGAAAACGGTGTTTCCAAGAAAATGTCAAGCAGTTCCGTGGCTTTTTCCAAGCTCAGGACTCTGGCTCCCAGACAAAGAATATTGGCGTCATTATGTTGTCTTGTGGCGGCGGCGGAGAAATCCTCCGTAACCACTGCCGCCCTGATTCCGGGCACCTTGTTGGCCGCCATGGACATTCCTATCCCGGTTCCGCAAATAAGAACTCCCATCTCAGCCTTGCCCTCTGCAACTGCTTTGGCAACTGCCTTTGCAAACTCGGGATAATCACATGATTCCGTACTATGGCATCCGTAATCGGAAATCTCATATCCCTTCTCTTCAAGGTGCCTTCCGAGTGCCAGCTTCATTTCATATCCTGCGTGATCACTTCCCATTGCTATCATATCAGAATGTCCTCTTCCTTTATTTTTTGAATCAGGCCATCCAGCAGCCTGTCAATTGCCGTGCAGACAGCCTCATACTTTTCAATACCTTCTCCTATCGGCAGCCGCAATTCTCCGTTCTCGCCCATGTACTCCTTCAGCATAAATATGTTTGCAGGCCCGGCGCAGGTTGCGTAAACTCTGTTCCTGCTGATGCTGTCCATTGTCAGAATCAGCGTATCGTCTGCATAATCCTCCTCCTGAAGGGCGGCAGCGCTGTGATTTTCCAAAAAGACTCCCCGTGCCTTTGCAAGTTCGGCTATCCTCGGATTGACCGGTTCCGGAAAAAGCACCGCCGTTCCTTTGGAATACGTGCTGATAGTGCTTCCCGTCTCCCGCAACTTCTTTTTGAACAGCCCTGCGGCGAAAGGACTCAGTCCGGTGTTATCTTCATCTATAAAAACTATTGTATTATATTTAATCATGAAATGATACCCTTAATTTTATTTTCTATGCCAAGTTGTTTTCTTATCATATCTTCGGTGATTGTTCCCTCCCTGAAAACCTTTACTGCCCCGTCCCTGACTTCTATTACTGTTGACGGAACGCCTGTGCCGGATTCTCCGGAATCAATAATCATGTCTATCGACCCAAGCAAATCCGCCGAAACCTCTTCCGCCGAAACCGGGCTGCGTTTACCTGAAAGATTTGCACTTGGTGCGGCAAGAGGTTTTCCTGTTCTCCTTATCAGTTCCCTTGCGGACCGGCTTGCAGGCATCCTGAGTCCAACCGTGTTTTTACCGGCGGTCACAATGTCCGGAACAAGGTCGCTCTTTTCGAGAATAACGGTCAATGCTCCCGGCCAGAATGCCTCCATTAGAGACCTGGCCTCCTCCGGCACATGTCCGGTAAGAAGTCCGACCTGCTCCATGTCGCTGATTAATATGCTAAGGGGCTTGCCCTCGTCACGCCCCTTTACCTCAAATATTCTTCGAATGGCTGTTTGATTGTCGTATACCGCTCCCAGTCCATACACCGTATCCGTTGAAAAAGCAACTGTTCCGCCCTTTTTTAAAATGCTTGCGGCCTTCTTAATATTACATGAAGATTCGGTTAAAATTATTGTTTTCATGTTGAAAGTATATCATATCCGTGCTAAAATTCATCTATAATTTTAAAGGAGGTTATGTGTCTTGAAATTCTGTATACACTGTGGAACACAATTAGATGATGCTGCAAATTTTTGCACCAGTTGTGGTGCCAACCCCAACCCTGTTGACGTTGCGGCCACTACCCCTGAGGCGGGCGCTCCGGTAGGCGCCGAGCCTTCCTATGCAACTCCGGCTGCGAGCGAGCCGGTTCCTTCCTACGAGCAGTTTAATGCCCAGACTACCGAAAGATACAATCCTGTTAAGCCTATAATTACCTTGGCTTTGGGTATTGCTTCATTGTCACTTTGCTGGGCTTATGGAATCTTCGGTATAGGTTGTGGCATTGCGGGAATGATTCTTGCGGGTAAATGCGCCGTCTCTAATCCGGGAAGCAAAATGGCTTCCGTAGGACGAAAGCTCTCGCTTGCGGGTATTATCATCAGTGCGGTATCTGCTGTTATCTGGCTGATTGTTTTAATTGTATCGATAGCTGAAAACTACTAAGCTGATGTGTTATGTTTGAATTCCTGCGTAACACGATAGGATTCTATAGTTTAATTGCAATCATTGGGCTGCTGTCCGTGCTGGTCGTTCTTTTCATCTTTGCGAAGAAAAGAGGCCTGCCCGGATGGCAGCCTCTGACAATGGTTCTTTTTGCTATGGCGGGACTGCTTGTCGGCTCCCACCTTTTGTATTTCATCGTGGGACTTCCCGACTGGATACCCAACTATGCGGGAAGGATTCATTCCTTCTCCGACTTGATTGTTGCCCTTGGGTACGGAGCCTCGGGAATGGTGTTCTATGGCGGACTGTTCGGGGCGTATCTGGGTATTATTGTTTTCTGCAAAATCTATAAGTTTTCCCCTCTTCCCGAACTGAACATGGCCACCGTGGTTTTTCCGCTGTTTCACTTCTTCGGAAGACTTGGTTGCTGGCTGAACGGCTGCTGTTACGGCATCGAATATCACGGCCCGCTGGCGGTTCACTACGACTCGAGCTACATTGTCGAAGGAATCAGCGATGATATTGCGGACTTCCCGAGGTTTCCGGTTCAGGTGCTCGAGGCGGTTTTGGAGCTTGCCCTGTTTATTTTCCTGATAATTCTTTATAAGAAAGCAAAAGATAAATACTCTTTGACAAGCATTTATCTTTTGCTTTATAGCGTCATTCGTTTTCTTGATGAGTTCCTGAGAGGCGATGCAATACGTAAAATCTGGGGGCCTTTTTCCACATCCCAATGGATCAGCCTGTTTGTTTTTGCAGGCGTCCTTATCTATTTATTCATCAAACAAAAAAAGACTCCCGGCAAGAAATTCTTCGAATGCTCTTTTTAGTTGTTTCAATACATTCTGTTTCAGCACGTTTTATTCCGGTGCAGTTTTTGCAGCACATCCGACAAGCGCGCGAACTCCTCCAATGTCAGGGTTTCGCCCCTGATTGTTTCACTTTTTCCGATTGCCTTTAGAGCCTGACAGACCTGTGCCTTGCTATAGCTTAAATTTCCGGCGTTTCCAAGAGCATTAACCACGGTTTTTCTTCTCTGTTCGAACGCCGCCCGAATTACCTTGAACAGCATCGCCGTGTCATCCACCTTCACCGGACGTTCCTCCGGCCTGTAAATATCCAGTTTAATTACCGCCGAATCTACGTCCGGTTTCGGATAAAAACAATGCTTTGAAACGTTCATGACAAGCTTTGGTCGGCTGTAATACTGTACCGCCAAAGACAATGCTCCGTAGGCCTTGCTGCCCGGGCCCTCTGTCATTCGCTGTGCAACTTCCTTCTGTACCGTTACGGTAATATCGGCGATATTATGTTCCTTCTCCAGCAGTTCCATTACGATTGGAGTTGTAATGTAATATGGCAAATTTGCAACGACCTTGATAGGGTGGCCGTCATTTTCTTCTTCAATCAATTTGGCAATATCCACCTTCAAAATGTCATTGTTTATCAGATGGAGCTTATCATTTGAGCCCAAGGTGCCTTCCAAAACAGGAATCAGCATCTTATCAACCTCAACGGCAATTACCTTTGCTGCCCGTTCCAGCAAATGTCCTGTCAGCGCACCCATTCCGGGGCCGATTTCCAGGACGCAGTCCTCCGGCCCGACCTCGGCGGCATCCACGATTGCCGACAAGATATTGGTATCAATCAGGAAATTCTGACCGAGCTTTTTCTGAACGGCAAAACTGTGGCTTTTAATTAAGTCTATACATTGTGAGGGCGTTAGCTGTTGTGACATTTATTACTTCCTCTTTGCTGATCTTCTTTATCTCTGCGACGGCCTCTACGACGTAGCTAAGCAGTGTCGAATCATTTCTCTTTCCTCTGAACGGAGTCGGCGCAAGGTACGGGCAGTCGGTTTCCAAAAGAATCCTCTCAAGGGGCATATACTCCACAACCTCTTTCAATTTGCGGGCATTCTTGAAGGTCACCACACCGCCGACCCCTATATAAAAGCCCTGGTCTAAATAACTTCTTGCCATTTCCTTTCCGTAGGCAAAGCAGTGCATTACACCGCCGGCAGCCCCGGCATTTTCCGCTGTAATAATGTCCAGCGTATCCTTGGCTGCATCGCGGCTGTGCAAAATCAGCGGAAGACCGGTCCTCTTGGCGAGGTCTATCTGAGCAGCAAACCACTTTTTCTGGCAAGATTTGTCTAAATTGTCATAGTGATAATCTAAACCGATCTCTCCCACCGCCAGTATCTTCGGGTGATCCAGCGCCTCTTCTATCTCAGTGAAATTGTTGTTGTTCAGCTCTTTCACATAGGAAGGATGAACTCCCGCCGAACCGTATATAAAATTATATTTTTTCGTAAGCGCTGTAATCTTCGGAATGCTTCTTAAATTTGCCGCTACGTTCATGACATAACCCACACCATTTGAAGAAAGACCGGCAAGCAACCGGTCTCTGTCTTTATCAAACGCAGAGTCGTCATAGTGGGCGTGACTGTCAAAAATCAGACTCATTATTTTTCCTCAACTATAGCCAGGACTTCTTTTAAGTCCTTTCTGGTAAATAATATCTCCGGTTTTTCGGTAACCTTGTTGCCTTGCGGATACAGACCAAACTTGTCAAGATCCTCGTACTCTCTTGCAACTGTATTCAGCTGGGCGAAAATCTTCTCACCGGTTTCCGGCATAAACGGCGCAAGAAGAGAGGTGCCGATGGTAATTGCCTCTGTCAGATTATAAAGGACGGTGGCAAGCCGGTCTGCCTTCTCCGGCTCTCTTGCAAGTATCCACGGCTCGGTCTCATCGATATACTTATTGCACCTCTTGAATATACTGAAAATCTCGGTCAAAGAATCTGCAACTCTCAGTTCGTTCATCTTACCGGTAACGGTGGCTGCGGCTTCTGTCGCAACTCTCTTAAGGTCCGCGTCAACCTCGCCGTCTGTGCCCTTATCTTCAACCACGCCGTCAAAGTACTTGTTGGTCATGGAAATGGTTCTGTTTACAAGGTTTCCGAGGGTGTTTGCAAGATCGGAATTAACTCTTTCCACCATCAACTCCCAGGTGATTGTTCCGTCATTTTCAAACGGCATCTCATGAAGAACGAAATATCTTACTGCGTCAACGCCGAACAGGTCAACCAGGTCGTCTGCATAGATAACATTGCCTCTGGATTTGCTCATCTTGCCTTCCCCGCGAAGAAGCCATGGATGTCCGAAGACCTGCTTAGGCAGCGGAACATCAAGAGCCATCAGCATTATCGGCCAGTAAATAGTATGGAATCTTAAGATATCCTTACCAATCAAATGAAGGTCTGCCGGCCAATACTTCAGGTAAAGCTCTCCGTTATTACCATCCGCGTCATAGCCGAGGCCGGTGATGTAGTTTGAAAGAGCATCTATCCACACATAGATGACGTGCTTAGGATCAAAATCCACAGGAATGCCCCATTTGAAGGAGGTTCTTGATACGCACAAATCCTGCAGGCCGACCTTGAGGAAGTTATTCATCATTTCGTTCTTACGCGATTCCGGCCGGATAAATTGAGGATTTTCCTCAATGTGCTTAATCAACCTGTCGGCGTATTTGCTCATCTTGAAGAAATACGCTTCTTCCTTGGCAAAATGCACTTCCCTGCCGCAGTCCGGGCATTTGCCGTCCGCCGCCTGCGCAGAGGTATGGAAGGCCTCGCACTCTTTGCAATACATGCCTTCGTATGCGCCTTTGTAAATGTCTCCCTTGTCATATAATTTTCTGAAAATCTTCTGGACCTGCGCTTCGTGGTCAGCATCAGTGGTTCTAATAAATCTGTCATAGGATGTGTTCATCAGATCCCAGATTCTCTTTACTTCATCTGCAGTCTTATTAACAAATTCCTTTGGCGACATCCCCTCGGCTATAGCCTTCTCTTCAATCTTCTGACCATGCTCGTCGGTTCCCGTTTGGAAATATACATCGTAGCCCTCCATTCTTCTGAAGCGGGCAATGGCGTCGGCCAAAATAATCTCATATGTATTACCGATATGCGGCTTGCCTGATGTATATGCAATTGCTGTTGTAATGTAATATTTTGCCTTTGGCATTTTTAACGTCTTTCTTTCAAATATTCTTTTCCTTAAAGGATTTCTTAATAATCTATTTCCTGATTCATCGGAAGCTCTAATACTTCAGGATTTGCCAGGATTGCTTTCAGCAACCTGATGGATTTTGAATAATAATAGCCGTCCGCGAGCCTTTCATCTATTGTAATACCAAGCGGGACGGTTTCCCTAACCTCAATTTCATCATTCGGTCCAAGCTGCACGGTTTTGCCGATTTCTCCAATCATGCAAAACAGCGAACAGGTGCCCCAGTTGGTCAGATGATGGTATCCGCTGCGAAGATTGATTGAACCGACATTTGATAATACGCATGAAGTATAAAAAGGATCTGTTTCAAGCAGCCCTCGTGGGCATTTTCCGTATTTTTCCAAAAAACAAAAGAATCTTACTGCCATTCTGACCAATCTCACCGGGAATTTGCTGAAAAAATCCATTGCCTGCGTAGAGGCGTCAACATCATCACCTTTGGTGAAGCTTATCTGTTTGAAGAGTTTTTCATGTAATGTATTAATGGTATCCTCTTCCTTAACGCGGATAATGGCCAACCCTTCCGCGGAATCGTCGGTAAACAGTTTCTTGACCACAAAAGATATGGAGACCTCGTTTTTTTGATATGTCAATCTGTTGGCAATAAATCTGTTAAGCTTAGGCCTGAGAGTCAGGATCTTTGCCACCGCCGAAGAAATAATGTGAAAGGGTGTATAAGGAAACAGTATTTCCCCTTCACTGTTTTTCTTTTCAACATACGCCCTTATCGGCTCCATGTCTATTGTTTCCGCAATGTACGCTTCATTATCACATCGATTAGGATATATAATCGGCGTAATGATATGCATAGAGTCCAAATCACGAATCAACCTGCCGTCTACTCTGTCCCCCAAACGGCGTCTTTGTCTTTTCTCCCCCATGAAAAACATCCCCCTTTTATGATAGATTAAATTAAACTTCCGCTGCCGCCTCTTCCTTTTCCAGCTCTTCTACTGCGCGGGCAATCTTTTCCTTTTCGGTAAAAGACGGATCCTCCTCATTATCCTTCTCTCCCGCAGCGATTTTGGCGAGTTCCTCCTCTTCGAGAATCCTGTATGCTACTTTTCCGACCAATGTCTTTGGAAGGTCGTCTCTGAATTCAATATTGTACGGCATTGCGTATTTGGCAATATATTTCTTGCAATATGCCATCAGTTTAAGCCATGTCTCCTCACTGGGTTCATATCCCGGTTTCAGGACCACAAAGGCCTTAACTTTCTGCATTTTGTATTCGTCCGGAATACCGATTACGCAACTCATGGAAACCATCTTGTTGGCATCAAGAATATTCTCCATCTGGGCAGGATAAATGTTGTATCCCGAGCTCACTATCATCCTCTTTGAACGGCCCTTGAAATAAACAAATCCCTGGTCATCCATAACACCCAGATCTCCTGTATAAACCCATGTCAGACCATCCTCGTGAGCGCGGAGAGCCTTGGCGGTCTCCTCCTCATGCTTCATGTATCTCTTCATGACAGTCGGCCCGGCAAGAAGAATCTCTCCTTCCTCACCGTATGGAAGCTCCTCATCCGTTCCGGGTTTTACAATCTTGATATAAGTATCCGGGAAGGGAATACCGATACTGCCCTCCTTATGCATTGTGGGAGGTGTAAGACAGCATGCGGTAACCGTTTCTGTTGTTCCGTAGCCCTCACGAACCTGAATCGTTGCATGATGGTCATACAGAAATTTATCCAGTTTCTTCTTCAACTCAATGCTCAGCGAGTCACCGCCTGAGAATACTCCCTTAAGTGAACTGTAATCCGCCTTTTGCATGTTTGGAAGACGAAGGAGCGCCTCGTAGAGAGTCGGAACGCCTGCGATGAAATTGCATTTATACTTCGTAATCTGCTTCGCATATGTTGCTGCCGTAAACCTTGGAACCAGAATACACCTTCCGCCGTTAAACAACATGGAGTGAATGCATACACCCAGTCCGAAGCCGTGGAAAATAGGCATTGCCGCAAGCATCCTGTCTCCCTGCCTGAACATCGGATTAACTCCGGCAATCTGGGTGGCCAATGCATTGAAGTTCATATGGGTCAACTCGATTCCCTTGTTAACCCCTGTGGTTCCGCCTGAATAAAGAACAACCGCGGTCTCATGACAATCCTTATGAACCTCATAATTCCAGAAACATGACTTCCCGATGTTCATGAATTCCCGCCATCTGATAACAGGCGCATCCGCCGGAATCCTCTTGATCTTGCGGCCTTCCGTCAGCATGTAGCCCGCTTTAATCGGCCTGGTAAGCTCGTCCTTAATGCTCGCAAGGACAATATTGACGACCTTTGTTTTTGCTCTGATTGCCTCAAATTTATGATAAAACTGGTCAAGTGTAATCACGCTTACGCTGTCGGATTCATTCAAATAAAACTCCAGCTCTTTTTCTGCGGACAGGGGATGAACCATGTTTGCAACGGCTCCGATGCAGTTCAGCGCATAAAAGCTGTAAATGGCCTGAGGGCAATTCGGCAACGCAATAGTAACCTTGTCGCCATCTCTCACACCCAGAGTACGAAGCGACCGTGCGCACTTCTGAATCTGCTCAAGCATTTTTTTATATGTTGTAGATGCCCCCATGAAATCAAAAGCTATATCGTTAGGGTATGTTTCAGCTGTCCTTTTGATAGCCTCGTAAATGGTTCCTTCGTAATATTCCAATGTAAACGGCAATCCTCCCAGATGATCCTTCCAGGGCGCCTTGGCTGTTATTGTTTCCATCTTTTTCCTCCTAATAGCAACATTACTAACGGGTTGCTTCTAAAACGATTAAAACATATGATAAACAAAAACGTTGAATTTATCAACTGAAACTTGAGTTTTTCATGCGCACTTTTGTATTGCGCATTGCCAAAATTCACTTTCTTTATTATAATATCGTAACGTTATTAATAAGGAGTTTGCGTCATGAAAAAATGCCTTGCTATATTATTATTGCTTGTCCTGTCAGCTGCCTTGCTTGCCCTGTCCGGATGTAAGAATTCGGCTAACAACAAAGACAGCCTTTCTTCCAAACAAACCACCACCGAAGCTCCCAAATCGGAGATTTTCTATCTTGCGTCCGAAAACACGGAAGTTCCCCTTTACACTTATGATAAAGAGAATTGTGTTTTCACGCAGGTAACTTCCGCCGTAAGGGGCACTGAAGTACAATTTGACGGAAAATATGTAACCTCTAAAGGCAAATATGTTAATGAGAAAAAGGCAAAAAGAGAACCGGAACCTGTCCCGGAAAGCTCTACGGATCCGGAAGGGAAAACCTCCGACATACTGCTTGCGTATATCATGGAGATAACGCTGGGCGGCAGCAAATATCTTGTCAATCCGGATAATCTGTCGCAGACCCTCTCGGGAGCCGTCATGGAAAAATGCAAATACGTCCGCACCCCCGTTACGGTATATGAGAATCCTTCCGGCGCGAATATTTCCGGCTGGCTTCCCAAGGGTTCATGCCTTGAAATCTCCGGCTTTGATTATCTGATGGAGGATGGACAGGTCAATAAATACTTTGTCGCCTGTGACGAAACGGAAGGCTGGGTTTACAGAAAATACCTGGTCGATGACGAAGCTTCCGCACTTGCAGTAAATGAAGAATATTTTGAAATGAACAAGGACGGCATTTATTCCGCCTTTGATTTATATGGCGGCGACCCCGGCAATCTGGACTATTATCCCTACGAAAGGATTTCCATTCCGGGAAACAACCCGCCCGAAGACGTAAGGGGAATGTACCTTAACTGTGCCGCAGCCATGGATGCCGAGGATTATATTGAGCTTGCACAAAGCTGTGGTGTAAATGCAGTAGTCATTGACATAAAGGACGGCGTTCTCGCTTACGAGGCTGAAGCCGCAAGAGATATTTCTCCCGCGTCCTTTGAAACCAGCCTGCATTACTTTGAACCGTTTAAAGAGGCAGTCCAAAAATACAAAGATGCCGGCCTTTATACCATCGGCAGAATAGTTGTCTTCAGCGACGCTATTTTTGCCGGAGATAATCCTCAAACCGTGATTGAGTCCTATCTGACGGACGGCACCTGGCCTTCCGCATTCAGCCGGGAGGTCTGGGAATACAATGTACAGCTTGCCGTTGAGTCCGTGGAGCGCATGGGGTTTAATGAGATTCAGTTTGACTATGTGCGTTTTCCGGAAAATGCCTACTCAATTTCCAAAAATGACCCCGATGCGGACTATAAAAATTACTATGGTGAGGAAAAGGCGGAGGCTGTTCAGAATTTCCTCTTCTATGCCACAGATACCCTTCATGAAGCCGGAGCATATGTGTCGGTTGATGTTTTCGGCGAGAGCGCAAATGGATATGTTACGGCCTATGGACAATATTGGCCTGCCATAACAAATATAGTAGATGCCATCAGCGGCATGCCCTATGTGGACCATTTTGGCACGGAAGATGTGTGGACTTACCCTTACAACATCATGTATTATTGGGCCACAAATGCCGCACAGTGCCAGACTCAGGCTCCCACTCCTGCTGCCGTGCGCACGTGGATAACGGGATACAACACACCTCACTGGAATCCCACCGTCAACTACGGCTCCGAAAAGATTTCGGAACAGGCTCAGGCCCTGTACGATGCCGGCCTGACAGGAGGCTTCATTCCCTGGAATGCCGCCAGCTCTTATTGGAAATATGCCGAATTTGCCGATGCCTGGGGATATAGCTATGAAGACCTGAACGCGGAGGAACCCGAGTTCAGTCCGGATTAAAACTCCTTGCCGGCATCTTCCGGCAAAATCGATTTTTTAATGAAATTATCGCAAAATCACCCCCGCAATCTCCCGCGGGGTTTTTGCTGTAAAGGTTGCTCCGGCGTCCTCTAATTCTTTCAGGCTTCCGTAGCCGTAGAGTACTCCTATGCTGTCCATTCCAAGCTCGGCTGCCCCCGTGACGTCGTAACTGCGGTCACCTACCATTACGACCTCAGACGGATTGCAGATGCCTGCCCTTTCAAGAGCATATCTTATTACATCGGGCTTTTTATTGCAGGTTTCATCCATGGATGCGCCCGCAACAAAATCAAAATATTTATCCAACCCGAAATGACGGACTATGTCAACCGCGTAAATCTCAGGCTTCGATGTCGCGATAATCAATCGCTTTCCGGCATCCCGCAACTGTACGAGGCATTCCTCAATGCCGTCGTAAACCGAATTTTCAAAGGCTCCCTTTGTTGAGAAGTATTCCCTGTAGAGTTCCAGTGCCTCCCATGCAATGTCTCCGGTCAAATTGCAGTATTTTCCGTAAGAGTCGAGCAGCGGCGGCCCGATAAATTTATAGAAAACCTCCTCGGCCGGGAAGGGTGCTCCGATTTTATCAAGAGCATATTTAATGGAATTGATAATCCCCGGACCGGAATCCATCAGCGTTCCGTCAAGGTCAAATAAAACTGTCTTATACATCGATAACCTCTTTTACCATGCTTTTCTTGCCGCCTATTTGAACGGCAAATTTATATTAAGCCAAAAGCTTTCACTTATCAAGTAAAGTCCTTGTGGCAAAATGCGGATTTGCAAGAGGCTCATTCTGTGATAAAATCAACGACAGTCGGGAAAACATTAACAACCCTCGGAAGAAATTTTTAGGATTCGTATTAAGCCATGAACACACCTGCGAAAGCCCTGATTGCCATGAGCGGCGGAATAGACAGCTCCATAGCCGCATATATGATGAAAAAAACCGGCTATGATTGTCTTGGAATGACAATGAAGCTTATGGGGGATTGCTCCGGCAGCGATGAGAAGTTCAAGGTTGCCGGAGAGTATTACCGTTTTATTTCTCCGGATGAATATACGGAAGAAGCTTCTGCGTCCGCCCGTATTGCATCCCGCATCGGAATACCCTTCAAGGCGATTGATTTTTCCGGGGCTTTCAGAAAACATGTAATGCGTCGTTTCGTCTCGGCATATGAAGATGGCCGGACTCCCAACCCTTGCGTTGACTGCAATAAACACATTAAATTCGGCATGCTTCTTGACCTTGCTTTGGAGATGGGTTTTGATTTTCTGGTTACCGGCCACTATGCCCGGATTACCCGGGATGAAGAAAGCGGTCTTTACCGGCTACGAAAAGCTTTGGATAAAACCAGGGATCAGAGCTATTTTCTTTTTAATTTGACCCAGTCCCGACTCTCACATATTATGTTCCCCTTGGGGGACTATCACAAATCCGATATCCGTAAACTGGCTTCGGAGCTGTCTCTTGAAAATACCGAAAGGAAAGAAAGCCGGGATATCTGCTTTGTTCCGGACGGAGATTACGGTGTTTTTCTTGAATCATTCACCGGCCATGAATATGCCGGCGGTGAATTCATAACTGCTGACGGCAAGTGTCCGGGACACCACAAAGGGGCCGTCAGATATACCATCGGCCAGAGGAAAGGGCTGGGGCTTTCCGTTCCGTCTCCGGTTTACGTACTTGGCAAAGACATGGCATCCAACAGGGTGTTTGTAGGAGAAGAAGCTCTTCTTTTCGGCAAGGAAATGACAATTTCCGATGTCAATTGGACGTCTGTCCGTCCGCTGTCGGAGCCGTTTCGTTGCCGAATAAAGATCCGTTTCAGGCAAAGCCCGGCAAGCGCCCTGTGTCAACCGAATGGAAGCGGTACGATAAAAGTGTTTTTCGATGAGCCTCAAAGGGCAATTACCCCGGGACAGGCTGCAGTTATGTATGATGGCGACATCGTAATCGGTGGGGGTGTGATAGTGTAATTATGTGCGGAAAAGAAATTTTTTCCAGAGCGGAATTGTTGCTGGGTGAAAGAGGAATAGATATACTTCATAGCAGACGTGTTGCCGTTTTCGGCATAGGTGGCGTCGGAAGTTACGTAATGGAAGGTCTGGCAAGAAGCGGCATCGGCGCTCTCGACCTGATTGACTGCGACACAGTCAGCGAAACCGATATAAACCGCCAGATTATCGCATTGCACAGCACCATAGGTCTTCCCAAAACCCAAATCGCCGCTGCAAGAGTTTTGGATATTAACCCCTCCTGTAATGTTGTCACCCATGATGTCTTCTTCGGCCCGGAAACCGAAGATCAATTTGATTTTTCCAAATACGACTATGTGGTTGACGCCATTGACACGGTCAGCGGCAAGCTTGCCTTGATTCAGGCAACTAAAAAAGCCGGCATTCCGATTATCAGCTGCATGGGAACCGGCA
This sequence comes from Lachnospiraceae bacterium, assembly GCA_050944475.1. Taxonomy (GTDB): domain Bacteria; phylum Bacillota; class Clostridia; order Lachnospirales; family Lachnospiraceae; genus RGIG5612. The sequence continues at coordinate 528,470 of JBMNRD010000001.1, forward strand.
ACAAACTTGACCCGATCGCCTTTGAAGTTTCAGATATTTATAAGACATCCGGCTGTCCGCTTGCCAAGGTTATGCGCAAAAAATGCCGCGAGCTCGGCATCGATTCCCTGAAGGTTGTTTTTTCCAACGAAGAGCCTCTGAACGCTGTCGCCGAAACGGAAAACGGAAGACACAGCCCAGGTTCCGTTTCATTTGTTCCGTCCGTTGCCGGCATGATAATTGTTGGCGAGGTTGTAAAAGACCTTATTGCAAATACAAAACCTGAAACTCTATATAATGAAACTGCGCGCGAATAGATATTATGTTCCGCAAATACTTGCAGGAGCTTTCGGGCTCCGATGTGCCGCAGGCACACCTCTATACCGACTATGCCAAAAGAACTTACCAGATGCCAGCTTGCCGAACGCAGCATTATAAAAAAATACCGCAAGGAACTTTGGGCGCCCTTTGTCGCTGCCGTTAAAAGATACGAGCTTGTAAAGGAGGATGACAGGATTGCCGTCTGCATTTCCGGGGGGAAAGATTCTTTTCTTCTGGCAAAATTGATGCAGGAATTGCATCGCCATAGCGATATCCCCTTTGAACCGGTTTTTCTCGGAATGGATCCCGGCTACAATCCTGACAACCGCAGAAAAATAATTGAAAATTCAGCGCTCCTGGAGATTCCTATTCGGATTTTCGAGTCCGATATATTTGATGCGGCCCATTCCGCAGACAGGTCTCCGTGTTATTTATGCGCACGTATGAGACGCGGTGCCCTTTATAGTCGGGCAAAAGACCTTGGCTGCAATAAAATTGCCCTTGGCCATCACTTAAATGACGTCATTGAAACTACAATCATGGGAATGTTTTACTCCTCACAGTTACAGGGAATGCTTCCTATGCTTCACAGCACGAATTTTGAAGGAATGTCCCTGATTCGTCCCATGTATTGCATTCGGGAAGAGGATATTATTGCATGGAAAAATTATAATAATCTGGACTTTCTGCAATGCGCATGCCGCTTCACGGAACAAAATGCCGACGGAGACGGCGAAGACGATTCCAAGCGTCGGGAAATTAAGCAGCTGATTGCCGAGCTTAAGAAGACTAATCCCGACATTGAAAGCAGCATTTTCAACAGTATTCACGCTGTCAACCTGGAAACCTTCCCGGGATACAAGGTCGGCAAGAAAAACTACAGCTTTCTTGAAAAATATAATAAAAAATAGCGGTTCGGGAACCCTCAAACCGCCCTTTTTACAAAAAAAGTTTTTGAAAACTATATAAACACCAATTCTTGCCGTTAATTCTCTTTTTTTCTTACATAAATTAAATAATATGTCACACCGACAAGAATTCCGCCGCCGATGATATTTCCCAGAGTCACAAAAAGCAGATTGTTAAACATGCTGCCTATGTTCAGCCCTTCTATCTGAGCGGCGCTGAGCCCGAAAAGCTCCTGCGCCTTTGCTACGTATAGCGGGTTCGTTTTTGCCAGAAGAGCGGCAGGAAAATAATACATGTTGGCCACACAGTGTTCTGCACCGATTATTATAAAGGTGAATACAGAGAAGAATGCACCGAATATTTTTCCGATTGCATCTTTGGCCGCGCCGGCAAGAAGAACGCCCATGCACACGAGAATGTTGCAAACGACCCCTGAGAAAATCCGGGCCGGAATTCCGAGGGCCGCCTTGCCTACCGCGACCTTTATGGTAAATGCTCCAAGCGCGCCGCCGCCGATATCAAAATTCCCGGCCATAAAAACACACAGGGCAATCACAAACGCACCGACGAAATTTGCCGGCCATACCACAACTAAATTGCGCACAAGGCGGCTCCATTTTATCTGCTTGTTCAAGGCGGCCATCCCCATCAGGCAGTTGCCGGTGAACAGCTCCCCTCCGCACAGCACAATCATTATCAATCCCAACGGGAAAACTATGCCGCTGACAAATCTGACCAGCCCCGCATCCGCCAGTCCGTGGGCTGCGGTACTGCCGGCTGCGCCGCCAAAGGCAATAAAGCCGCCGGCAAGAAGACCGAGAAGAATCATTTTTCCCAAAGGAAGAGATGCCTTAATTTCGGCCGCTTTTGTATTGGCAATCACCGTTTCCGCAGGTGTGTTGAAGTTGTTCATTTTGGCCTCCTGAACCGAAGCGCCGGCTCCCGGGTTATGGCAGTCGGCGCTTTTACGCTAATTCCCGTGCGTCTTCAGTCTATCACACGAAGTCAGCATTGTCTAAAATTATTTCATTTTCTCCGGAGCACAGCAGATGGACGTTCCGTCAACCTCCTGTATATAACCCTTATTCCTTCCGATATCCATATATTTGCCCCAGTCTCCGGAAAGCATTTTTTCGGCACATTTGATTTTACTGTCAATCAGATCCGGGCTTGTTCCGCCTTGGAAATGGCCTCCATAAATGCCTTGAATGTCAAACTCTTTGAGCCGCTTTAGGGATTTTATATATGTGCTCAAATCTGCCGCACTTTCTTCGGTCAAAGCCGTCGTCATCGGTTGGATATTGTCTCCCGCAAACAGGTTGCGGGTCTGCTCATCCCATACACATACACTGCCTCGTGTATGGCCCGGAGTATGAATCACCGTCAGTTTCCTTTCTCCAAGATCAATTATCGTCCCGTCCTCTACCGGAATCGGCGCGGGGGTTTCTCTAAAAATCTTTGCCGCCTCTTCTTCCATTTGCCAGTCACGAGTCATCTCCGTTTTTCTGTATTCATAGGAGCATTTGTCAAAATACAAATCGCTGTCCGCAGGATGAAGAAGCGGACTGCCAAATTCTTCGTTGCCGCCGCCATGATCCGGGTGTCCGTGTGTATTAAGTAAAATAATCGGCAGGCTTGTCAGTCCGTCTATGATTTTTTTAAGGGAGCCTAATCCAAATCCCGTATCTATAAGCAGTGCTTTTTCTTTGCCTATCACAAGATACTGTTGAAATCTCATTGGCGGTGAAGTAATGTTAAAAATGCCGTTACCGCAATCCGTTACGAATGCTTCCTTTAGCGGCTCCGGCCGCTTCCTTACACCCAGACCGCCGTGTCCTCTCATTGATTTTGCTCCTTCCACCGTTCTTAAATCAGATTTGTTTTGATTATTCATGCAAACCTCCCTCCGTGACAAGAATTTCTTTCTTTTCTGCTTTGTTTATTTTGCTTTTTATGTCCCGCTTTGCCAATCCGATTATCGGCTGTTTTAAAAATAACATTATTTTTAAACCGGTTTTCGCTGTCTTGGTATTGGATTGCGCCAGTGTTGTTTGATATAATCTCCTATAGCAATGAAAGGACTGTGTCATGAGTTTTTGGAATTTCCTTAAACGGATTGTCAACCCTAACGCCAAGTGGAGTAAAGGTAACGATATATACGGCCTTCGTGAGAAGCAAACCGTCTCGGCAAGAGACGATGAGGGCAGCCTCGATTTTCTCGACCCCAATATGGGTGTGACACGAAGTGCATTTTACCACTCTTATTGGAGCGGCTGGGCAGAAACACGTATTGACCGCCTCGGCAAGCCTTACAAAATTGACCGCATCTATGTGGCGCCGTGGATTAAACAGAATTTGCGGGCTTGCGACTATGTTTTGGTTCGTGTTCTGTACGGCATAATGCTTCTTTTGTCCATTGCTCTGTTTGTTTTCGCAATGACAAGAAGAATTGGCAGCAACTATTGTAAATATGTTGCAGCACCCGGGATGATTACAGGTATCCTGATAATTCCGGTTGCGTGGATTTTTGTTGTTTACGCAAAGGCCAAAAAGCTAATGACTATCTGGGAGCATCAGGTCAGCTCGGTCTGGCTTTATAGAATCTCCTTTGTTTTTTCAATGGGGCTTCTTGCTACGATGCTGACAACGATTATTTATGTGATTCTTAACCCGGCCGACAATCTAAATGCTCATCTTTTGAATATCGGACTTGAGCTTGTTGCGGGAGGATTGTCATTTGCCGTGTTCTTTTTTGAAAAAAGAATGAAATACGTTAACATTCCCAACGAGAATCAGGCTCCGTTCGGCAGCAAGGTTATCAGATAGTTTTACCAAATTTCAATAGCAACCTTTTATAAAAACAGCGACCGTCCGCCGGTCGCTATTTTGGATTGTCAGATTATTTTTTGCAGGAAAACAGCCATTCTTTTAATCCTTTAATCGGATAAACCCTGTTCCAGGTTGATGTGTGATTGCTGCCCGGTCCGTCAACGGTTCCCGGAGGAACTACCGTGCTGCCGTTAAATACCGTATAGCGCATATCCACATCATCCCTCATCGCTTTTCCGACTAATATGTTAATTTCCTCGTCAGACAGCTTCCCGTCCCAGAAATATCTGCCGATTACGACACCCTTTTCCTCAAGAGCATCCGCGACGGCATTCATTCCCGGAAACGCTCTGGCGTCATGCTCGGAAACAAGAATCCAGAATTTGCACTTTGTACATTTATCCGCCATTTTTTCAGGTGACCATTGCCCCGCTACAAGAAGGGACGCTGCAAAATACTCCGGATATCGGATATTCATTTCGCAAAAAGCCATACATCCCATGGACTGTCCCGTACAATAAATGCGGCGCTTGTCCACATTATATTTATCAGCCACATCATCAATCAATGCTTTAATAACCTCCAGCTCATCTGCTACCTCGAAGTTATCTTTGGTCAGATGTATTCCCCTGGAAATCTGCGGTGCCAGCACAAAGCAAGGATGTTCTTTTTGCCACTCGGGTGCGGCAAATGAAATCGCGCCGCTTCCCTGCGACAAAGTAATCTGCGGATCATCCCCGCAAGTACCCGCATCGTGAATGAAAACCACCAGCGGGAGTTTTTCCTCGTTTTTTTCAGGCTCAAATAAATTGTAAGGAATTCCCCCGTACTCAAACTGCTTGAATTCACAAATAATCGGCTCTACAGCTTCGTCGGAAATGTAATCTTTCTCCGCCGGCTTTATTATTGTTCCGTCCAAGGCCTTTATCTCGGATACCTGTCTTACAATAACTTTCCTCGGCTTGCAAACCGCAGGCGGCCTATCCCTCGAAGGGACTCCCTCCGGAAGTTTCTTGGGAGTAATCCTTGGGGCTTCCTCTAAATTGATTGGAGGCGAAGGAGGTTTGACAATTCCCGCCTCTCTTTGACTTGGATCCAGCTGTAATGTAACCTCACAACCGTCTACATCTATCCCGATAATTTTTCTATCCTTGACCCAAAAGCAAGGCGCGCTGATCCAGCTTTTATCAATCTCGAAATTATACTGAATTCTTGCTGCAACTATCTTTTGTCCGTCTTTAAAATTGTCCGTTACGCATGTAACTTTTTTAATATAATCACTCATGCTGATTACTCCATATCTTACTCGCTTCTTGCCAAATTATCGTTATTATAACTCATTAATTTCCCGAACTCGACAACATGAAACAAAATGATTAGGTTCAATTTCCTCAAGGGCTTGCGGCTTACGGCATTTATCCTGCACATAGGGACATCTTAAAGCAAATCTGCATCCCGGCTCCGGATTAATCGCGGATGTAATCTCTCCTTTTAACGCAATCCGGCTCATCGGATAATCAATGTCTATGCTCGGAATTGCCGAAAGAAGTGCCTGCGTATATGGATGAAGGGGCTTTTCGAAGAGTTCCTGACTACGGGATGTTTCAACAAGCTGTCCAAGATACATAACAGATATGTCGTCCGAAATATGTCTTACAACTGACAAGTCATGTGTAATAAACATATATGTCAGACCGATTTTTTCCTGAAGATCCATCAAAAGATTCAGAACCTGTGCTTGAATTGATACGTCAAGTGCGGATACCGGCTCGTCGCAAACAATAAATTCAGGATTGAGAGCGATTGCTCTTGCGATGCCAACCCTCTGACGACGACCACCGTCCATTTCATGAGGATAAGCCATTCTAAGGCGTTCTTCAATTCCAACCATCTCCATTAATTCCTCGGTGCGCTTACTTATCTCGGCCCTTGTGTATTTCCTTGACTCAATAAGAGGCTCCCTGATGGTTTCCTCAACAGACATTCGCGGATTCAGTGAGCTGTAAGGATCTTGAAAAATGATAGATACTTTCTCGCGGAGTCTTCTCAAGTCTTTTCTTTTGGCAAAAGTAATATCCTCTCCGTCTAACAATACCTGCCCGGAGGTCACATCCTGCAAACGAATGACAGTACGTCCAAGAGTGCTTTTTCCGCATCCGGATTCGCCTACAACACCCATTGTTCTGCCACGTTCAATTTTCATGGAAACATCATCAACGGCATGATTAGTGCCCGCAGCGACATCAAAATATTTTTTTAAATTATTAATCTCAAGAAGTGCCATTTATTTGCCCTCCTTTGTTGCCTTTATGCATTTAACAATGTGCCCCGGCTCGACCTCAACATCCGCAATCTTTCCTTGCCTGCATTCTTCCGTTGCATTCCGGCAACGAGGAGAAAACGGACAGCCCTGCGGCAACTGCGTCGGATCGGGCGGCAGTCCCGGAATGGGAGAAAGGCGTTTATGTCCTTCTTTCGGAAGCTTTTCATGCAAATTAGGCAACGATCCGAAGAGACCGTTTGTATAAGGATGGGACGGATTCTTGAAAATATGTCTCTTTGTTCCGCTTTCAACGATTTGTCCGGCATAAATAACTGCTACCCGATCACAGGTCTCTGCTACAACGCCCAAATCGTGTGTAATCAGAATCATGCTTGTATTCATCTTGTTTCTTAATTCCCTCATCATATCAAGGACCTGAGCTTGAATGGTAACATCCAAAGCTGTTGTGGGTTCGTCCGCAAGCAGGAGCAACGGATTGCATGCCAACGCAATCGCAATAACTACTCGTTGCTTCATTCCGCCCGAGAACTGATGGGGATATTCAACAGATCTCTTTGTAGGAATTCCAACCATTTCCAGCATTTCGTGCATTCTATTTACTACTTCCCTTTTCGACATCCTTGGATTGTGATGCTGGATTACCTCACTAATTTGATTGCCGACAGTTATAGTTGGGTTCAATGCTGTCATCGGATCTTGGAAAATCATTGCAATCTTTCCGCCCCGGATAGACAACATTTCAGATTCAGGCTTATCAAGAAGATTCTCTCCTTCGAGCCAGATATCCCCGCTGCCAATCTTCGCCGGCGGGTCCGGAAGAATTCTAAGAATTGTCTTGGCGATAGTTGTCTTTCCTGCTCCGGTCTCGCCTACAAGACCAAGAGTTTCTCCTCTTTCCAGATAAAGGTTAACTCCATTTACCGCTTCAACCTTTTGACCTTCCGAGGTATAATATACAACCAATTCCTGAATATCTAAAAAGTGATTGCCTTCATAGGTTTTACTACTTGGCTTTCTTTCCGGATAGTTTTTTTCTTCATCTGTATACTCCCTTAGTCTTTCAGCCTTGGATCCATGGCGTCACGAAGACCGTCACCAAACATATTGGTTGCAAGAACGGTTATCGCAATGATAACTCCGGGCCACATAATGAGATGCGGATACTTTAGAATATAACCCTTACCGTAGGCCAGCATTGCTCCCCATTCAGGCGTCGGAGGCTGAACTCCCAAACCAATATATGCCAATGCGGCTGCGCTTTCGATTGAGCCGCCAATGCCCATTGCCGTTCCGACAATGGTCGGAGACAGTGTGTTAGGCATCATATGTTTATAAATAATCTTGGCAGTTGAGCAGTTCATTGCCTTTGCTGCTTCGAGATATTCCATTTGCCGTTCTTTTAAGCACATGGCTCTGGGCCCTCTTAAATGTCCCGGAAGGCCTCCAATCGTCAACGCTAAAATTGTATTAAAAAAACCTGCTCCCATAGATGTTGAAATGATTATAGCAAGCAGCATCTGCGGAATTGCGGAAAGTATATCTACTATTCGCATTACAATCATGTCGGTCTTTCCGCCAATGTATCCAACAAGATCTCCGAAAAAAACGCCCCAAATCATTCCGATAAAAGAACAAATAAAGCCAAGTGACAGAGAATATCTTCCGCCATAAAGCATACGGCTGAATTGGTCTCTGCCAAGTCCGTCTGTTCCGAATATATGCTCCTTGCAAGGCTTGCAGAAAACCGCACTGTAATCCATATGTGTCGGACTATACGGTGCGATAAGGGGAGCGGCAATTGCCGACAGCACCAGAATAAGCAATATCCCCAATCCAATCATGGCAACGGGGCTTCTGGCCAGCCGTTTGCAGGTAATACGAAACATGCTGCGTTTTTTTCGTTTCATAAGAATAGGAGCTGTGGCTTCGAATGAACTCATATCTGGCGGCCTCCTTTCCCGGCTGAAGATTGAATATACTGTGCCTTGATTCGCGGATCCAAATATGCATAGAACAAATCCACCAGCAACATTATAAATGCTGCAAACAGGGCCAATACAAGAATGCACGACCTGACAATCGGATAATCTCTGGCTTGGATCCCCTGAAGCATATAGGTTCCTACTCCCGGAAAAGCAAATACCGTTTCTACTACAACGGTACCGCTTATAGAACGTCCAAAGGCACCTCCAAGCTGATTTGCTACAGGAATTAACGCATTTGGCAATATGTGTTTGTATATTATCTTATTCTTCGGAAGGCCCTTTGCCCTCGCTGTAGCAACATAGTCGGCTCTGATATTTTCTAAGACGGCAGCTCTTGTCTGCCTTGCATTCATAGAGATTCCGGCAACGGAGCATGAAATAATCGGCATTATCCAGCAGGTCCAGTGGTCAATGCCAAATGGCGGAAGCCATCCCAACTTAAGTGAAAACAGTACCACCAGCATAAGCGCCAGCCAGAACTGCGGCATTGAAATGCCGACCATGGCCAAAACCATCAACCCCTGATCTCCAAAACTGTTTCTGTGCATCGCGGTGTATATTCCTAAAGGAATACCTATACACATATTTAAGAATATGCTTGTCCAGCCAAGGGACAACGTTCTTGGGACTCTTGTCGCAAGTTCCTGGATAACAGGTGTCTTGAAAACATAAGACGTCCCTAAATCAAACTTAATAAATGTATCATACAGAAACCGAAACATCTGTACAAAAAACGGATCGTTCAATCCGTGTAATTCCCTATAGAATTCCAGCTCGTCCGGCGTTGCTTCTTGTCCGAGTATTAATTTTGCGGGATCGCCCGGGACAAACCACATGATTACAAAAATCAGGAGGGCAACGCAGATAGCAATCAATATCAGCCATAAAAGCCTTTTTATTATATATTTCCACATATCAGTTTCCCCTTTTTATGGAATGGCGCCACCTCGCCAAAAGCGAAGTGGCGCCGTCCGGCCAAAAAATGAAAAAGATTATTGCTTCTCGTTATATGTACAAGCACCAACGACAACTGCATTTTTATCTGTTAAATACAAACCTTTGACATATGTCGGGTAAATAAGGATTCCGCACTTCTGGCTAAGACCCATTGCATAAGCGTTTTCAATAATGTGCTTCTGAATCTTGTCAACTATCTCCTGATTGTGTCCCTCAATGGTCTTGCTCTCAAGGCACATCTGCAAGAACTCGTCGTCCTTAATGTACTGGTTTGATTCAGCGATATATCCTTGCTCATTAGCTGATTTCCACAACTTATCCCAAACATTTACGACAAAATCTGAGGAAGCCCAAGCTTCGACTGAAAGGTCCCAAGCAGTAGGATCTCCCTTTACGGCTCCTTGTGAAGTACGGTCAACAAGATTGATTTCACTCTTAACTCCGACCTGCTCAAGCATGCCGGTAAGAATAACAGCAATAGTTTCACTATCTCCTGCCATGGCAATGATCCTTATGGTTTCTCCATTATATCCGGCCTCTGCAAGATACTGTTTGGCAAGCTCAAGATCCGTCTTTGTCTGATAGTTATCCCAAGTTGCCCATGATTCCGAGAAATCAGGGAAGTTCGGATTACCCATTCCGTAGCATTCGCGGAATGCACCCGGTACGTCTGCAGATAATCCCGCGGTTACACCTTCTACACTGATTGCATAGAAAAGAGCTTTTCTCATGACGGGGTTTCCGGTAAGGGCATCCTCGTGGCAGTTTGGAAGAATGCAATTTGTAAGGTTGTCCCAATAAGTAAATACGTTGAACTTGTCATCATATTTACCGCCGTCAACGAAATCACCGGCATCGGCAAGTGAAAGATTCGAATCGATATCAGCCTCTCCGGTTTGAAGCGCTACTATCTGAGATGCATTCTCTTGAACGAAAATGATTTCAATCTTTTCTACATTTGCCGCCTGAATCGGGCAGGTGAAGTCTTCTTCCTTACACCAATAATCGGCGTTCTTCTTAAGAACCATTTTTGATCCTGTTACAAATTCTTCCAGTTTGTATGAACCCGTTCCGCAAGCATCACTTACAAGTCCTGACGGAGAATCATTAAATGCCTTTTCGGAAATAATGAATACGCGTGCAAAGAACGTTGTGAGCTCCCCAACAAGATTCAGTTCTCTCTTGAAAGTAATCTTGGTAGCATACTCATCAACAACCTCTGCTTTTTCGTACTGACCCATTCCGCGCGCATGTCCCGAATTAACGATATGGTTATAACTGAATACCACGTCGGAAGAAGTAATCTTATTTCCTGCATGATCTACAATTCCTTCTTTCAAGTATACGATATACTCGTTTGAACCCTCTTCATGGTCCATGCCCGGCTTAAAATTACCCTTCGAAGGATCTGCAAGATGGGGAACCAGCTCTCCTCCAAAACCGTCCAACTGATAGAACATCTCATAGACTTCCCAAAGCCAGCCCGCTCCTGAAGTGTTCATTGCAGTCGGATCAAGATTCGCAGGAGCTGCATCAATTCTGGTTATTGAATCAATTACTACAGACTCTAAATCGTCATCAAGAACAATATCCGTGTTCTTTTCAATAGCTTCTTCTGCAGCACCCTTAGTGCTCTGCTCCTTACCCTGAGTTTCAGGAGGCCGAACCTGTTCGCCGCATCCGGCTAAAATACCCGTTGCAAGGGCAAGTGCCAGAATAAGGCTAAAAATTTTTCTCATTTCCTTTCTCCTTTCGCAAAAATGCTATAAGTGTACGGTCCGTGTTGCGCGCAGCTTTGCGCCAATCCTTGCCGTATGATTAAATATTATCTGTCTGCCCCTACAATCTCAATCCACATATTGCAACATTCCTATCCGCAAACTGCATACGATAGTTTTTTCTCTGCTTAAAAATTCAAAATACGGTAGAACTATGTCGTTTTTCAAACGCTCTTTCACCAAACCTCCTTTAGATTTGCGCTGTTTTTAAAGATTTTCGGAATATTGACAAAATATTTCTTTATTGTTACCATTATTTTAATGCATATTACCAAACATCGTATAAAGGACATTTCTCATGGAAACCATTTGGCTTGAGTCTTTTATTGCACTTTCCGAACACCACAGCATGAGAGCTGCGGCTAATGAACTTTGCATTTCTACGTCAACTTTGTCTGACAGAATTTCTTCCCTTGAAGATAGTCTCGGAACCAAACTTATCCAAAGAACTGCGCAGGGGTGCCTTTTGACAGAACAGGGTAAAGTCTATTTAAACGACGCTAAAAATCTTTTGGAAGACTGGCACGGCATTGTTTCCTCCGTTCGAAAAATAAAACACGAAACCTTTTGCGGGCTTCGCTTGGCCTTTCAGGGAGACTCTCTTGTTCCGGTTGTCGGAAGTTTCCTTGATGATTTCATGAGCAGGCATCCGGATGTTGAATTAAGCCTCGTTGACGATTATGAGGTTGGCATTGCGGACGGATTGGGCAAGGATACTGTGGATTTATACTTTGCATATGAACCTTCGGAAATAGCGCTGCTTGGGATGGTGCACAGACCTGTTTTCAGAACTCGTCTTTGTGTCATTGTTTCTCCAAACCATCCCTATGCAAGAAAAGGATCTGTTTCCTTAAAGGAACTTGACGGAGAGACGTTGATTATTTATCCGAAAACAAAAGAAACTTCTCTTCGTGACTTTGAACTGAACATGCTCCGCTCGGCAGGAATTCACTTTTATTTATATGAGGGGAACTTGTCTTCAAGATATTACCACAACATTGTTCAAATGGGCTGCGGCATTGCCATTTATCCTCATCTTTCAATACGTCATATACCCCCTAAAACATCGTTGCTGGAAATAAGCGATTCCTCTTGCTGCTGTGATATTGAAATGATATACAATCCGGAAAACAGTAACCCGGTTTTGCAAATGTTTCTGGAGGAATTTGGAGATACAAGAGGAGAAGACGCACAATGAATACCGACCGTTTGTTTGAATTTCAGGTGCTCGCACAGACCCTTCATTATGGAAAAGCGGCTGCCAAACTATACATGAGCCAGCCTGTGCTAAGCAGACATATCCAGGACCTCGAGGCGGAGATTGGAGCGGAACTGTTTTCCAGAAGTTCTCACAAAGTCACACTTACAGCCGCCGGCATTGCCTTGTATCGTTTTTCACGTCGGTTTCTCAATGATGTCCGACTGGCTACAGAACGGGTAAATACGGCCGGATTAGGGATTGCCGGAACGGTCCGGTTTGACTGCATGCGACCGGTATACAGCTTTTATGTGGGAAAAATTCTTGCCGACTTTTGTCGTAATTATCCGGACATTTTGTTGTCTACAAACATCTCTGACCAAAATGCCCCGGATCAATATAATGATTGTCATTTTGTGGCACTGACTACAACAGCAATGTATGTTCCGGATCAATTTCGTCTGGAACGTGTTTTTGAAGAAAAAAGCTGGCTGGTCCTTCCTCCGAATCACCCTTTTCAGTCTTATGGAGAAGTATCGCTGTCCGATCTGCGCGATGAGACTCTTTTTCTCCCGGGTTTTCACGGTTCAATCGGCTCGTTCGCCCAAATAGGGCGGCTCGTAGAAAGAAGCACCGCCGGGCATGTCCGGATAATCAGGGTGGCTTCTCCGGAAACGGCTCTCTTACAGGTTTTTCTCGGTCACGGGACAACAATTCTGCCACGACATCGGATAGATGAATTAACTCAAAAATTTCATCACGTGGGGATAAAAGAAGATTGCCGCTTCGAAACTCTTTTCTTTAAAAACGAAACGGCGCAGAGCCCCGCCTCTGAGTTGTTTGGTGATGAGTTTATTAAACAGATGTCAATTGCTGAAAACAATTAGCTGCTCTTTGCGGCAATCGATTTTCTCATAAAGGACAAAAATCTTTTGGATGCGGGAAAATTGCTTCTTCCATCCCAAATCAGATTAAACCATAAACATTCCGGCTCTGTCAGGGGAACAAGAACAATGTTTTTGTTCCTCTTTTCTTTGACTGCGTTTTCCTGTTCCATGGAAATTCCCATGCCGCTTGCAACCAGTTCCATAATATTTAACCCCGATGCATTCAACCAAGCCGGTTGCGGAATGTAACCTCCCTGTCTGAACAATTTCATCATTCTTTTGTATAGAACGGTACTTTCGGAAGGAATCAGCCATTTTTCATTCTTAAGTTGCTCTATGTCAATGCCTTTTTTCCTTGCCAGCGGGTGGCTGTTCGGGAGAACTACTACTATCCGGTCGGTGCCGATCGTTATCCTCTGAAGGCCGTCGTCAACTGGAGGGTTGTCCTCAAAAACAAAAATGAAATCCAGTTTCCCTTCCTTCAATAATTCCTTCATATCAGATTGTTTATGCCTCTCCACAAAAAACATCACGTCCTGATTCTTTGAAAAGAATTCTGTCAGTTTTTCCGTTATCCCGAAAAAAGCCTCCCCTGTCGGAAGTCCGACTTTCAACCGGGCTTTCTCCTTTTTTATCAGATTCTTCAACTCTTCTTTATAGTACTCTTCCATACGGGTTATTTCCTTGGCAAACGGAAGAAGCACTTCGCCGGCTTCCGTCAGTCTGACAAAACGCGAATTGCGCTCAAACAGTTTCACCTGAAGCTTTGACTCCATTGTGGCTATGTGGCGTGAGAGGCTTGATTGTGAAATGAACAGCTCCTCCGCCGCCTCTGAAAAATTCTTTTTTTCCGCAAGTACCAGCATCTCTCGCAAGTAATCAATATCCATGCTTTCTTACCCCGGTATTTTGTTTTAATAAGTATACAAGTTGTCTTCGTCGCGCTGCAATATCCCAAGGGGCGTGTTCGGTTTTTCGTATTGCCGTGACCGATTGACACAGTCGCTTTATACTCTTAATTACAAACGTGTTTTGCTCTTTTTTGTAAAAAAGTTGTTTTACACCTTTTATTTCCTTCCGTTTTTATTTAGAATAGATGAGATTAAGCAGTATTTTTAAATGCCTTATCAGGGGGTCCGTTTATGCCAAAGAGAACAGATATAAAAAAGATTTTGATTATCGGCTCCGGTCCTATTATTATCGGTCAGGCCTGCGAGTTCGATTACTCCGGTACTCAGGCTTGCAAAGCCCTTCGTAATCTGGGTTACGAAATTGTTCTTGTTAATTCCAATCCGGCCACAATCATGACCGATCCCGAAATGGCTGACATCACCTACATTGAACCCCTTAATGTAAAGCATCTCGAGAAAATAATCGAAAAGGAAAGGCCCGATGCGATTCTGCCGAACCTCGGCGGTCAATCCGGCCTTAACCTCTGTTGCGAACTGGACAAAGAAGGCATCCTCGATAAATACAATGTTCAGGTTATCGGTGTTCAGCTTGACGCCATCGAACGCGGCGAAGATCGTGTTGAGTTTAAAAAAACCATGGACACGCTGGGTATTGAAACGGCTAAAAGTGAAGTTGCCTACACTGTTGACGAGGCTCTTCGGATTGCTGAAGAACTGGGCTATCCGGTTGTCCTCCGTCCTGCCTATACAATGGGCGGCGTCGGCGGCGGCCTTGTCTACAACAGGGAAGAACTTCAGCAGATTTGTGCCCGCGGCCTTCAGGCGTCACTGGTGGGACAGGTTCTTGTCGAGGAATGTGTTGCCGGCTGGGAGGAGCTTGAGGTTGAAGTTGTCAGGGACCGGGAAAATAACATGATTTCCGTTTGCTTCATTGAAAACGTTGACCCGGTCGGCGTTCATACCGGCGACTCTTTCTGTACGGCGCCTATGCTGACCGTCTCCGAGGAGGTTCAAAATCGCCTTAAAGAGCAGGCTTTCAAGATTGTCGAACACATCGGGGTTATCGGCGGCACTAATGTGCAGTTCGCCCATGATCCTAAATCTGACAGAATTATTGTTATTGAGATTAACCCTCGCGCTTCCAGATCTTCTGCGCTGGCATCCAAGGCGACCGGCTTCCCTATCGCACTGGTTTCCGCGATGCTTGCCTGCGGCCTGACTCTGCCGGAAATTCCTTGCGGCAAATACGGAACTCTGGACAAATACGTTCCGGACGGGGATTACGTTGTAGTTAAATTTGCCCGTTGGGCTTTTGAAAAATTCAAAGGCGTTGAAGACAAGCTTGGCACCCAGATGAGGGCAGTCGGCGAAGTTATGAGCATCGGTAAAAATTTTAAAGAAGCTCTCCAAAAGGCTATCCGCTCTCTTGAAAAGAACCGTTACGGTCTTGGACATGCCGGCAATTTTATCAATCTGTCTAAAAAGGAGCTTCTCCTGAAGCTTGCAGTTCCGTGCAGCGAGCGTTATTTTATTATGTACGAAGCTTTGCGAAAAGGCGCTGCCGTTGATGAAATCCACAATATTACCAAGATTAAACATTTTTTTATCCGGCAGATGCTTGAGCTGGTGCAGGAAGAAGATGCTTTCCTTCGGAGCAAAGGCGCCCTTCCTTCCGACGAATCTCTTATCCGGGCAAAGAAGGACGGCTTCTCGGACAGATATTTGAGCGAACTTCTGGAAATTCCCGAGACGGATGTGAGAAAGCGCCGTCTCGCCCTCGGCATGGAGCAGGCCTGGGAAGGCATTCACGTAAGCGGCACCGCCGACAGCGCTTACTATTACTCCACTTACAATGCAAAGGATAATAATCCTATAAATGCCGACCGCCCCAAGGTTATGATTCTCGGCGGCGGTCCGAACAGAATCGGCCAGGGAATTGAATTTGACTACTGCTGCGTTCATGCCGCATTGTCTCTGAAAAAACTCGGTTTCGAGACCATTATCGTAAACTGTAACCCTGAGACCGTCTCCACGGACTACGACACTTCCGACAAGCTGTATTTCGAACCGTTGACCCTGGAAGACGTGTTGAGCATTTACAACAAAGAAAAGCCTGTCGGCGTTATCGCCCAGTTCGGCGGGCAAACTCCTCTGAACCTGGCGGCCGATTTAGAGAAGAACGGAGTAAAAATCCTCGGGACCTCTCCTGCGATTATCGACCTTGCGGAGGACCGCGACCGGTTTAAGCTGATTATGGACAAACTCGACATTCCCATGCCCGAAGCCGGCATGGCTGCAACCGTTGAGGATGCCGTCATCTTGGCAAACAAAATCGGTTATCCTGTAATGGTTCGTCCTTCCTACGTTCTTGGCGGACGTGGAATGGAAGTTGTGTACGACAACGAAAGCATGACAGATTACATGCAGGCGGCCATTGGCGTTACTCCTGACAGACCCATACTGATTGACAGATTCCTGAACCACGCGTTGGAATGTGAAGCCGACGCCATTTGCGACGGAACCCATGCTTATGTTCCTGCGGTAATGGAGCATATCGAGCTGGCCGGAATCCATAGCGGCGACTCCGCCTGTATCATTCCCTCCCGCCATATTCCAAGGGAGGCACTGGCGACAATTAAAGAGTATACCCGCAGGATTGCCGAAGAGATGCACGTCGTGGGGCTTATGAATATACAATATGCTATCGAAAATGACAAAGTGTATGTTTTAGAGGCAAACCCGAGGGCTTCCCGTACAGTTCCGCTGGTTTCAAAGGTTTGCGGCATAAGGATGGTACCCATCGCCACTGACATTCTGACCCTGCGGCTGACCGGAAGGCCTTCTCCGATTGCCGGCCTTAAGGAGAAAAACATTCCTTACTACGGTGTCAAGGAGGCTGTGTTTCCCTTCAACATGTTTCAGGAAGTTGACCCGGTTCTCGGACCGGAAATGCGCTCCACCGGAGAGGTTCTCGGACTTTCCGCGTCCTACGGTGAAGCCTTCTTTAAGGCTCAGGATGCCGCAAACTCCAGACTTCCTTATGAGGGTTGTGTGCTGATTTCCGTAAATGACAAGGACAAGCCGGAAATTGCCGAGGTTGCCAATGCCTTCCACAACGCAGGCTTCAAGATTGTTGCCACCGGCAGAACTTATAAGCTTCTCGATGCTTCCGGCATACCCGTAACAAAGATAAAGAAGCTATATGAAGGCCGCCCAAATATCCTCGATGCTATGACCAACGGAGAGATTCAGCTGATTGTAAATACTCCGGCAGGCAAGGCCAGTGCCCAGGACGACAGCTACATGAGAAAATCCGCAATCAAATACAAAATTCCTTACATCACCACCATTGCCGCAGCCCGTGCCGCCGCGACCGGAATCAAGGCCATAAAGGACAAGCCGGGCAGAAGCGTTAAATCTTTGCAAGAATGGCACAGCCAAATTACCGAGTAGTTGCCGGAACATACGATAATTACGGCGGCATTCGTGCCGGCCAAAAAGACGCTGCCCCGAAAACAATCGGCAAGCTTCCGTTGACATCTTGATACGGGCTTAATATAGTATAATTATAGTATAGGTAGAGATATTCTTTTGCAGGAAAAACACCGGTTTTACCAGGAGGTACGTTATGCAGCATGAGATTCTTGCTTCTAAACCGCTTTTGAATAAAGAAGGAAATGTGGCAGAGCCGGGATTTGCCCGGAAGCTGCTTCCAATCTATGATCGCGACCGGATAAAAGTCCGTAAAACCCGCATCAAGGAATGGGACTACTATATGATAAACAATGGCCGTTACGGCGTTGCTTTGACTATTGCGGACAACGGCTACATGGGACTGGACTCCATTTCGCTTCTGAACTTTGACGAGGGCTGGGAGATTACAAAAAGCCCGATGTGTTTCATGCCGCTGGGGAAAATAGGCCTGCCGGCAACCTCAAAGGAGGGCAGTGTTCGGCATGGAAATAAAAATTATTTCATCGAATATCAAAATAAGGGAGGGGGCATTCGCCGGCTGACTGCCCACATGGACAAATTCGGACCAAAAGGCGCCATCGATATCGACATCACATTAACAGACGAGCCGGAGGAAAGTATGGTTATCGTCACGCCGTTTGAAAAGAAAGGCCACTTCTACTATAACCAGAAAATCAACTGCCTGCGGGCGGAGGGAAGTGCTGTTTATGACGGTCGTACATACGAGTTCCTGCCGGATGAGGCGTTTGGCGTACTTGACTGGGGGCGCGGCGTATGGACCTACAATAATACCTGGTACTGGGGCTCCGCATCCTACAAGGTTGGGGATGATTTATTTGGCTGGAATATCGGCTACGGCTTTGGCGACACATCCGCTGCCAGTGAAAACATGTTGTTTTTCAACGGAAAAGCCCACAAGCTGAGCCAGGTAAAGTTTAATATCCCCGGCAATGAGAAAGATTTTATGTCTCCATGGACCTTTACATCCGATGACGGCAGATTCGAAATGGATTTCGTTCCGGTTATGGACAGAGCCTCTTGCACCGATGCGCTCATAATTAAGTCAGATCAGCATCAGGTCTTCGGTCTCTTTACCGGAAAAGCAATTTTGGATGACGGAAGAGAAATCGAAGTAAAAGACTTCCCGGGTTTTGCCGAAAAGGTATCGAACAAGTGGTAAGAATTGAATAGGGGAGGTTTTTCCTCCCCTCTCACATCTCTGTAAAGGGCGCTCCGGATGGAGCGCCCTGATTCTTTGTTCTGTCGGCAATTCGGATTGTATTAATTAATCTAACAGATTCTTTACGATTGCTCCCGCGATGTCTCCCAGAAGTGAACTGTCTTCAGATTCTTCTTTTTTGCTTGCCGCCTTGCCGGTAGTTTTGCTTGTAGTCTTCTTGCTTGTAGTCTTGCTCGTAGTCTTCTTGCTTGTGGTCTTGCTTGCAGACTTCTTGCTTGTAGTCTTGCTCGTAGACTTCTTGCTTGATGATTTATTTGTTTCCTTTGCCTCTGATGCTAAATTTGTAACTCCCGAAAGAATTCCTGTCAGGTCAACATTTCCGCTTCCGAGAACAGAACCGAGAAGTCCCGACAACCCCGAGGAAGAACTTGATTTGCTTGTGCTCTTGCCAAGAAGGTTGGTTCCAAGAGTTGAAAGCAAGAGCGGGGCGATGGAGTTAAGAACCGTGCTTGCCTGAGAAGATGTAAGTCCGCTGCTTTTTGCGAGAGTCTTTGTCTCTTTCTTAACTGCTTCCTCGTCTCCGAAAATGTGTTTCAGAATGCTTGCGCCGTCCTTAAGGTCGGCATTCTTAAGGAATGACGCAACGTCGGAAGTGTCATCCGAAGAGTGGTCCTTAAGCGCCTTTGTAAGTGATTTTGCTCCCTCTTCAGTTGAGGCATTGTCTTTCAAATTGCCAATGAGCGTAGGAAGCGCCGCTCCGATAAGATTTGAAACCTGGCTTTCCTCCGCTTTAACTGAATTACTTAATGCGGATACTCCGTCTCCGGCAAGCATTCCCACTAATGATGATAAGTCAAGTCCTGCCATATTACCCCCTAACTAATCTGCGACCTTAATGTCTGTGACGTCAATCTCATGATTTCTTGCACAGAATGCGCAAAGTGATTCCCTGCCGGCTTCGATAGCTTCTGTTACGGAGCCCCCGTACAAGGTCTCTGTCCTGGTAAGCGATTGGCAATCCGTGTCGATATGATACTTCCTGCCAAAGGTTGACCAGTAAACCTCGCCGTCAATAACAGCCTCGGCTGCTGTCTTTTCCTCGGCCGAAATCGGATTGTAATCAATCGAAAATACCGCTGCAATAACAAGCGCAATAATAGCAATAATTGAAACTATTCTCTTGGTTTTCTTGTCAAGATTCTTATTAACAAGTAACAGGACAACGAGCGGAAGCAGGCAAATGATTGCCATGATAAGTCCGAGCTGGCTCATAATATAGAAGCCGATCTTGTTATCCTTCTTCCTAAACGGCGCAATACGATTTGATTTTTTCCAAAGCAGTGCCGCAATAACAACACAGATAAGGTCAATAACGATAAACCCGATAAGTGTCCACATGATATCCCACGGGAACGGCAGATAAAGTTGCTTGCTAAGCAGGAGGATTGCAACTATTTCGTACGCAAGTGCAACAACCCAAAGGATAACCGCGCCGACCCTAAGTCCTGCTGCGCCCTTTTTCCCACCCTTCTTTACAGGTTTTTCTTCATTGTCAGCTACTTGATTCTTGGTAGAAACCTTTTCCTCTACAGTCTCCTCGCCGCCTTTACGAATTATTTTCTTTTCTGTGGCCATAGTCTTCCTCTTTCTTTAATATGTGTTTTACTAAAGCATACAACTATCGTCTTTTATTTTAGAATCCAACGGCGACGATGTCAACAAATATCTATACCCCCAGCCATTTTGTCTTGACTTTGTCATTGTTTTTCAACTCTTCCGGTTTGCTCTCGTACACAATCTCTCCTTTTGATACAATGTATACATAGTCCGCGACACCGATAGCCATATTGAAATTCTGCTCTGCCAGGAAAACTGTCAGTTCGCCTTTCAATGTAGATATAATGTCTCCTATTTGACGTATCACCATTGGAGCCAGTCCTTCAGAAGGTTCGTCCATCAGAAGAAGGTCCGGATTCGTCATCAATGCTCTACCGATTGCCAGCATTTGCTGCTCGCCTCCGGACAAAAGATTACCGTAGAGACTTTCCCTTTCTTTAAGGATTGGAAAAAACTCGTAAACCTTGCCAAGAGTCCATGCATTCGGCTTGTCCTGACCTCTTGCGCAAACGGTCAAATTTTCCTTCACGCTAAGAGACGGGAAAATTCCTCTTCCCTGAGGGACATAACCCACACCCTTCTTGGCAATGACATGTGCTTCCAGCCCGCTGATTACTTCACCGTTTAGAACAATTTTCCCCTCCCTTGGGGGAGTCAGGCCCATTACAGAGCGCATAATGGTGGTCTTGCCCATGCCGTTCCTGCCAAGCATGCTCACAACGCTTCCTTTAGGAACAGTTAAGGACAAATCCCACAACGCTTGGCTGGAAAAGTAATATGTATTAATCTTTTCAATCTGCAGCATTTTGTCCTCCTATCCTCTGACAACATCGTCGTATGTGTTTTCTGCAGTTCCCAAATAAATTTCCTGAACCTTTGGATTGTTTGCAATCTCTTTCTTTTCACCCTTGGCAATAATCTGACAAAAATACAGCACCATTATCTCATCTGCCAGCTTGAATACCAAATCCATGTCGTGAGCACAAAAGAGCAAGGTTGTGTCCTTTGCAAGGCTTTCGAGAGTTTTTGTAAAGGACTCCACCTCGGCCGTCGGCAAGCCGGCACTTGGCTCATCAAGCAGTACCATTTTAGGTCCGGCGGCAAACGCTATGGCAACTTCCAGCATTCTCTGCTCGCCATAAGACAGCGAGGACGGGAAGTCATATCTGTATTTCCACAGATCTACCTCATTCAGGAAATGTTCCGCTTTTTCCTTAATATCCTTACGTTTTTCCAACTTGGAAAATATGCGCATCCTGTTGCTGTCGCTTCCGTAAATTGAAAGCATCAGATTGTTAAGAATGTTATGCTGCCAAAAAAGATTGTTTACCTGAAAGGACCTTCCGATACCTCTATGGAGTCTTTGGTTTGGACTCATTTTGGTAATATTCTTTCCCTCAAAAAGAATTTTTCCGCCGGTGGCAATACCCTGGCCTCCTATTGCATTAAGCAGAGTTGATTTGCCGGCTCCGTTAGGGCCAATTAATGCAAGCCTCTGGCCTTTTTTTACATCGAAGCTTACCCCCTGCAGAATCTTTAATCCGCCAAAGGCTTTTTCTAAATTTTCGACTTTGAGGATAACATTACTCATTTACTTTTACCTCCTTAGCCGCATTCATTTCTTTTTTGAAAACCTTAGTTCCGACCCAATCGTAAAATCTCCTCAAAAGCGACGCAAACCCGCCCTTAAGGAATAATACGCAAACCACATACAGCACACCGAGAATCAATGGCCATCTATCCGGAGCAACGCTTCCGGAATATGTCTGAACAAAAATAATTACCGCCGCGCTTATTGCAGGTCCCCATAAGGTACCCCCGCCGCCCATGATAATCATCAACATTGGAAGAGCGGCTGTTTCTATTCCCAAAACACTCGGCGTAACCGCTCTATATGAATATGAATAAAGTATTCCTGCGATGCCTGCAAATATTCCCGCCAAAATCACGCTGGTAAATCTCAATACCCATGTGTTGAAGCCGACAGCCCTCATTCTGCTTTCGTTTCCGCGAACTCCTGTTAAAGATTTGCCATAGGCTGAATTTACAATAAGGTACATAACAGCAAAGCATATTACAAAGACTATCAATGTGAAAAAGTATACCTTCGTGCCGTCCCATTTGCCTATCCGTTCGTCTATGGCCGGGCCAAAGGAAGGTCTCGGAATTCCAACGATTCCGTCAGTACCTCCGGTTACATTGGTCCACTTTGATGCTATTACATTCATCAATTGACAAAAAGCCAGCGTTACAAGCAAGAAGTTTGAGCCTTTTAATTTCAATGTAAAATAGCCGATAATCGCCGACAACACTGCACATATGACAATTGTAATAAGTAGTACCAGCCAGAAATTTTTGATTTGCCAGAAACGATTCAACAGTGCCACACAATACGCTCCCATTCCGAAGAACGCTGCGTGTCCCAAAGATCTGTTGCCCATAAAGCCCATCACTATATCAAGGCTCATTGCAAACAACGCATAGATAAGAACTTTTGTCAGCATTGTCACCGTAAATGTTGATGTGATAAACGGAAGTACCGCTAGCACGATTAGCGCAAGGCAAAACGGTGTCGCCTTAAATACGCCAAGTTTTGCCTTTGTTCCGAAAGTCATAGATTCGCCAAGCATATATGGCTCGAATTTTCTCTTATAAACCGCTGACATATTGGAATAATCATCACTTGCCTTGTCAATGTCTTGCTTTCTTCCCATGATTCCCTGAGGACGGACAACAAGGATAACTATCAGCACGACATAAACAATGTATGAGGCAAACATAGGAAAATACGCGGAACCGAAACTGTTAACAATTCCCAGCAGCAAACCTCCAATCAATGCCCCCGGAATAGAGCCCGTGCCGCCTATAACAACCACAATGATGGAGTTGAGCAAAATTGACCATCCTGTTGAAAGCTCCAAGCCTGTAAGTGTTCCGCCTATCATGCTTGCAAATCCTGCAACCATTGAACCTAAAACGAATACAAGCAGGAAAATTTTCTTTCTGTCAAGGCCCATGGCGCTTGCTATTTCGCCATTATCCATTCCGGCGCGAACCGTTGCTCCAAGCTTGGTTTTGTCCTGAATATACCAAATTAAAGCTGCAAGTATTATGCCGACGACTATTATAAAAAACCTGGATGTTGGGATTTTAACGCTTCCGATTTCCACTGCTCCTTTCACAAAAGGAGGAGAGGGAACAGCGGCCGGATAGCCTCCCCAAATCCACTGTACTATGTTCTGTAAAATATTTATAAAACCGATCGTTAATAAAACCTGACTGGGAGGACTGTTATATAACCGCCGTAAAAAAACAACCTCAAGAAACAAGCCTAACAAAGCTCCGACTAATGTTCCGAACAATACCCCCCAGAGCCAGCCACCGGTCACTTGATAAAACCACACTCCACAATATCCGGCAAAAAGATAAATTGCTCCGTGTGACATATTTACAACCCTTAACAATCCCATTGTCAGGGTCATTCCCGACGCCAGCAGGAAATAAACCAATCCGAAGGATATGCCAAGTACTAAAATTGAAATAGCATTACCCATAATCAAATCTCCTTTTATTGGATCCGGGGGCCGCCATTTGCGGCCCCGTCCAAACTATCTACAGGAAGCAATTATCATCTTTATTATTTGCCCATAGGAGGAACGTCCTTGTAGGTCTTAACGATACCGTAGTTGTAGCTTCCGTCTTCCATTTCAACTACCTTAACTACATATGTATCTTTTGTTGCTGCATTAGAATCTGTAAAGAATAATCTTCCTGCAGGACCGGTAATGTCAACACTCATCAAAGCTTCTCTTAACTGCTCCGGCTCTGTTACGCCTTCGTTTGCCTCAACTGCTGCCACAAACATCTGATAAGCTTCATACATAAGACCTGCGATATTGGTGTTCGGAACGTACCCGAACTCTGCTTTCCATTCTTCAACAAATGCCTTGTTCTCAGGAGTATCAATATCATATACATACTGTGAAGGTGCAAACGTCCCTACAAAACTATCAATAGCACCTGAGCCTGAGGCCTTAAGTGCGTTACCAATGTAATAATCGGTGAAGGCACTTGAAAGAATCGCAGTAATAGGAAGCTTTTCATCTATTCCCATTTCATCATAACATTTCCATAAGGCAATTGCCTGAGCGCCCGTAGTCCATGTCATGATGCCGTCGACTCCTTCAGTTTCCATAGCGGCAAAATAGCTTGACCAGTCACCTGATGTAAACGGCACATAAAATTCCTGACCGATTTCTCCGCCATGAGCAGTAAAAAACTTGGTGAAGTCGTCACTGAAAGAACGGAATCCGGTGTTATCCATTGTTAAAATATGAACTTTTCTGTAGCCGAGTTCATTGTAAGCATAGTCTGCAATAACTGCTGTCATCTGAGGATTTGCTCCGCCGGCTCCGATTAGCCAGTCACTGGTTTGGAACAGATACGTAGGTGTGCCGTTAAAGAAAATCAATGGAACCTCGGCTTCATCCATATAAGCCGTAACAGCTGCCTTCTGGCCAGCCTGAGTCGGTCCGAAAATGGCCGATACCCCGTCCTGCTCGACCAACTTGCGTGCAACGTCAGCTGCTGTAGCCGCATCGCCCTTTGCATCTTCTTCGATAATTTCTACCGGTCTTCCGCAAATTGTGCCGAATTTCTCAACTGCAAACCTCAAGGCCTTGCTTGACTCTTCTCCGGTGGTAGCCTCGTTACCTGTTAAGTCACAGATGTGGCCGATTTTAATCGGAGTTGTGTCAGTCCAAACCTTCTCTGTTTCAGTTTCTTCTGTTTCTCCTGCTGCCTCGGTTGTTTCTTCTGCGGTTTCAGGAGCCTTTGTTTCCTCAGGCTTCTTCTGTCCGTCACATGCTGCAAGAGATATAACCATCATTGCTGCAAGTAAAATTGCGAAAAACTTCTTCATTGTTTTTCTCCTTTCTATTTTTTACCCCTTGGGGCAATTTCCCGTTTAAATGATTATTGTCTCCAGTCCCATAACTTCAGCGAGTCTCTCCAACTCTGCGCTGATGTCTCCAAACACCATCGGCAGCATTAAGCCGACTTTCACCTGTTCTTTGTACATTTTCTTGCCATCGCTAACGCGGAAAATATATCCGCCACTGCAATTCTGAAGTTCATATCCATAACCTTTAACTATCTCACCTCTGACAATCATCAGCTTTTTACAATCTCCGGAAAATCTCGCCAGGGTAATTTGTCTTCCGATATCATCATTAAAATCGTGATGGAATACCGCTCCGAATTTTTGGTCGTAAGCAAAATGCCTGATGGCAAACCTGTCTGTCGGGCCATCAATTCCCTGAGTCTTGCGCATAGCCGGTGACATATTTACACAATATAGATTGTCCGTGTCGGCGATGGCCTTTCTGTCTTCTTCCGGAATCTGACTTATCCACTGTTCTCCTTGCTTTCCCTTAATAATCGGCAACGTGTTAGCCATATACGGAACCTGGCCTGACAAACATATTTGCGCCATCATAGTAAGGGCCGCTGCAATATCGTATTTGCAGGCCGAAGGAATTCCCAATTCATGATTCAGCTGATGGCAAAGGCAAAATGTAAATTTGTCCTTGTTTAGTCTTCCCGTAGAACACAAATCCGGACACGGTATTGCACAGGCTGAGCAATCATAAATATCCATATTCTTTTTGATTACCTTCCATGCCTTTAAGGAGTTCATCAGATATTCCTTGGAAATGTCACATTCTTCCGCTTCGCTCATCAATTCCTCTGCAAAGGCATCCAGCTGTGAGATTTCTTCTTCTGTCAGATTTGGAGTATCTCTTCCGGGAGTCGTGACATTGCCGCCTTCCCGTATCGGTTCCATCTGATCCACAATCTCGTGGAAATTAACCGGCCTGAAATGGGTTCCGAACTTTTCTGTCACTTCATCCAGTGAAAGGAAAGAATCATCCGCACCCGCAAAAGTCATGGTTTCCGAAAATCTGGTAACAAGCAAGACATTTGCTTTGGCAATAGCCTTGCGAGCCCTCATTGCCTTCAGATATTCTGTAACCTCTGCCCAGTCATATGGCGTATATGTCTCAACTCCGTTATTAAAGTAATATGCGGACTTCATCGGATTCCAGATGGTCGGAGAAATAATAACCGGCTTGTTGCAGCTCTTACCGAATTCCCTCCATAAACGATCCGCCCCGAAAGAACAGAAAGTCACATATACATCCACCTGTTCGTGCTCTTTCATAAGCTCGTCCATATATGCATCTTTCATATCCCAGTCATCTGATACGGTAACCACATTCGCTTCCATAACTGTGGCAATATCCTCCGGGCAGGCAAATCCCAATCCCTTCAATATTCCGCTTTGAATCTGAGCGTTCAAAATGTCGTCAAATCCCGGTTGCAATGCGTCTCCGCCTGTCATGCGACATGGACCTTCGTAGTAGTATTTGTGAGCAAAGAAACAAAAAATCGGCTTCACATTTACCTTAACGTCCAAACACGTCTTTTCCATTAATTTCTCCTTTTTGTTTGCGCTGTTATCCAAGCAGCTTTTTTGTGTGCATCAGTGCTTTTTTAAAAGTTTCTATTTCCTCCTCGGTATTGTAAAATGCCGGAGAAACACGAACACAAGACTCAACACCGAAATGATTAACGGCCCTTTGAGCACACATTGTTCCCGA
>JBMNRD010000002.1:0-304296 GCA_050944475.1 Lachnospiraceae bacterium
CAAGATGTATATACGAGCTTTACAGCCTTGAGGTAAACAGATACGTCATCCATGCTTCCGGACTGCGGGAGAGGTTCAGACTTGTTTTTATCTCCGATTTGCATGGTCGCGTTTATGGCAGGGGAAATGAAAAACTTCTTTCGTTGATAATCAAGGAAGAGCCGGATGCCGTTTTCATAGGCGGGGACCTGATAGTCAGCAATCGTCCCGACAAGGATTCGGCGGCCTATGATTTTCTGGCAAAGGTGTGCGAGGTGGCACCCGTTTTTTATGCGCCCGGCAATCATGAAAAATCCTTGTCAAGCCTGAGAATGTTCGGGGAACGGACGAAACGCTTCAGACGCGAAATCTCAAGGCAGGGTGTTACCTATCTTGAAAACCACGTGGCGGAGCTGACGGAGGGAATACTTGTTGCCGGACTTGATATGGATTATCGTTTTTATAAAAAAATAAATCCCCCGAAGCTGACCGGCGTGGATCTTGACGGGTATCTTGGCAAACCGGGTGATAACAGTTACAATATACTATTAGCTCATGACCCGAAGTTTTTTAAGGTATACGCTGAACAAGGCTGGGATTTGGTGTTGTCGGGACATTGCCACGGAGGTTCGATAAGACTTCCTCTTGTCGGCGGCGTCATTTCTCCGCAATTCAGGCTTTTTCCCAAATACAGCAAGGGCCGATATGAGCTGAACGGTTCTATAATGATTGTTTCCGCAGGTTGCGGAAGCCACACCATAAACCTTAGATTATTTAACAGACCGGAGGTTACCGTAGTTGATATTTACGACGAAACTCAGCGCATTTGAAGGCCCGTTAGACCTCCTTCTGCATCTGATTGACAAAAATAAAATAGATATTTACGATATTCCAATTTCCACAATTACAGATCAGTATCTGGAGTATCTGGAGCAGATGGACGAGGGAGACATGGACCTCGTGAGCGAGTTTCTTGTCATGGCGGCGACTCTTCTTGATATTAAGTCGAGAATGCTCCTGCCAAAAGAAGTGGATGAGGAAGGCAATGAGGAAGACCCGAGGGCGGAGCTTGTGCAGAAGCTTTTGGAATATAAGCTTTACAAGTATATGTCCATGGAGCTCAAAGATAAGGAAATCAGTGCCGCCAAATCAGTTTACAGGGAGGAAAATCTGCCTGATGAGGTGGCAGCTTATGAGGCTCCCATTGATTTGGATATGTTTATCGGTGATGTAACCCTCGGCTGCATCAGAGAGATTTTTGTCGACGTTATTGCCAGAAGCAATGAGAAAATCAATGTTCAGGCACTTGAATACGGCCGTATACAACGTGAAGAGGTAAAGATTGATGATCGTATTGAATATATCAGAAAGATGCTGTCTTCGGCCGGCAGTCTGGGCTTCAGGGGCCTGCTCGAAGGACAGTATAGCAAAATAAACGTAATCGTCACATTTCTTGCCCTGCTTGAGCTTATGAAGGCCGGAGAGATAACCGCAAGGCAAAGTGATAACAAAAGCGATATTATTCTTTATATACCGGAGTGAAACAATGCAAAGAGATGAAATGAAACCCGTAATTGAAGCCGTTCTTTTCTCCATGGGGGAGGCAGTGGAGCGAAAGCGCCTTGCTCAGGCGTTTGAATGCTCTGAGGAGGAGATAAAGTCGACGGTGGACGAACTGATGACTGAATATGAAAATCGGGGGATTGAGATTATAGAAATTGATGATGGTTATCAGATGTGTACAAAGAGGGAAACTTATGAGCATCTTATCAAGGTTGTGGAGCTCCCCAAGAACTATCGTCTGACGGATGTCCAGCTGGAGACTTTGTCCATTATTGCATATAAGCAGCCCATAACAAAGGGAGAAATCGAAAAAATCCGCGGTGTGTCCTCTGACCATGCGGTGAACAGGCTTTTAGAGGCAAATCTTGTGGAGGAATGCGGCAGGATGAGCACTCCGGGCAGACCCATGCTGTTTGCCACCACACAGGAATTTCTACGCCGCTTTGGCCTGAAAAACACCGATGAGCTTCCGGATATAAATTCCGAAAAGGTGGAAACCTTCAAAATCGAAGCGGAGGAGGAAATAGGCTTCCGCGATTTCACTGAAGGCAGCGGCGGCAGCGAATGAGAAGTGTTACGGTTATCGGGGCAGGACCTGCCGGCATGATGGCCGCCGTAAGCGCTGCAAGAGCCGGAGCGAGAGTCACGCTGATGGAAAAGAATGAGAAGCTCGGCAAAAAGCTCTATGTAACGGGCAAGGGCAGGTGTAATCTTACAAATGTATGCGATACCGAAGATTTCATCAGTCATGTGGTTAATAACCCCAAGTTTCTTTATAGCGCCGTTTATTCCTTTACAAGCGCAGATACCTGTGTTTTTTTTGAAGAGGCGGGACTCAGGCTGAAGACCGAGCGCGGCATGAGGGTGTTCCCTCTGTCCGGTAAATCCTCTGATGTTATCAGAACCTTTCAACGGTTGCTAAACGATAATAATGTCGAAATAAGGCTTAATACGGAAGTGAAAAACCTGAAGAATATTCAGTCCGACGCAGTAATAATTGCCACGGGCGGACTTTCCTACCCGGCCACGGGTTCTACCGGAGACGGATACAGGTTTGCTAAAGAGCTCGGCCATGATATTGTGGAGACGGTTCCCTCATTGGTTGCATTGAATATCAGGGAGGATTATTCGGCAAGGCTCGAGGGCCTGTCTTTGCGCAATGTGGCAATCAGTGTGCGTGACGAAAAAGACAAAGAGGTTTATTCTGATTTCGGGGAAATGCTTTTTACGGACAGGGGCGTAAGCGGTCCGGTTATTCTGTCCGCCTCCGCGATAATCTGCAGGAAGCTTTCCAAGACGCCGGGACAATATAGACTTTGTATTGACCTTAAGCCGGCAATGGATGAAAGGGAGTTGAATACCCGTATATTGAAAGATTTCGAAAGGGTGAAGAATAAGCATTTCAAAAATGCCCTGAACAGACTGCTTCCTTTAAAACTTATTCCCGTGATACTCAGCTTGAGCGGGATAGACCCTGACAAGCCGGTAAATGAAGTAACAAAAACGGAAAGGGTCGGCCTGGTCCGCCTTTTAAAGAACTTTTCAATGACAATAGAGGATGGGGAAGGATTTGACAGAGCAGTCATCACTTCAGGCGGAGTGGATATAAGGCATGTAAATCCGTCCACCATGGAGTCAAAACTCGCCCCGGGGATATATTTTGCCGGAGAGGTATTGGATGTGGACGCACTTACAGGAGGCTTCAACATTCAGATAGCATTATCGACGGGATTTCTTGCCGGAAAGGCGGCAGCGAAGGGGGAATAGAATGAGGCAGATAGCAATTGATGGACCTGCAGGTGCCGGAAAGAGTACAGTGGCCAAGGAGATTTCAAACCGGATGGACTTTATGTATGTGGATACAGGTGCCATGTACAGGGTAATCGGGCTTGCCTGCATTGAAAAAGGGGTAGACATTGATGATGAGATCGCAGTATCCGCAATCTGCAAAGATGCCGACATAGATATCAGGTATATTGACGGGGTTCAACATATGTTTCTTGACGGGCGCGACGTCAGCAACGAAATCCGGCAGGAAGCTGTCGGCAAGGCCGCATCCGATATTTCGAAATATGCCGCTGTAAGAAAGCGTCTGGTTGCAATGCAACAGGAACTCGGCGAAAAGTACGACGTTGTAATGGACGGACGTGATATAGGAACGAAGGTGCTTGTAAATGCAGACTTGAAGGTTTATCTTACCGCAAGTGTGGACTGTCGGGCAACAAGACGGTTCAATGAGCTGGTTGCCAAGGGCGAAGAGTGTGACTTTGAAGTTATTAAGCAGGATATAGTCCAAAGGGATTATAATGATATGAACAGAGCCATCTCACCTCTTTGCAAGGCGGAGGACGCCATAGAGCTGGATACTACCGATTTGACTGTGAATCAGGTAGTTGAAGCGATAATGAATATGTTTGAGGAGAAAAATGAAAGTTAAGCTTGCAAAAAGCGCCGGCTTCTGCTTCGGAGTCAAGAGGGCGGTGGACGCGGTTTATAAGGAAATTGAAGCTGCAGACGGGAACCGGAGAATTTATACATACGGTCCCATTATCCACAATGATTATGTGGTTGCCGATCTGAAAGACAAGGGCGTGATAATAATCGAAAGGCCGGAGGATATTTCCGCCATCAGCAGCCAGACTCTTATTATCAGGTCTCATGGGGTTGCGGAAAGCATTTATGAGCTTGCCGCGAAGCATGATGTGCTTGTATGCGATGCCACCTGTCCTTTCGTAAAAAAAATACATGAAATAGTGCGCAAAAGGAGCCTTGAGGGCGATCATATTGTCATTATAGGAGACCCCGACCATCCTGAAGTTCAGGGAATTGTAGGGTGGTGCAAGGGTCCCGCTTCAGTCATAAAAAACAATGATGAGGCGGAAAAATTCACAATTAAGGCAGATAACAGGTTGTGTATAGTTTCCCAAACTACCTTTAATACACAAAAATTCAAATATTTTGTTGAAATGTTTGTGAAAAAAGGTTATGATACCTACGTTATCAATACGATTTGTAATGCCACGACAGAGAGGCAGGACGAAGCCGCAGATATTTCCAAGCAGGTTGATGTGATGCTTGTAATCGGAGATCTGCGAAGTTCAAATACCCAAAAACTGTACGAGATTTGCAAATCGAATTGCAAGAATACTTACCATATACAGACAGTCAGGGATTTGCAGGCAACAGATCTACAATCAGGAACATGCGTAGGTATTACCGCAGGGGCATCCACCCCACACTATTTAATCCAGGAGGTTTTACTTTTATGTCAGATGAAATAATTTTCAATGACCAAATGATCGATGAGTCGACCAAACCAATACACCAGGGGGAGATTGTAGAAGGCACTGTCTTGGAAGTTAGTCCGGAACGCATCGTAATGAATGTACATCATAAGTATGACGGCATCGTCACCAAAGAGGAGTATTCAAACGATCCGAACATTGATTTGGAGAGCGCAGTTGCACCGGGTGATGTACTTGAAGTCAAGGTTCTCAGAATTCAGGATAACGAGGTTCAGTTATCATTCAAGAGGATTAGCGAGGAGAAGGCTAACAGGAGAGTAGAAGAAGCATTTGAAAACAAGGAAATAATCAACGTTAAGGTTGAGAAGGTTACGACAGGCGGTCTCATCACATCCTTTGAAGGCGCCAAGATTTTTGTTCCCGCAAGCCTTGTTTCCGATATTTTTGAAAAGGATCTGTCCAAATATATGGACCAGGATATCGATATAATCGTTACCGAGTACAATCCCCGCAAGAGAAGGGTCATCGGCAACAGAAGAAAGCTTGTTCAGGCCGCCAAGGCTGAGCGTGCAAAAGAGCTGCTTGCATCATTGCAGGTTAATGACATTGTCGAGGGTGTGGTTAAGTCTATCACATCTTTCGGCGCATTTGTTGACCTGGGCGGCGTGGATGGCCTCCTTCATATTTCCGAGATGTCATGGGGAAGGGTTGACCAGCCGAAGTCAGTTGTAAGCATCGGTGACAAGCTCAGGGTATTCATTAAGAATATCGAGGATGGAAAGATTGCTTTAAGCCGCAAGTTCCCCGATGAGAATCCATGGAAACTTGCCAAGGACAAATATATTCCCGGCACCATTGTAACCGGAAAGGTTGCAAGGATGGCTGATTTCGGAGCATTCATCGAGCTTGAGCCGGGCATTGACGCACTTCTTCATGTTTCACAGATTTCCAAAAAACGTATTAATAAACCTGCAGACGTTCTGAAAATCGGCCAGATTATTGATACCAGGGTCGTTCAGTTCAAGGAAGAAGAAAAGAAAATTTCCCTTAGCCGCAAGGACTTCGACGATGATCTGGTCCCCGATGAGGAGCCTGCGGTTGCAGCTGAAGAAGCCGAGGAAACAGATGAAAAAGCAATTGAGGCTGTTGAAGAGACAGTTGAAGAAGTGACTGAAGCAGCCGAAGAAACAGCTGAAATAATTGCAGAGGAAGCAGCTGAAGAAGTTGCCGAAGAAACGGCCGAAGCGGTCGAAGAAACAGCGGAAGAGGTTGCCGAGGCAGTAGAAGAAGCGGCTGAAGAAGTTGTCGAAGAAACGGCCGAAGCGGTCGAAGAAACAGCGGAAGAGGTTGCCGAGGCAGTAGAAGAAGCAGCTGAAGAAGTTGCCGAAGAAGCGGCCGAAGCGGTCGAAGAGACAGCTGAAGAGGTTGCCGAGGCAGTAGAAGAAGCGGCTGAAAAAGTTGCCGAAGAAGCGGCCGAAGCGGTTGAAGATGCAACTGAGGAGATTGCCGAGGCAGTAGAAGAAGCAGTCGAAAAAAACGAGGAAGCAACTGAATAGTTTAAAATGAGAGTTATTGCCGGGAAAGCCCGGAGGTTGCCTTTAAAGACAACCTCCGGACCTGACACGAGACCTACAATTGATAGAATCAAGGAAACACTTTTTAACATCTTATGTCATCATTATTATGTTCAGGGTTCGTGTTTTCTTGATTTATTTTGTGGAAGCGGAAGTATAGGAATTGAGGCCCTGAGCAGAGGTGCGGCAAAAAGTGTTTTCGTTGACAGCAATCCCAAGGCAATTGCATGCGTCAGAGATAATCTGACATTTACAAAATTGTCTGAGGATGCCGTTATCTTACAGAAAAACGCATTGGCAGCCATAAACGAACTCTCAATAAGAAAATACAAATTCGACATTATTTATATAGATCCGCCTTATTTTGCAGGACTTGAGATGGATGTCCTGACGGCTTTGGGCCGCTCCGATATCCTTGATGAGCATACAATGGTCATCCTTGAAACGGACAGGCATAATAAGCTTGATTTCATAGGAGAAACAGCCTTTGAAATAATAAGGGAAAAAAAATATAAAACGAACCGTCATTATTTTCTGCGGCTTAGGCGGACGGATTTACAGGAGGAAACCTGATAATGAAAAGAGCAGTCTATCCGGGCACCTTTGACCCGATTACATATGGGCATCTTGATATTATCAAGAGAGCGGCGGCTATAACCGATGAGTTGGTAGTCGGGGTGTTGGTTAACAGTAACAAGTCGCCTACGTTCACCGTTGATGAGCGTGTGGCTATGATTGAAAGCGTCATTACCGACATTCCCAATGTTAAGGTGAAGGCTTTTGAGGGTCTTCTTGTTGATTTCGCCAGGCAGGAAAACGCGTATGTGATCAAGGGTCTTCGTGCTGTTACTGATTACGAATATGAACTTCAGATGGCCCAGGCCAACAGAACCATTGCCCCTGAGGTCGACACGGTTTTCATTACTGCCTCTCTCGAATATGCGTACCTGTGCTCAAGTATCGTCAGAGAGGTGGCATCATATCACGGAGACATTTCCAAATTTGTTCCTGATAATATCGGGAAGCTTCTTTTGGATAAATATAAATAATACTAATCGGAGTACAAAAATGAGTAAGATTGAACAGGTTATCGCCGAGCTTGAGGATTATATTGAAAATTGCAGACTGCAGCCCCTTTCCAATACCAAGATCGTAGCAACAAGGAGCGAACTGGAAGAATTTGTGGATGAGCTTAAGGCGAATGTTCCTGACGAAGTAAAGAAATATCAAAGAATAATTGCCAACAGGGACGCCATCTTAAAGGATGCGCAGGACAAGGCGGAGGAAATGATAAAGAAGGCCAATGAGATGACCGTTCAGCTGGTTTCCGAGCATGAAATTATGCAAAAGGCCTATCACGAGGCCAGCGTTCTTCTCGATAATGCAAATGCGCAAGCCAATGAAATCATGGGTAGTGCCGTTGCTGAATCAAATGCCCTCAGGACCGCCACAAATCAGTATCTTGATGAATCTCTGGCAAATATTCAGGAAATCCTGTCCACGTCGATTGACGGCCTGAATTCCCGTTATGAGGGCCTTATGAGGCTGCTTCAGTCAAGCCTTGAAGTTGCTGTCCGCGATCGCAGAGCTTACAGAGAAAATCAGAGGGCAGTGGAAGCACAGGAGGTTCAGGCGGGTCGTGCTATTGATGCTGTATATGCCCGGGAACCGGATTATGACGGGGTCAACAACGACATGTCCATCGAGGAAGCCCTAAATCAGACGAGCTTTGACGGTAATGCATTTGACCGGGATGACCTGACCTTGATTTAAGGCAAAACAGTAAGAATAAGCGCCGGGAGCCTTCCCGGCGCTTCTAATAAGGAGCGAATGTGAAGAAAAAAATAACTGTGACAGAATTAAAAAAGGTAATCGATGCCCTATGATTATCAGGAATATTGCCAGCGGAAGCTCCGGAAATGCTACATATATCGGAAGCAATAATAACCATATACTCATAGATTCGGGAGTCAGCAGAAGAAGGATACGGGAAGGACTTGCCAAGATAGGGCTTTCCATAAGAGATCTTAATGCAATCCTGATTACACATGAACATATTGATCATATCAGTTCCTTAGGCGTGCTGCAGCGCACCTTTCCCATTCCCGTTTATGCCACAAGCGGCACCATTGAGGGGATACGGGGATGCTCTTTCTTAGGTGACTACGATATGGAGGTTTTCCAAGCGGTCAGTGCCGGTGATGAGTTTGAAATAGGAGATCTGAAAGTATTGCCCCTTTCTGTCAGCCATGATGCGCGAGAGCCGGTCTGCTATCGTATTTCAAACGGTCTTGAAAGCTTTGCGGTGGTTACGGACCTTGGGATGTATGATGAGCATCTACTTGATAACCTGCAGGGATTGGACGGGATTTTGTTGGAGGCGAATCATGATATCAGGATGCTGGAGGTGGGTCCATATCCGTATATGCTGAAGCAAAGGATAATGGGGCAAAGGGGACATCTGTCGAACGAAAGCTGCGGTCAGTTTTTGTCTCGCTTGCTTCATGATAAAATCCAATATATCATGTTGGGTCACATAAGCAAGGAGAATAATACACGTGAGCTGGCCAGATTAGCTGTGGAAACAGAGATTAATCTGGCAAATAACGGTTTCGGGGCATCGGACTTTGAGATTCATGTTGCAAGGCGGGAGCGTCCATCCGATGTTTTTGAGGTAAGGCGCACCCCATAGGTAATGTAAAACCGAAAAAAATAACTGAAAGGATTGGAAATGGATAAAGCAATTATTACCGTTGTGGGAAAGGACAGAGTCGGGATAATGGCGGCAGTATGCACCTATCTTGCACAAAACGGGGTGAATATCCTGGATATTTCACAGACCATCACGGGAGGATTTTTTAACATGATGATGATAACCGACATAGGCGGCTCCGACAGGCAATTCGGCGAGCTGTCAGACGGTCTTGAGTCAGTCGGCAAAGAGCTTGGGATGCAGATAAAGATGCAAAAGGAAGACATTTTTAATGTAATGCACAGGGTGTAAAGGCTGAAATGATTTTGGAGATTGCCCATGATTAACGTGTATGAAGTAAATGAAACAAACAGGATGATAGAGAGGGAAAACCTCGATGTCAGAACTATCACATTAGGTATTTCTCTGCTGGACTGTATTGATTCCGATATAGACAGGCTGAATGACAATATTTACCGTAAGATTACGGAAACCGCCGGGAATCTGGTTCATTGCGGTGACGTGATAGAACGGGAAATCGGGATACCGATTGTCAACAAAAGGATTTCCGTTACCCCTGTCTCCATTGTCGGCGGCAGTGCCTGCCGCAGCCCGGAGGATTTTATCAGTATTGCAATGACGCTTGACAGAGCTGCAAAGGATGTGGGAGTTAATTTTATCGGAGGTTATTCGGCCATTGTTTCCAAGGGACAGACTCCGGCGGATGAGCTCTTGATAAGATCCGTTCCAAGGGCCCTTGCAGAAACCGAGCATGTGTGCTCTTCGGTTAATTTAGGTTCAACAAAAACAGGTATAAACATGGATGCGGTCAGGCTGATGGGGGATATAATAAAGCAGACCGCTTATGAAACCAGGGAGAGGGATTCCCTGGGATGCGCCAAACTGGTTGTGTTTTGCAATGCCCCTGATGACAATCCCTTCATGGCAGGGGCCTTTCATGGTGTAAGTGAGGCGGATAAGATTATTAATGTCGGCGTTTCAGGCCCGGGAGTTGTCAAAGCGGCGCTTGAGAAAATCCGTGGAGAAAATTTTGAAATTCTTTGTGAAACTGTAAAAAAAACCGCCTTTAAGGTGACCAGAGTAGGCCAGCTTGTGGCAAGAAAGGCCTCGGAAATGCTGGATATTCCCTTCGGTATAGTTGACCTTTCACTCGCACCGACTCCTGCCGTGGGAGACAGTGTTGCGGACATCCTTTGTGAGATGGGTCTTGAAAAGGCCGGAGCACCGGGGACTACGGCCGCCCTTGCTCTGTTGAACGATCAGGTTAAGAAGGGCGGTGTCATGGCATCCTCATATGTCGGGGGTTTGTCGGGAGCATTCATACCTGTCAGTGAGGATGCAGGCATGATTGATGCCGTAAGCTGCGGTGCTCTTACACTTGAAAAATTAGAGGCCATGACCTGTGTGTGTTCGGTCGGTCTTGATATGATAGCGGTGCCAGGGGACGTTCCGGCCACCACCATATCCGGAATCATTGCCGATGAGGTTGCCATCGGCATGATAAACCAAAAGACCACGGCTGTCAGGATAATACCGGTTTATGGAAAGAAGGTCGGAGATAATGTGGTATTCGGCGGTCTTCTCGGCCGTGCACCGGTCATGGAGGTTAACCGCTATGACTGCTCGGATTTTGTGAACAGGGGGGGACGAATTCCGGCACCCATTCACAGCTTTAAGAATTAGAGAAGGATATTTCAGACAGTTTTTGTAAAACATCCGCCATGTCTTAATAAATGAGAGTGTTTTATTGAGAGAGAATATGTTATAATATTAAGAGAGAAAAATAAGCTGGATAAGGTCGGTTTGAGCATCAGGCAAGTCTGCCTAATACTATAGTCAGAATAAAGCAAGCAGACAGGCAGGCAGGTAGATAGGTACGCCAGGCATTCAGGTAAGGAGAGACACCATGAAGGTTACCGGAATCATTGCGGAATACAATCCGTTTCATAACGGTCATGCATATCATTTAAGGCAGACCCGGGAGCTCCTTGAAAGCGATTACATTGTGGTTATCATGAGCGGCAATTACGTCCAGCGGGGCGCACCGACGATTATTGATAAGTATTCGAGGTGTGAAATGGCACTGAAGTGCGGTGCGGATCTTGTGCTTGAGCTGCCCTCCTGCTTTTCCACTGCCAGTGCCGAGTACTTTGCCTTCGGCGGTATAGCCATTCTTGATAAGCTGGGAGTTGTGGATAATCTATGTTTCGGTACTGAAAGTCTCGACGGAAGCATCCTTAAAAACGGTCGGATTCCTGAAAGTGCCAGCTCCGACATTTTGGACTATTTTGAAAAAATAGCCGAGCTGCTGATAAATGAAACTCCGGAGTTCAAACAGGTTGTTGTTGAGGGTATGCGTAGCGGTCTTTCACATGCTGCCGCAATTTCCGAAGGAGTTGAAAAAATTCTCGGGGAGGACTATAGGCTCGTACTTGAAACCGCCAATAATATCCTTGGAGTAGAGTATCTTAAGTCAATAAAGAGACTTGAAAGCAATATAAAGCCCGCTCCTATCGCAAGAATGCTGTCTGATCACAGGAATACCGCCGTGATGGAGGGCTTCTCATCGGCAACCTCAATACGAAATGCTATTTTCAACAGATATGACATAAATTTCCTGGCGGGCACGGTGCCGGAGGCTGTCCATGAAATACTGATGGATAAGTATCTCGTTACATTCCCGATTTTCAGAGATGATTTTTCTATAATCCTCGGTGAAAAGCTTCTTTCCTGCAGTTGCAGCGAAGATTTGACGGAATATTTCGGGGTTACACCCGATCTTGCCAACAGGATGTTTAATTTAAGAAACGATTTCAGATCGTTTAACCAGTTCAGGGAACTGATAAATTGCAAGAGCATCAGCAAGGCTACGGTAGGACGCGCACTCATGCATATTACACTTGATATCAGGGCAAAAGACAAAGAGAGGCTTTCAGACGCCGACAGCCTGAAGGCTGTTAAGGTGCTCGGCTTCAGGGAGGCTGCGACACCTCTTCTTTCCCGTATTAAGAAACATTCCGCCATCAGCCTTGTTACAAAACTTGCGGACTATGTTCCGGATTCCGAGCCGGATATGATTGTCCAGACGACAAAGGCCGACATGCTTTACAGGCTTATCTGCATGAATAAGTTCGATACGGAAATTAAGAACCCTTATGAAAGGGAAATTGTTATAATATAGACTGTCAATTCGACCGGCTTTTTATCAGGCCGGTCGAATTTGTTTGAAGGCATAGTTTCTGAAGGCAGTAAAAAATACAAAAATGAGCGGGAAAAATAAAAATTATGATAAACGGTTGTTTTAAGAAAATTTGGACTTATAATATATACATAAGTTTATGTTTTTTGCGGGACAATATAAGTCCATTTTTTGTGAAAAGAGTTATCACAGTTTATGGAAAGGGAGAAAAATGAATTACATTGACAAATTAATCCAACGGGCAAGGGCCGACAGGAAGACTATAGTTCTTCCTGAGCCGATGGACAGCAGAACATTTCGTGCAGCTGAAAAAATTTTGAAGGCAGACATCGCCAATCTGATTATCATCGGAACACCCGAAGAAATTGAAAAGCACGGCAAGGGTTTTGACCTTACGGGCGCCATCTTTGTTGACCCGTTCAATGATTCCAACAAGCAGAAGTATATTGACAAGTTTGTTGAGCTCCGCGGTGCTAAAGGCGTCACCCCGGAGATTGCAAGGGAGACCATGGAAAAGGACTACATGTATTATGCTTGCCTGATGTGCAAGTGCGGTGATGCTGACGGAGCAGTTTCAGGTGCTTGTCATTCAACCGGCAATACCATTCGGCCGGCACTCCAGTTATTAAAGACCAAGCCGGGCGTCAGCAG
The DNA here is from genome assembly GCA_050944475.1 of Lachnospiraceae bacterium. Lineage (GTDB taxonomy): Bacteria > Bacillota > Clostridia > Lachnospirales > Lachnospiraceae > RGIG5612. The sequence goes on from JBMNRD010000002.1 coordinate 12,925, forward strand.
TGTTTCGGGTTTCTTCGTAATGGAAGTTCCGGATTGCGAGCTTGGAGAAAACGGCCTTTTCGTATTTGCCGACTGTGCAGTTAATCCCGACCTTGATGAGGATAAGATGGCCGAGATTGCGGGCCTTTCCGCGGCAAGCTTCAAGCAGTTCATCGGCGGCGAACCCAAGGTTGCCTTTCTTTCATTTTCCACCATGGGAAGTGCAAGCCATGACAGGGTAACTGTCGTTCAGAATGCAGTTGCAAAGGCCAAGGAATTATATCCCGAGTACTTGATTGACGGAGAGTTGCAGCTTGATGCCGCTCTTGTTGCGGAGGTGGGAGAACTCAAGGCTCCCGGCAGCCCTGTTGCCGGCCGCGCAAACACACTTATTTTTCCGGATCTGGAGTCCGGAAATATCGGTTATAAGCTGGTTCAGAGGCTTGCAAAGGCCAACGCTTACGGACCTGTTCTTCAGGGACTGTCGATACCGGTTAACGACCTGAGCCGCGGATGCTCGGCCGATGACATTGTCGGCACGGTTGCCATGACGGCTATTCAGGCACAGCAAGCAGATAAGTAAAAGAATATGAGAGCTTTCCCTTGCGCCTTTGATAAATAAGAATACATAAGGAGAATACCAATGAAAATTTTAGTTATTAACTGTGGCAGCTCATCACTTAAATATCAGCTTATTGATTCGGACACGGAAGAGGTTCTTGCTAAGGGTCTTTGCGAGAGAATCGGTATTGACGGAAGCTGCATGACATACCAGAAGTCCGGTTGTGATAAAATTAAAACAGAAACTCCCATGCCCGATCATAAAAAGGCTGTAAGTCTTGTAATTGCGGCACTTACCGATTCCGAAACTGGTGTTATTTCATCACTTTCCGAAATCGGCGCCATAGGCCATAGACTGGTTCACGGCGGAGAAAAATTTGCATCCTCGGTAATAATCGACAAAGAGGTTATAGCCGCAGTAGAGGAGTGCAATGATCTGGCTCCTCTGCATAATCCGGCAAACATCATCGGTGTAAATGCCTGCAAAGAGCTCATGCCGGGCGTCCCCATGGTCGGCGTATTTGACACCGCCTTCCACCAGACGATGGAGCCTAAAGCATTCCTTTATGGAATTCCGTATGAGTACTACACAAAATACGGCGTCAGGAAGTATGGTTTCCATGGAACCTCCTACGCCTATGTTTCAAAGAGGGCTTCCGAGATCCTCGGAAAGGATTACAACGAACTGAAGACCATCGTATGTCACCTTGGAAACGGCGCTTCAATATGTGCGATTGACGGCGGCAAGTCTGTTGATACATCTATGGGAATGACCCCCCTGATGGGCCTTGTTATGGGTACACGCTCAGGTGATGTAGACCCCGGTATCATGGAATTCATCGCAGCCAAGGAAAATCTTGATCTGACAGGAATCATGAATATCTTAAACAAGCAGTCGGGAATGCTGGGACTTTCAGGCCTGTCATCAGATTTCCGTGACATTGAGGCGGCAATCGCAAACGGACATGAGAGAGCAAAAATTGCCCTGGAAACCTTTGTTCACAGGGTTATTTCGTATATCGGTTCATATGTTGCAGTAATGAACGGTGTTGACGCAATCGTCTTCACGGCCGGCATAGGAGAGAATGATTCACTGGTAAGGTCAAGGGTCTGTGAAAGCCTGGGATATCTCGGAATCACAATCGATGAGGAGAAGAATAAAACCAATGCGGATGAGATTGTTATCAGCACCGCTGAATCCAAGGTCAAAGTACTTGTGGTCGCAACAAACGAAGAGCTTATGATTGCAAGGGAAACACTGGCATTAGTTAAATAGACGCGGCAAAAAACCTTTTTAATTATAATAATATTTGACAAAAAGAAACGGTGCGAGTATAATTCATCAGTGCGGTTTTCGGACGGTAATAATCCGGTCCCGGAAACGAACCATACGAATTACAAGGAGGTGTAAAGCTGTGTCAATATGCCCAAAGAATAAAACTTCAAAAGCAAGACGTGATAAGCGCAGAGCAAACTGGAAGATGAGCACACCTAATCTTGCTGTCTGCTCAACCTGCGGAGAACTTGTTATGCCGCACAGAGTATGCAAGAGCTGCGGTTCATATAACAAACGTGTTATCGTCGCTTCTGACGAGGACTGAGTTAATTATCCTGAAGTAATCAAGAAAATAAAACCAAAACCACATCATCGGAATGACCTTTGATGTGGTTTTTGCTGTTTTAAAGTTGATTTTCTACGGCAGCTCTTGTGATTTTTACACTAATAAAATTGTCAGATTCCCTGCCACATCATGGCATCGGCAACCTTAAGGAAACCGGCTATGTTTGCACCTGCCTGAAGGTTGCCCGGTTTGCCGACTGCGGCAGCCGCGTCCTCACAGGACTTGTAAATATTTACCATGATATTCTTCAACTTATTATCAACTTCCTCGGCTGACCAGTACATTCTCTCACTGTTCTGGGTCATTTCAAGGCCCGAGGTGGCAACGCCGCCTGCATTTGCGGCCTTAGAGGGACCGAAGGGGATGTTGGCCTCATGAAATGCGGCAATAGCCTCATGAGTAGAAGGCATGTTCGCACCCTCGCAAATCACCTTGATACCGTTTTTAATAAGTATCCTTGCACTTTCCTCGTCAATTTCGTTCTGGGTCGCACAGGGAAGAGCAATGTCGCACGGAAGGGTCCAGATGCCTGAGCAGCCTTCTGTATAGGTTGCTTTGGGACGAGCATTGATATATTCCTTAATACGGCCCCTGCGAACCTCTTTAATTTCCTTGATTACATCAATATCGACACCCTCGGGGTCGTGGATGTATCCATTGGAATCGGACATTGCGATGACCGTTGCGCCGAGCGTAGTTGCCTTTTCGGCAGCATAGGTGGCAACATTTCCCGAACCGGAGACAATGATCTTACTTCCTTCAAATACAAGATTATTCTTTTTCAGCACTTCATTTGTAAAATAGCAGAGGCCATAGCCGGTTGCCTGAGTCCTCATAAGGGAACCGCCGCTGCCTACTTTCTTGCCGGTCAGAACTCCGGTAAATTCATTTGCGAGGCGTTTGTATTGGCCGAACATATAGCCGACCTCACGGGCCCCCACTCCGATGTCACCGGCAGGAACGTCGGTATCGGCGCCGATATGCCTGTAAAGTTCGGTCATGAAGCTCTGACAGAAAATCATGATTTCCCTTTCGGACTTGCCCTTCGGGTCAAAATCGGAACCGCCTTTGCCGCCGCCCATAGGCAGCGTGGTTAGGCTGTTTTTAAATATCTGTTCAAAGCCGAGAAATTTAAGTATTGAAAGGTTGACCGTGGGATGAAAACGGATTCCCCCCTTGTATGGGCCGATTGCCGAGTTAAATTGGATTCTGTATCCGCGATTTACACGCACTTTGCCACTGTCATCAATCCAGGGAACTCTGAAAATGATAGTACGTTCAGGCTCAACAAGACGTTCAATCAGACCGTCTGCCTCGTATTCGGGATGTTGATCAATGACAGGCTCGATCGTTTCGAAGAATTCGTCAACTGCTTGGAGAAACTCCTTCTCACTGGCATATCTTTGTGCGAGATCATCAAAAACTCTCCTAAGGTAACTATTGTAGATAGCCATTTTTTTATCCTCCTTGACCTTTAATTGGATTTCTCTGCATTCTATCACAAAAGCATTTAAAAAAAAACATACAAAATAAATAAAATACATTTATTTGCATAAATACTTTTTTAGTTGATTTGATGCGTCTTTTCTAGTAGAATTACTTAAATGTGATTGAGGAGGAACAAAATTGACTGTAGATAAAAAGACAATAATAGCTCTTGATGCAATGGGCGGTGACTATGCTCCGGCCGAAACGGTCAAGGGAGCGGTCAGTGCCGTTAATTCAGATTACAATGTCATTGTGAATCTCTTCGGTGACGAGGAAAAGATATGCAAAGAACTTGCAAATTATACATATGATAATAATCGTGTCATTATTACCCATTCGGGGAGTGTAATTGAAACCAGCGAGCAGCCGGTGAAAGCAATTAAGAGCAAAAGGGACTCATCTTTGGTGATGGGCCTTTATGCTGTTAAAAACGGGGAAGCCGACGGACTGGTTTCCTGTGGGAATACCGGCGCTCTTTTAGTCGGCGGACAGACCATCATCGGCCGGCTCCCCGACATTGAAAGGGCGGCACTGGCATTTACCGTGCCTTCAATGACGGTTCCGGTTATGATTATAGATTGCGGGGCAAATGCCGATGCAAGACCGGAGATGCTGTTAAATTTTGCAAGAATGGCTTCTGTCTATAGAAAAAACATAGACGGGGTTGAAAATCCGCGAGTGGGTATTGTCAATATAGGTGAGGAGGAAGAAAAAGGAAATGTCCTCGTTAAGGAAACATTTCCTCTTTTAAGAGAATGCGAGTCCATCAACTTTGTCGGAAGTGTTGAGGCAAGAGGCCTTGCCGAAGGCAGTGTTGACGTGGCTGTGTGCGATGCTTTTGTTGGTAATATTATCCTTAAGACATATGAGGGAGTGTCAAGTTTTCTGTTGAGGCAACTCAAAGGTGTTTTGTTGAGCAGTCCGAAAACCAAACTCGGCGCGCTTCTGATTAATAAGGATTTGAAAGCAACATTGAAAAAATTCTCCCATGAGGAATACGGCGGTGCCCCTATGCTGGGTTTGAAAGCGCCGGTATTCAAAACACACGGCACATCCAAATCCGTGGAAATCAAAAATTCGATATTGCAATGCAAGGCTTATATAGAGGCCGGAGTTACCGGCAAGATAGCCGACAGCATAACGAATGGTTAACAATGCGCCAAGGCGTAATTAGGAGGATATAAATGGAATTTGAAAAATTGCAACAAATTATTGCGGAAGTACTTAATATTGAAGTTGAAAAGATTACGACAGAAACCAAGTTTATCGATGACCTGGGTGCGGATTCTCTGGATGTTTTCCAGATAATTCTTGCGATTGAGGAAATGTTTGACATAAGCATTTCAGACAGCCAGGCAGAGACAATTATTACCGTAGGAGATGCTGTTTCGGCCATTAAAGATGCAGTAAATGAATAAAAAATTTTCCGAACTGGAAATCATTATCGGTTATAGCTTCACCAACAAGCGGTATTTAGAAACCGCTCTGACTCATTCCTCTTATGTCAACGAGAGCAAGTGTAAATGCATTTCAAGCAATGAGCGGATGGAATTCTTTGGTGATGCTATAATCGAATTTTATGTCAGCGAATTTCTCTATGAAAATTTCAAAGACTTTCCCGAGGGTGACCTTACAAAGACCAGAGCTACCATGGTCTGCAGGCCGGGTCTGGCAGAGTGCGCGAAGAAGATAAGGCTCGGGGAGTTTATTTTAATGGGAAAAGGCGAGGAAAATTCCGGAGGACGGGACCGGGCATCGATTATTTCAGACGCCTTTGAGGCTCTTGTTGCGGCAATTTATCTTGACGGAGGCTGGGATAATACGCGTATTTTCCTTCAGAATCATCTTCTTGCCACACTGAAGGACAAGGAGATGTTCTACGACGCCAAGACAAGACTCCAGGAAATCATTCAGAAAGACAAAACAAATGAGCTTAAATACAGTTTGATTGAAGAAATCGGGCTGGTACATGAACGGACCTTTGTAGTTGCGGCTTTATTGAATGGTGTTGAAATAGGCAGGGGAAGCGGGCATTCCAAGAAGGAAGCCCAGCAGCATGCGGCAATGAATGCTATAGAGACGCTTAAAGAGTGAGACAAAGATGTATTTAAAAAGTATTGAAATCCATGGTTTCAAATCGTTTGCAAATAAAATAAAATTTGAATTTCTCGACGGAATCACGGGAATCGTTGGACCTAACGGAAGCGGAAAAAGCAATGTTGCCGATGCCGTCCGCTGGGTGCTTGGAGAACAAAAAGTTAAGCAGCTGCGCAGTTCCAAGATGGAGGATGTTATTTTTGCGGGAACTGCTGCAAGGAAACCCCAGGCATATGCCTTTGTGGCCATAACATTTGACAATTCCGACCATAAACTGCAGCTTGATTTTGATGAGATTACGGTCTCAAGAAGGGTTTACCGCTCCGGTGAAAGTGAATTCATGATAAACGGAACCGTATGCCGAATGAGGGATGTGCATGAGCTCTTTTACGACACGGGTATAGGCAAGGAGGGTTATTCCATCATCGGACAGGGTCAGATTGACAAGATTCTTCAGGGAAGACCTGAAGACCGTCGCGAGTTGTTTGATGAGGCTGCCGGAATAGTAAAGTATAAAAAACGAAAAACAATTGCTTTCAGAAAATTGGAAAATGAGCGACAGAATCTGATAAGGATAAATGATATACTCAGCGAACTGACAAAACAGGTGGGGCCGCTTAAGAGACAGTCCGAGGCTGCCTCAAAATTCATTTCCTATAAAGAAGAATTGAAGCTCTACGACATCAATCTATTTCTCATTGAAAACGGCGACATTCGTTTAAAGATTCGTGATTATGAGGAAAAGGAAAAAATTGCTTCAGACAGCCTGAATAAGGCAAAGGAAGAGTTTGAAAAAATGAAAGAGGGCTATGAGAAGGTCAGCACAGATATTCTTACCCTTGATGAACGGATAGAAGCCCTGAAGAACCGCATTACCCAAGCAAATATTGTTCGGGAAAGCATGACTGGACAGATAAATGTCCTGAATGAGCAAATCCATTCCGTAATGGAGGCAAAGGGGCAGTATAAGGAAAGACTTGAGGCACTTGGAGCTTCATTAAAAAGAGCCACGGATGAAAAGGCCCGGCTTGAAAACGAAAAACAGGCAAATCAGGAGGAACTGACAAAATCGGTGGAGGCCGCCGGACGGCTTGACAGTGAGATTCTTGACCTTCAGACCCGCGGGGACGAGCTTGCAGCGCGTAGCGAGGAACTGAAGGAACAGCTAATTGACCTTTTGAGCGTCAAGGGCGAAATAAATGCCCGTATTGAAAGGCTTGCCGCACTTTCCGAGCAGATGAACAAAAAGCGTGAAGAACTGGCTGAAAGTCTGACCAGATTTTCAGCTAATCAAGCAGAGCAGGACGAGGCGGTTGACAAGCTGGGGAAGGAATATGATGAGGCGGAAAATAATGTAAAAAATCTCGAGGAGGATATTCGGCGCGGCGAGGAAAATTTGAGAAAGAATAACGCGGAAGCTGCCTCAGTTAACAAAGCCTTAGGACAGACAATGGAAGAGCTTCTGAAGAAAGAGGCGAGGCTTGAGTCTGTCAGGAACATCACCGAGCGCTATGAGGGTTACGGAAGCAGCATCCGGGAAATCATGAAGCTTAAGGATAAAGACCAGGGTATCCACGGTGTTGTCGCAGACATCATTAAGACCGAGAAAAAGTACGAGGTGGCCATTGAGACGGCTCTCGGCGGTAATATCCAGAATGTTGTCACGGACACCGAGGCTACAGCAAAGAATGCCATTGAATACCTGAAATCCAATAAGCTGGGACGGGCGACATTCCTTCCGATCAAATCGGTTGTTGCAAGGTCCGAATTCCACAACGAGGAGGTTTTTGAGGAAAAGGGCGTTCTGGGTCTTGCAAGTTCACTTGTAGAAGTTTCCGACGAGTACAGGGGGGTGGCGAATTACCTTTTGGGGAGAATTCTTGTTGTCGATACAATTGAAAATGCCCTTTCTCTTGCCAGAAGGTACAATTACTCTTTGATTATCGTAACCCTTGAAGGAGAGCTCCTAAGCAGGGGCGGTGCCATTACCGGCGGCACATATAAAAACAAATCCAACCTGTTGGGCAGGCGGCGTGAAATCGAGGAGCTTGAGGAGAAGATAAAGGCCAACAAAAAACAGCAGGAATCCTTGCAAAGACAATCAGCAGTGCGTGAGAAGGAACGATTGTCCATCGAGGAGGACCTTACCGCATTAAGAGGTCTCGTTCAGGAAAAAAGGATTTACTTTAATACCGTAAAAATCAACCTGGAGCAGGCAAAGGCCCGGCTTGAGGAAATAGATTCCGGATTTAAGCAGGTAAGTGCGCAAAACATTGAGCTGCAGCTGCAAGAGGGCAGCATGAGCACCCAAAACAGTGAGCTGAGGCAAGCTTTGGCAGACAATGCTGATGAAAGCGAGGGCATCAAGGAAGAGATAAACAGTCTGAATTTACAGATAAATGAGCTGAAGGAGCTTGAGGCCGTGAAGGTCGTTGAAAGGGAAGGTCTGAATTCGCAGTGCTCACTGTATTCCGGGCGTAACGGTGTTCTTGCCGATTCTCTTTCCAAGATTGCAAATGATATAATAATTCTCAACGGGGAAATTGAAAAGATTAACAACAATGATCTCAGCGGCAACTCAGATGTTCAATCAAGACAACAGAGAATTGACGAAATAACGGAGGCTATTGACCGTGCTGACAGTGAGGTGATTTCTTTCGGACAGGAACTTGCCCTGCTGGAAGGAGAGAAGGAGCAATGCACCGGTTCACACAGGGAATACATTGACAAAAGAGAAGCATTTGTTTCGGAAATAGCCGAGTTGGATAAGGAAGTGTTCAGGCTGTCCCAGCTGAGGGAAAAGTTAGAGGAGCGTTTCGAAAGCAAGTCCTCGTACATCTGGGAGGAATATGAGCTGACCTACAATACGGCTATTGCATTAAAGAATGACGAGCTGACCAATCTTCGGGAAATCCGGGAAAAGATTGCTGACCTGAAAAACAGCATTAAGAGTTTGGGAACCATAAATGTTGCCGCCATTGAGGAGTATAAGGAAGTCCGGGAACGTTATGAGTTCATGACAAACCAGCGCGACGACCTTCAAAAAGCGGAAGCAGACCTTTTAAAGATTATCAAGGATTTAGACCGTGAAATGAAAAAGCGGTTCAGAGCCGAGTTCAAAAAGATTCAGGCTGAATTCAGCAAGGTCTTTGCTGAAATGTTCGGCGGCGGAACAGGTACAATAGAGCTTGAGGAGGATGTAGATGTTCTTGATGCGGGCATTACTATCATCGCTCAGCCTCCGGGCAAGAAACTGCAGAACATGATGCAGCTCTCAGGCGGTGAAAAGGCGCTGACCGCCATAGCCGTTCTGTTTGCTATCCAAAACCTTAAGCCGTCTCCCTTCTGTATCCTTGATGAGATTGAAGTGGCTCTTGATGATTCAAACATCGGACGATTTGCAGATTACCTGCAAAAGCTGGCAAATGATACCCAGTTTATTATCATTACCCACAGGAAGGGCACTATGGAGGCGGCTGACAGGCTGTATGGAATCACTATGCAGGAGAAAGGTGTCTCGACTCTTGTTTCCGTCAATTTTGAGGATTACGATGAAGAGGAAATGACATAATGACAAAAAAGGAAGAGGCCGAACTGAAAAAGGCCGCCCGCCTGAATGCCGAAAGAATCCGCATAGACGCGATGACGGAGTATGAGAGACAGTACGCTTTTTACGGATTAATCTGCGGGGTAGATGAAGCAGGTCGCGGTCCGCTTGCAGGGCCTGTTGTGGCCGGGGCCGTAATACTTGACCCGGATGTGGAAATCCTTTATCTTAACGATTCAAAGAAACTCTCCGAAAAACGCCGGGAGGAGTTGTATGAACAAATTATGGAAAAGGCCGTAGCTGTCGGCGTTGGGATTATCAGCAGCGGTGAGATAGATGAAATAAACATACTTCAGGCAACATATAAGGCAATGCGTGAGGCCGTTTTGCGACTGAAGATTGAGCCCGGCTTTATCATAGCAGACGCTGTAACCATTCCGGGAATCGACATCCCTCAGACTGCGATAGTGAAAGGGGATGAAAAAAGCGTCTCCATCGCCGCGGCCAGCATCATAGCAAAGGTTACAAGGGACAGGCTTTGCCTTGATTATGACAGGCTGTACCCGGGATACGGTTTTGCGTCTCATAAGGGCTATGGAACCGCCGCTCATATTGAGGCTATCAAAAAATACGGGCCGCTGGATATTCACAGACAGACATTCATTCATAAATACATTTGAAAGGCCGGGCCGAAAGGGCCCGGTTTTGTATTATGTATTACAAACGGCGCATTTCAACAAACGGCGCATTGCCGGAAAATATCATAAAGGAGTCATATGACAAATAACAAAAGGGCAATCGGGAAAGACTACGAGGAACAGGCATGCAAATATCTTGTCGAGGCGGGAATGGAGATACTTGAGAGAAATTACCGCAAAAGGACAGGCGAGATAGATATCATTGCAAGAGACGGAGAATATATAGTATTTATCGAAGTTAAGTTCAGGTCTTCAACAGAGCGGGGCGGAGCGTTTTATGCAATTTCCCGAAAGAAAAAGCAAACTATCGACAAGGTGGCCATGTGGTTTCTTTGTGAAAGAGAAATTCCCTTAAACTCACTTTGCCGTTTTGATGCCGTATTGATAGACGGCAGTGAAATAAGTCATGTAAAAAACGCCTGGTAACTTTCCGCCTATATCACATACAGGTATATGGAAAAGAAAAAGAATATACTTGCTCCGAGCACAAAAAAATGAAAAACGGAGTGTATGTATTTTATTTTTTTCCCGATAATGTAAAAAAGGGCGCCTATGGTATAGAGACCTCCGGCAATCAGCATTAGCACTACGCCGCCCTTTTCGATAGAACTGACAAGGCTTTTGAAGGAGAAGATAATCATCCATCCCATGATTATGTAAAGAATCATAGATACCACTCTATATTTATACATATTAATTGCATTGAGGATAACCCCTAATATGCCGCAGCTCAGGTTAATGCACCAAATTATCAGGCCCAGGGGTGCGGGCAGTGCAATGAGACAATAGGGAGTGTAAGTCCCTACAATCAGAAGGTAGATACTGCAGTGGTCAAGAATTCTGAGAATTCTTTTTGCCTTGCCTGCCTTAAGCGCATGGTAAAGTGTGGATACGGTGTAGAGTATTATTGACATGCTGCCATACAGGGAACAGGCAATAATTGCCTTTGCGCTGTGATGCCGGGAGGCGGATATGACGCAAAGCACCAGCGCGACTACGGAAAGAACGGCTCCGATTCCGTGGCTGACAGCGTTGATTAATTCCTCTGACAGGCTGTAATTTGGGATAGTAATGTTTTTTTTCATATTTTCCTGTTTTTCGGAAGGATTAAACATGCCTTCTCTGATATATAGTCTCAATAATAAGATAATATAGTAATCTATATTCGGATTGCAAGAAAAATGAACATAAATATATAAATAAAAATTGACGAATGAAATAATTGTGGTATAATGCCTATGTTCGCTAAAAATAAGAGCGGATAGGAGATAAAGAATAAGCAATGGAGGGGGGTTAGTTCCGGCTTATGTCTAATGTAGTAGTAAAAGAAAACGAATCTTTGGATAGTGCATTACGTCGTTTTAAGAGAAATTGCGCCAAAGCAGGTATCCAGCAGGAGATCCGCAAAAGAGAATATTACGAGAAGCCAAGCGTAAAGCGCAAGAAAAAGTCTGAAGCGGCCAGAAAACGCAAATACAATTAAGTTTTCAAAGAACCGGTATACGTATCGGTTCTTTTTATGTTATAATCCTTGAAATGCCGGGCAGATTACTGCACGAAAAAAGGACTGTTAAGGGGAATATATTTGAGCACCATAGATTCAACAATAGAGCTGCCGGCCTCCGACATAAAGGAAATTTTCGGGGAGTATGATGAGCATATCAGAAAAATAGAAAAGGCCTTTCATGTATCCGTTATTTCCCGTGACGGCGGAATCAGGATTGTGGGCGGAGAAGCGGAGGTCAAAAGGACGGCACGGATAATCAATGATCTGGCCCTGCTTGTTCAAAACGGCGGCTCCGTAACCGCCCTAAGCGTTGATTATGTCATTTCTCTCGCCAAAAATGATGATAACGGCCGGATACACGAGCTGGACGGTGAGATTATTTGCCATACCGTATACGGCCGTCCTATCAAGCCCAAAACCTTTAATCAGAAGATCTATATTGATAAAATCCGTGATAACATGATTGTTTTCGGGTTGGGACCTGCGGGCACGGGAAAGACATATCTGGCCATGGCCATGGCTATTAATGCCTTCAAGAAAGGCGATGTAGGGCGGATTATCATGACAAGACCCGCCATTGAAGCCGGAGAACACTTGGGCTTTCTGCCCGGTGACTTGCAAAGCAAGGTTGACCCATATCTCAGGCCGCTTTATGATGCCATCTACCAGATTATGGGGCCGGAAAGTTATATCACTAATGCCGAAAAAGGACTGATTGAGGTCGCGCCGCTTGCTTATATGAGGGGACGAACCTTGGATAATGCCTTTATTATTCTTGATGAGGCCCAGAATACTACGCCTGCACAGATGAAGATGTTTCTTACCCGTATAGGCTTCGGCTCGAAGGTTGTTATTACAGGTGACCAGACTCAAAAAGACCTGCCTGCGGGACAGATATCAGGGCTTGATGTTGCCGTGAAAGTGCTTGAGCATGTCGAAAACGACATTGCCATAGTCCGCCTGACAAATGTTGACGTTGTGCGCCATCCGGTAGTACAAAGGATTGTCGTAGCTTATGAAGAATACGAAAAGAAACAGCATCAAAAAGCCGGGGATAAGGAAGCAAGGAAGGGCAAATGATATATATAGAAAAAGAAACAGACACTCTTTTTGATTTTCCTGATTACGACCGGATTATCATTCAGGCAGTGGAGACTGTTTTCGAGGATAAAAATCTTCCCGCCTTTCTGGATGTCAATGTACTTATTGTCGACCCCGCGGAAATGAAGAAAATTAATAATGATGCCCGCGGAGAGGACAGCGTGACGGACGTGCTTTCCTTTCCTTATTTTGATTACAATACTCCCGGGGTTTTTGAGGAAGAAATAGAAGAAGAATATGAGAATATTCTGGGTGACATAATTATCTGTGCAGAAAAGGTAATCCGTCAGGCGGAGGAATACGGCCACGAGCAGATGAGAGAATTGTCTTTCCTGATTGTGCATAGTATGTTACACTTAATCGGTTATGACCACATTGAAGAAGAGGACAGTGCTCTTATGATGACGGAAGAAAAGAGACTGATGGGGATTATCGGAATTCCGAGATAGAATTCCGTGTATAGAGGGGCAATTGGCTGGAGAAAAGAAAAACAATTTCATGGTGCAGGGCGCCGTATTGGGCATGTCATCAATTCTTGTGAGATTGATCGGCATTCTTTATCGTGTCCCTTTAAATAATATCTTAGGAGAAAAAGGCGCAGCTTATTACGGGGTGGCTTTTGATGTCTATTCCATATTGCTTTTGTTATCTTCTTACAGCCTTCCGCTGGCGGTATCAAAAATGGTTTCGGCTCGCGTTGCCGTGGGGCAGTTCAAGAATACCAGGAAGGTTTTCAGGTACGCAATCTGCTTTGCGCTCATTTGTGCAACAGCGGCTTTTTGTATTACATTCTTCGGGGCGGATTTGTTTGCAAAGACTCTTAATTATCCGCACAGTGCGCTGGCATTGAGGGTTCTTTCACCGGCACTGATAATTCTTTCCGTTTTAGGAGTTTTAAGGGGCTTTTTCCAGGGACTCGGTACAATGGTTCCCACGGCTTTTTCCAATATAATCGAGCAGATAATAAACGCAATTGTCAGTCTTGTGGCGGCGACTATGCTTTATAAGACGGCGGTTTCGGCTACAGATGCGGAAAAGGCGGCAAGGGGAGCTGCCGGCGGCACGCTCGGAACCGTAATCGGAGCCCTCGCAGCCTTAATTTTCATGTTTGTTATTTTTGTCTTATATAGAAAAAAGCTTATTATACGGGTAAAAACGGATGAGACTGTAGATGAAATTGCCGGCAGAGATATTCTGAGGGTTCTTGTACTAACCATAGTTCCCGTGATATTAAGCACAACCATTTATAATTTGAGCAGCCTTATTGATATGGGCATATTCAGCAATCTGATGAAAAGGCGAGGAGAGCTTTCAGACACAATAGATACCCTGACGGGAATGTTTACCGGCAATTACAGGCTTATTGTAAATGTGCCCATTGCCCTTGCAAGTGCGCTTGCGTCCTCACTTATACCCAGCATAGTTAAATCCATGGCAAGGAAGAGCAGGGGACAGGTAATACGTAAAATTGATTCTTCAATTAAGCTGACAATGATGATTGCTTTTCCTTGTGCGGTAGGAATAGGCGTTCTTGCCAAGCCCATAGTTAACCTGCTGTTTCCTTCGAGTGTTGACCCCGGTCGTGTTGCCCTGATGCTGATGATTGGCTGCATAAGCGTTGTGCTGTACAGTTTGTCCACAATTACAAATTCTATTTTGCAGGGAATTGATAAAATGAGCGTCCCGGTTAAGCACTCGGCCATAGCGTTGGCTTCACACGTGGGCTTCCTTGTAATTGCTATGCTTCTTACTGATTACAATATTTTCTGCGTTGTGGTGGCGGATGTGATTTTTGCACTTATAGTATGTTTCTTAAACCACAGGTCTATACGGAAATATTTAGGCTACAGACAGGAGATGAAGAAAACTTTTATCCTTCCGGCGGTGTGTGCCCTGATAATGGGAGCGGCGGCTTTTTTTATCTACAGGCTGCTTTATTTCCTGTTCGGCAGCAATACGGTCTCCGTGCTCATATCCATTCTGACGGCGATTATTATATATGGCATGCTGCTGCTTTTGTTTAATGTTATCGATGAAGAAGAACTTGGCATGGTTCCAAAGGGTGAGACGCTTGCGCGGCTGGCAAAAAAGCTTCACTTGATGAGATAATCCGGGTTTAAAATTCTATCGAGATGTGATAGTATTATCGTATGATATCTTGGAATGAAAAATTGTTCCTCGGCCGTTATGCGGCCATGGACAAACGCAAGATAATATCTAATTTAAGCGCCCGCAAATCACATTTCGGAGTGTATGCGATTGTTCTTGCTACAAACGAAAAGGATCTTCTGGACGTTATATCGGCTTTTTTCCTTAAAGATGCAAGATATCATAAAAAAAACATTGAAGTGGTAGGGCTGGCGATAGGCAGGGATGAGGCCTTTGAGGTTGTCCGGGACATCATAACGGAGGTTTATGATAAAACCGGCGGATTTGACGTAAGGGGCTTTTTTTCATGAACGCACTCAAGGTTGTTGCAATAGTGATTGGCGCCCTGATGGCATTTGCGGTATTTATTTTGCTGCTGATAATTTTCCTGCCCGCAACCTATCGTTTTACTGTTGCAGGGAAAAATGAGAAAACAGCTTTCACGGCAAGAGTGCGTATTTTAGGCGGCTTTATAAGCGCCATCGGCGGACTTGATGCAGGCTCACTCGAATATAGTATAAGGTTGATCGGCATCAGGATTCACAAGGGTAGTTTTAAAGAAGAAGAAATGTCCGATATAACCGGCAAGAAAGGCCGAAACGGAGAAGCCGCGGGAGAGCCGGGAGATAGGCAGACTGCAAACGGTGAGTCCGGAAAGTCTGAGAAAGATGCCGCGGAAGTGTCAGAATCGAAAACAGAAAAGCTGAAGGGCAGGCTGCAAGGATGGCTTGATAAAGCAAAAGAACAATGGAACACTTTTAAAAATATTAAATACGTGCTGGGGGCTCCCGTAACCACCCGTGCGTGGCAATATTTAAAGGTACAGCTGTTTAGGCTTCTTGAGCATATTAAACCTGTGCAGGTAAAGGGAGACGTGGAGTTCGGAACCAAGGATCCCGCATTGACCGCTCAAATATACGGGGTTTCCGGACATCTGGCCGCATTGATAGACGATAAGCTTATGATTATTCCCGACTTGGAGGCATCACAGGAATATATAACAACAAATATTATAATAAAAGGAAGAATTTTTCTTTGTGTTGTGTTATTATTTATCTGTAGAGTTTACGGAAATAGGGACATCAGACGCGTTTTAAGATATAAAAGGAGGAATCTGTAATGGCAGAGCATTTTGAAAAGACGGTTGAGGCATTAATGAACGGGGTGGAGAAACATTTTTCTTCAAAAACCATAATCGGTGAACCCATAAAGATTGATGATGCCATTATTTTCCCGATGGTGGACGTGTCCTTCGGCATTGCCGCAGGCTCCTTTGTTCAGGAACGCAAGAACAACGAAGCCGGCGGGGTAGGCGCAAAGATGTCCCCTTCGGCAGTGCTTGTAATTCAAAACGGCACTTCCCGCATAATAAATATTAAAGACAGGGATGCCCTGAATAAGATTATCGACCTTGTGCCTGAGTTGGTTGACAAGGTTTATGATTGGATGAACAGACGGGAAGGGGAGCAGAAGTAATTCACTTGTCACCTTCGCAGATAATGTATGCCGTGCTGCCCCATGGCATGAAAAAAGGCTATCACCTTTCTTAAGTGACAGCCTTACTTAATTATTAAATAAATATTAAGCTTTTTCAACTCTGCCGGATTTCAAGCAAGAAGTACAAACATGCATTTTCTTGGCACCACCCGCAGTTTTAACGCGGACGGACTTTATATTTGATTTCCAAATTTTGTTTGAACGTCTATGAGAGTGGCTGACAGCGTTTCCGAAATGGACGCCTTTACCACAAATATTACATTTTGCCATTGGTACGCACCTCCTTGCATATTACTCTCGCACATAAGCACGGTTGACATTTTAGCAGAAAGATTTTCTTAATGCAAGAGGAAATATATAATTTAATGCTTTTATTTTTTTAAGTTTTAGGGTATAATCTCATAGCTTTGCTAATGATGCTTTTACATTGATTTTCAGAAAGCAGATCGGAGAACAATCATGAACGGTGGTTTCAGTACTAACTATGGAAATGTCGTCATAAATGACAAGGTGATCGCCAGAATGGCGGGGCTGACAGCCCTCGGGTGCTTCGGTATAGTCGGAATGGCGGCACTCAGCAAAAGAGACGGTCTTGTGAAGATTCTTACAAGGGACAGTGTTTCCAAGGGAATCAGAGTAACTTTTGAAGACCAGGAGATTTCTATAGATTTCCATGTGATTATTGCTTATGGTGTTGCTGTTTCTGCGGTTGCCGAGAATCTTGTGTCAAACGTTAAATATACAATCGAGAATGCTACCGGGTTTAAGGTGCGCGAAATAAACATCTTTGTTGAAGGTGTAAGGGTTATTGATTAAGGAGGACTGTAATAGTGCTTGAGACTATCGATGCCGGAACACTGAAGCGGATGTTTCTTGCCGGCGTAAACAATCTGGAAGCCAAAAAAGCCTGGATAAATGAATTGAATGTCTTTCCGGTCCCTGATGGTGATACCGGAACCAATATGACATTGACATTGATGTCTGCTGTCAGGGAATTGAACGGATTAAATGATACGGCGTCCATTGAGGATATCTGCAAAAAAATTTCCATGGGGACCCTTAAAGGCGCCAGAGGAAATTCGGGCGTAATCATGTCGCAGCTGTGCCGCGGTTTTACGAAAGTGGCCGAGTCCGCCGGCAGAATTGACAAATCTGTTATTGCCAGGGGCTTTGAGCATGCCGTATCTACAGCATACAAGGCTGTTATGAAGCCGAAAGAGGGCACTATTCTCACCGTTGCGAAGGCGGCTGCGAATAAGGCTATGGAGTTGGAGAATAAGGACATTTCAATGGAAGAATACTTTCTGGCTATAATTAAATACGCTGACTTCATTCTGGGGAAGACACCCAACATGTTGCCGGTGCTTAAGGAGGCCGGGGTAGTGGATTCCGGCGGGCAGGGGCTTGTCGAATTCATGAAAGGTGCCTTTGAGGGCTACAAGGGAAATGATGCTTCCTTTGAAACAGTTGCATCCTCAGCCGGCGTTGCGCCCGTTAAATCCGGAGAAGTTGATTCATCACGGATTTCTACCGCGGATATAAAGTTCGGTTATTGCACAGAGTTTATAATCATGACCGAAGAGAAATTTACAGACAGAAATGAAGCCGAGCTGAAGTCATACCTTGATTCTATTGGTGATTCCATAGTTGTTGTTTCTATGGACGGCATTGTGAAGGTTCATGTCCATACAAACCATCCGGGCGATGCATTTGAGAAAGGCCTGACCTACGGACAGCTGACCAGCATGAAAGTAGACAATCTGTGGGAGGAACATAACGAGAAGGTAATCAAGGAAACCGCAAAGAACGTGGCCGCTGTCGAAGCTGCCGGTTTGCGTAAGAAATACGGATTTGTTGCCGTTTGTGCCGGGGAAGGGCTTATCGGGATTTACAAGGAGCTGGGAGCCGATGAAATTATCTCCGGCGGACAGACCATGAATCCAAGCACGGAGGACATCATGGCTGCCATTGACAGGGTAAATTCGGAAACAGTATTTGTACTTCCCAATAACAGCAATATCATAATGGCTGCCCAGCAGGCGGTTGAACTCTATGAGGGGAAGAATATTGTGATTATCCCCACAAAGACGGTTGTTCAGGGAATCAGTGCTCTTATTAATTTTCTGCCGGATGAGAATGCAGATGAGAATACTGCCTTAATGACTGATGCGATCGGCCAGGTAAAGACTGCCGAGGTTACCCATGCAGTCCGGGATACGGAACTTTGGGGAAAGACCATCCAAAACGGAGATTATATGGGAATCGGGCAGGGGACTATTCTTTCAGCCGGAAGTGTATTGATGAATGTTACTCTTGAGACCATCCGTAAAATGGCGGACAAGGATTCCGACATGATTACCATTTTCTATGGCAGGGATATTACCGAGGAGGATGCCATGGAAATAGCAGGTGTAATAGAAGATGAGTTTGAGCGGGCAGAGGTCGATGTAGTATACGGAGGCCAGCCTGTGTATTATTATTTCATTTCTGTGGAGTAATTTGTTTTTATACATAACAATCAAAAGCTGCTGCTCGGTGCTGACCATCTCATGCAGCAGTTTTTATTTGTTTAAAAAGCATTTTTTTACATATTGACAGTTTTTTGTAAAAAATATACTCTTTAAAAGGAAATGGGGATCTCAAAACGATTGAAACAGATAGCAGACCTGGTTTCACCGGGGAATATTGTGGCGGATATAGGTACGGATCACGGTCATGTGCCCATATATCTGTTGCAAAACAACATATGTCCTAAGGTTTATGCAATGGACCTTAGCAGAAACTCGCTTAATAAGGCAATTAAAAGTGCCGGCAGGTTCGGACTGACCGGGCGTATGGAGTGCCGGCTTTCCGACGGACTTGAAAAGCTCAGTCCGGGGGAAGCGCGGACAATCATTATTTCCGGGATGGGCGGAATATTGATGACAAGGATTCTTTCCGCGCGGCCGGATGTTGTATCCGGAGTTGAGGAGCTGATTTTGTCGCCACACAGGGACGCGGCGCTTGTCAGGGAATTCTTAGAAAACAATAATTTTCGAATCATATTCGATGATGTGATAAGGGACAAAAAAAAGGAATACGTCATTCTTAA
Source organism: Lachnospiraceae bacterium (assembly GCA_050944475.1). Classification (GTDB taxonomy): domain Bacteria; phylum Bacillota; class Clostridia; order Lachnospirales; family Lachnospiraceae; genus RGIG5612. The sequence continues at coordinate 32,261 of JBMNRD010000002.1, forward strand.
GGCGATTAACAAATCCGGTTAAATATAGTCTTTTTTATTTTTCCGCTTCCTTGTCCGCAAGTGCATTTAACGGCTTTCGTTATGAGAAAAAAGCGAGGCTGCAAGCCTTGTATGCGGCCGTATGAATTTCCTTGAAATATCTCCAAAAAAAGTTATAATACATATCTGAGCAGGGTGAATGGTCGCGCTGACTTTGTCAGTGAGGAAAGTCCGGGCTTCATAGGGCAGGATGCCGGATAACGTCCGGCGGGAGTGATCCCAGGACCAGTGCAACAGAAAATATACCGCCGGGCTCTGCCCGGTAAGGGTGAAATGGCAGTGTAAGAGACTACCGCCTTGCCGGTAACGGCAAGGGCAGTGTAAACTCCATCCGAAGCAAGACCAAGCAGGAAACGCTATGAGGCTGCCCGTCCAGTTTCCAGGTGGGTCGCGAAGATTTTGCCGGTAACGGTAAAACAAGATAGATGGCCATTCTCGACAGAACCCGGCTTACAGCCCTGCTCATAGACAGTTTACTTTGAAACGGAGTTGTTATGGATAAGATTAAAATGCAGACTCCCCTTGTTGAGATGGACGGGGATGAAATGGCTCGTGTTCTGTGGAAGCTGGTCAAGCAGGAGCTTATAGCGCCGTTCATCGATCTTAAGACCGAGTATTATGATTTGGGCCTAAAAAACAGGGACCTGACCGGAGACGAGGTGACTTATGATGCCGCAAAGGCCGTCAGGAAATACGGCATCGGAGTTAAATGCGCAACAATTACTCCCAACAGGGCAAGGGCACAGGAATATGATTTAAAGGACATGTATCCCAGTCCCAACGCAACCATAAGGTCAGAGCTTGACGGTACGGTATTCAGAAGCCCTATTGTCACCGGCTGTATTCAGCCTTATGTCAGAACATGGACTTCTCCGATTACAATTGCCAGGCATGCTTACGGGGATGTTTATAATGCCTCCGAGCTGGCCGTCAAGGAGCCGGGAAAGGCAGAACTTTCTTTCATCGACAATGGGGGTACAAGAACTTCAAAAAAAATCTTTGATTTTGCCGGCCCCGGAATATTGCAGGGGCAGTATAACACCGTAGAATCCATAAAAAATTTCGCCGGTTGCTGTTTTAATTATGCGCTTGATACCGGACAGGATTTGTGGTTTTCCGCGAAGGACACCGTCTCGAAAGTTTACGACCGGACTTTTAAGGACATTTTTGAGATGCTTTATGAAAATAAGTATAAAGCGTTATTTGAAAAGACCGGTATCAAGTATCTATATACCTTGATTGACGATGCAGTCTCGAGAATAATCAGAAGCAAGGGCGGATTTATATTGGCATGCAAGGGCTATGACGGGGATGTCATGAGTGACATGGTTGCCACTGCCTTCGGGGCACCGGCCATGATGACTTCCGTTCTGATTTCTCCGGATGGAAATTATGAATTTGAGACGGCGCATGGAACAGTACAAAAACATTACCGCAAATACCTGAATAAGGAGGAAACTTCAACAAATCCGATCGCCACGATATTTGCCTGGACCGGTGCGCTCCGGAAAAGGGGGGAAATGGACGGCAATGAAGAACTCGTCACATGGGCTGACAAAATGGAGAAGGCCGTCATTGATACAGTTGAGGACGGATATTTGACAAAGGATCTTGCCCGGAGTACAGTGTCGGACAGCCCGGCTGTCCTTGGTACGGAAGACTTTATTTCCGTTGTACGCAGGACTTTTGAATCCGAAGGCTCGACAATAAGAAGTAAAGGCGCAAAAACATTGACACTCTATGAGGAGTTTTTTGACTGCCGCTCTTATAAACGCAAAAAAGAAATATTAAGACAGATGGGCGGAACCCTGACGGACAAAATGCTCACGGATTTTGCTGTTTCTCTGGATGTCGTAGTGAATGACGGGCCCTTTGATGCCAGATATTTGAGTCTGATGAGATGCCTGGACCAAATGGCAAGATTTGAAACGGAAGGGTTAAGATAACATGGACATTTTATATAAAAGCACAAGGGGAGAGGAAGCGCCGATTACAGCCTCCGGGGCCGTTATTCAGGGACTTTCACCCGATGGAGGACTATTTGTACCCACAAGCATTCCGAAGCTGAATTTGGACCTTTCAAAGGCCTGCGACATGACTTACAAGGAGTTGGCGCTGCATATACTTAAGGAGTTTCTTTCCGATTTTACCGAAGATGAGCTTCAGCAATGTATAGACAGGGCATATGATGATAAATTTGACACCGAAGACATTGCTCCTGTTGTGAGGGCAGACAACAGGTATTTTCTTGAACTTTTCCATGGACCGACCATTGCTTTCAAAGACATGGCATTGTCAATTCTGCCTCATCTTTTGACTATTGCCGCCCGCAAAAATAAAATCAATGATGAGATTATTGTTCTTACCGCCACCTCGGGTGATACGGGAAAGGCTGCGCTTACAGGTTTCGCCGATGTCCCCGGAACAAAAATTATGGTATTTTACCCTGAGGAGGGAGTAAGCAACATTCAAAGGCTTCAGATGGTTACCCAAAGGGGTGATAATACAAAGGTTGTGGGTGTCAGGGGTAATTTTGATGATTGTCAGAATGCTGTAAAGAGGATTTTCGCAGACAAGGAATTGAACAATTTGCTCGGCAGGAAGGGGTTGCGGCTTTCTTCCGCCAATTCTATCAATATCGGTCGCCTTGTTCCTCAGGTTGTGTATTACGTTTGGGCATATCTGCAACTGATGAAAACCGGGCAGATCCGGTGCGGCGATAAAATTAACTTTGTTGTTCCAACCGGTAATTTCGGCAATATCCTTGCCGGGTATTACGCAAAGCTTATGGGACTTCCGGTGAATAAGCTTATCTGCGCATCAAATGACAACAAAGTGCTTTTTGATTTCTTCCGGGGCGGGACATATGACAAAAACAGGGAGTTTATTTTGACAAACTCTCCCTCAATGGATATATTGATTTCCAGCAATCTTGAAAGATTGATATATATGGTTTCGGGAGAAGATGCCGCTGTAAATGCCCGGCTGATGTCCGAACTTGCAACAAAAGGAAAATATACTCTTCCCGGACAGATGAAGGAGAGACTGACCGATTTTCATGGAGAATTCGCAACACAGCAGGAAGCTCTTGACTGCATCGCCCGCATATATGAAAAAGACGGATATGTCATTGACACGCATACTGCCGTTGCAGTATGCGCGCATGATAAATATAAAGATTCGACCGGCGATGACACACCGAGCGTGATTGTGTCAACCGCCAGTCCTTTTAAGTTTCTCAGAGCGGTGCTGGGGGCGATTAATCCCGAGCACGTGGAGATGTTAAGCGAATATGATATGATTTACAGACTTGACATGCTTATGGGAAAGAAGGGTATTCCCGGCGCGATAAAGGAAATTCTCGCTCTGCCCATAAGGCATAAGGATGTTTGTGATATAGAAAGAATAGAGGATGCCGTAAAGGGTTTCCTGAATATTGCATAAGGAACAATCTATGACTGAACTGATTAACCGGATTTTAAATGTTTTTGCCAGCTGGAATCCCAACATTGTGATTTTTATCATATCAATGCTGCCTATTTTGGAAATGCGCGGAGGAATGATAGCAGCCACATTGCTGGGGGTTCCTTATTTGCGTGCACTTATTATCTGCACCATCGGCAACATCGTTCCCATACCGTTTATTCTTTTATTCATCATGAAAATTTTCGAATGGTTGAAGCGCTATAAGTTCACGGGGAAGATTGTAAACTGGCTTGAAACAAGAACCTTGAAAAAACGCGGGCAAATCGATAAATACGGATTTTGGGGACTGATTATCTTTGTCGGAATCCCCCTGCCGGGGACCGGTGGCTGGACCGGAGCTTTGCTTGCCAGCCTGCTCGGGATTCCCGTGAAAAATTCTTCTCTGGCGGTCGGACTCGGAATTTGCTTGTGTGCAGTGATAATGAGCGTGGTTACATATCTCATTCCTTGGATAGTGACCCTGTTTGCATAGGCGGATATAGGAGGTTATTATGGGAAAATATTTTGGAACAGACGGATTCAGGGGCAGGGCAGGAGAGGTTTTGAATGCCAAGCATGCTTACAAGATAGGTCGTTTTCTGGGCTGGCATTTTGCAAAAAATCATGTCGGCGGTAAAAGAGCGAAAATCCTTATCGGTAAGGACACAAGACGCTCTTCATACATGTTCGAGAATGCACTGGCTGCCGGAATAACAGCTTCGGGAGCGGACGCATTCCTTATGCATGTTACAACCACGCCCAGTATCAGCTTTATTACTTCCGACGAGGATTTTGATTGCGGAATAATGGTTTCCGCAAGCCATAATCCTTACTATGACAACGGTATCAAGTTGCTTAACGCTGATGGTGAGAAGATTGATGAAGCAATAGAAACTGAGATAGAGAAATACATCGACAGCAGCGAGGATTATATTCCCTATGCCGTCGATGATAAAATCGGCAAGACCGAGGATTATTATTTCGGTCGGAACAAGTACATAGGGTATCTTGTTTCATCCGCCATCAAGTCTTTTGAAAATGCCAAGGTGGCCATAGACTGTTCAAACGGCAGCGCATGGATGATAGGAAGAGCTGTTTTTGATGCACTCGGCACCAAAATTCATCCGATTAATAACCAGCCCGACGGTCTGAATGTCAACATGGACTGCGGATCCATGCATATGGAAAGCCTGCAAAGATATGTTGTGGAGAACAACATGGACGTGGGCTTCGCCTTTGACGGTGATGCAGACAGATGTCTTGCCGTTGATGAAAAGGGAAATATCGTCAACGGAGACCAGATTCTTTATATTTGCGCCAAGCATTTTAAGGAACGCAACCAGTTGCCAAATGACAGCGTGGTTGTAACCGTCATGTCCAATTTCGGACTTTTAAAAGCCCTTGACAATCTTGGAATTAAATATGAAAAAACTAAAGTCGGAGATAAATATGTATATGAACGGATGAAAGAAAAGGACATCATGTTGGGCGGTGAGCAGTCAGGTCATATTATTTTCAGGCAGCATGCTAAAATCGGTGACGGAATTCTTACAGCCATAATGATTATGAACGTCATGATCAAGACTCAGCTTCCGCTTTCTCTTCTTGCCCAAAACTGCAAGATGTACCCGCAAATTCTCAAGAACGTTGTTGTGGATGACAGGGAAAAGACACTTGCCGATCCGGCAGTCATCGCAGCAGTTGAACAGAGCACAAAGGAGCTTGGCGAAGGGGGCAGGGTGCTTCTTAGAGCCAGCGGAACAGAGCCGGTACTCAGGGTAATGAGTGAGGCGGGAACGAACGAGATAGCGGAAAAATATGTCGACCTTATTATTTCCGCCATGGCTCTTTCCGGACACCTTGTCAGCATAAAGAGATAAGCAGGTGAAATCATGGGCGGCAGAAGCAACTTTTTCGCGATGCTTTCGCGGATGAAATACGTTAACAGATGGGGGCTGATGCACAGCCACAAGCCGGAGTCATTGTCGGAGCATACACTTGACGTGATTTTTATTTCACATGCATTAGTGGTGATTGCCAACACTTATTACGGAGGTTCATTTGACGAGGGAAAGGTGGTACTTTTGGCCGCATTTCATGACGCTCCGGAAATTATTACTGGTGATTTGCCAACCCCCGTTAAGTATTTCGATCCCGGAATCAAACAGGCTTATAACCACGTTGAAGAGTCGGTAAAACAAAAGATGATTGCCCAGCTGCCGGAGGAAATGCAGATGAACTATGACGTCATCATGAACCGTGGCAATCCGGAAGACGATATGCTTATGAATTACGTCAGGGCGGCTGACAAACTTTCCGCACTTATAAAATGTATTGAGGAGGAAAGTTCCGGCAATAATGATTTCAGACAGGCAAAGGAGACTATAAGAAAGTCCATTGATGAAATGAATATGCCGGAGGTTGACTTTTTCTTAGATAATTTCCTGCCCGGCTTTTACCTGACCCTTGACGAATTAATAAATCCGGAGGCAGAAGATGCCTGTGGAAATGATTAAGATATTATTGACATTTTTGTATTTGGAGGAAGCTTATGTCAACAAAAACGAAGTATAAAAGAAGTGAAATCGGTCCGGGCAAGCAGGGCTTTTTCGCAACAAGGGCCATCATCGAGGCGGCTTTTTACGGAAATAACGTCATTCCCGTAAATGACCTTGAAGCCGCCTATGAACTGGCGAAGAATTCACCCGGAACCGTGGTTACGGACATGCCGGTTTATAAAGGAGAGACCTTCGGCCTTCCGTCCGATGCAAAGGTTCTTCTTTTCAATGACGGTTCCGTTACCGGAAGGTGTGCCGCAGCAAGAAGAATCACCGGTGAGCCGGATGTAAATCAGGCCGATCTGGATAAAAAATTAATGGATGCGGTTTATGACACCAGATATACGACTCTTTATCATGCCACGGTTTATATCGGACTTGACCCTGAATTCATGGTAAAGGCCCACCTGCTTATTCCCGAGGGAGAGGAAAATATTCTTTACAACTGGATGTTGAATTTCCAGTACATGAGCGAGGAATACAGAAAAATGTATGCCGGTTCGGCAGAGATTAAGGGCGAGTCGGACATTTATATTTTTTCCGCACCTCAATGGTCTCATCCGGAACATCCGCTGGGATTGACCTATTTTAATGCAGAGCAGAACTGTGCTGCGCTTTTAGGCATGAGATATTTCGGCGAGCACAAAAAGGGGACGCTTACCATTGCATGGGCTATAGCAGACAGGCAGGGATATGCCTGCTGTCATGGCGGGCAGAAAAAATACACAAGAGCTGACAACAGCACCTATGTGGCGTCCGTATTCGGCCTGTCAGGCTCCGGAAAATCAACCTTGACCCATGCGAAGCATGACGGCAAATATCAGGTAACGGTTCTCCATGACGATGCCTTTATAATCAATTCGGATACATGTTCATCCATTGCGCTGGAGCCCACATATTTTGACAAAACGGCGGATTATCCCTGTGACAGCGAGGACAATAAATACCTTCTCACTTGCCAGAACTGTTCGGCAACTCTTGATGAAGACGGAAAGGTTGTTCTGGTCACGGAGGATGTCAGAAACGGTAACGGAAGAGCAATAAAGTCACGCCTCTGGTCGCCTGACAGAGTTGACAAAATTGAAGAGCCTGTTGATGCTATTTTCTGGATTATGAAGGATCCGACCATACCGCCTGTTGTTAAACTGAACGGAGCTTCATTGGCAGCGGCTATGGGAGCAACTCTTGCTACCAAAAGGACGTCTGCCGAAAGACTTGCTCCCGGAGTCGATCCGAATGCGCTGGTGGTTGAGCCATATGCAAATCCCTTCAGGACTTATCCGCTCTCCCATGATTACCTTAAATTTAAAAAACTGGTTGAGGAGAAAAATGTAGACTGTTATATCCTCAATACCGGTGATTTCATGGGAAAGAAAATAAATAAGGAGATCACTCTGGGTATTTTGGAGGCCATTGTTGATAACAAGGCGGATTTCAAGCCGTGGGGCCCGTTTAAGGATATAGAAATCTTTCTTCAGGAAGGATTCTTCCCCGACTTTAAGGATGAAGGCTATGTCAATTCGCTTAAAGCAAGGATGAATGACCGGCTCGAGTTTGTCAAGCTCAGAGATGAAGTTAAGGGCGGCTATGATCGTCTGCCGGCAGATGCCGCGGATTCCATACAGGAATTAATCAATCTTTTGGGTTGAAATGGAGCCGGCAATATGTTAGCATAAACCTGCCAAGGTTATCGGGCTGATATTTTGAACCTACATCACTTTAAAAGGGATACCTATATTTTTTAGATTATGACATGCCTTGCCTACGGGAACTTGGACTTCAGAGGCTAAATTGCGGAAACCCACCTAGCTTTTGCTAGGAGTCAAAATTCAGTCGCAGCCTTGGTGTTGGGCCATTTGGTCATTTATGAATGGCCGGCCTTTAACACTGAAAAGCTTCGGTACATCCGTTACCGAAGCTTTTTATTTTTTATGTAATGTCTAATCTTCAAACCGTAATCAAACAACGGATTCTTCTTCATCATTTTTTATCTCAACGGTCTTTATTTTTTTCGTTTCCATTTTTGACTGATATTTTTGAGCTTTATTACTGAGACGGCGACGCTCCCATTTACTGAAAGTAATGTTAATGAAAAAATTGATTTCTGCGCATACAAAGATAATGTACATGCCGATATATAGCCACATCATCAGAAGAATAAAGGATGTAAGTGAGCCGTATATGTACGAGATATTGGGGAAATGTTTAACGTATAAAGAAAGCAGGGAGGAAAGCGCCACCCAAGCGGACGCAGCAAGGAAAGCACCCGGAAACATCCTGAGAAAACGATTTTTCTTTGCCGGCAGGAATTTGAACATTGTCATGAACAGCAGTGTCAGAAGCACAATACCTATAAAATACCTTTGGTGGACAATAAACTGTATAAAATCATTTACTCCGCCAAGATGGGTTCGTATCAAATTGTATATTGTTCTGCCGAAAACAAAAAGGACCATCATTAAGACCAGCATCAGGTAGAAAATCAGTGTATAAAAGCATGAAATAAGTCTGACAACAAAATAGTTTCGTTTGTCATTTACGTTAAAGCAGACTCCGATGCCGCGAATTAGCGACATGACACCTTTGGAGGCGGACCAGAGAGCGCCTAATGCAGATGCAAAAATCAGGCCGGCTCCGGACTGGGATGCATAGATTTCCTCAATTATCCCGTTTATGAGAGGCGCAATGAGTTCCGGAAGAACATCAAAAACTCTCTCCTGCAGGAATTCCTTGGTCAGAGGGGTGAACTGCATTGCGGCAAGAAGAAGAATCAGGAAAGGGAAAATTGACAATATGATAAAGAAAGCCGTAGTGGCCGAGAATGTGTATATCCTGTCCCGGCCCAGCTTTATAAAAAAACTTTTGATTGATATATATGCATCAGTATACATGGCAGCACCATTATATTGAAAACGTTCTCCGAAATCAAGATAGTATCTTAACCGGGGAGCAGTAGCGTGATTATTCCAAATACCGGCATTTAATTGTTGCGAGAATAATTACGTTATGATAAAATTCATAAAGTTAAATACTGACTACCTATGTGCCTGCCCGGGCAGGATGCAGGTGTATGTTTTTTGTGTATAAAAACACATAATAAAACGAGGAGGCATAGATGAAAGAAAAGCTGGCGAGTATAAAGGGCGAAGCTCTGAATCAGCTAAATGAAGCAGATTCCGTTGAAGCTCTTGACGTCCTGAGAGTACGCTATCTGGGCAAAAAGGGTCTTATGACCGAGGTTCTTAAATCTATGAAGGATGTAGCACCTGAGGACAGGCCTGCAGTCGGACAGTTGGTCAATGATACAAGAAATGAAATCGAAAACTGCTTTGAAAATGCCAAAAAAAAGATGGAGGACGACCGGCTTACCGCAAGGCTTGCCGCCGAAGCCATAGACATCACCCTTCCGGGGAGGACCTTTAATCTCGGGCACAGTCATCCGAACAATCTTGTGTTAAAAGAAGTTGAAGATATTTTCATCGGCATGGGATACCGGGTGGTGGACGGCCCTGAGGTTGAATACGATTATTATAATTTTGAGGCTCTGAATATTCCCGCAAACCATCCGGCAAGAGACGAGCAGGACACTTTTTACATAAATGATGACATACTTCTCAGGACCCAGACATCCTCGTGTCAGATTCATGAAATGGAGAAGGGGATTCTCCCCATAAGAATGATTGCGCCGGGAAGGGTTTTCCGTTCGGATAATGTTGATGCGACACATTCTCCGTGCTTCCATCAGATCGAAGGTCTGGTGGTTGATAAGGGAATAACCTTCGCCGACTTGAAGGGGACACTGAAAGAATTCTGTGAGAAATTTTTCGGGGAAAACGTAAAAATCAAATTCAGGCCGCATCACTTTCCGTTTACCGAGCCGTCCGCCGAAGTGGATGTGAGTTGCTTTAAATGCGAAGGGAAGGGCTGCCGCTTCTGTAAGGGTGAGGGCTGGATTGAAATCTTAGGATGCGGTCAGGTCCATCCTCATGTTCTTGAGATGGTTGGAATTGATATTAACGAATATTCCGGCTTTGCCTTCGGTGTCGGGCTTGAGCGGCTGACTTTGCTTAAATATGAAATTGACGACATGAGATTATTATACGAGAACGATTTACGCTTCCTCGAACAATTTTGAGAAAGGAGAGAAAAAGTGAACGCATCATTTTCATGGATTAAGGCATATGTACCTGATTTGAATGTTTCATATCAGGAATTCCGGGATGCAATGACTCTCTCCGGAACCAAGGTTGAAGGTTTTGAAAGGTTTGACGAGGATCTTGATAAGATTGTTATCGGGCGGATTGAAAGTATTGAAAAACATCCGGACGGCGACAAACTGTTCGTCTGCCTGGTTGATACGGGTAAAGAAACCGTACAGATAGTTACAGGTGCATCAAATGTATTTGAAGGCGCCAAAATCCCTGTTGTTCTTGCAGGCGGCAGGGTGGCCGGAGGACATGACGGCAGCCGGACACCGGACGGGATAAAAATCAAGGCCGGCAAATTCAGGGGTATTGAATCCGACGGCATGCTTTGTTCAATTGAAGAGCTGGGTTCCACCACGGAGATGTATCCGGATGCTCCGGAAGACGGGATATATATCCTTCCCGAGGATGCGCAAATCGGAACAGACGCAATCGAATATCTCGGGTTAAATGATGCAAACTTTGAATTTGAAATAACCTCAAACAGGGTTGACTGCCACAGTGTCCTTGGAATTGCCAGAGAAACAGCCGCCACATTCGGATTGCCTTTTAACAATGTGAAGCCGGTTGTGGAGCATGTCGTTGATGATATAAACGATTACTTGCAGGTTGAAGTTAAGGACACCGATCTTTGCAGACGCTATATTGCGCGTATGGTAAAGAATATCCGTATTGCACCGTCGCCGAGATGGCTGCGGCAGCGCCTTGCAAGTAACGGAATACGCCCGATTAACAACATTGTTGACATTACAAATTATGTGATGGAAGAGTTCGGGCAGCCGATGCACGCCTTTGATTACGACACAATCGCAGGCGGGAAAATTGTTGTACAACGCGCAGCTGACGGCGACAAATTTGTAACCCTCGACGGACAGGTGCGCAGCCTTGATAATGACGTTCTGATGATTTGCGATAGTGAAAAGGCAATCGGCATAGCCGGTATCATGGGAGGAGAGGGCTCCAAGATTACCGACGATGTCAAGATGCTTGTTTTTGAAAGTGCGTGCTTTGACGGAACCAACAACCGCCTTTCGGCAAAAAGACTCGGAATGAGAACCGACGCATCCGGCAAGTTTGAAAAGGGCCTTGATCCTGAAAATGCGATGGCCGCGGTTGACAGGGCATGCCAGCTCATTGAAATGCTTGATGCCGGAGATGTAATCGGCGGCTATATAGATGTGTATCCGGACAGTGTCAAACCGAGGCGGATTGAATTTGAGCCTGACAGGATAAATGCATATCTCGGAACGGATATTCCAAGGGAACAGCAACTGAAGTATTTCGCGCCTCTTGAGATAGAATATAACGAAGAAACAAACAAACTTATCATTCCGACATTCCGTCAGGATATTCTGCGCGGCGCGGATATTGCGGAAGAGGTCGCAAGATTTTACGGCTATGACAATATCCCGTCGACCCTTCCCGACAGTGCCGGCTGCACCGGCGGTCTTTCGGAAAAACATAAGGTTCAGGACGATATCAGAAGGATGATGATGGCATTCGGGTTTTCGGAATCCATGACCTTTTCATTTGAAAGTCCGAAGGTTTTTGACAGGCTCCTGCTTTCACCGGAGGATGACATGAGAAACTGCATTACCATCAGCAATCCCTTAGGCGAGGATTACAGCGTAATGCGTACAAGCTTGTTAAACGGACTTCTGACTTCACTTTCAAATAATTACAAAAAACGCAACAAACAGGCATTCCTTTTTGAGATGGGAAATGTGTACCTGCCGTTTGAGCTTCCGTTGACCCGGTTGCCGGATGAGAGGATGACACTTGCATTCGGGTTCTATGGCGAAGGGGATTTTTTTACTCTCAAAGGAGCACTTGAGGGTCTGCTTGACGGTCTCGGCCTTGAGGGCGTCAGGACGTATGTTAACTGCGAGCCGAGACCGTTTATGCACCCCGGACGGCAAGCAGCCGTGCTCCAAAACAGGCAGCCTATTGCATATCTTGGAGAAATTCATCCGAGCATTTGCAGTGAGTATGACGTAAACACACAGCTTTATGTTGCGTGTGTTGATGTTTCTTCTCTATATGAGATAGCCAATCCGCCAAGAAAGTACAATGAAATCCCTAAGTATCCAGCCGTATCAAGGGACCTTAGCATGCTGATGAGGGAGGACGTTCCGGCCGGAGCGGTTGAAGCGCTCATCAGAAAAGCCGGTGGAAGCCTTCTTGAAAGTCTTGAGCTGTTTGATGTTTATTCAGGCGATCGCATAGAAAAGGGTTATAAATCCCTTGCCTATTCCTTGCAGCTGCGGGCGGCCGACCACACATTGACCGAGGACGAAGTTGGTCCCGTCATGGAAAAAATTGTATCCACGCTTGCTGAAAACGGCATAGAGCTAAGGGTATAAATTGTTAATAAATAATATGCAGCAAGAAGCTGCATATTGATGGTATTGTTTCATCAGAAAGAGGATGTAAATGAAAAGATGGAAAAGCATTGTTTTGTTCTGCGTTGCAATGGCGGCCGTTATTGCCACAGTTATTGTTGCAACTGTCGGAGTTAACAAAAACCATGCAGGCTCGGCCAGAAACATAACTCTCGGCCTTGATCTTCGGGGCGGCGTCAGCATTACGTATCAGGTAAAGGATGAAGAATTTACCCGGATTGAAATGGATGACACCGTATACAAGCTTCAGCGTCGTGTTGCGGAGTACAGTGCCGACGCAATTGTTTATCAGGAGGGTGCGGATCGCATTACGGTTGAAATCCCCGGCGTGTATGATACTGAAAAGGTTATTGCAGAACTTGGACAGCCGGGTTCTTTGCAGTTTATTACCTATGACCACAAGGACGAGGCCGGCAATATTGATTATTCGACGTATACAATCTGGGTTACCGGAGATCAAATTTCCGGCGCACAGGCCGGCAGCCGGACTGATCCTGTTGAATATTTTGTCCAACTTGCTATGAACGAAGAGGGCGCTGCTAAATTTGCCGATGCAACGTCAACGCATATCGGTGAGATAATCTATATTATTTACGACAATGAAGTGGTCAGCAACCCTGTCGTAAAGAGCGCTATTACAAACGGTGAGTGCGTAATCGAAGGGATGAGCTCTTATGAGGAAGCGTCAACCCTTGCATCGACCATTCGTATCGGCTCCCTTAAGCTTGAACTTGAAGAAATTTCCTCTAAGGTGGTTTCGGCCAAGCTCGGAAGCAATGCGGTTAAAACCTCTCTCCTGGCAGGGCTTGTAGGTCTTTTAGTAATCATCATCTTCATGATTTCAACCTACAGGATGTCAGGTGTGGCCGCATCCATCGCAATGATTTTTTACAGCGGAGCCATGCTTGTTCTTCTTAATGCATTTAACCTTACGCTTACGGTATCCGGTATTGCGGGAATTATCCTGTCCATCGGAATGGCTGTTGACGGCAACGTAATAATTAATGTCCGTATTAAGGAAGAGCTTGCTGCCGGAGCCTCCTTGGAGCAGGCAATAAAATCGGGTTTTAAAAGATCCACACCTGCAATTCTTGACGGAAATATCACTACATTGATAGTAGCAATAGTACTGCTGATTTTCGGCTCCGGTTCGATTTCCGGTTTTGGAATGACCCTGGCAATCGGTATCGTTCTCAGCGTGTTTACATCACTCGTTGTTTCAAGGGTTATCATGGTAGCCTTTTACGGAATGGGCATAACATCTTCAAAGGCCTATGCCGTGGTTAAGAAAACTTCCGAGAAAACATTCGATTTCATAGGAAAAAAAAATATCTGGTTTGCAATCGCGATTGTTTGCATAGTTGCGGGCGCAGCCGCAATGATTGTAAATGCCTCCGCCGGCAGGGGGATAATGAACTTCAGCATTGAATTTGTCGGGGGAGTTTCAACCACTGTTGATTTTCAAACCGATTACTCAATTGACAGTTTTAATAATAAAATCAAGAAGGATGTGCAGGATGTTATCGGAAGTACGGATATTGAAGGGCAGAAAGTATCCGGCACTACTCAATACGTAATAAAAACCCCTGAACTTTCTCAGGAGAGCATTACCGAATTAAAGGCAATGCTTGTCGACAAATACGGTGCCGACTCCGAAAGCTTTGAAATTACAAGAATCACCCCTATAATAAGTAAGGAGCTGCAAAGGGATGCTTTAATATCACTGGCCATTTCCGCGGCGCTTATGCTGATTTATATCTGGATTCGATTCAGAAAATTTAAAGTTGCCGTGTCCGCTGTAATTGCCCTTTTGCATGATGTAATTATTGTAATTGCGTTCTTTGCAATCTTCAGGGTGTCTGCAGGCAATTCATTTATCGCATGCATACTGACTATCGTGGGTTATTCAATCAATGCAACGATTGTTATATTTGACCGTATCAGAGAGGTTTTATCAAACCCTATGCTGAATTACGACCTGAAAAAGGTCATTAACACAAGCATCCGGCAGAGTCTTACCAGATGCGTGCTTACTTCGGCAACAACCTTTGTCACCGTGCTGTTTTTGTATATTTTCGGAATAGAAGCGATGAAAGCATTTGCTCTGCCATTAGGGGTCGGAGTTGTGGCCGGCGCATTTTCATCAATATTCATTTCGGGCAATTTGGTTTATCTCTTTACCAAAAAATCGGAACGCTACGACGAGAAGGGCGCCAATATTGCAGCAAGATATGCCGCCTCGCAGGGAGTGTCATTACAGGATGCGGTTGATATTGCCGAGACAACATGTGCCGAGTCCGTGCAGGACCTGCATGTTAAGATTAAGGCAAACCCGAACAGAAAGAAGAAAAAAAGAAGAAAACAGTAGGATTGGCTCAGGCCGGAAGTTTCATGGGAAATAAATGGTACATATATTGCAAGAAAGGCGATTTTGCCGCAATATCAAAAAAATTTAATATTTCACCGATGCTGGCCAGAATTCTGATAAACAGAGGGCTGGAAACCGATGAGGATATAAACGGATTCCTCAACGCAGGACTGGAATCTCTTCACGATCCTTTTTTGATGAAAGATATGGACAAGGGTGTTGCTCTTGTCATTAAAGCCATTGCTGACGGTGGACGGATTCGTATAATCGGCGACTATGATGTAGACGGAATATGTGCTTCCTATATTATGAAAAAGTATTTTGACTTTTTCGGAGCAAGTTCTGATGTCAGACTTCCAAACAGAGTGTTTGACGGTTACGGCATGAACGAATCAATGGCTGACGATGCGCATGTCGACGGCATTTCCCTCATAATTACCTGTGACAACGGGGTTTCCTCATATGACGCCGTAAAAAGGGCAGAGGAACTGGGAATAGAGGTTATAATTACAGACCATCATTCTATTCCCGAGGTTCTTCCTCCGGCACAGGCAATTATTGATGCAAAACAGGATGATTGCAACTATCCGTATAAGGAATTGTGCGGGGCAGCCGTGGCTTATAAATTTATCACCGCAGTCAATACAAAGATTTTTGAACAGATTGGGGAGCTTCTCCCGGCAAATATCGACAGGGAAAGCGTTAACAACCTTTTTGACGAGCTGATACAATACGTCGGAATGGCCACAATAGCCGACATTGTTCCCCTACAGGGTGAGAACCGTATTTTTGCGAAGGAAGGCATCAGACGCCTTAGGGAAACGAACAATCCCGGATTAAGCGCGCTTATCGATATAAAGGGTATTGAGCGGAGCAGACTGAAGGCTTTTCACGTGGGCTTTGTTATCGGTCCCTGTCTTAATTCGGCAGGCAGACTGAAAGACGCACAGATTGCATTTGATTTGCTTGATGCGGAAGACAGGGAAACCGCATTCAGGCTCGCGTCCGGTCTTTCCGAATTGAACGAAGAGCGCAAGGGCATTACTCAGTGCCAGATTGACACGGCCCAGAGCATGATTAATAAAAGAGTTGAAAAGGAAAAGGATCTTCCCGCCGTACTGGTTATTTATCTGCCCGAGGCCCATGAAAGTGTCGCCGGAATTGTGGCAGGCAAGCTGAAGGATACATACAACAGACCTGCAATTGTCTTAACTGACTCCGAAGAAGGCCTGAAAGGGTCGGGGCGATCTGTTGACGGTTATAATATGATAGATGCCCTTCAAAGACATTCCGAACTGTTTAAAAAATTCGGAGGCCACGCAAAGGCTGCCGGTTTTACGTTGAACTGTCCGCCCTCCGAGCTTGACAGCATTCTTAATGCCGAAAACATCCTTGCCGGGGTGGACTTCGAAAAGAAAACATGGATTGACATGCAGTTGCCTTTCAACTATATAACCGAAGAATTCATAGAGGAAATCAACCTTCTTGAACCGTACGGATTTGACAATGCAAAGCCGCTTTTTGCGGAAAAAGATGTAAGATTATCGGGCTTCAAGCTTCTGGGGAAAAATTCCAATGTACTGAAAATGACTATGGTTAATGCCCTGGATGACAAGCTGGAGGGAGTTATATTCGGACACGGCAAGAGCCTTGAGGAAATGAAAAACAAGCTTGAAAGTCAGGCTGCGGATAATAAACTCTTTTCGGTCATTTACCATCCTGTTATAAATGAGTTTAAGAAATTCAGGTATCTGCAGGCAATAATCAATGAAATAAGGCTGACTTAAGAGACAAACATTTTTTGGACACAGATTTTTTATACAATATAACTTATTTTTAAGCAGGTACGGATTTGAAAAAAAGAAGCAAGAGATATATAAGAAGAAGAAGGCAGGTTATCAGAAACTGGATATGTCTTTTTTTGGTACTTCTTTCAATCGGACTTGTTATTGCTTTGATTGTTGTAATGGCCGGTGAGGGTAGAACCGGCAAAAAGAAAAACCGGACAGAGGGTAACACCGAACAGTATAAGAATGACACTGAACCGCCGGTCATTCACGGGGAGAGCGATATACATGTTTCAATCGGTTCCAAGGTTAAGTATAAGTCATATGTCTTCGTTGAGGACAACGTTGATCCCGATCCTAAGATTGAAATAGATAATAGTGATGTTGACCTGAGTCGTGAAGGGGAGTATATTGTAACATATACAGCCACGGACGCATCGGGCAATTCCTCATCCAAGAAGGTAAATGTCATCGTTCAAAAACAGAAGGAACCGGATGTTGATGAGGCAACCATTTTTGCTCTTGCGGATGATGTGCTTGATGAAATCATAACCGACGGCATGACAGATATTGACAAGGTGTTTGCAGTATTCTTTTATGTCCGGGATTCTTTCGTCTATGTGCCTGACGATAATCGCTGGGAGTATAAGCAGGAGGCTTACCACATGCTTACTACGAGACAGGACAGCTGCTATGCCAATGCGTGCGTGCTCAGGCTTCTTATCGAACGCCTCGGTTTTGACAGTTTTATGGCCCAGGGCAAATTAAATTACATGGATGAGTACCATTACTGGAACATGGTCAGCATCGATGGCGGACAAGGTTGGTACATTTGCGACTCTGCGTGGTGGCCCTGGATGGAGGAAGAATATCCTTTGTGTATGATGACAGATGAGTTCGCAAATGAAATTTCAGAGAGACACGGAGGCTTGTACAATCATAAGCCCGGTGAATATCCGGCGACACCTGACGAGCCCCTTTGGACGCCTGAAGAGAGAGGTTATACAAGTCAGTACGATTGATTCTGATTTTTATTTAGATTATTTTAGACAGGAGAGTTTCCAAAATGAAAAAGAGTGTTTTATTTACCATAGCTGCCATAGTTCTTGTGTTAGGCCTTACGTCATGTGGCGGCTCGTCGGTAGAAGAGACAACAAAAGACGCCCCGGCGGGCCGGACAGAGCAGGCAGACAGCGAAAAGTTTATATTCACCTACAAGGGACATGAAATCTATATGGGACAGGATGCTGCCATAATTGACAGTCTTGGAGAGTATAAAGAGTACACAGAGGAGCCCAGTTGTGCGTTTGAAGGCGTTGACAAATCTTATTTTTACGGAAGTTTCTATCTTGTGACAGGCACCCTTGGCGGCAAGGAAATGGTCGTAAATCTGTGGTTTGTCGACGATACGGTCGAGACTGCCGAGGGATTGTGCATAGGCGACGGCAAAGATAAGGTTGAGAGTCTTTACGGCGCAGACGGCCTAAGCAGCGCCAATGCGTATATTTATAAGAAAGAGCATAGCGCTCTTACCGTTATCATGGAAAACGATGTTGTTTCATCAATTCAATATTCGTATGAGAATTAAGAATTAATATTTATTTCAGATAAAAAAGGAGCATCAGTCGGATGCTCCTTTTCGTATGTTGTATGTCTCTGCCTTCTTTTCCCATACGGCTGAAAGCTTCTCATCAGACCTGCGGTCGGGAAGGTCACATTCTTCAATCAGAATCTGTCCGAGATATCGGGACAACTTTTCGGCACCGTATACATTCAGGTGGAGTCCCATGTCATACGTGTCCGTGTTCCAGTCGATGCCGATTTCTTCCTGATAATTCAGGAAATTCACGTAGTAAATATCATGCTCTGCGGCATAATCAACAATCTGTGCTTCCCATTCGTCATACCAAACAGGTGAAAGTGAGGGTGCCTTAATAAATATAAGTTGTATATCGTTTTCCCGGCATAAATCAACTATCTTATCAAGATACTCATAGCAGGTATCGCCGAAGGTGTAATCCACCAACGGTTTTCTTGCGTAATCATCTTGAACGGGTCTGATTCCGAGCTGCATAAGGTAACCGTTATCCGAAACCTCTTCTTTTTTAAAGAGATACTTAAAATCCTCCCGGGTAAGGTCGGACCACCTGTCGTGATACCGCAACAAGGGGAAGATATATGTCCAGATTCCGTTTGCCGCCAACTCATCCTCTGTCATAGATGCCTTTATACATTTCCACTTAGATGCCGACCACCTCATGCCGTCAAGCGTCATGCGGTTATATGCCTCTCTGGAGTCAAGGTCCCTTGTGCTTTCATTATCGGCATACATCATGCAAAGAACACTGAAAACCACAACCTTAGGCTTTTCGTACTTGAGGGTTTCCTCAAGGAGATAATATGAATGCCATAACAGCTGCTGGGCGCTGCCCCTAATGTATGAGGGAATGCCGAATTCCTCCCACAGGGTGATTGGAGAAATGTTTTCATAGACTTCGCAGTCTCCGATGAAAATAACGTCATTGCCGCCGGCGTTGTTATAATATTCGGCGACAAGGGCGCCTTCTTTGATATTTGTCATGTATTTCGGCATAAGAAGCCGCTGCAGGAAGGAGAGTATAATTACCAAAATCAGGAGCGTGATTATAGTTGAAATAACGGATTTCTTTTTCATTTTCAAATCTCCCTCCTTAAAATTGATTGTAAATAAAATTGGAAGCGTCATAACCGATTCCGTAGCTTCCCATAAGTATTACAACGAGGAACAGGGCTATGATGATTGCATATCTGAAAGGACGGGCAAGGCGGGAAAGTTTTCCCCGGACGCTGCCCTTAATTTGCATTAAGCTGACGGCAATCATCAGAATAACGCCGCAAGCAAGGATAACATAATCGGCGATATCAAGTCCGAGCTTCATAAGTGTTCCGTCCCGGAGAATGTGGAAGTTGAATTTATAAAAGATAGATGCAACCTGCGCAAAATAATCGCCGACATTTCTGAAAAGATCCAGCGCGCGTATTAAGTTCATCATCAGAAAGGTACGGACAATTTCAAACAGAATATAACCTTTTTTCTCCTTAAGACCGGTTTTTGCATGGAATTTTTCGTACAGGGGGGTCAGCTCCTCGGACAATATAATAACAAAGCAATTAAGCAGTCCCCAGACAATGAAATTCTGGTTGAAACCGTGCCATATACCGGTCCCGAGCCAGGTAAGCAGTGAGCCGATGTATATAGGGAGGCGCATTCCCAGTTTCCCGATCCTTTTACGGGCGTTGAGAGAAAGCTTAAGCATCGGCTGAGAAACGGTAATGGGATAGAATATATAATTCTTCATCCAATCACTTAACGTGATATGCCATCTGCGCCAATATTCCGCAATGTTTTTGGAGAAGAAAGGTCGGATGAAGTTATCGGGCAAGGTTATACCCAGAGTCTGGGCAATGCCGATTGCAATGTCTATACCGCCGGAAAAGTCTGAGTAAAGCTGCACGGAATAAAAAAGTGTCAGTATGAAGAAGGCAATGCCGGTATGCTCATCGCTCCTCAGGGCGGAAACGGCAACCATAATCCTGTCTGCAATGACCATTTTCTTGAAAAAGCCCCATAGAATGCGTTGCAGACCGAAAGAAACCTGCTTGGCATCAAAGTCGTGTTGGGCGAAAAGAGAATCCTTCAGCTGTTCGAATTTGCTGATGGGTCCCTGCACAAGCTGCGGAAAGAAGGCGGTAAACAGGGCAAGCTTGAACGGATTGGCCAGTGCCTTGACCTGGCCCCTGTAAACGTCGATAACATACCCCATTGATTGAAACATATAAAAGGACATGCCCATGGGCAGACCGATTGTAAGGAAAGAGAGTCTGCCGCCTGCCAGCAAATCCTTCAGCGGCGCAACAAGGGCAGCCTTGCAGAAGAAGAGTATAATGAAATTTGCGGCAATGCATATAATGAACCAGAGCCGGTTTTTAGATTTGATTTTTTTTCTGTATTCTTTTTTTTGCTCCCTTGAAAGCTCTTCCTTATGCAGGGCAAGGTAGTCTGTCTGCCGGATAAGATTTCTGTCAATATATCTTGTCACAAGGTAGGTAGTGATTGTGGTAAATAAAATGAAGACCAGGTATCGGACTCCCGCGAAAATATAGAACACATAGCTTCCGACCAGCAAAATTACCCATTGCCACTTGCGCGGCAACAGGTAATAAAGGGCAATCAGTATTCCTAAAAACAGTAAAAAATTAACGGATACAAACTGCATGGGGTTTATTCATCCATCAAACGCTCAATAAGATTCCAAATTGAAACCGCCGAGTTAAAGTTTTCAGGTATCAATTCCTGAGCGGGAATTGATACATCATATTCGGCGTTAACTTCGGCAACAATTGTCACAACATCAAATGAATCAAGGATTTTATCATCAATGAGGGCATCCTCGGTCTCAAAGTCGACTTCGGGATGAAGTCCTCGCAAAATATCTATTAAAGCTTCCATAAATCTCCCCTCGGATATTATTTATTTTCATACATTTCCTTGAGCAAAACACGGTTTATCTTACTGCTCGGTGTAAGCGGCAATGCGTCAAGTTTTTTAATATAATTGGGAACCATGTATCTTGGCAGTTTGTCCTTGATGCATTTTACCATATCTTTCTCGGAAATGCTTCCTGCGTAATAAAGTATTATTTTTTTATTGACATCATCAAACAGGGCACAGGCCCTTTCAACCTCATGAATCGCATGTACAACCGCCTCAATCTCACCCAGCTCAATTCTGTGTCCCATGTGCTTAATCTGGAAGTCTTTTCTGGACATAAAAACAAGGTTGCCGTCTTCATCATAACGTCCTATATCGCCTGTGCGATAAATCAGTTCAGGATAGGCATTATTCAGCGGATTTTGAACAAATGCGGCTGCGGTCCTTTCCGGATCACCGTAGTAGCCATGTGCAAGGCAGGCGCCTCGAACGCAAATTTCTCCCTCATTTGTAGGCAGATTGTCATCGTCCAACAGAAAAATATCGGTGTTGTTAAGCGGCTTTCCGATCGGAATGACCTCGTCAAGATTGTAATTGCGCTCTACGTCAAAATAACAGCACACGCCGGTAATCTCCGTCGGTCCGTAAAGATTGACAAACCTTGCGCCGGGCAGGGCAGAGCGCCATGTATTAAGGTGCTTGATCGGCAGCACCTCCCCCACAAAGGTTACTGTGTGGACATATTGGGGCACGACGGTTTCGAATGTATCGAAAGTAGCAACAATACTCAGCGCAGAGACAACCCAGCAAATTGTATTTATCTTGTGTTCGTTTAAGTATTCTATCAGCTTAACGGGGAACATGAACAGTGATTTGGGCACCATGAAAGTGGTGGCACCGTGCTTTATTGTCTGGTACAGCTCTTTCATGCTGGCGTCAAAGTACAGCGGAGCCTGATTTGCAAAAACGGTGTCCTCGCTGAAACCAAGGACATCCGACAAGCTTTCGATGTAATCAATCAGCGAACGATGGCTGGCAACAACCCCCTTGGGCACCCCGGTTGAGCCGGAGGTGTAGATGATGTAAACAGGATCGGTATCTATATGCTTTTCCCTGACGCGTCCGATTACCTCCATGTCCGCAGGGCAGAGGACAATCTCATCGAATGAGAGCAGTTCACCGTCGAAGTCAAACTCCATAGCAAGAGTCTTTGTTTTATCATCACAAATAACGGCCCTGGGATTGAGAGATTTGAAAATCAGCTGTATACGATGGGACGGCATTTCGTCATCAATGGGAACATATGAATTGCCGCCGTAGACTGCCCCGAAGAAGGCGGCAATGTTATCAGGTCCTTTTTCCATGAAAACGACAACCGGCTCCTTATAGATGCCATGGTTGTAAAGATAGGTGCCTACACGCATAGCCTTATCCTGCAGCATGGAAAAGGTCAGTGAATTGTTATCGTCTGAAAAGGAAACCTTATCTGGGAGGTGCCCGGTTGTGGTTTCCAGATATTCAAGCACGTTTTTCAGCATTATATATCCTCACTTTGTCCGTAATAATACACAATTATTTATATTACTATTTGTGTGTAAAGGTGTCAAACATGACATTGGTTTACCAGGACAGAACCCTTGTATCATCATCTTTTTCGAAGGCATTGATAAAAAAATCATATGTCCGTTCATGTCCGATATCATTGTAAATATCGTGGCGTTGTCCATGCAGGAGATACGCATTTACGTTTTCATAGTTATAGGCCTCAAAAAGTCCGGCAATCCGGAACAGATGGTTCCTGTTTCCCGCGCAGGGGTCCTTACTTCCGGCAATAATATAAATGGGCAGATTGGGATTTTTCTGAATCCAGCTACCGATTTTATAAGCGTTGTCCATAACGTCATAATATGTCCTGAAGCCGTTAAGGGTATAAATATATCCGCATGCGGAATCCCTTTCGTAGCGCTCGCAGACATCCGGATCTGATGAAAGCCAGGCCGTGGGAGAGTTATCTCCGGAAAAACCTCTTTTAAAGCACCTGTAGATAGAGTTATATGTTGACTTTGATCGGTGATACTCACCATACAGTGCTATTTTTATGTTGCATATCGTCCGTGAAATTTCGGTATTTTTTTCTGAGGGCATTCCGCTCAGGAAAAGCCCGTCAAGAAAATAATCATATTTTTTTATATAAGCTGTGCAAATCAGGGCACCCATGCCGTGACCGATGAGGTAGTATGGCACCCCGGGACACGTTTCGCATATATATCTTGTCATTTCATGGACATCGCTGACAAAGGATGCGGCGCCGTTATCACCGAAATATCCCAGCTCGGCCTCGCGTCTGACATTGGTACCGTGTCCACGCAAATCGCCGATTATTACAGCATAACCGTTCAGCCTGAGAAATTCGGCAAAGTCCCTGTAGCGTCCCTTATGTTCCGCCATACCGTGGACAATCTGCACGGTACCGATAGCCGGCTGGAATTTAGGCGGAAGGTATACGGTTGCAAATGGTGGAATGCTTCGCATATTAACTCCGTTAAATGTTTATTCCTATATTTTTCAGCAACGAAGCAGGAATCATCAGATTCCCCCTGCCTGTCCCAAGACTTATATCAGGCTTGAATATACCATGATAGTCAGAGCCTCCGGTAATAAGCATTCCTGCACGCTTGGCCAATTCCCGGAACATTATGTCATCTTCGGGACTGTTATCTGAATGTATGGCCTCAACACATTGTATGCCCATTTTTTTTGCCTCAAGGAAAAGCTCGAGGTACTCATCCTCCGTCATCTTGTACTGGACGGGATGAGCAATGGAGCAGACACCCTTTGCGCCGAGAATCAGTGCGCACGCAGTTTCAAGCGGAAGCTTGTATTTCGGAACATAGCAGCAGCTTTTATTACCGATATATTTATCAAAGGCTTCCATTTTATCTTTGACATAGCCGTTATCAAGCAGATACTGAGCTATATTGGACCTTGTAATCACGCGGCTACCCAGATTGCGGTAAAGGGCGTCAAGAGAAATATCAACCCCGTGTTCATTAAGTAATTGACACATTTTTTCATTCCGGTCGTGACGTATTTTTGCGGTTTCCGTCAAGGCGGATACAAGGGTATAATCGGTATAATCAATATTCAGCCCGAGAAGGTGAATGTTTCTACCATTGAAAACAGTTGTGATTTCCACACCCGGTATGACCATAATAGGATAACCCCTTGCAGCCTTAATTGCAGGGTATACACCGTCAACCGAATCATGGTCTGTTATGGCAATGGCGGACAATCCTATCTCAAGTGCCTCAAAAACTATCTCCTCGGGGGCGCAGCTGCCGTCGGAAGCATTTGTATGAATATGAAGATCAATAAAACTCATTATTCCTCCTCAGAAATATCCACATCATCAAGTTCGGTCACAGTGTATACGGTACGCTTCCTTGCGGCAATATCGGCGGCAAGGTACTCGTCATAGGTTGTAATCTTATCAATCAATTGTCCATCCACGATTTCCATGATGCGGTTGGCTGTTGTCTGCACAAGCTGGTGGTCCTGACATGAGAACAAGATGACGCCGGAAAATTTTATAAGCCCGTTGTTAAGGGCGGTAATGGCCTCCATGTCAAGGTGGTTTGTGGGTTCGTCCAATATAAGTACATTTGCTCCGGAAATCATCATTTTGGAAAGCATACATCGGACCTTTTCTCCGCCTGAGAGAACCCGGAGCCTTTTCACACCGTCCTCACCGGAAAAAAGCATTCGTCCGAGGAATCCCCTTACGTAGGTGGCGTCCTTAATTTCTGAATAGCCGGTCAGCCATTCGGCAATGGACAGGTCTGAATCGAATTCCTGAGTATAATCCCTGGGAAAATATGCTCTGCTTGTGGTGACACCCCATTTATACATGCCGCCGTCAGGTTCCATTTCATCCATGAGAATCTTGAAAAGGGTAGTTTTAGCAAACTCATTTCCACCCACAAATGCAACTTTGTCATCGTGTCCGAGTGTAAATGAAATATTGTCAAGAACCTTTACGCCGTCAATAGTTTTTGAGAGATTCTCCACCTGCAGGACTTCGTTGCCTATAGAACGGTTGGGTTTGAAGTCGATGAAGGGATATTTTCGGCTCGAGGGCTTAATGTCATCCAACTCGATTTTTTCGAGTGCCCTCTTGCGGCTGGTTGCCTGCTTGGCCTTGGAGGCATTTGCAGAGAACTTTTGGATAAACTCCTGAAGCTCCTTGATGCGTTCTTCCTTTTTCTTGTTTGCTTCTTTCATCTGCTTTAAGATA
The DNA here is from genome assembly GCA_050944475.1 of Lachnospiraceae bacterium. Lineage (GTDB taxonomy): Bacteria > Bacillota > Clostridia > Lachnospirales > Lachnospiraceae > RGIG5612. The sequence goes on from JBMNRD010000002.1 coordinate 57,850, forward strand.
AGTGCGCTTGATTCAACCCAAAAATCATAATTGCCGGCATAGAGTCGGATTTTTCCGTAGTCGATATCGGCAATTTGTGTGCAGACCTTATTCAGAAAATATCTGTCATGGGAAACCACAATTACAATATTTTCGAAATTAATAAGGAATTCCTCAAGCCAGCTGATGGCGTCAAGATCCAAGTGGTTGGTAGGCTCGTCAAGGAGCAGGATATCCGGATTGCCAAAGAGTGCCCTTGCAAGAAGCACCTTGACTTTAAGGGGTCCGGGCAGCTCGCTCTTAAGGCTGTGATGAAATTCGGGGTCAACCCCGAGGCCGTTAAGCAAGGTTGCGGCATCACTGTCGGCCTCCCAGCCGTTCATTTCAGCGAACTCCGTCTCAAGTTCGCTGGCCTTGATTCCGTCTTCTTCGGTGAAGTCCTCTTTGGAATAGAGATTCTCCTTTTCCTTCATAATTTCGTAAAGACGGCTGTTGCCCTGAATGACCGTGTCAAGCACGATCTGATTGTCGTATTTGAAATGGTCCTGCTCAAGGAAGGAAATACGCTGATTCTTTGTTGTGGCTATGTCACCTTTTGTCGGCTCAAGCTGACCGTCAAGTATGCGAAGGAAGGTGGACTTTCCGGAACCGTTTGCGCCGATCAGACCATAGCAATGCCCTTCGACGAATTTGATATTTACATCCTCAAAAAGGGCCTTTTTACCCACCCGCAATGTTACATTGTTAACACTTATCATTTATACTCATTTCCTGTTAGTGATTTTTCTAAAAAGGCATATAACCCTAACTAAATATTTTAGCATTATTCAAACGGTTAGTCAAAGCAATCATGCGGAGAGATTGTTAAATTTTATACAATTTTTATTGACTGAATGTATATTTTTTTTTATAATTGTAACAATATGGAAGAGAACAAGAAAAAGAACATATCCAAAGCTGTCATTTCAAGGCTTCCCGGGTACTTGAGGCACCTGAGGGAGCTGATTGATATGGAAAAGGAAAGGGTTTCATCGGAAGAGCTCAGCCGCCTGATGAAGATTACCGCATCTCAGGTCAGGCAGGATCTTAACCATTTCGGCGGTTTCGGGCAACAGGGGTACGGTTATAATGTCAAGAGGCTTTATAAAGAGATAGGGCGCATATTAGGTGTTGAAAAGCCCCACAGCCTCATAATAATAGGCTCGGGCAATCTGGGGAGAGCACTGGCGAATTACCGGGGTTTCAAAGACCATGGTTTCAAATTTTGCGGGCTGTTTGATATTGATGAAAAACTATGCGGAAATAAGATTTCCGGCATCGAAATCATGCCAATGGACCGTCTAAGGGATTTTATCTCCGAAAATGACATCGAAATAGCTACCATCGTTATTCCCGGGGATGCTGCCAAAGGCGTTGCCCGCCTGGTGTATGACATGGGGATAAAAAACTTATGGAACTTTGCACATACAGAACTCGACCTCCCTCCTGATGCCATAGTGAAGAATGTTCATTTGCTTGATTCTCTTCTTGAGCTTTCTTTTGAAATCAGCAGACGGGAAGACTGAGATACAAACATGGAGAACCGTTTATCTAATTACAGAATCCGTGCGGACATCGACTTGAACGCAATCAGGGAAAACATAGACGCAATAAAGAAAAACCTGCAGCCGCAGGTTAGGATTTGTGCTGTTATTAAGGCTGACGGCTATGGTCACGGTGCTGTTCCGGTCGCAAACCACATACAGGATATCGTCAGCTTTTTTGCCGTGGCAACAATTGAGGAGGCACTTGAGCTGAGTAATGCCGGCATCGATAAGCCGATTCTTATTTTGGGATACGTCTTTCCGTCAGATCTTCACCTGGCCGTTACAAATGACATAAGGTTGACCGTTTTTGATTTTAAAACCGCCATGGAAATCAGCGCATTGGCCACAGAGCTGAAGCTTAAATCCGTTGTCCACCTGAAGATTGATACCGGCATGGGGAGGATTGGTTTTGCGGCAAATGACGAAAGCATCCGGGTTATCCGTGATATCTCCGGGCTCCCCGGAATTGCCGTTGAAGGGCTTTTTACACACTTTTTTTCATCAGACAGCTCCGACCTTGGTGCGGCCGATAGGCAGTTGAAGGACTTTGCCGCTTTTTGTGACAAAGTCAGTTCCGCGGGTATTGACATCCCCATAAAACATTGCTCAAACAGCGCCGCCGCAATAGCAATGCCGCAGGCAGATATGGATATGGTTCGTCTCGGGATATCAATTTATGGGCTGTATCCTTCCGACGCTGTTACTGCAATAAAGTTGAAACCGGCTCTTTCACTGAAAAGTCACATTATTATGCTAAAAACAATAACAGCGGGGCAGAGCGTGAGTTATGGCGCCACCTACACCGCGGATAAGGACACGGTCATTGCCACAATCCCCGTAGGCTATGCCGACGGGTACAAAAGAAGCCTTTCAAATAAGGGGTATGTCCTTGTAAAGGGGCAGAGGGCGCCGATTACCGGGCGCATTTGTATGGACATGTTCATGGTCGACGTCAGCGGCATTGCCGGTCTAAGTACAGGTGATGAAGTAGTGCTGGTAGGACAAAGCGATGATGAAGAAATCACCATGGAAGAGATTTCGGGACTCGCCGGTTCTTTTAATTATGAGTTTGCATGCAACGTCGGTAAAAGGGTTCCGCGAGTTTATCACAAATAAGACTGTTAAAATCGCTCACATTTATGCCCTTATTGATAAAAGAATAATATAATGTTAGAATTAACAGAAAATAAATAAACAAAAAGTAAATTCAGGGAGATTTTTATGGATGACAGCGGCAGTCACACAGGTCTGTTTAGTAAGATTTTCAGGCAAAGGTCAGAGGAGACTGCAGAGGACGAAATAGTTTCTATTCTGACCGAAGGGCAGGACCAGGGCACGATACTTGAAAGCGAAGCCGAGATGATTACCAATATTTTTGAATTGGATGATATTGAGGCGTCGGAAATCATGACACATAGGAAAAACCTGAGCGCAATCGACGGAAGCTGGACGCTTGAAGATACGATACAGTTTATCTGCCGGATGAATTTTTCGAGATTTCCGGTTTACAAGGATAATATTGACAATATCATAGGGGTGCTGCATATCAGAGATGCAATGCGCGCCTACATGGATGAATCAAATCGCGGCCTTGAATTAACGGAAATCGAAGACATTTTTCAAAAGGCATATTTTATCCCCGAAACCAGCAAGATAAATACCGTTTTTCGAAATATGCAGGCTGACAAAATCCATATGGGAATCGTTGTGGATGAATACGGCCAGACCGCCGGAATTGTCGCTATGGAGGATATCATCGAAGAGATTGTGGGCAATATTTTTGATGAACATGACGTTGTTGAATACAATATCATCAGAGTCGGTGAAAATATTTACGATGTCAAAGGCTTGACACCATTGTCCGAGGTTGAGGAAGAACTGGGTATAGAATATGATGATGAGGATAATGATACGCTGAACGGTTATCTTGTTTCCAAGCTCGGCCGCATCCCGTCGGATGATATCGGAACGGAGATAGTTGATGAGAGTGTTAAATACATTATTATGCTGGTTGAAGACAAAACAATTGCCCAGGTACGTATTATTATTTCCCGCGAACCGGATAATGACGGGGATTAAAGAGGTAATTAATGGCAGGACATTCAAAATTTGCGAATATAAAGCATAAGAAAGAAAAAAACGACGCTGCGAGAGGCAAGATGTTTACTATTATCGGTAAAGAAATTGCCATCGCTGTTAAGGAGGGCGGTGCAGACCCCAACAACAATTCCAAGCTTCGTGATGTAATTGCCAAGGCCAAGGCCAATAACATGCCGAACGATACTATCGAGCGCGGCATCAAAAAGGCCTCCGGTGAGGGCGGCAGCGTGAATTATGAGGCCATTACATATGAAGGCTACGGCCCGGGCGGCATTGCCATAATTGTAAGCACGCTTACAGATAACAAAAATCGCACGGCAGCCAATGTGAAATATGCATTTACAAAGGGCGGCGGAAGTATCGGAACTCCCGGTTGCGTATCCTACATGTTTGACAAAAAGGGTCAGATTATCATTGACAAGGAAGAGGCCGGGGATATAGATTCGGACGAGCTTATGATGAATGCGCTTGATTACGGTGCTGAAGATTTTATTGAAGAGGAGGATTCCTTCGTAATCCTTACACCTCCTGAAAACTTCAGCGAGGTCAGGTCAGGCCTTGAATCCGACAATACACCCATGATGGATGCTGATATAATTATGCTTCCCCAAAATTATGTGGAATTGACAAGCGAAGATGATATTAAGAACCTGAATCGTATCCTTGACCTGCTTGACGAGGATGATGATGTTCAGGAGGTTTTCCACAACCGGGACGAGTAGGGAGCAAATGTCTGATAAGCATATTATTGTGGGCGTGGAAAAACATTCCATTGCCCACAAACTACATATTAAAAGCGGTGACAGACTTGTAAAAATAAACGGCAGGGGGATTGCCGACATTTTTGATTATCGTTTTCTGATTGCCGATGAATATCTGTCTATTGAAATAGAGAAGAAAAACGGGCGTATCAAAATTTTTGATATCGAAAAGGACTATGAGGAGGATTTGGGAATGACTTTTGAATCCTCGCTTATGGACGATTATAAGTCATGCCGTAATAAATGTATTTTTTGCTTTATTGACCAGATGCCGCCGGGAATGAGAGAAACACTCTATTTCAAAGATGATGATTCGAGACTTTCATTTCTGCAGGGTAATTATATTACTCTTACCAATATGAGCGAGGGTGATATTGACAGAATAATTGATTACCATATGGAGCCGGTAAATATTTCGGTACATACGACAGACGCAGGATTAAGGTGCACCATGCTGAATAACCGGTTTGCCGGAGAAGTTTTGAAATATATTGACCGGCTGTACGACGCCGGCATAATGATGAATGCCCAGATTGTGCTTTGCAAGGGAATAAATGACGGTGAACATTTGGAAAAGACCGTAAGGGACCTGATGAAATATGCTCCGATTATGCAAAGCGTCTCGGTTGTGCCGGTGGGGTTGACTAAATACAGGGACGGCCTTACACAGCTTGAGCCGATAGAAAAAAATGATGCCACCGGCGTCTTAAGGCTTATTGAGGACTTACAAAGGGAAGCCGTTGAGGAATTCGGACTGCATTTTATTCATGCAAGCGATGAATTCTATATCCTAGGGCAAAAGCCGTTTCCTGAAGAAGGGCGTTACGACGGATACCCTCAACTCGAAAACGGGGTTGGGATGTTGAGGCTTCTGAAAGACGAATTTCTTAATAGCCTTGAAGCGGCAAGGAATGAAAAACCTGACTGCCTGGCAAGAAGAGTCAGCGTTGCCACGGGAGTTCTCGCGGCGCCTTTTTTAGAAGAGCTTGCTGACGCATTCACGAAAAGTTTCGGCGGAGAAATAAATATATATCCGATAAAAAATGACTTTTTCGGTGAAAGCATAACCGTGTCCGGCCTTATCTGCGGCTGTGACCTGATAAGACAGTTGAAGGGGAGGGACTTAGGAGACGAGCTTTTGATCCCTGTAAACATGTTGAGAAGCGGCGAGGAGTATTTCCTTGATGACATTACGGTTGCACAGGCCGGGGAAACGCTGAATACAGATATTACCGTTGTTCCTTTTTCCGGCGAATGTCTTTTCAGGGCATTTGCCGGAAAGGTTAATGAAAAAATCGGGAGACAGATATATGAGCAAACCCATTGTTGCAATTGTAGGCAGGCCTAATGTCGGCAAATCTACACTATTCAATGCCCTGGCAGGGGAAAAAATTTCAATTGTGAATGACCTGCCGGGAGTTACAAGGGATAGAATATATGCGGATGCATCCTGGCTTGATATGGATTTTACCGTAATCGATACAGGAGGCATTGAACCTGACAGTGATGATATAATACTTTCGCAGATGCGCTCTCAGGCGCAAACGGCAATAGATACAGCCGATGTAATTATTTTTCTCACGGACGTGCGGCAGGGTCTTGTTGACGATGATGACAAGGTTGCCGACATGCTCAGACGCAGCGGCAAGCCGGTCGTTTTAGCTGTCAATAAGGTGGATAATCCTGTTAAACAGGAAGTTGATGTATATGAATTTTACAACCTCGGTCTGGGGAATCCGTATGGTATTTCAGCTTCCAATAAGCTGGGTCTTGGCGAGCTGCTTGATGAGGTCGCAAGCCACTTTGACAAGAAGGCAATGGAAGAGGAGGACGACGGACGGCCCAAGATTGCCGTTGTCGGCAAACCTAATGTCGGCAAATCTTCTATGGTGAATGCTTTTGTCGGTGAAAACAGGGTGATTGTCTCTGACATTCCCGGAACAACAAGGGATGCTGTCGACACTGTTGTCACAAGGGGGAACAGGGAATACGTTTTTATCGATACCGCCGGATTACGCAGAAAAAATAAAATCAAAGAAGAGCTGGAAAGATACAGCATAATACGTGCCGTAGCCGCCATAGAAAGGGCGGATGTGGTGATTCTGATAATTGATGCCACCGAGGGTGTGACCGAACAGGACGCCAAAATTGCCGGTATTGCCCATGAAAGAGGCAAGGGCGTTATAATTGCCGTTAATAAATGGGATGCCGTTGAAAAAGACGACAAGACAATTTACAGGTTCACCGAAAAAGTCAGGAGCGTACTGAGCTATATGCCGTACGCCAGATTGCTTTTCGTATCGGTAAAAACCGGACAGAGGCTTGAAAAACTATTTGAACTGATTGATGTTGTCGTGCAAAACCAGACTCTCAGAATACCTACCGGGGTTGTCAATGAAATAATTTCCGAAGCCGCAGCTATTAATCAGCCGCCGTCGGATAAAGGAAAACGACTGAAAATTTTATATTCAACGCAGGTTTCGGTCAAGCCGCCTTCGTTTGTTATTTTTGTTAATGACAAGAAGCTGATGCATTTTTCGTATCTGCGCTATCTTGAGAATAAAATACGTGAAGCCTTTGGTTTCGAGGGCACACCGATTAGATTTTTTATAAGAGAAAGAAGTGAGAAAAATCGATGATTTACAGACTGATTTGTTTAGCTTGCCTGATTGCGGGATATTTTTTCGGCAGCGTGCATACCACCCATTTTATCTGCAAGGCAATGAATGTTGATATCAGAAAAGAAGGGAGCGGGAATTTGGGCGCGACCAATACCTTCCGCATTCTTGGCGTAAAGCCCGGACTGATTGCTTTTTTCGGTGATATGATCAAGGTTTTCGTAGCGGTGGGAATTTGCTATTTTGTGATTATAAACAGGCTAAACCTTCCAATTGACAGGATTGCGCTGACACTCTATGTCGGATTGGGAACAGTGCTTGGTCACAATTTCCCGTTCTACTTAGGCTTCAAAGGCGGCAAAGGAGTAGCCGCGTCAGCCGCCGCTCTTATTGCGCTTCTTGACTGGAGAATTATTGTAATCGGCTTCATTGTGTTTTTCGGCCTTACAATCATCACCCGTTATGTTTCATTGGGCTCCATGAGCCTTCTTGTTACAGAGCTGATTGTATTTATTCTTTTTACTCAAATCGGACTCATTGATGTAACTGACGGCTGGCTTACTGATTGTTATGTGATACTTGTCATCATGACGGCGCTTTGCATTTTTCAGCACAGAGAAAACATTATGCGTTTGATTAGCGGCACAGAAAACAAATTTTATGCCAAATCAAAAAAAGAACTTGATGAGGAACAACAGGCGAAGGACAGACACCGGCATTAAAAAAACAGGAGAGGATAATGGCTGAAACAACGATTTTAGGAGCAGGAAGCTGGGCTCTCGGTCTGGGAATACTGCTTGCCGACAACGGACACGAAGTAACCGTCTGGAGTGCCGTTGAGGATGAGATAAGAATTCTTGAAAAAGATAGGGAAAACCCGAAATTTCTTCCCGGCATAAGACTTCCTGAAAGCATAAAGCTTACCCTTGACATCGCAGAGGCTGCAAGAGGCGGCCGGGATGTTATAGTACTCGCAGTTGCATCTAAATTTACCCGCGCAACCGCATCGCGGTTAAAGGGACTAATCAATCCCGGTCAAGTAATTGTAACCGTGGCAAAGGGACTTGAGGAGAACACTCTTTTTACATTAAGAGAAGTTATTCTTCAGGAACTCCCGGAAAGCGATGTATATGTCCTTTCCGGACCCTCCCACGCCGAGGAAGTATCCAGAAGGTTGCCTACCCTTGTAACCATAGCAGGGGAAGATGAAGAGGTTGCAAAAAAGTTGCAGGACATTTTTTCCAGCACTGTTTTTCGTGTTTATACAAGCACCGACTGGTTGGGCGTAGAAATCGGAGGCGCCTTGAAAAACGTCATAGCGCTTGCTGCCGGCATTTCCGACGGTCTCGGATACGGGGACAATGCAAAGGCCGCTCTTATTACCCGCGGAATCAGGGAAATGTCACGTCTGGCTGAGGAGATGGGCGCAAATTATGAAACCTTAAACGGTCTTAGCGGCTTGGGAGATCTTATTGTAACCTGCTCAAGCATACACAGCCGGAACAGAAGGGCGGGAATCCTGCTGGGGCAGGGCAAGAGCACAGAGGAGGCCATAGCGGAAGTAAACATGGTTGTCGAAGGGATCGTATCCGCAAAAGCCGCAATGGAGCTGGCAACACGGCATAAAGTAGAAATGCCTATAATTGAGGCGGTAAACAAAGTCCTCTTTGAGGGAATGGATCCGCGGCAGGCGGTAAATGACCTGATGACAAGGGAATATATCAGTGAATGATTCTTTTTTTAAAATTGATGATATAACCTGGAATGACTTGGACATGGATGAGGTGTTTACAAAAATTGACACCTCCTCGTCTTCGGTAGGGCGAGAATATCTCATGTCATCACTGAAATCTCTTTCCTTTGACGAGGATTTTTTAAGGCTGCGCAGCAAAAGGAGCAATTGCCTTAATGATAACCCCGGACTGCTTAAGGATTTCGATAAGGTTTTTGCCGGCCTGGGATTCACGAAAAAAATATCTTTTTTAGATTATATCTTCAGGCTTAATGAGCTGCAAGCCGATGGAAACCTTAAGCACTATCTGATGATTGTGTTTCTTGTCGCCGCATTGGCCATGCTGTTTATTAAGCCGATTATCGGAATTATAGGGATTATAGTAATGTTTGCCGTGAATATCGGCTCGTATTTCGCCTTAAAGGGCAAAATAGAGGCTTACTTTATCTGCGTCAAGTATTTGGCCGCCATGGTGATTGCAGCCCGTAAAATCGCAAATATGAAGCTTGCAGGGACACCGTTTGAAGTCTTGCGTGATGACCTGGTACGCCTTTCCGGCACCTTTGCCTCAGTAAAGCGCGGAAGCTGGCTTATAACCAACAGTGTATCCGGCTCTCTGACAGACGTGGTCATGGACTACCTTCGCATGCTTTTTCACATTGATTTAATCAAATTCAACAATATGCGCAAAACGGCAACGGACAATGCTGCTGCCGTCAGGGAGCTTTATAATGCTCTCGGGGAAATTCAGCTGAGCATGTGCATATGCCGTTACAGACAATCCCTTAGTCTCCATTGCGTACCCTCCTTTGATAATAACAGGAAAGAGGTCAGATTTGACGATATATGTCATCCGCTAATCAGCAATCCCGTTTCCAACAGCATCGAATATACAAAAGCGCTTTTGCTGACCGGTTCCAACGCGTCGGGAAAATCAACTTTTCTAAAGAGCGTTGCAATAAATCAGATTTTTGCCCAGACAATATACACCTGCCTTGCCGCTCGGTACAATACATGCTTTTGCAAGGTTCTTACCTCCATGGCTTTGACCGACAATGTCATGGAAGGGGAGAGCTACTTTGTTGTGGAAATAAAGTCACTGAAGCGAATAATGGATGAACTCGGCGATGTTACCGTCATGTGTTTTGTCGATGAGGTATTGCGAGGAACAAACACCCGTGAGAGAATAGCCGCATCAAGCGTAATATTAAGAGCACTGTCTTCGGCTGACTGCATCGTTTTTGCCGCAACCCATGATATCGAACTGACAAGACTGCTTGCCGGCGATATGAAGAATTACCATTTCACCGAAAAAATATCGGAAGGGCAGGTGAAATTTGACTATCTGCTCCGTGAAGGTCCGTCTGATTCAAGCAATGCGATTGCCCTGCTTGAAATGTATGGTTTCGAATCGGAAACAGTCGCAAAGGCAAGAGAGCTGGCAGATAAATAATTCGGTTTCTTCAGAAAATAAAGAGCCGCCGCACCAGGGGAAGGGTGCAGTGGCTCTTTGTAAATTATAGAACACAACCTGAGACGGCTTTATTCTTTCCCTTTTTTGCGAAGAATCAGATTTACGATAATACCGAGAATAAGGGCGCCGGCAATAGAGGTAATTGTAACACTGCCGATTTTGAGCACCATTCCGCCGATACCGAAAATTAAGATGGTTGCCGCAGTGAAAAGATTCCTGTTATCGTTCAGGTCAACAGGCTGAAGCATCTTAAGGCCGCTTACGGCGATAAATCCGTAAAGCGTAACGCATACACCGCCCATTACACAGCTCGGGATGGTGGCCAAAAAAGTTACAAACGGACCAAAGAATGAAGCAATGATGGCAATAATTGCGGTTGTAAAGATTGTTACAATTGAAGCATTACCTGTAATTGCAACACAGCCGATGGATTCGCCATAGGTAGTATTCGGACAGCCTCCGAAGAAGGCGCCGACCATGGAGCCGACACCGTCTCCGAGAAGAGTCCTGTGAAGGCCGGGATCGCCTATGAGGTCTTTTTCGATAATTAAAGAAAGATTTTTGTGGTCTGCAATATGTTCGGCAAACACAACAAATGCCACGGGTACATAAGCAACCGCGAGTACGGCAATATATGCTCCGCTTATTTCACTAAAGCCCTTGAAGGCGGTAAGGAAGGTGAAGTCGGGAATCCACTGCATTGCGGCAAATTTCGAAAAATCAATAATCTGAAGCGCTGCATTTCCGGTTACGTTACCGATAATTGTAAAAATCAAGGCCGCGACATATCCGGCGCAGATACCTATAATAAACGGGATGAGTTTCAGCATTTTTTTACCGAAAACGGAGCAGATGCACACAACAAACAATGTAATCAGAGCACAGATAAAGCGCGCCCATGAGTATACATCCATAACGAAGGTTCCGTCGGTCATGATTCCGCCCAGAGAGTCTGATACGGCATTTCCCGCAAGGGAAAGTCCGATAATGGCGACTGTGGGCCCGATAACCACAGGGGGCATAAGATAATTGATCCATTTAATTCCCGCAAACTTTACGACAATGGCTATAATAACATAAACCAGGCCGGCAAAGAAAGCGCCGATAATCAGACCAAGATATCCGACCTGAACGCTGACTGCGCCTCCGAAGGCTGCGAACATCGAACCTATGAAGGCGAAAGACGAGCCAAGGAAAACAGGGCTTCTGAATTTTGTAAACAAAAGATAAACCAAAGTTCCGACACCGGCTCCGAACAGGGCGGCCGACTGGCTCATGCCTTGTCCGATAATGGCCGGAACGGCGATTGTTGCCGCAAGAATGGCAAGCAGCTGCTGGATTGCGAAAACAAGGGTTTTCCCAAAGCCCGGTTTATCCGCAACATTGTAGGCTAGTTTCATGATAGTATCCTCCCTTATTATGCACTCACGGGTGCAATTAATATTTATTTAATAAACGGCCGCAGCCGATTTTTAATTTATACTGAAAAGCTCCACGCAGAATCTGTCATCATATGGCGGAATCTTTACGGAAACATACTCGTTTTTTGAAGTCGGTACATTCTTTCCGATATAGTCACCGCGAATGGGAAGCTCTCTGTGCCCACGGTCAATTAGCACGGCAAGTCCGATGCTTTTGGCACGGCCCACATTTTTCAAAGCGTCAAGAGCAGCTCTGACGGTGCGTCCGGTAAAAAGCACGTCATCCACGAGAATTACCGTTTTGCCTGTTATGTCAAAGGGGATGTCAGTGGCATTGAGCACGGGCTCGTCCGAATGACCGGAAAGATCATCGCGATAAAAAGTAATATCAAGGCTGCCGCAAGGCACCCTGACGCCCTCAATTGCTTCAATATTATCGGCAATGATTTCGGATAAGGGAACGCCGCGCCTTCTGATTCCGATGAGGCACAAATCGGCCGGACCGTTATTTCTCTCAAGGATTTCATGCGAAATCCGCTTGAGAGCCCTGTTTGCCGTAATATTATCCATTAATGTTGCCTTGTAACCCGTGTTCATAAAAAAACTGTGCACCGGATGCACAGCACATAATATCAAACCCGGGAACAAAAGGTTAACTGATAAAATCCTTGCCGGCATCTCTGTACCGTCCTTTAAAGGTTTTATTTTGGAGATAATAACACTATATATAGAAAAAGTAAAGGACTTTTTTTACAACATATTGTAGATGGTTGTTTTTTGAGAAAAATGCAAAAATGTCCCTTGCAATATATACGCATAATGATATAAAGTATAGTAAATGAATATTATGTATAAAAAATGCATATCTGATCTGAATCAATAAAACTTGGAGAGGGCTGCAATGAGTAAAGCTACAAGACATGAAAAGATTATCGAACTCATTACAAATCACAACATTGAAACCCAGAGTGAACTTGCTTCAATGCTGAATGAGGCCGGCTTTCAGACCACCCAAGCAACGGCATCAAGGGACATTAAAGAGCTGCGCCTCGAAAAAAGAGCATCAGGGAACAAGAGCATTTATTATTATCCGGAAAACAAGGTGATGAACCAGAACAAATATCTGCGGGTATTCGGCGACGGATTTGTAAGGATGGATGCGGCCGGTAATTTTGTCATAATAAGAACTGTTTCAGGCATGGCAATGGCTGTGGCAGCCGCCCTTGACGCTCTTGGAATCTCCGAGATTGTCGGCACAATTGCCGGGGACGATACAATCATGTGTGCCACCAAAACGGAAGTTGATGCTATGAACATGATTAGCAAAATTAAAAAACTGTTGAAAAAAATGTAGGATTATTGCCGTACAGGATTAACAGATGCTGAAAAATGTATATTTAAAGAATCTAGCCATTATCAGGGAGGCCGAGATTGACTTTGAGCCCTGCCTGAACATCATGACCGGCGAAACCGGTTCCGGTAAGTCAATAATAATCAATTCGATAAATATCGCTCTTGGTGATAAAGCCAGCAAGGGAATTATCCGCAGCGGATGCGACTTCGGACTCATTGAGCTTACTTTTGTTACGGATGATCCCGATATATTGGGCATCCTTGATAATCTTGGAATATCAAGGGACGGCAAAAGTATAACCGTTTCAAGAAAGATTACCGCGGATTCCAGCATTTCCAAGATTAACGGTGAAACGACAACTCTGGCAGGGATACGCTCCCTTACTTCACATCTAATCGACATACATGGTCAGCATGACCACCAGTCATTGCTTAACAGCGCAAGGCATGTTGATATTCTTGACGAATTCGGGGCAGATACCATAGACGAGCCAAAATCCCGATTTCGGAAGTGTCTCGAAGAGTATCGCAGTCTGAAAAAGGAATATGCCGGATACAATCTTGATCAGGCTTCACTTGCAGCGAAAATCTCTCTGCTTGAGCATGAAAAAGGGGAAATAGAACGGGCCGAACTGACTGAAGGGGAGGATACAAGCCTTGAGGATGAATTCAGAAAGCTTTCCGCATGGGAGAAACTTTCCGGGTTTGTTGCCGGTGCCTACGACGCACTGACAGACGAAGCAAACGGTGCCGCAGGCTCCCTCGCGAAGGCACTTTCAGAATTGAGCTTTGCAGCATCCCTTGCGCCTGAGGATAAAAGGCTTGCAACTTTGAAGAGCACGTTAACCGACATCGATTCCGTTACAAAGGATTTGAACCGCGATATTGCCGAGTATATAGAGGATAACAGTTTAGACAGGATGAGGCTTGAAGAGATCGGCAATCGACTGAACCTCATTAACAGGCTGAAAAGCAAATTCGGCAATACCATTGAAGCTATACATGAATATTATACGGATGTTGCGAAAAAGCTGGACGGATATAGTGATTATTTTTCAAAAAAAAGCGAAATCGAGTCATTGCTCGCAAGGGGCAGAGGAGAGCTGAACCACCTGGCAGGGGAGCTGTCGGATGCAAGGAAAGCGGCGGCAGAAAGGCTTGCCCCCATGATTATTTCAAACCTGAAGGATCTGAACTTTCTGAATGTCGGATTTTCGATAGAGTTTGGAAAAACCGGAAGGATTACCGAAAACGGTTTCGATCGGGTAGAGTTTCTCATATCGACGAATGAAGGCGAACGTCTTGCTCCACTTGCAAAAATCGCATCCGGTGGGGAGTTGTCCAGAATAATGCTTGCAATCAAGTCTTCGGTTTCGGAAAAAGATGCTATACCAACGCTGGTTTTCGATGAAATTGACACGGGTATAAGCGGCAGGACAGCACAAATGGTTGCAAAAAAGCTGAATGCCCTTTGCCGCAATCATCAGATTATCTGTATAACACATCTGCCGCAGATTGCCGCAATGGCAGACACACATTTCAGAATCCACAAGGAGGCTGCGGAGGGAACAACAATATCGGGGATTGAAAAGCTCGGGAAGCAGGAGGAACTGACAGAACTTGCCAAGCTCCTCAGCGGAAGAGAAATTACAACCGCAACCATAGAAAATGCAAGAGAACTGAAAGAACAGGCGGCGCAAATTAAGAGAGAAGAGCATAATAAACCGGGAATGTAGCAAGATACATTCCCGGTAATTACTTGAAGCATTCTTAGAAAAGCCTGAAGACGCCTATTACTTTACCCAACACCGTCACATGCGGTACGATGATGGGATCGTAATCCGGATTATCCGGCTGGAGCCGGCAGTGTCCGTTTTCTTTATAAATATATTTGACGGTTGCCTCATCATCAACAAGGGCAACTACCATGTCGCCATTTGAGGCGGATGACGTCTGACGGACAAGAACCATGTCTCCGTCAAGGATGCCGGCATTTATCATGCTGTCTCCGCGTATCCGAAGCATAAACACGGGGTCGTTCGGCAGCATGGCTGCGGGAATAGGGAAGTAGTCGGTAATATTCTCCGCAGCAAGCAACGGCTCGCCCGCAGCAACAGTTCCAACCATGGGGACATTGCTTATCTCTCTTCTCATAAGAGCAAAATCATCATCAATAATTTCAATTGCCCGGGGTTTACTGGGATCACGTCTTATAAAGCCCATTTCCTCAAGGGAGGAAAGGTGGGCATGGACCGAGGCCGTAGATTTTAAGCCGACCGCCCGACATATCTCCCTTACCGCAGGCGGGTAGCCGCGGCTCAGGGTTTCACTTTTAATATATTCCAATATTTCCTGTTGTTTTTGTGAAATCTTATCCTTGCTCATGATTGCTTCCCCTTTCCGAAAAAATCATGTGTAAAAATCATCAAAAATCCAATGCATTGCATTGTTTTTTGGAAATTTTAAAAAAGTATATTTTTTCATCTGAGAATAGAATAACACATTTTTGAAAAAATGCAAACATTTGTTCATTTTATGCTTGACAAACAGATGTTCGGGCATTATGATACAAGCAAACAGATGTTCGGGAAATAAATTCATACATGATTAAACCTCATTTTTGTAAGACAGGAGGGCATTATGGTTAAGAATAGCAGCGGTTACAGGAACGGTCATAAGAACGGCTATAAGACAAGCAGAAGAACAAAGAAAAGGATAGTCCTCCCCAAAGTGGCAGCTGTCCTGTTTATTTTTGTCGCGGCTCTTATTGTACCCATAATTTTCAGTAATAAGCCCGTTAAGACCAGAGCGGCCCAGGGTGCACAAGTCGAGAAGCATTACAGGTCGATTCCCGTCAGTTACGGTGATACTCTTTGGGATATTGCCTGCAAATACATGGACAACGATGAATATGTCGATGCAGGAGAATACATTGATGAAGTCAAATCCATCAATAATCTTGCCGGGGACAGAATTACCACCGGACAGAATCTGATAGTTCCGTACTTTGTCTCCGATAAGACTACATTAAAATAGAACCTTCAGGCTCCTCGGATTTCCCTGCGGAAATACTCATTCGGAGGCATTTTCGCCGGAATCTTGCGGACTGTCGGTGCGTACATTCTCTTGTTCAGCGCCCGTAGAAGAAGGATTGTCACGCAGACTCACAAGGTTTCTTGCCATGCGTCTTCTTGAATCTTCGATCGCAGCATAGTGTTTTTTTGTGGTATTGACATCTGAATGTCCGAGAACGTCCGCAACCAGATAGATGTCGCCTGACTCTTTATAGAGTTGTGTGCCATAGGTGCTTCGCAGTTTATGCGGGGTAATGTTCTTTAAATTTGTAACGAGACCGGCATATTTTTTTACAAGAAGCTCAACGCTCCTGACAGAAATACGCCTTTTTTGGAGTGACAAAAACAGAGCGTCCTCATGACCTCGGATGGGTATAATGCGGGTGCGCTCGATTAAATAATCCTTCAGAGCATCCTCGACCTCGTCGCCAAAATAAACAACAACCTGATTACCGCCTTTTCTGACAATACGGATACCATGATTTTTGAAATCGACATCGTTAATGTCAAGACCTACACATTCAGATACCCTGATGCCGGTTCCCAGCAGCAGTGTCAGTATGGCAAGATCTCTGATTTTGGTTTTTTTATGGAAATTCAGTTGCTGCTTTGTTAAATCACGGCCGGTTTCAACATGGTCAAGAAGTGTTGCTACTTCGTCAGAATCAAGTCTTACGATGTCTTTTTGGTGTAACTTCGGCATTTTTACGATTGAAGCCGGATTATTCTTTATCAGCTCCATTCGATAAAAATAATTGTAAAATGAACGAATAGAGGAGAGCTTGCGCATAAGGCCTCGCTCTCCGTTTGAACGGGGAATGTCTTCACTATTACTGTAGACTTTGAGATAATCAAGGTAATCCTGGATATCAGAAGGTGTTATTTCATCCAAAACGGAAATGTCCCAGTTATGTATATCATCGGATTCATTTTCAAAGTCGGGGCACTCCTTCAAATAATTAAAGAAGATATTTAAATCATAGGCATATGCGATTCTTGTTCTGATAGAAGTGACAGATTCGATCCCTCTGAAGAACATTGAAGCGAAAGCCGGCAATGTCTTGGTCATTTCACGCAGCTTGAGGTCATTTTCAATCTTGAATTGTTCGTGGTAGCTTTTGTATGCCATTAAGAATATATCCCGTAAAATTTAAAATGATTGTTGGGGTACATAAAAACATAATAATACAACTATTCGCAAAAGTCAACTTTAACGAATAAATTGTGGGTAAAAACACCTTTGCGCAATCACAATCAGAAATTTATTTTATCAAAAATTATCTTTTTCGTCCGGATCAACTTCAGAAATGTCGGGATTCGTCTTGTCTCCGAGTCCGGTCGTTTCAGAAAAAAGCACATTTGATTTAACCGCATTTACCGCATCTGTCGGGATAATAATCTTTGACGCGCGTCCGTTTGACATTGAAACCAGTGCCTCATATTTCTTCAGTTCAAGTACGGCACCGTCAACGGCAGCCGCTTTCAAGGCCTTCAGACCGTCGGCCTCGGCTTTTTTTGCAAGATATATGGCTCTGGCTTCACCTTCGGCCTTTGCAATTGTTGCATCTCTTTCACCTTCTGCTTCAAGAATCATGGCCTGCTTATCGCCTTCGGCCCTTGTGATGGCGGCCGCCTTATGGCCTTCTGCCTGCAGAAGTGTTTCGCGACGGTCACGTTCAGCCTTCATCTGTTTTTCCATGGCACTTTGAATTTCAGCCGGAGGAATGATGTTCTTGAGTTCAACCCTTGAAACCTTGATTCCCCATTGGTCGGTTGCTTCGTCAAGGATGGATGTCATCTTTGCGTTAATAATATCTCTGGATGTTAATGTGCTGTCCAGCTCCATTTCACCAACGATATTACGAAGTGTTGTTGCGGTAAGATTTTCAAGCGCATCAATTGGATTTACGGCACCGTAAGTGTACAGCTTTGCGTCGAAAATACGATAAAAAACAACCGTATCAATCTGCATGGTAACATTGTCCTTGGTAATAACCGGCTGCGGCGGCGAGTCAAGAACCTGTTCCTTAAGTATTACCTGTCTGGCTATCCGTGAAATAAACGGAATTTTGACATGTATACCGGCGCTCCAGGTTTTATGATATTTCCCAAGAAGTTCAATAATAAACTCATGTGCTTGGGGAACTATTCTGACATTTAACAGAATAATAAGTATGACCAAGATAACAACAACCACTACTACAATCCATTTGATTATGTTTTCCATGTCTGTCCTCCTCTCCTCTCTCAGGATTGTCTTCTGATAATAATTATATCAAAGAAACATTGTTAATGAAATAAAAAGCTGAAAAATCAATTATTAATCAGCTGTTTGAAGTAATCAGGCAAGTCGCTGACAAATTCCATGTATTCATTCGTATCCGGATGCACAAATCCGAGCACCCGGGCATGCAGGCTCTGCCCCTGCAGATACTCGCCTTTCAGCTTGTATCGGCTCAGACTGCCGCCATAAACCTCATCACCCAGTAAGGGATGATGAATGCTTTTCATATGAACGCGTATCTGATGGGTCCGGCCGGTTTCCAAAATGCATTCAATGTGCGCATATTTGTCAAATTGCGCTATGACATTGTAATGTGTTACTGCCGGACGGCCGTTTTGCCTATTGACAGCCATAAGTTTGCGATCTTTGCTGCTTCGGCCGATTGGGGCATCAACGGTACCGCTCAGCTGTTTAAAGGTGCCTGTCGCAATCGCTTCATATTTTCTTGTTACGGTTCGCTCCTTAAACTGGACATCGAGGCTGTTGTGAACAAAATCATTTTTTGCGCATACTAAAAGTCCGGATGTATCCTTATCTATCCGATGGACAATTCCGGGCCTGAGGGCACCGTTTATTTCGGACAAGCTGTCGCAATGGTACATTAATGCATTGACAAGGGTCCATGAATAGTGGCCTGCTGCAGGATGCACCACCATTCCCTTGGGTTTGTTTACCACCAGCAGATGGGAATCCTCATAAACAATATCAAGCGGAATATGTTCGGGGAGTATTTCAGGCTTGAAATTTTCAGGGATATCAAAAATAATCTCGTCATTGCAGACAATTCGGTAACCGGGCTTGACATGACGCCCGTTTACTAAAAGGTTGCCCTCGATAATAAACTTCTGAATATTGCTTCTTGAAAGGTCCGGGATTTCATTTGCAAGAAATATGTCAATCCTCAAATCCTCGTATTCTTCTGTAATTGTCAGAACCGTTCTTTTCATTTTTTAAACGAAAAAATTGTAAAATTCTTATCGTCCTTATACATAAAGATAAAGAAAATCATAAGAAGGACTGCAGTGACCGTAACACAAATGTCGGCAAAATTAAAAATAGGAAAATTAATAATCTTAAAGCATATAAAATCCACAACATACTTATTAACGATCCGATCGACAAAATTGCCTATAGCCCCTGCGCTCAGTACGGCCAGTAGATAGTTGAGGTAATTGATGTGCCTGTAGGTCTTTAATTTAAAATCCTGCGGACATACTTCGCAAAATCTGCAGTATTTTTTGAGCCTGCGGTTGAGAATGAACCACATATAGAAAAGAACGGCAAGAACCGCAACCGTAATTATATAAAAAAGCCATTGTTTGTTCTGGAAAATACCGAAAGCGGCTCCGGTGTTTTCAAGATATTGAAGTTCAAGAATATTTTTTATAATGGTGATTGACGGCTGACCCTTTAAATATTTTACAGCCAAAATCTTTGTTAGTCTGTCAACTGCGATAAGGACGAGAAAAAGAAGTATTTGCAGCACCATATGGGCATTGATGTATTTTTTGTCTTTTATTTTCATAAGTTTGTTCCTGTTAGAAAACGGGCTGCCTAACTCATAGGCAGCCGGTAAAGTCTGTATCAGATACTATAGAAGCGGTGATTTGAATCCGGCAAGGTCAAACGCATTGTTTCCGCCACCGCTAAGAAGCTCTTGAACATCTCCGGAAATATCAACCGAATCGGGAGTGGCAATAAAAATATAGTTGGATATTTTCTGAAGGTTGCCGTCCAAAGCATAGCATGAGCCGGAAATGAAATCAATAATCCGCTGGGATATTTCAACATGAAGTCCTTCGAAATTGATTATAACAGCCTTTCCGTTAAGGAGAGTTTCCGTAATCTCCCTTGAGTCCTCGATGGATGAAGGCTTGAATATGCAAACCTCATGGTTGCCGCTTCGTCCTCTTGAGGAATAGGATGACTGAGCCGGTTCATCCCTGTATGCGGGTGCGGATTTCCTTTTCAGCCCGCTTAAAAATCCGCCTTTGCTGTCGTCGTACTCATCATCGTACTCATCATCATATTCATCATCGTACTCATCATCATATTCATCATAATACTCGTCATCGTACTCATCCTTCATAGTGAAAAGACTTATGAGTTTATCGCTGAATTTTCCCATTACGTCTCCTTGTCTGTATAATCAATAGTTTCTTTGGCCAAAAATACTTGTTCCGATACGCACCAAATTAGAACCTTCATCGATGGCTACTTCAAAGTCATCACTCATACCCATCGATAAAAATTCCATATAAGCATTATCGATGTTCAGCGCATTTATGTCAATAGATAAATTCGTCAATTGCCTGAAAACATCCCTGCAATCTTCGGGATTATCGCATATCGGAGCCATAGTCATAAGGCCGCGGATGCGGATATTCGGAAGAGCGGCAACACTTCTTATAAGATCAATTGTCTCATTTTTAGTCACTCCCGACTTGCTCTCTTCTCCTGAAATGTTAACCTGAATAAGTATATCTGCGTTCTTGTTAATTGCCGAGGCCTGTTCCCGGATTTTATCGGCAAGCCTGAAGGAATCAACCGAATGAATAAGCCAGGCCTTGTCGATTACCGCCTTAACCTTGTTGCGTTGAAGATGTCCGATAAGATGCCATCTGATGTCATCCGGGAGCTTGTAAAACTTATCACAAAGCTCCTGAACTCTGTTTTCTCCAAAGTCCCTGATGCCCATTTCATATGCCTGCATAATTTCTTCAATGCTGCGACTCTTACTGACCGCAACAAGTGTTATTTTGTTTGAAAAACGTGATCCGTTCGCAGCAGCGCGTATCCTTGAATTGATTTTTATTAAATTTTCTTTAATCATTTTTCGTTACGTCTTTCAGTATCTGGTCATATATTCGCAGGCCGTGGCTTGTATTTACATCGATTATATAGTGACCGCTGGATTCGCCTATTACCTCTATCAGCTTAAAGGTATAAAGCCCTCCTGAGGAAACATATGCGCCCTGCAGGTTTTCCTTTGAATTTATCTTGTACTGGGCATTCGTATTCTCCTGTATCAGTATGTCACCCTGTTCGAAGTCCTTTGTGCTGACAAAGCAGTACTCGTCGTTCTTCTTGACAATTTGCGGGGTAACAAATTGCACGGACGCGGAACCGTCCGATGCAATTATTTGTTTCATGAATCCGTAATCCGATGTGTTCCCGCCGACCGTGAGAAATTCGGAAGGAACAACGAAGAACTGTTCCTGAGCCACGGCTGTTTTCGGAATTTTTAAACCGACAAGCGAATCGTTTACAATACGTATTTGGACGAATCTGTCGGATATGTATCTGATGAGATATTTATTCAGGGATATTACTCCATATCTGTAGCCGGCCCTTGTAAATGTCTCAAAAGATGCTTCGGTTACAATGCCGTCGGATAAAAATTCGATTTCGACGAAGTCCACGTCGGAAAAATCATCATCCTCCTCAAGCCGGATAATCAGTTGCCAGTCCTCCGAGGTTATTACTTTATAAACTGCAGAGCCCTCGCTGACAAGGTCATTCGAGGCAATAATCCGCTTATTATAATTGGATCGTCTGAAGGCGGCGGCCTCAACATCGTCAACGGTATAATCTTCGAAACCGTCAATGTTGTGTTGCATGATTCCGGAAATGTCGGATTTGAAAATGGTATAGGTGTCCTTTTGTGATAAGGAAACGCTGTTTGACAAAGTATCAAAAGCATTGCTGTTAATCAGATCAAGAATGTGTGATTTCAGCTGATGTTTGAAATAATACGCATCATAATAGTTTGCAGGATCAAATGCCGTGTCAAAATCAAGGATGATGGATTTAATTTGCTTAAGGTCGTTCTCGTTCAGAACCGTTCTGTTTCTCGGCGCCTCCTCAAGTCTGCCGGAAAGCTCGCCGCTCTCATCAATAACGTAGGTTTGTTCGCCTACACGGATGGGAATGGCGTCCCCGACGAAAAAATTAATATAACCCGTGTCAACAGCATTAACAACGGTTTCCTCGCGAAGTGCAAGAGCCGTGTACTGGTTGCCGAAGTGTCCCTGACTGCTTCCGGAAACAACTTCATAGAGCTCTACCCTGTTTCCGAAAAAATAAGAACAAAAATAGATAATCAGGTAAATAAGGATTATCGCGCAGATAATTATAAAAATATTCAGCTTCTTTCTGCCCTTGCCGCTTTCGGCCCGGTCCGGAACTTTCTTTGGCATTTGCATCAAAGTGCGAGGGCAATGAACTGCTTGTAATCTTCAGGAACATCGCTGCTGTCAATGGACATGCTTACAACGAATTCAACGCCGAGTTTTTTGGATAAAGCGACCAATCTGTCAATGGCGTCGCCCGCGTCGGCAGGTTTAAGCTCGGAAAGAATAAGAAAACTGTCGAAATAAATTGAAACTATATCACTATTACCTGCAATAAGACCGCAGACAAAACCCAGAAGGGTGTCGAGACTATTAACAGGATATTCCTTTACGTTGATAAGCCTGATAGGCCTGGTGAGCTGAAACATATGCTCTGAATTCTTATCAAGATAAATAACAAGACCGTCTGACTGCTCTGCCTCTTTGTTGGCATTTTCAAGCATATATTTTGTCTTGCCCTTACCTTTTGTTCCTAAAACCAATTTGACCATGATGATAACCCTCCGCTGAATTTTTTATAAAATTATTAATACAAATTACGCCATTCCAAATCGCCCCTGTTAACAGCGATTATTAAAAGTTCCGCCGAAGCAAGGTTGGTGGCCACGGGAATGTTGTTGGAATCACAAAGTCGGATGATCAGGGAAAAATCCGCATCCTTTTCCGCTTGTCTTAAGGGGTCTCTTAAAAAAATCATTGCATCAATCTGATTGCATTCAATCTGTGCCCCCATCTGCCTGTCACCGCCAAGGTGACCGGGAAGGAAACAATAAACATTAAGACCTACGATGTCTCTGAGTTGATGACCGGTTGTGCCTGTGGCATAGAGGGTATGCTTTGTTAATATGCTCTTGTAGGCAATGCAGAAATTTATCATGAGCTCTTTTTTCGAATTGTGTGCAATTAAACCGATATTCAACTCCAATCCCTCCTAAAAAGAAATCTTTCTATGTATCCCAATATTTAGAACCACACCGATGCCGGCGAACAAAATCAAAAGCGAACTGAGCCCGGCACTTACAAAAGGCAGCGTCAGACCGGTATTAGGTATAATCATTGTAACGACACCGAGGTTGATAAAGGACTGGAATCCTATCCAGGACCCGACTCCCACGGCAATTCCTTTGCCAATCTGCTCTCTTGCTCGCATACCTATCCTGAAACATTCAAAAACAATAAGTCCAAGCAATGTGACAACCGCAAAAGAACCGATGAATCCGATTTCCTCGCCGACGATAGTAAAAATGAAGTCTGTCTGAGGCTCAGATATAAAATCGGCATTTTTCACACTGGTAATGGAATTATTCCTCAATCCCATTCCGGTCAATGAGCCGTTCGCAATAGCCAGAACGGAATTTTCCTGCTGATATCTTATTCTTTCCGCTACCTCGTTATCCTTGTCATAAAACCCGACAAGACGGCTGTATTGGTATTCGTTGATAATGTTCTTATCCGGCGGCAATGTGAAAATCAGAACCAAAGCGGCAATAATCGCCGGCAACGCAACAATCAAAATACGCTTAATAAAACGCTTGTGTAAGTCCGATACAAATATTATAGCACAAATTGTTGCAATAATGACAATAGAAGTTGAAAGATCGGGCTCCTTAAGAATCAGCACTATCGGAATGGCGGCAAGAATCATGGCAAACAATATAAATTTCCACGAATTCATTATCTGGGCGTTCTTGGCAACAAGCGTAGCAAAGAAAAAAATCAATAACAGTTTTGAAAGTTCCGAAGGCTGAACCTTAAGTCCGAAAATCTTTATCCATCTTTGTGCACCTGTGGTGCTGACTCCGAGAGGAGAAATAACCAATGCGAGCACAACCAGGGAAAATATGTACATAAGCCAGTAATATCTGGCCAGAAACTCATATTTGATAAGCATGAAAATTATCATAACGACAACACCGACAACAAGGCCGATTATCTGCTTTTGCAGAACGGTCTTATCGTCCGTAGCAGAGGAAACAACCCCCACCCCGATGACGGACAAGGTAACAACATAAAACACCAAACGGAAATTGATGGTCTTGAAACTGTATGAAGTTAAAGTGTCAATTATTCGTTTTAAATTCATTTTACTCTGAGTGGAAGCCCTCGATTGTATTTTCAACCGGCTTATCAAATACATCTTCAAGGGTAATTTCCCCGAAATAATATTGCAGCAGGTCGGATAAAACACCTCCGGGATAAGATGTGGAGTCACAGTTCCTAATCATGCAGGCAAAGGATATATCCGGCTTCCCGTAAGGCGCATAGCCTACAAAAGCGGCGTGGTTTGAGCGATACAGATTTTCCTCTGCTGTACCTGTTTTACCGGCAACCGGCACTTTAAGCTCTCTGAAGAATCTGGAGGCAGTTCCGCTTATGGGAACAAGACTCATCCCTTGCTGGATTGCGCCCCATTCTTCAGGCTCGAGTTCGACAATATTTGTTACAACAGGGTCGGCACTGAGAACAATGTTATCATTATTTCCTATAACTTTGTCAACGATGCTTAACCGATAATTCAGGCCTGAATTGGCGATAGTATTAACATACCTTGTCATTTGGACGGTAGCGTAACCGTTTGTTCCCTGCCCGATTGCCGTTCTGACCGAGTCCGTTGTGGATATTCTGGGTTCCGTCTCCCGCATTTCAATGCCTGACTTGATGCCAAGACCGAGCTGAATTGCATAATCTTCGATAATATCAAGGGCTTTTACACTGTTATATTCGCCGTGCTGGTCAAGCCCCATGTCATATCCGATTTGGAAGAACAAATAATTGCATGAGTGTTCAATTGCGGTCGTTATGTTGACTTTACCGTGTGATTCGGGTGCAATGTGACACTTAGGGGATGGAGAAATCTGTTCAAAGTATACCATATCCTCAATTATTGTATCTATGTCAATATAATTTTCAGCCAGACCGGCAACGGCCGTAACCAGTTTAAAGGTCGACCCGGGAGCGGTCAAGGCGCTCGTTGCGTAATTAAAAAGCGGTTGAGATTCATTAATGTTCAGATCATACCAGTATTTTGAATCCACAGTGCCTGTAAGAAGATTGTTGTTGTATGTGGGATATGAAACAAGAGCAATGACCTTTCCCGTCTCGGAATCGGCAACACAAAGTGAACCGGAACAGGGATCAAGGGCAAGCATGGCAGGTGTAAGGGTCAGCCTTTCAATCTGGTTAATAATATATGTGTATGTATCGATTCTATTTTGGACAAGCGCAGTATACATGTCATCCATTTGCAGCTTCTCCTGGTCATAAAGCATCAGGCAAATGTCATAAGGTGAAACATCACCGTTGTAAACCATATAATAAAGGACTTGCTTGGAAAAATCGCGATTATCCGAAAGCAAAGAGACAGCATTTTCAACAACGGTGTTATAAATGGCATCGGAATCTGAATATTTCCGGCTTGAATCAAGCGCTGAAACGTCAATCCAGTTTTCCGCAATGGCGTGCTGGAGAAATATCCTAAGGGAGGTATTGTCATGATTCCATTCCTGGAAAGTTGCATCCCTTGCGTCAATCAGGCTTTTGTCCAGGATACCGGTTGAACCGAGCAAATCGTAAACAAAATCCATGTACTCCTTATATTCCTCGGTAAGAAGGTTTGAAGGCTTGGCTGCTGGATTATACAGCTCGGCAGCGATGTTTCGGACTGCTTCTTTCTTCTTTTCTCCAAAGATTTCAAGGGTTTTTTTCTCTCTTTCCGATGCGTCCTCTCGAGAGAATTTGGTAAAATCGATAATATTTGTAAGCAGCTTGTAGTAAACATCCTTAATGGGAATGTAGACGTATGTCTGCTTTTCCTTTTTGTCCACATCGCCGTCAACGATTTTATTAATAAGAGCGGCGGCAAGCTTTTTTTCAAGGATGTTGTAAGCCGCCATTTGCATGTTTAAATCTACTGTCAGATAAAGGTCGTTACCGCTTTGTGACTTTGTTTCGTCAAGAACCTCCAAGATATTTCCCGTGCTGTCAACAAACACGGATTTGGTGCCTTTTATGCCCTGCAGGTAAGAATCAAAGGATTGCTCAACCCCGGATTTACCGACATAATCTCCGACGGAATATGTTATTCCGGCTTCATTTTCAAGATTATATTCTTCCAGCTCCTCACCTGATATTTCGCCGATGTAGCCGATTATATGCGAAAAATATTCCGCATGATTATAAAGGCGTTTATATTCTTCAACAACCTCTACCCCGGTCATGTCGTCAGTTGATTCAAGAATGGCAGCGACTGTCTTCAAGTTGACATTCTTCGCAATGATTGTTGAGACATACTTACGGTATGCGGTCAGGGAAAGCGCATAACGGATTGTGACTATCTTCAGCTGTTCTTGTCTTGAATAATCGTTACTGATCTCATATCTTTCATCGCACAGGTAATTCATAATCTGGTCCGCAGTATATTTATCATAGCCCTTTTCCCTCAGCTTATCCGAGGAAACACCGAAAATGTTAATTAAGAAAGTTGTTTGCTTGGTAACCGGATTGCTCTTGAAGACGTAGCGGCCATAATCATCAAGCTCGATATTGAAATCGTCGATAATTTTGTCACCGTTGGACTCGATCAGTTTTACCATCCGATCGATGATGCCGTTAATTATTTCGCCTTTTTCATCAGAGCTGGGAATCTCATCTGTCATGGCTACGGAATACGAAAGTTCATTATAGGCAAGCAGATTTCCGCTTGCGTCATATATTTTCCCTCTTGCCGCGTTGGTTGTTATAACTTTCTGGGCCTTTTGGGTAAAGTTTTCGGTAAAATATTCGGTTTTGATAATCTGCAGGTAAAAAAGCCGCACCACAACGATGGTAAACAAAAGAAAAATGGCGGTAAGCATTCCGTGCATTCTTGAGGAAAAAATCTTAAGAAAAATTGCCTTAAGACGGTCAATGAGGTATATGAATTTATCCTTGATACGCTGCTTCATATGTTGTCGGCCTCCAAATCATAGTGAAGGTACATACGTTTAATAAGCAGAGTCAAGGGCTTGAATAGGATGATTCCCATTAACAAAGTAAAGATAAATTCGGGAATAATAACATGAACAAGAGAATGCCAAAAGGCAAATCTCGAATGAAGAATGAACCAAACAAAGTAGTAAACAAGTGCGTTGAGCAAGTCAAATATCATAAGAATAATAATCTGCGAAAGAAATGTATTCGAATAAAAAAGCTTCTTTAATGCTCCGCATATCAGTCCGATAAGGAGCAGAATAAGCGCATTGTAACCTATGACCTGACAGTAGAATACATCGACAAAAAGACCGGAAAAGAAGCCTACCAGCATTCCTGCATTTTTATCGCGGGTGAACGCAAAAGCAAAGGTGAGAATAAGCATGAGATTGGGTGCGCAGTTGATTTCAGGGATGAGGATAAAAACTGAAAACTGCAACAGGAATGACACGAGAATCAATATGAACATTATGAAGAAATTTCTGATTCTGCGCCACATTAATCCGAGGTCTCCTTAAGGCTGGTGATAATCAGAATCTCACTGAGATTGTCAAAGTCAACAACAGGTGTAATGTGTCCGGACTGCGTCAGCTCATTCCCGTCTATCTGAAAATCGGTAACATATCCGATCAACAGACCGGGAAGACAGATGGAACTTACGCTTGAGGTTACGACTGCATCACCCTCTTTAATATTGGCGGTTATGCTGGCATTGGTAAAATCAATTATGTTGCTGTCCATGGATGAGAGGTTTCCGCTGACAATACAAAGATCCGTACTGAACTCAAACATGGCGCTTATGTTACTGTCATCGTTTATTATCGTCCTGACTGTGGCATAATTACGCCCAACATCCGACACAACTCCCACAAGGCCGCCATGTGCGACAACGTTCATATTTTGCTGTATTCCGTCCTCATAGCCTTTGTTGACGGTAAATAAGGAGAACCACTTTGAAGCATCCTTTGAAATGATTGTGGCGGCTATTGTTTCGTATTCACTGTACTCGGATCTGATGTTAAGCAGATTCTTGTACCTGTCAAGTTCACCAAGCTGCTGGCGAAGCTCGTTATTGGTTGTACGCAATTTTATTATTTCACTGCGCAGGCGCTCATTTTCCGCTGCAATATCCCTTACTGTGTTGATTTCGTCAAGCCTGTCCGAAATCCAGGATCCGACAACATTAACGCCTGACTGCGCCGGCACAACAATTGCCGAGGCCACGTATTTAAAGGGTCTGGCAACCTCTTCATATAGAGCGGAAAGGACTATCAGCACCAGACATATCACTGCAAGAATTCCGAAAAGAAGCTTTGAATTCATCTTGAAGGGCTCTTTTTTGCCCGGAGATTTGTGGATTTTGAAGTTGTTCAGGAAGTCCTTAAGCCCGCGGCTTGCCGTCTTTTCAATCAGCGGCTCGTCGGTAGCATCCACAAGACTGCTTGCTTCATTATCAGGCCTTTCTTTTTCGGCGGAAAAAATATCATATTCCTTTGACATATCAGTTATAAACCTTCTCTTCCGGGTAGTATCTGAGACCGTCATAAAGGGAATTGGAAAAAATTCTTGTTACTCCCCTTATCGTACTGTTTGCGGGATCATTTATCCTGTTGACTCTAAGCCCGGTTTTGTGGGCAAAAAGCCTGTCAAAATTTTTAAGCATCGAGGAACCTCCTAAAAGAAAGACTCCGTTGTCCTTAATATCGGCGGCAAGCTCAGGCGGCGTTCTTTCAAGCACTCTTTTAACTTCATCAATTATTAAAAGAAGGGGGTCGATTATAGCGTCGGTCACTGTATGAGAGTTGATTACTGTCCTGCTTGGCAGCCCTGTGGCCATCACTCTGCCGAAAATACTTGTCTCTCCGTATTGTGGCTTTGCGGAAAGATCTACAAGACTGCATTTGAGTATTTCTGCGCTTTTCATTCCGATAAGTTTTCCATCCTTATGCCTTATAGCATTGACAATCATCTCATTCAGTTTGTTGCCTCCGAGCCTGACTGTTTTATGAAGCACAATGCCGCCGAGGGATATGACGGAAATCTCCGTTGTGTCCGCACCCATGTTTACAATTAAGTTGCCTCTGGGGCTTCTATGGTCTATTGCACAGGCGATGGAGTCGGCTATACTTTTTTCAACAATAGAAATATTTCGGGGGCGAATTTTTGAATTGGCAACAAGTTCATGGAATGAACGCTTTTCAACCTCTGTCGTATCACTGGGAACAGCTACTAAAAACTCGGTCCCCCTAATCATTTTTCCTTTGTTCAGCTTTTTATAAAGTCCTTCTAAAACAGCCTGCATTTTGTCTATGTCTGAAATCACACTGTTTTCAACCGGAAAAATTATCTCCACATTTTCGGGAGTTTTTTCAAACATTTCATATGCGTTGTCACCATAGCCTATAACCAATTTCTCATCCCGTACGGCTATGACGTTTTTTTCCACGAGAATTTCCTTGGCGCTGATGGATGAAATGCCGATATTATAAGTTCCTATATTGAGTCCGAATTTCAAATCACCCATTAATTAATCCTTTTTCCTTAAAGCTGAAATAAATGCCGTCACCGATGATAATGTGATCCAGAAGATTTATTCCAAGCATTTTTCCGGCATCATATACATGGTTCGTCCCTTCAATATCTGCCTTGCTGGGCTTGACATCCCCGCTGGGATGATTATGAAGGAGTATCACGCTTACCGCCTCATGTTTTAACGCCTGCAGATATATTTCCCTCGGAGAAAACGGGGAATAATTCACCGTACCCTGGGAAATAACCATATCTTTAATAAGTCTGCATGCAGAATTCAGAAGAAGCAATACCACTCTCTCTGTCTTCTGATGCCGCATCTGCTCCATATAGTAATCGGCAATAGTTTCCGGTTCAGTGAAGGACAACCCTTCTGCAGCGCGGCTCCGGGCAATTCTGCATGAAAGTTCCGCAACAGCTTTTATTTGCAGGGCCTTAACCTTGCCGATTCCTTTGATTTTCATCAGATCCTCAAGTCGGATTCGAAGTATTCCGAGGACATCTTCGTTCCTGCTTTCCTCATTATAAAGGAGTTCTTTTGTCAGCTCCAGTGAAGACATGCCGCTTACACCCGTCCTGAGAATAATTGCCAAAAGCTCGGCACATGTCAGTGCTTCCGGACCGTACTTAATAAATTTTTCATCGGGCCTGTAGTCGGCCTGCATCGATTTGATTGTTTTTTTATTCGTCAAATTGCCTCCTTGGTTACAGAGACAATTCCTCAGTTTATTTAAATAATAATACCATATTTCCGACCTAAAAAAAAGAAGGTATTGTGTACTCATTGTGAATTCTTGCAAGCGCAACAAATATATTTTTTACGACAGTAAAATGATATGCATATACTTATTGCAGAATTGCCGTCAGAGCGCTTAGTATGGCGTATTTGCCATGCTCGTAGGTCAGACCGCCTTGATAAAACACGGTATAAGGTTCCCTTATCGGAGCGTCAGCCGATAATTCAATTGAAGAGCCTGATACAAAAGCCCCGCTGGCCATAATTACCTTGTCTGTATACCCCGGCATGTCGGCACCTTCACAGCTCACATAGCTGTCGACATATGAGGCATGCTGGATGGCTGTGCAAAAGGCGACAACCTTTTCCGGAGTGTTAAGATCCACAGCTTGAACAATGCATGAACGGGGCTCTGAAGCGGCCGGACAGGTTTTATACCCGAAATGCTCGGTCATAGCCGCAAGAAAATGGGCGTTTTTAAGGGCATTTGCAACAACAGGCGGAGCAAGGGAAAGTCCCTGGAAGAATGCCCCTAAAAACCCCTGTGAAACTCCGACTTCTTTTCCGAGACCGGGAGCTGTAAGCCTGCAGGCGCACCTTTCTATAAGATTCCTCCGCCCGACCAGATAGCCGCCTGTCGGAGCAAGGCCGCCGCCGGGATTTTTAATAAGTGAGCCGGCGCAAAGATCAACGCCATAATCTGTCGGCTCACAGACGGATGTAAACTCCCCGTAACAGTTGTCAACAAAGACAATGATATCGCTGCGTATTTTCTTAATGAACTCCACTGCTCTGCCGATGTATTCCGGACTGAGGGAAGTCCTCGTCCTGTAGCCTTTGGAACGCTGAATTGCGACGATTTTTGTTTTGTCGGATATTTTATCACTTATGGTATCAAAGTCGAAATAAAGGTCATTTACAAGCTCCACATGGTCATATGTGACGCCGTATTCGGCAAGTGAGGCTGCGGAAGGGACAATTCCGATTGACATCTCAAGACTGTCGTATGGTTTCCCGGTTATATAAAGCAGTTCATCACCCGGAAGAAGGTTTGCGGACAGTCCAAGATAAATTGCATGGGTACCGCAAGTAATCTGAGACCTGACCAAGGCATCCTCCGCATGAAAAACCTCCGCATAAACAGCCTCAAGGCATCTCCGGCCCGTTTCATTGTATCCATAGCCGGAAGACGAATTAAAATGTGTTTCGCTGACCCTGTGCTTTCTGAATGCATTCAGCACCTTGTACTGGTTGGCTTCACTGATTTCATCTATTTGTCTGAAAATGCCGCTGAGGGCTTTCTCCTTGTCCCTTGCAATCCTAAGCAGCTCTTCACTGAATTCAGGATAGTTATACAATATTTTTCTCCTTTAATATGTTAATCATATGTGCAAGCATGTCCCGTGTATTTTCGTAGTCTTCATAATTCATCCAGATTACGTCCTTTTCGCGCCTGAACCATGTGAGCTGCCGTTTGGCAAAATGCCTTGTACCGAGTTTAATTCGGTATGCGGCCTCTTCAAGTGTGATTTCTCCGTTAAGAAGCGGCAGGATTTCTTTATACCCGAGTCCCTGCATGGCGCGGCTTTCGGTTCCGACGCCGTTTTCAAGAAGGCCGGCAACTTCGCCTACAAGACCGCTTTGAAACATTTTGTCGACCCTTGAATCGATACGTGAATAAACGGTCATTCTTTGCCTGTTCAGTACAAAGTAAGCATAATTGAAGGGAGACGGTCGTTCCTTTTGCTGCGTGTTATGTCTTGAGATCCGAATGCCGGAATTGTGGCGGAACTCAAGGGCTCTTATCACCCTTTTGACGTTGTTCGGATGAATCGATGCGGCTGCCTGAGGGTCGGCTTCTATAAGCAGACTGTGAAGATGCTCGGAACCCTTTCTTTTTACAAGCTCTTCCATTTCCTTCCTGAAGGATTTGTCTTCGGTCTCGTTTTCAAAAACGGTATCGTAAAGGAGGGCATGTATATAAAATCCCGTGCCGCCGACAACAATGGGTATGTTCCCGCGCCGATATATTTCCTGCGTTGCCTCCTTTGCACGCCTTTGAAACTCATAAATATTGAATTCACCGTCCGCATTAAGTATATCTATGAGGTGATGTGGAATCTCCTGCATCTGTTCCCGGGCAATCTTGGCTGTTCCGATGTCAAAACCTTTGTAAACCTGCATTGAATCGGCACTTATTATTTCTCCGCCGACTTCTCTTGCAAGGCTCACGGCAAGTTCGCTTTTACCGACGCCTGTCGCTCCTCCGATTATGACTAAAGGTGGTTTTGTTTCTGTCATATTATCCTTTTGAATTTTTTTTCAAACTCATTCTTTGTCATGGAAATGATTGTCGGTCTCCCGTGCGGGCAGTTGTACGGATTATCAAGGGAAAGAAGCTCCTCGATAAGCCTGTCGGCCTCGGCGGAAGAAAGAGCCGTTCCTCCCTTCACCGCTGCCTTACATGCAGCCATAGCTATACGGTCAAGAAGCAATTCAGAGCCGGCCGGGGCTGACGGATTTTCCATAATTTCATCAATAAATGCATGGAGCAGTTCGCTGCTGTCAATATCGAACAGTTCCGAGGGCACGGCGGTAATTATGTAATCGCTGCCTCCGAAATGGTCAATATCAAAGCCTATTTTTTTCAACTGCTGCATATATTGCACAAGACACATCTCCTCTCCGGCGGAAAGGGAGACAATCTTACCCGGTGAGATGTATTGAGATGTGTAATTTTCGCGCCTTAAGGAAGACAAAAGCCTTTCATAAATAACCTTTTCATGAGCTGCATGTTGGTCGATGATGAACATTTTTTCATCGTATTCAACAATCCAATATGTGTTGAATATCTTGCCAATTATCCGGTGATGACACCTTGCCGTACTGCTCAGGAAACGGTCGTCGAAAAATGTCTGTTGGCTAAATGATGATTCGTCCGGAACATTTTCCCGAACGAAGTCCGTAATCCCGTCGTCTGTGATGCTTTCTTCCTCAGCGTATTTTTTTCGTCTTTCGCTGTAAGGTGAATGGTCCCTGAAAACCTGCTCGCACGCTTCCCATTTCTCCGCTGAAATCTGCCTTTTGTATGCCGGTTCATCCATCTTTTTTCTTTCTGTTTCAAAGGGCTCGGGAGCATTTTTCGTTTTTTTAATTTCTTCCTTTTTGTCGTCAATGCCTATGGAAAAAGACGGAATGTTTTCTCGATTTCCGAGGGCCTCTCCAACGGCATGGCTTATACAGTCGTAAACCGCCTCGTTGTCGTGAAAGCGCACTTCCATTTTGGAGGGGTGGACATTAACGTCAATAAGTCTCGGTTCGATAGTAAAATTAAGGGCGGTAAACGGAAAAGTCCCCTTCATCTGTCTGCCTTTGTAAGCCGCTTCTATTGCCCCCTGTATTATCCGGTCCTTAACATATCTTTTATTTATGAAATAATTTTCAAAGGCCCTTGAACGGCGGGCAACTTCGGGCTTTCCGACATAACCTTCTACGGAGACGGTTTCACTTTTCTTAGTGACGGGAATAAGGTTTGATGCCATTTCCCTGCCGTAAACCGCATAAATGACATCCTTTAGAGAGCCGTTGCCCGACGTGTTAAGCCTCAGGGCGCCGTTATTTGTAAATTTAATTGCGACATCCGGGTTGGAAAGAGCGATTTTTTCCACGACTTCGGAAATGGCTGTTCCCTCTGACTGTCCTGTGCGCAGAAATTTGAGTCTGGCGGGAACATTATGAAACAGGTTTGTTATTATTATAGTTGTTCCGTCCGGCAGCCCCGCCTCTTCAAAAGAGATTTCTTTCCCGGCACTGAGCCTGTAAATAGTACCCGTCAGGGAATCCTCGGTTTTTGTAAACAGTTCAAGATCTGAAACTGCGGCAATGCTTGAAAGGGCTTCTCCGCGAAAACCGAGGGTACTGATAAAGTTAAGATCCTCTGCTCTGTCAATTTTGCTGGTTGAGTGTCGCTGAAAGGCAAGCCTTACCTGGTCATGCGGTATCCCGCAGCCGTTGTCGGTAATGCGTATCAGATCCTTTCCTCCGTCCCTTATTTCCACGGAAATGGCATTTGCACCGGAGTCAATGGAATTTTCCATCAGCTCCTTGATGACATTAGCCGGCCTTTCCACAACCTCGCCGGCAGCTATTTTATCTATTGTTGCATTATCGAGAATACGTATTGTTCTCATTTACTACAGTTCCTTTTTCAAATCATACAAAATGTTCATTGCATCAATCAGGGTTGTGTTATTAAGATCAATCTCTCTAAGTTTGCGCAGAATCCCCGCCTCCGCTTCGGTGACGGTAAGTTTGTCAGACAGGCTGTCGGCATCTTCACTTGCAGGTGTGCAATCTTCGGCAGACGGGCTGTTCGCAATGATTTTTCGCATATCCTTACGGGATGAATCCGCATCAACAAGCATTGTTACCAGCTCAAATGCCCTGTTTGTAATTTCCGCCGGGACGCCTGCGAGTGATGCAACCTGGATGCCGTAGCTTTTATCGGCGCCGCCGCGTATTATTTTCCTCAGGAAAATGATGTTATGTCCCTGTTCTTTAACGCTGATGCAATAATTTTTCACACCGTCAATCTTACCCTCGAGTTCGGTGAGCTCATGGTAATGTGTGGAAAAGAAGGTTTTTGCGCCGCATTTTTCCCTGTCGGCTATGTACTCCACAACCGCCCATGCAATGCTGAGGCCGTCAAAAGTTGATGTGCCTCTTCCGATTTCATCGAGAATAATTAATGATTTGCTCGTTGCGTTTCTTAATATGCCGGCCACCTCAGTCATTTCAACCATAAAAGTGCTTCGGCCGCTGGCAAGATCATCGGAGGCACCCACTCTCGTAAAAATCCTGTCACAAACACAAACATTGGCATAGCTCGCGGGAACATAGCTTCCGATTGATGCCATCAGGACAATGAGCGCCAGCTGTCTCATATAAGTTGATTTGCCGGCCATGTTCGGTCCCGTTATGATGCTGACGCGGTTTTCATACTCGTCGGAGTAAGTATCATTGGGTATAAAAAGCCCTTCTGCAATGGTTTTTTCAACAACGGGATGACGTCCGTCTTTAACATCAATTATACCGCTGAGGTTTATGTGCGGGCGGACATAGCGATTTTGTTCCGCGACATATGCAAGTGAGCAAAATGCGTCAATTTTCGAAATTGCCGCGGCACTTTTCTGGATTCTGACAACTTGTGCTGCAACTTTTTCTCGTATTTCATTAAATACATCATATTCAAGTGAGAAAAGTTTGTCCTCGGCCCCCAATATTGTTTCTTCAAGTTCCTTTAATTCTTCTGTTATATATCTTTCCGCATTGACTAAGGTCTGCTTCCGGACATATCTGTCCGGGACCTTATCCTTAAATGTATTCGTAACCTCAATGTAATAGCCGAAAACCTTATTGTATCTGACCTTCAGGCTTTTAATTCCCGTTTCTTCGCGTTCGCGTTCCTCGATGTCAACCAGCCAGTTCTTACCCTGTGTTTTGGATTGCCTTAATTTGTCAATCCGTTCAAGATACCCGTCCCTGACTATTCCGCCCTCTTTTACATTTATAGGCGGATCATCCACAATGGCTTCATGGATAAGTGAATATAAGTCCTCGAGGCAGTCAAGGTTGTCTGCGATTTCGTTCAACTCCTCGCCATCAAAAGTTTTTATTATTGTCTTAATGTGCGGAAGCATTTCAAGGGAGCTTTTAAATGCGATTAGATCCCGGGGATTTGCTGTCCGATAGGAAATTCTGGCCAAAAGACGTTCAAGGTCATAAACAGGATTAAGATACTCCCTGAGCTCATCCCTGTCCATCAGTCGGCTGTTGAGCTGGGCAATCGCGTCCTGACGTCTTATTATTTCCTTGCTGTCGATAAGGGGGCGCTCTATGAAGTTTCTCAATCTCCTTGCGCCCATGGCGGTTTTGGTCTTGTCCAGCACCCAGAGCAGACTTCCCTTTTTATTTTTTTCACGCATGGTCTCGGTCAACTCAAGATTCCGCCTTGTTGCCGAATCGATAACCATAAATCGCTTGGCTGAATAGATTGTAAGTTTATTTAAAAATTCAAGGCCCGCCTTCTGGGTTTCATAGAGATAACCAAGCAGACCTCCGACAGACGGAATGCAGCCGGCATTGTCGTTAAGTCCGAGACCGGAAAGGTCAATTACATTAAAATGTTCTTTGATTATGCGCTCGCACTTGTCAATCGCAAAAGCGGCGTCATCAAGTGTGAAAAGTGAAATTTCCAGCTTATCCTTTATATGAACAAAATCAATAGGCGCCATGGAGAAAGCATGGTTGGAGATAATCTCGGCAACCGGAAATTTATTTACTTCGTCCATAAGCTCTTTTTCATTTTCTAGCTGCGTGGTTAGAAATTCACCGGTGGTGATGTCGGCGAGCGCTATGGAATAGAAGTCGGCAGCATAATAAATGCACATGAGGTAATTATTCTTGTCCTCGTCAAGCGCCATGGCATTAATATTGGTTCCCGGAGTTACGACCTTTATGACTTCACGTTTTACAAGTCCTTTGGCAAGCTTGGGGTCTTCCACCTGCTCGGCAATTGCAACCTTGTATCCCTTCGAAACGAGTCTGTTAATATATGTGTCGGCAGCATGAAAGGGAACCCCGCACATGGGCGCACGTTCTTCAAGGCCGCAATCCCTGCCCGTAAGAGTCAGCTCAAGCTCGCGACTTGATGTCAGGGCATCTTCAAAAAACATCTCATAGAAATCTCCGAGCCTGTAAAATAAAATGCAGTCACTATATTGTTTTTTCGTCTCAAGATAATGAGACATCATCGGTGAAAGAGCCACAATTATCCTCCAAGGGAATCGACCATGCCGAAATCATATCAATTTGCTTTTAATGTTATCCTCATCCGTAAACAATGTTCCAAAGTAGTAAAATCCCTTCGCCTCATCAAGCCTGACTTTTACAAAATTGCCGACAAGGCTTGCCTCCCCGGGGAAATGGACCATGCTGTTGTTCGACAGTCTTCCCGTAAGCAGCCGGGAATCCTTTGAATTAATCTCTTCCACAAGCACCTCAAAGACTCTCCCCTTCAGCCGGGCGTTCCGAATCCCCGCCTGCTCGGAGCAAAGTTTCAAAAGCCTTTCCATGCGTTCGCTTGCCACATCTTTCGAAACCTGGCCGGGCATATCCGCGGCGAGGGTGTTGCTTCGCCTGGAATAAATAAAAGTAAACGCGCTGTCAAATTTCACCTCTTCCACTACCTCAAGTGTCCGGCAAAAATCTTCTTCGGTTTCCCCCGGGAAACCCACAATAATGTCGGTGGTAATGGATATTTCGGGAATTTCCCTGCGTATTTTTCCGGCAAGTTCAAGATATGCTTCCTTGTCGTATTTTCTGTTCATCATTTCCAGAATGCGGCTGCTTCCGGACTGAAGCGGCAGGTGTATATGCCTACAGATCTTCCCGTTATTTTTTATGACATCTATCAGTTCATCGGAAAAGTTTTTCGGATGTGGTGTCATAAACCTTATTCTCTCAATGCCATCTACTTTACAGGTTTCTTCAAGAAGACGAGGAAATCCATAGGCATATGAATTGACATTCTGACCAAGCAGCATGACCTCAACCACGCCATCGGCGGAAAGCGAGCGAATCTCGGCGAGTATATCCGGCATTTCTCTGCTCCGCTCCCGCCCTCTGACATAGGGAACTATGCAGTAACTGCAGAAATTATTACAGCCGTATATGATATTCACCCCGGATTTGAACGGGTATTTTCTTACCGAGGGTAGATTTTCAACCACCATATCCGTTCCGTCAAGAAGGCAGGTCCTGTTCTTTCCGTCGGTCAGGTGAAGGAAAAGCAATTCGGCCAGCATGTAAATGTTATGTGTTCCGAAAATGATATTTACATGGCTATACTTTTGCCTGATTATTTCAACAATATGAGGCTCTTGCATCATGCATCCGCACATTGCTATTATCATTTCGGGATTATTTTCCTTTGCACGCTTTAAGACACCAAGCCTGCCGTAAACACGTATATTCGCATGCTCCCTAACAGTACACGTATTGTATAAGACAAAATCCGCATCCTCGGATTTTGTGATTTCATATCCGATTGCCTGCAGGATGCCAAGGAGCTTTTCCGAGTCCTTTGCATTCATCTGGCATCCGAAAGTATTTATACAGCAAGTAAGAGGCCGTCCCCTGTTAATAGAAATATTCTTTATTATTCTTTTACATTCGTCTATATAATAAAATTGGCGCTCAGGCTCTGTATCCGGCGCATTACTTAAGATATTCCGTCTGATATCTTCATCAATTGAATGCATTTTTTTGTTTCCCTGCTTGAATTTAACAATATATTATATCATGAATTCAAATGAAACTAAACACCGGATTCGAAAACAGCTTAACAGATAAATTTACTGCCCTGCAAAACGCAGGGCAGTAAATTTGAAAGATATGTTTCCGAACGGAACAATGCAATTATTCCTCAGGTAGGCACATAACGCCGATTTCACCTTCAACAACAATAGGTGCGGCCGTAACAGCCTGGATATCTTCCAATGTCACTCCGGGAGCAAGCTCCTTTAACTCAAAGCCTTTTTCAGTGATTTCAAAAACGCCCATTTCCGTAACGACCATGTCAACTGCCTTCAAGGCAGTTGCAGGAAGTGAAATCTTTTCAAAAAGCTTCGGGGAGCCTTTTTGTGTATGCTGCATAGCAACAACAACCTTTTTTGCGCCGGCTACAAGGTCCATTGCTCCTCCCATACCCGGAACCATCTTGCCCGGAATAATATGCGAAGCAATGTTGCCTTCCTGGTCAACCTGAAGTGCGCCTAAAACAGTCATGTCAACGTGGCCGCCGCGGATAATTCCGAAGGATGTTGCCGAATCAAAGAAAGCTGCGCCTTCAACAATGTCAACGTTGACTCCGCCTGCATTGATTACATTTTTATCGAGTGTTTCGGGAGTGGAAACAGGTCCCATTCCGATAATACCGTTCTCGGACTGAAGAGAAATGTCGATTCCCTCAGGGATGTAGTTGGAAACCATTGTGGGAAGACCTATTCCAAGGTTAACAACATATCCGTCTCTTAATTCCTGTGCTACACGGTGAGCAATAATTTCTCTGATGTCTGCCATTATTTTTCACCTCCTACAATATAGTCAACGAAGATATATGGAGTCTGTATATAATCAGGCTCAAGCTCTCCAACTTCAACAATTTTTTCAGCTGCAACAATGACAGTGTCAGCTGCGGTAGCCATAACCTGCTGGAAGTTTTTGGTTGTACCCTTATAGAATACATTGCCCTTTTTATCAACAATGCTTCCGCGAAGGAGGGCAAAATCAGCACGCAACGGCATCTCGAGGAGATATTCCTTGCCTTCGATTACAAGTGTTTCCTTGCCTTCGGCAACTTCCGTTCCGACACCGGTAGCGGTAAGAACTCCGCCAAGGCCTGCACCGCCCGCACGAATTTTTTCCGCCATTGAACCCTGTGGAACCAACTCAACTTCAAGCTCGCCCGAATTCATCTGCTCGGCAACCTGCCTGTTAAGGCCGATATGGGTTGCGATAAGTTTTTTTACACTATGATTCTTAATAAGCTTTCCGCAACCTGTGGGAGCAGCGGTTTCAACACCGGCCTCATCGAATGTCGGACCGAATCCGCCGTCATTACAAATTACAGTAAGATTCTTTGCGTCACGCTCAACAAGCGCGTCCATAAGAATCTCAGGAGTGCCGTTCGCCATAAATCCGCCAATCATGACACTGGAGCCGTCTTTGACCATGGCGGCAGCTTCGGCAGCTGTGATCATTTTGTCTTTCATATAAAATCCATCCCTTCAAAAAATTATAAAATACTAATTCAATCAGTCTCTCTTAACAATAAGTGCCTGACCCTGTCCGCCACCGATACAAAGCGTTGCAAGACCTGTCTTCGCATCTCTCTTCTGCATTTCGTAAAGGAGAGTAACGAGGATTCGTGCTCCGGATGCACCAATCGGGTGTCCGAGGGCGATGGCACCGCCGTTAACATTAACCTTGCTCATATCAAAACCCAGATCTCCGGCAACAGCAAGAGATTGGGCTGCGAACGCCTCATTTGCCTCAATGAGGTCGAAATCATCAATAGTCATCCCTGCTTTCTCCATTGCTTTCTTTGAAGCCGGAACAGGACCAACGCCCATAATGGCAGGATCAACACCGGCCGTGGCGTAGGAAACGATGGTGGCAAGAGGCTTAATTCCGAGTTCATCAGCTTTTTCCTTGCTCATAATAACAAGGGCTGCCGCGCTGTCATTGATACCGGATGCATTGGCTGCCGTAACTGTTCCGTCCTTCTTAAAGGCAGGTCTGAGTTTTGCAACCCTCTCCATTGAAGAGCCGCGGGTAAGATGCTCATCGGTATCAAAAATAATGGGGTCGCCCTTCCTTTGCGGAACAGGGACCGGAACGATTTCGTCTTTGAATCTGCCTGAATCAACGGCTGCCTCGGCCTTGTTCTGGCTGGCAACGGCGAATTCATCCTGCATTTCTCTTGTAAGATTATACTTCTCAGCAATGTTCTCGGCAGTGATGCCCATGTGAACGTCGTTAAAAACATCCCACAAGCCGTCGTTAACCGTGATATCAACCATTGGGACATTGTTCATTCTTGCTCCCCAACGGGCTGCCGGCATGGCGTAAGGTGCAGCCGACATATTCTCTGTTCCGCCCGCGACAATGATATCAGCCTCTCCCGACTTGATCTGATTTGCGGCAAGGGCAACGGCCTTAAGTCCCGACCCGCATACGATATTGATTGTCATAGCTGTGCATTCAATCGGCAGTCCGGCTCTGATTGATGCCTGACGGGCCGGATTTTGCCCAAGACCTGCCTGAAGGACGTTGCCGAAAATAACTTCATCAACCTGCTCGGGCTTAACACCTGCTCTTTCAACCGCTTCCTTGATTACGATTGCGCCAAGTTCTACAGCAGGAACATCCTTAAGTGTGCCTCCGAATTTGCCGATAGCAGTTCTGCAGGCGCTTGCAATTACTACTTCTTTCATTTTATAAGCCTCCTTTTAATTCCTTCCCATCGGGAAATGATTTGAAAAAATGCTGCATATGCTTATTAAGCAATATCTCTTCTTAAATCATACCCCTTTAAACAACAAAAATCAACACTCTCTTGGGGTATCTTTTACATATATGTAATACTTTTCATCCTTTGAAATGCCCATATTATAATAACCTTTTTCTTCATGAATCAGCTCAAGACGGGGCGCTTTATAGATACGCACGAAATTTCTTCTACCCCTTTTTCTGTGGAAAATAAAAAGTTTCCCTTGAACGTCCTCAAACGTTTCATCAAAAAAAACATAGTCGTTTTCATCCCCCGCAACATTATAAAAAATTGTCCGCTCATCTACCCGGGTGCGGACATAAGGCTTGTTGTCGATAAGAAAAGCAAGGGGAAGATCATTTTTTTCAACGCCTTCATTCATACACCTTACTACTTCATCGATTTCAGAATTATAAAAAACGGATTCTGCTTTCATATCCTTGGGATCATATATTGAAAAAATAATATAATCTCCCCTGACAATCGGACTCGCGATGAATTTATCAAAAAATGCAGTCGCAAGAATCCTGAAACCGCTGAAGGCATTGCCAATTTGAAGTCCGGAAATAAATCCGGACATAGTGCCGTAATATACATTCTCCACCAGCGCATCGCTTTCAGTGTTCATCTTCAGGCGGTCATCTTCAAGAAAGGAAAAACCGGTTTTAACCATTATGGAATTGGACGAAACGGGAATAACGGAATTGATACCGTTACTTGTCAGATTGCTATCGGAAACAAGGGCGCATTGCCCGGTATCGGTATTATAAAGGTTGGCAGAAAACATTATGTTCCCGGTTGATTCATCTAAAGTATCGTCACTCCGCATTTCAGTCTGAACAAGCAGTTGGTTTTCTGCGAGCGCAAAGATGCGAAGATGTTTTTTTCTTTGGATAATCAGTTCGTCACCGTCAATTGTCAATATCCGCTCCGGAGCTCCCGCCTCAAGGTTATGCCTGTAAAAATCAATATGTATGCCAGCATTATCATGTACACAGGACACATAAAAGGAAACGGTTGATTCCCATAGGCAGTTATTCACAGGAAGGAACATCTGTTTCTCTATGTCGGGCACAATGTCGGTAACGGTATTTTTGTCCGGATTATACAGTGAGAGATCATACAGATTCGCCCCGGACTCCGTTGGCAAATAGACCTCAAGGATTTTTTCGCCCTTGAAAATCAAGTCCTCTATCCGGTCTTTCTTTTTTATGATTCTTACATCCATAATCAATCTTTAATGTCAAATTCCTCAAAATGAAAAACTCTGTTATCGGAGGCATTGAAAAGTGTCCCGATATTTTCTCCGTTTAAAACTTTGTAGATGTTATTCAAATCGCCGGCATTGGTGATAACCATATCAATTCCTGCATCGGTTGCGATTCTTGCAGCCTCAAGCTTTGACACCATTCCGCCCGTTCCGTAACCGGTGCCGGGTGTTTTTCGGCCCATGCTTACTATCTCCTCATTCAAATCATCAACATATGGAATAAAAGTTGCGTTGGGATTCGTTTTGGGATTGTCATCGTACAGGCCGTCAATATCGGAAAGAATAATCAGCAAATCAGCATCCGCCAGTATTGACACCATTGCGGAAAGGCAGTCGTTATCGCCGAATTCTATCTCTTCGGTTGTCACCGTGTCATTCTCGTTTACGATGGGAACGACTTTCATTTTTATCAATTCTTTAAAGGTATTGGCGGCATTTGTCCGGGTAAGCTCCGAATGGATGGTATATCTTGTCAGCAGTATCTGGGCCGCTGTCTTGCCATATTGGGCAAA
Source organism: Lachnospiraceae bacterium (assembly GCA_050944475.1). Taxonomy (GTDB): domain Bacteria; phylum Bacillota; class Clostridia; order Lachnospirales; family Lachnospiraceae; genus RGIG5612. The sequence continues at coordinate 101,493 of JBMNRD010000002.1, forward strand.
CATCCTTTGGTATACGGTAATCAGCTTTGCCTGGCCGACTGCTGCGCATGCCTGTCTTACGGGAATTGTACCGTCTGATAAAGCAAGACCCATGATGTTTCTTCCGGTTGAAATCGCGCCTGATGAAACCAGGATGACATCCTTGCCGTCACCCGTAATATCCACAATAATCCTTACCAGTTGTTCAATCCTGAGATAATCCAATTGGCCGGTTTCTGAGTGAAACAGGGATGATGAACCTATTTTAATTACGATTCTGGATTTGCTTTTTAGTCTTGCTCTGTTGTCCATGTTATGACCTCTGAAACTTATTGCAATAATAATGAAATGAAGTATGAGTAAAATTATTCCTTTTTTTATTTAACGGCGGTGCATAAAACAAATGCACCGCCACCAATAATTATCGTATTTAGATATACGTATCTTATTCGTCGTCCTTAGACTGGCGAGCTGCGATTTCCTTTTGCTGAACTTCAGCGGGAGCCTGCTCATAGCGGGCGAATTCATAAGAGAAATCGCCAAAACCGCCTGTCATGGACCGGAGCGTGGTTGAATATCCGAAAAGCTCCGACATCGGGATATCGGCCTCAACACAGGTCTTGCCGTCTTCAGTCGGATTCATTCCGAGAACGCGCCCTCTCTTCTTATTAAGGTCTCCCATAACATCTCCCGTGAACCTTTCGGGAACGACGACCTTAAGGGAAGCAATGGGTTCAAGAAGAACAGGTGAAGCCTCCATAAAGCCCTTCTTGAATGCAAGGATGGTTGCCATCTTAAAAGCCAGCTCGGAAGAGTCAACGGGGTGATAAGAGCCGTCAATAAGTGTTGCCTTAACACCAACAACAGGATAACCCGCAAGCGGCCCTTTCTGGACACTTTCCTGAAGACCTTTTTCTACGGCCGGGAAGTAATTCTTAGGTACTGAACCGCCAAAAATCTTCTCCTCAAATTCATATATTTCCTCGGTGTTCCCCAGAGGTTCAAAAATCATCTTAACATGACCGTACTGGCCGTGCCCGCCGGTTTGTTTTTTGTGCTTCCCTTCAACCTCTGCGGATTTTCGCAGAGTCTCGCGGAACGGGAAAGCGGGCTTGTCAAGAACAACATCAACGTTGTACTTCTCCTTCATCTTGGAAACGGCAACATCGATATGCTGGTCACCGATGCCATAAATGAGAGTCTGTCTGTTTTCCTCATCCGCAACGACTTTAAGAGTCAGGTCTTCAGCACAAAGCTTGGCAAAGGCCTGAGAAATCTTATCTTCATCACCCTTATTTGCAGCGGAATATCTCATGTAAGTATAGGGTATGGTAACCTTGAATTTTGTAAGGACAATAGGACGTTCCTTTCTGGAAAGGGTATCCCTTGTCTTTGCAAGGTTCAACTTGCCGATGGCGCCAATATCGCCGGGCTGAATTTCCTTGACTTCTTCAAAGTTCTTGCCGCGCATAATATAAATCTTGGAAATCTTTTCGCTCTCACCTGTCTCGGCATTGTAAACAGTGTCATCGCTCATAAGTGTTCCTGAAAAAACTTTAACAAGGGAATATTTTCCGATGAAGGGATCCATGATTGTCTTGAAAACATACGCCGCAAGCGGCTTGTCAGGGGCACATTCGCAGATAAAAGTCTCATCGGATTCGGTCAGCTTGCCGTATTTTTTGACTGGCGACTTATCAGGAGACGGAAAATAACGCTCGATACTTTCTAAAACCATCTTGGCACCGTAATTTTTAACAGAAGCACCAATCTGAACGGGAACAATATCTCCTTCGGTAACACTGCTCTTAAGAGCACCCATGATTTCCTCAAGGGTAAATTCATCCCCTTCAAAATATTTTTCCATCAGTTCTTCCGATGTTTCGGCAACGGCCTCCATAATCATATCTCTGGACTCCTCGAGACTGTTCTGAAGTTCATTCGGAACATCGCACACATCATAAGAACCGTCTGCCTTGTATTTTCTTCCGGCTTGACGAATTACATTAACATAACCCGTAAAATTTTCTTTTTCCATAATAGGAAGATGGAAAGGAGCAATCTTTTTACCAAACTCATTCTTGAGGTCATTAACAACTTTCATAAAATCGGCATGAGGAAGGTCCATGCCTGAAACATAGATGATTCTCGGGAGGGAAAGCTTCTCACAGAATTCCCATGCCCTGTGAGTACCAACCTCGATGCCGGATCTGGCATCGACTACAATAATAGCCGCATCAGCTACTCCAAGACATTCCTCCTGCGCGCCGACAAAATCAAAATATCCCGGGGTATCGAGAATGTTCATTTTAATTCCGTTGAACTCAATCGGAACAATATTGGAGCTGATTGAAAACTTTCTCTTTATCTCCTCCTTGTCGAAGTCGCTGATGGTATTTCCGTCGGTAATATTCCCCATTCTTGTAATGATACCTGTGGTAAAAGCCATTGCCTCAACCAAAGTAGTCTTTCCTGAACCGCCGTGGCCGAGTAAAACTACGTTTCTGACATTTTCCGTCTTATAAACATTCATATATAGAACACCTCCAAAAATAATATGCCTCTTTATATATTACAAGAAAGGGCATAGATTCACAAGTAATTTTTTCAGAAGAAGCTGCTGCTTTCTTATTAATTAAAAAGCTCTTGTTTATCTTTCTTGTGCCGGCTTACGCCTGAAGATGATAAACAAGAGCCATTTGTCGGAAAACAAGATATATTCTCTGCAAAAATCAATCTATGTCAAGGTCATCGGGATCGACTTCGGCAGTTTTAATTCCTATTTCTTCGTTCGCAGGTTCATTCTCGGGAATCTCTCCGGCAGCATCGGGAATATCAACATCGTCAAAGCCGAGCCGGCTCCTTACCATCGACTTGATTTTCTCATAGAATTCGGGATTTGCTTTCATATAGGACTTAACATTTTCTCTTCCCTGCCCGATTTTTTCATTCTGATATGAGTACCAGGCACCGCTTTTGTCAATAATCCTGAATTCAACGGCCTGATCAATGATGTCCCCGACTGCTGAAATACCTTCGCCGAAGATAATATCAAACTCTGCCTCACGGAACGGAGGCGCCACCTTGTTCTTAACAACCTTCGCTCGGACACGGTTGCCGATGACCTCACCTGCCGCCTTCAGCTGTTCAATACGGCGGATATCAATCCTTATGGAAGCATAGAACTTCAGAGCACGTCCTCCTGTGGTGGTCTCGGACGGGCCATAGAATACGCCTATCTTCTCCCGAAGCTGGTTTATAAAGATTATAGTGCAGTTTGTCTTTGAAACTATAGCTGTCAGCTTCCTAAGGGCCTGTGACATCAATCTGGCCTGGGAGCCGACGGTTGCATCGCCCATTTCACCGTCTATCTCATGTTTCGGCACCAGGGCGGCAACCGAGTCAATGATGATGATATCAATGGCGCCGGAACGCACCATCGTTTCACAAATCTCAAGCCCCTGCTCACCGTAGTCAGGCTGGGAAATGTAAAGATTATCAACATCTACGCCTATGTCACGGGCATATTTGGGATCGAGGGCATGTTCCGCGTCAATAAAACCTGCAACTCCTCCCGATTTTTGAACCTCGGCAACTATATGCAGGGCAAGCGTTGTCTTGCCGCTGGCTTCCGGACCGTATATTTCAATAATCCTGCCCCGGGGAATACCCCCTACTCCAAGCGCCTTATCAAGACTTATTGAGCCGGTGGAAACAGTATCGACATCCATAGCGGTTTTGTCGCCGAGCTTCATGACGGCGCCCTTGCCGTAATCCTTCTCTATCTTGCTTATTGCGGCATCAATGGCCTTTTGCTTTTGATTTCTGTCCATTTTTCTCTCCTTTTACAGAACCGAACTTATGTTCGCTTTTATAATAATGCATAGGGCAACTCTTGTCAATAAAAATCTTGAAATAATTTTTGAGATTAAGAAAAAAGTTTCCCTGAAAAAAATACACACCGGCATGGCAATAAGATACCATACCGGCATATTTTTTTCCATCTATAGGAAAGAAAATTAAACGAATTGTAATATTGTATTACTCGGCCGAAAAGCTCTTTCTGTTTTTGTAGAAATATTCGATCATCGAAGCGACGGTGAGAATCAAGGCGCCGTACATGCTAATTATTGTAACAATATCATAAACAGTAAGCACAATACTCGGCCAGCCCTGTTTTGCAACGAGGGATGCCATGTCGAACGCCATCATGATTGACATGGACATCTGGAGGCTTGTTTTTGCCTTTCCGAGTCTGCTTGCCGCAAGAACAACTCCTTTACCGGCAAGAATCAGCCGGAAGCCGGAGACAGCAAATTCCCTTGCCAGAATAATTATACAGATCCAAAACGGCATTTTACCGAGCGCCACAAAGCATATCATTGCGGCCAGCACTAAAATCTTATCCACCAAAGGATCCGCAAATTTGCCGAAATCTGTTATCTGACCACGCTTTCTTGCAATTATTCCGTCAGCAATATCGGTTAAGCAGGCAAGAGAAAAAATAAAGGTTGCCACATGACTCGAAAACGAAAAAAATTCTGTCATCTGAAAGAATACATAAAAAGGAATAAGTATAAGTCTTAAGATCGTCAGTTTATTAGGTAAATTCATTGTTCACTGTCATTTCCTAAAATCGTGACTCTCTGCGAATATATCTCGTCAATTGCAATTGAAAGGGGTTTGGAGCTCTCTCCTTCGATAAGAACATCGGCCCCGTCAACAATCTGGCGCGCCCTCTTGGAAGCTGCCATAACAATTGAATATCTGCTTTGTACAACAGGTTGCTCTCCGCTGTCGGTCTCCGCATTGACTGCATTCATTAAATCTGTGTAAGATGGATGTAACATATTTCGATCTCCTGATTGAATTTCTTTATTGGTCAGTATGATATTATGCAACAAATCCGCGGATTTTTCAACTACATCATTTGTAATGACATAATCATACATTTTTATTTGTTTCAGTTCCTCTTTTGCTCTTGCAAGTCTTTCTTCAATTTCGGCTTCCGTTTCCGAGCCGCGCTGCTGAAGACGTCTTTGCAGCTCTTCCATACTTGGGGGAACAACAAAGATAAGAACGGCCTTTTTCCAAATCTTTTTAATCTGAAAGGCCCCGTTCACATCAATCTCAAAGACAACATTGCGGTTATGGGCAATCTGTCTCATAACCCAGTCCTTGGGGGTGCCGTAATAATTATCGAGATATCTTGCGTACTCAAGCAGCTGCTTGTTCTCAATCATCTCTTCGAATTCCTCTTTAGTCTTAAAGAAGTATTCGCGTCCCTCCTCTTCACCGGGACGCGGCTCCCTTGTTGTTGCCGAAATGGACAAGACATATTCATTGGGATGCCTGGCAAGCAAACTCTTAACAATGGCACCCTTGCCGGCGCCTGACAGTCCAGATAAAACAATAAGACTTCCTTTGTTACTCAATGTTCTGCACCTGCTCCCTGATTTTCTCAATGCACGTTTTTAACTCAATTCCATTGTTTGTTACGTCAATATCCGATGACTTTGAAAGGATTGTGTTGGCCTCCCTGTTCATCTCCTGAGCAAGAAAATCCAGGTTCCGCCCTACATCTCCACCTTGTTCAAGAATATCCTTCATATTCTGTATGTGTGCTTTTAACCTGACAAGCTCCTCGTCCACCGCAATCCTGTCCGCAAATACGGTTACCTCGGCGGCAATGCGACCCTCGTCCATAGTTGCGTTTTCAAGAAAATCCTTAACACGTTCCGTAAGCTTTGTCTTATAGGCATCAATAATTTGCGGAAGGCGCTCTTCAATGAAATCGACGCTAATGCTCATATCATCAAGCTTCATACAAATATTTTCCTTGAGAGCATATCCCTCCTTTAGCCTTGAAGATTTGAAATTTTCAAATGCACCTTCAAGCACCGGTTTCAAATCATTCCACAAAGTGGCCTCATCCTCCACAGGCTCTTCCGTCACCAGTACTTCCGGTGACCTTGCAATCAAAGATACGGTTATGTCATCGGCTAATTCAAAGTCATCTCTGATTTTTGTATAATACTTGTAATATTCATCTGCCAGTTTACTGTCGAATTTAAGAACCCTAAGCGTATCTGCAAGGCTTTCATAGGTAATAAATATATCAATCTTTCCCCTCACTGCATATGACTTAAGAAGATTGCGCATTTCAGCCTCAAATGCGTTGAATTTTCTCGGCATTTTAAAACTTAAATCAAGATACTTATGATTTACCGATTTTAGTTCCACTGTGATTTTCTTCGTACAATCTGCGATTTCAAAACGACCGAAGCCGGTCATGCTGCTTATCATTAAGTTACATCCTTCAGTTGAAATAGTAATTAAACACCTGCTGAGCGGCATATATGCCCGTAATGCCTGCCTCCTGCATGTTTTCTATCATAGCACAAACCACAAGTGTTTTTCCATCATTTTCCGCAAATCCGGTAAACCAGGAGTGATCATAATTCTCTCCGTTATCTCCTTGTGTCTCAGCCGTTCCGGTCTTCCCGTATGCAAGGTAATTGCCCTCATAGTAAAGAATCTGACCTGTGCCCTCGGTTACAACCGCGCGCATGCATTTTTTCATAAATTCGGCCTCGTCTGCATTTAAAAGCCTTGCCGCTTCCTCCGGCTTAAAGGTCTTAACGGTATTCCCCTTATAGTCTGTTATTTCGGATACAAGATGCGGCTTCATTAACAGGCCTTCATTTGCAATCGCGCAAGTCACCATTGCAAGATGAACAGGTGAAACGAGTGTCTGTCCCTGTCCGAATACTGTCTGCCCGACCATAAATTCCGATGAGCCTTCCGGGAGCGTATAACTGCTTGCCTTGCTTGCAATGTCAATAGGCAGCTCACTGTTAAACAGCAGAGAATTGTTTCCGGCTTCAAACAGCTTGAGGTCTAGTTCCATTCCCATTCGGGTGAAGGCGCAATTACAGGAATTGGCAAAGGCGCTGACAACATCCTGCTCTCCGTGAACTCTTCCGTAAGGACAACTTATAATTGCATCTCCGGCAAGTATACTTCCCTGACATTCAAAGGTTTTATCGAAAACACCGCTGCCCTTTTCCCGATAATATTCAAGCAAGGTGAAAATTTTGAAGGTGGAACCGGGAGTCAGCGTTCCTTGAGTTGCTCGATTCAGAAGGACACTGCTATCCTCATCGCTTACAATCTCATCCCAGATTTCACTTATTTCATTCGGGTCAAAGCCGGGATGCGATACCATTCCCTTTATTTCACATGTGGAGGGGTCAATTGCGATAATTGCACCGGCATTTCTGCCGAGAATATTGTTCATTTGCAGCTGCATGCCCAAATCAAGCGTGGTAACCATATTGTCACCCATGCTTTTTTCACCGTTGAGTTCATTAAATATCTTACTGAAGATATTTTCGTGGGATGTCAGGAGATAATAATTGTAGGACGATTCGATGCCAAGGCCCCCTTTTGCCTCAAAGCCGACCACGTGGGCAAAATCGCTCCCGTAAGGATAAATCCTGACTTCGCCGTCATCATCCTTTTTTTCGGTATAAGCCAAAACCTCTCCGTCTTCTGCAAGGATGCTGCCGCGAATAACTGCTCTTTTGATTTGGTCGGAACGTTTGTTATAAGGATTGTTAATCACTGTACTTGCGCTGAAGGTAAGATAATACCCCAAAAAAAACACCATGCCGAAGAAGACGGCTGCGAAAAAAATCGCAACCTTGAAGATATCCTGATTGATAATTCGCCTTTTATTCGTTTTTTTCGGTTCAGTATCGGTTTTGGAGGAAATTATCTTATATCTTGCCATCATCTTCACCTATTGCATCATTCTGGTATTTTAAGATAACCCTGTCGGAGGTGATTGACTTATCCTGAACAGCATCATCCTCTGAAATAACATAGATTGCCTGTATAACACCCACTACAATCATGGAGGCTATGATTGATGTACCTCCGCTCGAAATAAACGGAAGATTGATGCCCGTTGACGGAATCATTTTTATTGCACCTCCTACGGTCAGGAACACTTGAAAGCCGTAAGAGGCACCGAGTCCGAAAGCAACAAGTTTATAGAAGGGTTTGCTGACTCTTATGGCAACTTTAAATGCCATAAGCACAAAACTAAGGCAAAGCATTATAAGGAAAATTGCAAAAATTGCTCCCATTTCCTCTGAAATCGCCGAAAAAACAAAATCATTTGCAACTTTCGGAATTGATGCCGGACGACCGTTGTACAGGCCAAGGCCGAGCCAGCCGCCTGTGCCGAGAGCAAACAATGACTGGGTAATCTGGTACCCTCTATTGTCGATGTCCGCCCAGGGATTCAGCCAGACATCGACTCTGACTCTGACATGCGAGAACAGCATATAGGCCAGGATGCATGCGAAAACAAATACCACGGCTCCTATAATAATATATCTTAACTTCTTTGTGGCAACATAGAGCATCATCACATATACGACCGCAAGCAGTAAAGCCGTTCCGAGATCGCTGCAAAACACGAGGATTATGATATAAGCCCCGCCGGCAAGAGCGGTAAACAATACAGTTTTGAAGTTGTTTTCTTTGTTAAATGCCGCGGCAACAAAAAGAACAAATAAAATCTTCACCAGCTCAAACGGCTGGAATGAAAAGAAACCGAGATCAATTGAAATTTTGGCTCCGTAACTGAGCTGAGCAAAAATCAGAACGGCAATCAGCAATGCTGCGCCGACGCCGCAGTAAACCCATGTAAGCTTATGAAGCCATGTGATTTTCTTGCATGAAAACTGCCCCGCGAGAAAAATAATCGTTCCGGCGACAATAAAAATAAAATGTCTTACGCCGATGTTAAAGGAAAGCCGTGTCTGAATGATGAGTCCTACCGCTATCAGCATACATGTAATATTCTGAAGCCCCCGGCTTAAGGAAACAAACCGCGGAATGACAACCATCATAGCCGTAAAATATATAACATGGGCAAGGTACAGCCACAATACGGAAACGGTCCTGGCACCTGCCTCTGTCCCCCTTCTGATATTAATAAAAATGGAAAGAAATGCCAGCGCATGTACTGTGTAAACAAACACCGTCTGAAACACCTCTATTCTCTTTTTTTTCTTTGGAAGAGTATCAAGCTGTCCGAGGAAGGATTCGTATGTAAATAATGCAAAGAGAAGCATTATCAGATATTTTGAAACTATCAGAATAAAATCAGTCATGCTTTATGTTTAAATGCTCGTATGCGCCTTCCGTAACAACTCTGCCCCTCGGGGTCCTGTTTATAAATCCCTTCTTAACCAGATATGGTTCATAAACGTCCTCAATTGTACCTGCATCCTCACCAATGGCTACCGCAAGTGTATCAATCCCCACAGGGCCGCCGCCGAATTTGAAAATCATTGTATTCAGAATGGTCCTGTCCGTCATATCCAGGCCTTCCGCATCGACATCAAGCAGATTAAGAGCTTCATCGGTTATATTTCTGTCAATATTGCCGTCATATCTTACTTGAGCAAAATCTCTTACCCGCTTAAGCATTCTGTTTGCAATTCTCGGTGTTCCGCGACTTCTTAGACCTATTTCCAATGCGCCTTCTGCATCAATTTCAACCCCCAATTTTTTGGCCGAATTCCTGACGATAATTGCCAGTTCTTCGGGCTCGTAAAACTGCATTCTATGTACCACACCGAATCTGTCGCGAAGAGGGGCCGATAAAAGCCCGGCTCTGGTTGTGGCGCCAATCAGGGTAAATCTAGGAAGATTAATATGAATAGTATCAGCCGCACTACCCTTTCCGGCCACAACATTTATGACGTAATCCTCCATAGCGGAATAAAGCGTTTCCTCAACAGGCTTGTTGAGCCTGTGAATCTCGTCAATAAACAGAACATCTCCTTCGTTGAGCCTGCGAATAATTGCCGCAATCTCGCCCGGAATTTCAATTGCGGGACCGGAAATAACACGAATATTTGCATTCATTTCATTGGCAATAATATTGGCAAGTGTTGTTTTACCAAGTCCCGGAGAACCGTAGAAAAGTATATGATCAATCGGCTCGTTTCGTTTTTTGGCTGCCTGAATATATATCTCCAGGTTTTCTTTTATCTTTTCCTGGCCGATATAATCTTTTAACAGTCTGGGTCTGAGATTATTCTCAAGCTCGACCTCCTGTGCGTTATTTATTGTTGTATTGATTGTTTTGTTTCTGCCCATTGTGATTTGCCTGCTTTTTATCTACTCAATGACACCAAGCGCCAGGCTTACAAGTTCGGATGATGTCATCCCTTCAGTTATCTCAATTCGGTTAATAGCCTTGACACTGGCGGTTCTTCCGAACCCGAGCACTTCCAATGCTTCGATTGCCTCGGATGTAATTGATGAGCTGCTTCCTGCCGCGGAGCCTGCATCTGACGGGATGCTCTCGCCTCTTAAAAGTAAATCCTTGTCAATTTTGCTTTTTAACTCCACGATGATTTTTTGGGCTGTTTTGCTTCCGACGCCCTTGGCTACCGATATGAGCTTCGCATCTTCTGCCGCAATGGCCATTTTAAGCTCGTCGACACCGATTGATGACAATATGCCTATTGCGCCTTTTGGGCCGACTCCGCTTACAGTAATCAGCATTTTGAACATATTAAGTTCGTTTCTTGATAAAAAACCGAAAAGGGATACGTCATCTTCTCTGACCGACATATATGTGTATACCCTGACATCGGTATCATTGACGCCTAATTTATACAAAGATGATCCGGGCATAATTATATTATATCCTACACCGTTATTTTCCAGAACAATTAAACCTTCGCTGACAGCCGTAACTGTCCCGATTATATAGCCTATCATAGCCGAGCAACCCCTTTTTGATATATCTTTAAGTTAATTATGCGTTAACAATTTTACCGAAGTCCGGCTTTAAGCTGGCGCTGCCTACCAGTCCGCCGTCAATATCAGGCATGGAAAATAACTCTGCTGCAGTGTCTCCGGTTACACTTCCGCCGTACTGAATGCGAACAGCCTCGGCTGCATCTGTGCCGTAAACTTCAGACACACAGGCACGAATTGCACCGCAAACCTCCTGAGCTTGCTCGGATGTTGCCACAACACCTGTCCCGATAGCCCAAATCGGCTCATAAGCAATTACGGCCTTTTGAATCTGCTCTGCTTCAAGGCCTTTAAGTGCAATTTTAATCTGCATGCAAACCCACTCCAAGGTGACGCCCTGTTCTCTTTGTTCAAGGGTCTCGCCGCAGCAGATAATCGGTGTAAGACCGTATTCAAAGGCTTTAAGAACCTTTTTGTTTACTGTTTCGTCGGTTTCCGCAAAATACTGTCTTCTTTCCGAATGTCCTATAATTACATATTTGACGCCGGCATCTACAAGCATTGCGGGTGCAATTTCCCCTGTGAAAGCGCCCTTGTCTTCAAAATGCATATTTTCCGCACCGATTGCCACGTTGGTTCCCTTTGTCAATTTCACCGCACAGGGGATATCAATGGCCGGTACGCAAAACACTACATCAACATCATCGTTTTGAACGAGCGGTATAAGTTCATTAATCAGGGCCGCTGCCTCTGACGGTGTCTTATTCATTTTCCAGTTTCCTGCAACAATTCTTCTTCTCATTACCTTATCCTCAATTATTAATTATTTATCATTCATAGCATCAACACCCGGAAGTATCTTTCCCTCGAGGAATTCCAAAGAAGCACCTCCGCCAGTGGAAATATGGGTCATCTTGTCGACAAATCCCATCTGATTGACGGCAGCCGCGCTGTCTCCGCCGCCTATAATTGTAATTGCGTCCATGTTGCTAAGAAGCGCAGCAATGGCCTTTGTGCCTTGTGCGAAATTGGGAATCTCGAATACACCCATAGGTCCGTTCCAGATAACAGTCTTAGCAGGCATAATTGCTTTTGCGAAGCTCTCAATGGAGTCCTCACCGATATCAAGTCCCATCATGTCGTCCGGAATATTCATAATATCGACGGTCTCGAAAGGAACGTCCCCGGAGAATTCTTTGGCAGCGAGTGTATCTGTAGGAAGAACCAGAGTCACTCCTTTATCCTTTGCATACTGAGTCATCTTCTTCGCGTAATCAATATAATCATCCTCAACAAGGCTCTTGCCGACCTTGCCTCCCATAGCCTTGATGAATGTATATGCCATGCCTCCGCCGATTACAAGAATATCAACCTTGTTAAGAAGATTTTCGATAACCGAAATTTTTGATGAAACCTTTGACCCGCCGAGGATTGCGGCAAACGGACGCTTAGGACTGTCAACAGCATTTCCAAGAAAATCAATCTCTTTTTGCATCAGATAGCCGACAACTGATGTGCCAACAAAAGAAGCCACGCCTGTCGTGGAACAGTGAGCTCTGTGGGCCGACCCGAATGCGTCATTTACAAAAATGTCCGCTAAAGAGGCAAGCTCTTTAGAGAAGTGCTCATCATTTTTCTCTTCTTCAGGACGGAATCTGGTGTTCTCCAAAAGAACCACATCGCCTTCACTCATTGCAGCAATTGCGGCCTTTGCATTGTCTCCGACAACAGTATCATCCTTGGCAAAAACCACGCTCTTCCCAAGAAGTTCAGATAGTCTTGCGGCAACCGGAGCCAGCGACATCTCTTCATTCGGCTGCCCCTTCGGTTTTCCGAGGTGCGAACAAAGAATTATCTTCCCGCCGTCAGCTATCAGTTTTTTAATTGTCGGCAATACCGCAGCAATGCGCGTGTCATCAGTAATAACACCGTCTTGCAGCGGCACGTTAAAATCGCATCTGACCAGAGTTCTTAAACCCTTTACATTTACATCATCAATCGTTTTCTTGTTTAACATATTTTTTCTCCAAAATTTCTATATAACAATATAACGTGCGTTTGTCAGTAAAAACTTTCTAATTATGATAACATAATCACACTTTATTTTGAAGATTAGTTTTTGCATTTACAGACAAGGTTATCCTTTTATCTGATTGAAAATTCGCACCCGCAGTAATTTTGTCGATACAAGCCATATTTTTCGGATAGTTCTATTGATTTTTTATATCCTTCACGCTTTTTGAAATCCGACGGAAGCCATAGGGCTGTTTGTTTTTTATTCTCCTCCCGCAGGTTTTGTTCGATGGATTTGCCGATTGAATTAATAACTTGCGAATTCTTGTGCGGGGCTACCGTCAGTGCAGTACCGAAATAATCCGCATTTAACCGGCATGCGATTTGTGCCGTTTTCTCAAGACGGAGTTCAAAGCATTTTCTGCATCTTGACCCTCCTTCGGGTTCTTTTTCAAAACCGGTCACAAATGACAAAAATTCATTGTGATCATATTCCGCTTCATAAAACATGACAGGCTTGTCGGGAGCTTCGTTATTGAGCTCTGAAATTAAACGCAGCTGTTCGAGACGACGGATATCGTATTCATTTCCGGGATAAATGTTCGGATTATAATAGAAAACCGTAATGTCAAAATATTCCCTCAAATACGACAACACGTAACCGCTGCAGGGCCCGCAGCAGCTGTGCAGTAACAGAGACGGCCTCTTGCCCTCATCTTGTATCGCGTTTATGATTTTATCCAAACAGATCTGATAGTTTTCCTTGCCCATAAAATCACCTAACTCTTTTTTTGTATTTTATCACATTTTTTGTTATTAGGTATTTTTGAAAGAAAAAGGCGAATGTAATCATTCGCCTTCGTGAAATATAATAATTGCTTGTGTATTAAACAATATTCCCTGCTCATAGCAGAAGCATTGAAAGCAGGGAATATTGTTTAATATAGGGGGGATCATATCATATTTTCAGTAAATGTTGGCTCGTAAATTACATTGAATATCCGCCGTCTACACGGAGCACTTCGCCGGTAATATAATTTGCATCATCGGAGGCAAGAAAAGCTATAGCCTTAGCCACCTCGTCCGCATGCCCCATTCGGGCCATAGGTATGAACGGAAGAAGATTATTATCAACCACATCTTTAGGAACCCCGTCCATCATACCTGCGGAAATAAATCCGGGTGCCACACAATTTGCCGTGATACCGATAGGTGCTACCTCGCGTGCTACCGATTTCATAAATCCTATGATGCCTGCTTTTGTGGCACAGTATGCCGAGTTGGCCGAAACACCTGATAAACCGCCGACAGAACTCAGATAAACTATCCTTCCCGACTTTTGTGCACGCATATGCGGAATGACATATTTGGTGCATAAGAATGTTCCGGTCAAATTTATGTCAAGCGTTCGCTTCCACATATCCAGCGGTGTCTTCCAGCTTACAGCGGTCTTCATTATACCTGCGCCGCAAATCAAGACATCAATATTACCGAAATCCTTGATGATTCTATCTACCATACCTGAGACTTCTTCTTCATTTGTCACATCGGCAGCATAACAAATATACTTTTTTCCGTATTTCTGCGTTAGTTCATCCACAACGGTTTTTCCTTTTTCGTGGAATTCTTCGGTATCGATATGGTTTATTGCCAGATTGGCGCCTTCTTCGGCAAATACTTTAATCCATTCCGCTCCAAGACCGCCTATAGCACCGGTCAGGAACACATTTTTATCATTAAATCTTTCCATGAGAAATCACCTTCTTTTATTCAGATTCTTTCAGCGGTTTTCTGTACATCATAAAAGTCATCATATTTTCCATAACTACCTCGTCATTCTGATTGATGATTTTGTACAGCCATTTCTGAATGCCCTGATGTGGTTTGCTTGTCTCACGCTTTTCAGCAACCTCGCTTACAACATGTATCGTATCTCCTATATGAACAGGTTTCATTATCTTAATATCAGATCCCAACCATGCAATAATAGAGTCATACTCCATCCAATGCTTAAGGCTCATCAGCCCGACTGACATCCCGAAAATCATCGGTCCGTGTGCAACACGTTCTTTCATTACCGTGGTTTTTGCATATTCCTTGTCCATATGAAGCGGATAGAAATCCATAGTCAATCCGGCCCAAGTTACAAGATGCGCCTCGGTTATTGTTATTGAAGGGCTCTCAAGTACTTCGCCGACCTGATATTCTTCCCAATATTTTCTTATTGCCATGTCATCAGCCCTTTCTTTACATGGCTGCGGAGACAATTCTCCGCAGCCCGGGTGTTTTAGTTAGTCAAGTGTGAAGTTGACCAAAGTTATATCTTCGGTTACAGGATTAAAAACAGCGTGAACGGGAGCCCCTATTTTTATACGATCCAAATCACAATCGACAATGTTCGTACACATCCTTACACCTTCTTCCAATTCTACGATAGCTACGCAGAACGGAAGTTCTTCGTCGAACGGTTTAGGAGCATTGTTTTCAACTATCGAAAATGTATAGACGGTTCCCTTGCCGGAAGCTTCAATCCATTCCAGTTCTTCGTCAATATCATACGGACTGTATTTCTTAGGATACATGATTAGCTTGCCGGTATTTTTACCGCGCTGTATCAATAATTTGCCCTGTTTGGTCCCTTCCCAGAATTCTTTTGTCCAGGGACGGATCTCCGGTAAAGGTTTGCTATATTCTGACATGATCTATCTCTCCTTTCCCAGGATACATACCTGTACATCCATATATGTTCCTCCGGTTCCTGTCTCTATCGCATACTTGGCGTTAGGCACCTGTCTTGCTCCGGCTTTACCTGCAAGTTGGCGATATGTCTCGACTAGAATGGCATGACCGCCACCTGCGGCAGTATGCCCCTGTGAAAGCATACCTCCGTTTGTCGTAGTGGGGAATTTACCTCCGGGTGCACATTCACCGGCAGCAAAAAGCTTCCCTGCCTCGCCGCGTCCGCAAGCGCCCATTTCCTCCAGTGCAATAAGCTGGAACTGCGGGTATGAATCATATATCTCCCAAAGATCCATGTCTTCAGGCTTCAGTCCGGCTTGTGCATATGCTTCTTCAGCAGCCTTGCGATAACTGAATCTGGTCATATCAGGCTCCTGCGATATGCAAAAATGCGTTACACATGAACCTTCGCCGAGAATCCAAACAGGGGTTTCACACTGTTTGGCCAGTTCTTCGCTGACAATAAGATATGCGGCTGCGCCGTCTGCCAGCATATTGGACATAAAGGAGCGCATCGGTGTAGAGATCATTTTTGATTTAAGAACCTGTTCGACTGTAAGCTCCTTATCCTTAAACATGGAGTCGGGATTGAGATTAGCCCACTTTCTGTTGGAAACACATACAGCAGCTACCTCTTCTTCAGTTGTACCTGTCTCATGCATATAGCGCTGGAGAATTACTCCGGACACAGGAGAAAAATGCATTCCATAAGGTGTCTCCCAGTCACTGCTGATTCCGGTAGTGGAGAAGAAATCGATTACACCTTCACCGGTCAAGCCGGTTCCGGTTTTATCTGTATGTACACATAGAATAGCCTGCGCCATGCCGGAAACAATATATGCTACAGCCGTTTTTAACTGCATGCAACTGGATGCACCGCCGGAGCAGCACATCATATTGGCCTTCAATGTCCCTGCCAGACCCAAATCTTCTACAAGCCCTGAAAAGATCAGGTCGGTATTAAATCTGGGGGAAGCAAAGTGAGATGTCGGGAACAGGTAGTCAATCTTGCTTCTGTCAATCCCGGATTCCTTTATAGCCTGAATGCATACATCCACAGCTTGCTCCAGCGCAGATCTACCTGGATATTTACCGGTTGGAACTTGTCCGACTCCAACTATCGCGGCTTTACCTCTTATAGACATTTCTATACTTCCTTTCTATAAAGTGTGTTCAATTGTTACGCTTTCTGTTTCATTGAAGCCGTCGGAAAGATTGCATTTTCTGTAGGCTTTGTGCAAAGCGAAACTATAACGTATGTGAGGATGGAAGCTGCACAAGCGATAATAGTGAAATCAACCGGAAGGACTACTTTAAATGCAAACTTGGCTAATATCAGACCGAGTCCTACTATAACAGCAACAAATGAAGCGGCTATAGCACCGTATTTATTTCCTCTCTTCCATCTCATTCCGATAACTATCAACGGAATATTGACTGCGCTAAGCAATCCCCATGCCCCGTTGCCAAGCCAGGTAACAACTGTAGGTGGCCTAAGTACCATAAGGAATCCGATTACGATGACTGCAAAGGAGAAGATTCTGGCAATAAGCACCTCCTGCTTGTCCGTCTTTTCTTTCTTAATGAAATATCGAAGGAATATATCCTTGGTAAGTATTGCGCTTAATGAGCAGATGATACCGTCCGCCGTCGACATTATCGCGGCAAGAACAGCACCGAGTACAAGGCCGGAAAATATCGGATGCATAAACTTTATGGCAAATGTGGTGGATATCAGATCGCTTTGCCCGGTCATATCCGGGAACTTACCCATTATGGTTAAAGCGCGCGATGCAAATCCCGCATACATTGCGATTCCTACTATAAAGTAGGAAACCGTGCCGATTATCATACATCTTCCAAGCTTGCTTACCTTCTGAATCTGATTAAACTTGGATACAACATGCGGCTGGGCAGCAACACCGAACACATAGATGGCAAAGGAACCTAAAGCCCAAACCCAGTTGAACGGTGGGCCATCATGCCAGAACATAGAATTGTTGATATTGAAATTAGTTACTGTCTCATTAATATGAGTAAATCCGCCGCCCTGATATAATGCAATGCCGATGAAAATAAATGAGCTTACGACCATCATAATAGCCTGGAAAGCATCCGTTAAAGCAGAGGCAAGCATGCCGCCGCCGATACAATAAACTCCCAGAACAACGGTACCGATAATAAGAGCAACGTTATAATCGATGCCGAGAAGAACCTGACCCATCTTTCCGAGAGCCTGCATGTTAGTCATCAGATATCCGATCATTCCGCAGAGAATACCGATTGTCGCTACTAAGGAAGCAGTAGGGCTCTTATATCGAAGATTAAAAAAGTCTGTAAAAGTGATCATATTATGTTGTTCGGAATAGACTCTTATGGGTTTTGCCATAAACAGGTATGCGAACAAAGTGCCGAAAGTCGCTCCCATTGTCAGCACCCACAAATGAAGGCCTGTGTGATATAAAGTTCCGAAACCGCCTACCCATCCGAATCCCGACATAACGGTTGAAGATACGGCAAGTCCCACGACAATAGGTCCGAGACGTCGTCCTGCCAGGTAAAATTCATGCATGCTGGTCTGTTTTCTTGATGCCCAAAAACCGACAACCAGGCAAGCAACCAAATAAATAGCTATAATAACTAAAGTTATCCAATGTGTTTGCATTTTTTTCTCCTTTCATCTTTACATATACATTTAGCTATTGATATGCTCTTAGTTCTCGGCTGTTTGGCCAGCTTCAGCTTCTTCTTTCCTGGTCTTCTTATCCTGGATAACCCCGCATATTATTGATGCAATAGGACAAGCAGGCCATACTATACATAAGATGACAAAAGAAATTGCCGGTAAACCACAAATCATATCATTTCCTCCTTTTTATTCAGTGCTTTGATTCAGCACGTTTGTAAAACACTACAAGAGTGTTCCCCTATTTCGGGGCTCTGCAATCCGTAAAGACAGCGGGACGCTTCTCTAAAAATGCAGATATCCCTTCCTTGCAATCGGCGGTAGCAAAACAAAGTACGCATGATTCCGTTTCAAATGCGACAGCATTTGTGACATCCATCTGCAAACCGCGATCTATCTCCAGTTTTGCCTGCCTTACGGCGAACTGACCATTTGCAGCAATTTTTCTTCCGATCTCCATAACGGCATCCAGCAGTTCTTCGGGCTCAACTACTCTGTTTACCAGACCGATGCTTTTAGCTTCCTCGGCGTTTACGATTCTGCCGGTAAATGCCATTTCCTTCGCATAACCGGGACCTACCAGTCTGGAAAGACGCTGGGTACCGCCGGCACCCGGCGTAATCCCGAGAGTAACTTCCGGCAGAGCGAACTTAGCCCTGGTGGATGCAATCCTGATATCGCATGCTAAAGATATTTCGCAACCGCCACCCATAGCGGCACCGTTAACCGCTGCTATGACTGGCTTAGAAGCATGGTCAATCTTATTGAAGATCCGATTCATGTTGTTGCACCAATGTTTAGCCTCGATAACGCTGACGTCTCTGATACACCCAAGGTCGGCGCCGGCCATAAATCCCTTGCCTGCACCTGTCAGAACAATCACACTGACAGCATCATCCTTATCCATACTCTGGACTGCCTGCTCAAGTTCATCAAGCAATTCATAATTCATCGCATTGTACACTTCAGGCCTGTTAAATGTGATAACACCTACATGGTCAATGACCTCTGTTAAGATAAAACTCATGGTCATTCCTCCTTCCTGCCCCTTAATATGCCGTATTCGTACGCCTCTTTTTCGAGTTGCTCTCTAAATTCCGGTGCAGCCAACTCGATCAAAGCACGAACACGCTGTGATACAGTAAGGCCGTGCAGGTTCACTATGCCGTGTTCTGTACATATGTAATGAACATCATAACGATTTACCGTGACCGGGGTTCCCCATGGGAATCTGCTGACTATTGTTGAGATAGTACCCTTCTTAGCTGTTGATCTCATTGCGATAATCGATTTGCCGCCTTTGGACATTTTTGCGCCGCGCACAAAATCCACCTGGCCGCCTACACCGCTATAGGGCATATCGTTGAGATAATCAGAGGCAACTTCCCCCCACAGGTTAACCTGAAGACAGGCATTGATTGAAATCACATTGTCATTCTGTGCGATAACGTACGGGTTATTTGTATACCCGACTCCCCGCATCAGAATATCCGGGTTTTCATTGCAGTAATCCATCAGGTTTTTGCTGCCGGCTATGAAGTTCATTACGGTCTTGCCGACATCGATTTTCTTCATGCTGTTATCGATGTTGCCAAGTTTCTGAAGCTCCATCGCGCCGTCCGAGTACATTTCAGTATGGATTCCAAGATGTTCCTTTTCCCTGAGGTAAATCAATATCGAATCGGGAATGGCACCGATACCCATCTGAAGTGTCGCACCGTCCGGCACCTGGTCGGCAATAAGCTTGCCTATCGCCATATCTTCAGGCTTGGGAACAACCGATACCGTCGGTGCTTCTTCAACCTCTTCGTCCTGGTATACTATCCAGGTGAGTTTGTCCAAATGCACCTTTTCGCCGTATGTGCGCGGATACGACGGGTTGATATGAGCGATAATCTTTTTTGCGCCATTGGCCAGAGCGACAGAATACTCGGCACTCAAGCCGAAACTGCAGAAACCTTCTTCATCCGGCTCTGAGAGTGTAAGCAAAGCAACATCAGGCTTGTGTATAGTTTCATAATAATTGGCCGTATCGAAAAAATACAACGGCAGAAACTCCACATTTCCCTTAGCATACTCATCACGAACCGGGCCGCTGAGGAAATTAGAATACAGTTGAAACGCCTTCTCCATTCCGGGTTGAGCATAATAATTGTGCCCCCAATGAAGATGAGTCATAAGAACTACATCGCGAAGCTCATCTTTTCTGTTTATGATTGCCTTGAGCAGATTTCTTGCTTCACCGTGAGATTGCGAGAACATTACATGGTCTCCGTCCCGGATCTTTTTAGCGGCTTCTTCGTATGTCACAATCTTCTCAGCATACTTTTTCTTCCAATCCACTTTTATCCTCCTTTCCACATTGTTTTAATGCGCTGATTAACACTATCCTCCTTTCCCCCTGAATACAGGATTTATTCCTTTCATCCTTATATACAGCAAATCCGTGCCAGAGAGAAAAAGAATGGTAAAAAAATGAAAATTCAAAGAAAAATGATGTTTATAACGAATAGATGAAGTGTATATGTAAGCTGCATAATGCATAAAAAATCCAGAAAATTGGAGTTTTCCAATTTTCTGGATTTGTGATGTGCATTATTTTAGAAACACCTAAGGCTTTTTCAGTTTTTGATAAAGACCGGATCGTGATATCCCTAACTTATCAGCGGCTGCTTCGATATTACCGCCGCAATAATCAATTGCTTGTTCGATTATCTTGCGTTCATAATAAGTCATTTGTGACTTTAGGCTTTCGCCCTGATAGGTTTCATCGGATTTATTATCATTCATGGACTCAAGAATAATCTTAGGCCTGTCGCTTGGCATATCATCCATAACATTTAATTCGTCAGAATCCGATGTGATTATCATTCTTTCAATTATATTTTTCAGCTCCCGGATATTGCCCGGCCAGCTGTAATCAAAGAAAATACGTATAGTATCGTCGGAGAAGCGGGCATTTTTCCTGTACTTTCGATTGTATGCATTAAGGAACATATTACTCAAAGCAATAATATCTTCTGGTCTTTCCCTCAATGGAGGCATACGTATCGGTATAACACTAATCCGATAATACAGGTCTTCTCTGAATTCGCCATTGGCAACCATTGCCCTCAGATCTCTGTTAGTGGCCGCTATAATTCTTACGTCGCTTTTTTGCTCTGCAGTGGATCCGACATGTATGAATGTGCCGTTATCCAACGCCCTTAACAATTTGGTCTGCATATCCAGCGGCATCTCTCCCAATTCGTCCATAAACAGAGTGCCGCCATTTGCCATTTCAAATATTCCCGCTTTACCTTCTTTTTTCGCGCCGGTAAAAGCTCCTTTGGCATAGCCGAAGAATTCCGCTTCAAAGAGTCCGTGAGGTATAGCAGCACAGTTAATAGCCAGAAAGGGCCCCCTTGAACGATCGCTGTTCTTATGGATAAAACGGGCTGTTACTTCCTTTCCGGTTCCTGATTCTCCATATAAAAGAACGGGAATGTTAGTATCAGAGACCATAGAGGCATACTCAAAAACCTTCTTGGAAGTTGCGCTTTCGGCAATGATGGGAAACACATCGGGCTGGATATTACTCATGTAATTTATTGTTTCCTTTGCCAAGCATTTTTCCCTCTCTATGTCTCTGAGCACATTGGATATTTCAGCTTCAGATTGGCTGAAAGCTACCGTCATGGATAGCTCGCCCGTTTCATTAAATATAGGAATACAAACAACAACTATAGTCTGACCGGTGCGGGGATATGTTATAATCCGTGTCGCCTTCTTTCTGCTCTGAATCACTTCTACACACACGGACTTGCTGACCATGCCTATTCTTTCAAGGTCATTCACATTAAGTGTGCTGAGTTCTTCCATGCTGGTCCCCATACTCTCTGCAGCTCGCTTATTAATGTAAAGTACGTCACCTTTTCCGTCGGTTATGAATATAAAGCCGAAGTAATAATCCAAAGCTTCCAGCAACATCGAATCAAAGGGATTCTTTTCTAAATTGTTTTCCATAACGCTATACCTGTATCTTCCTCTTCCTGCACGGAGCTATACCCATTTCGGTTCTATACTTCGCAACAGTACGTCTTGCCACAGATATCCTGCTTTCAGCCAGAGCATCCGATATTGCCTCATCAGACAATGGAGATTGTCTGTTCTCGCCCGCAATAATATCTGCTATCATTTTCTTTATGTTGCCGCAGGGTATTACCACTCCATCCTCATTGTGTATTCCGGCCGCGAAAAAATGTTTTATGGGAATAATCTTATTATTGAATTGTATATGCTTATCTTTAATCGTTCTGCTAACCGTGGAAACATTAACATTCATAATATCTGCCGCGTCCTGCATTGTCATGTAATTTACCGAACCGTTATTAATAAAATAATCCTTCTGGAGATATATTATGGTTTCAATTAGCAGGCATAATGTTTTTTCTCTTCTTTCAATATCGAAAATAAAATTCCTGGCATCGGCCAATTGTCTCTTCAGATACTCCTGCGCACTCTCGGCATCCGCCCGGCCAATGTATGAAAGATATTCTTCGGATATGCTAATCTTTGGGATAATGTCATTATTTGTATGAAAAAATACATTACCTTCCGAGGAAGTAATGAATACATCAGGAATTATATAGATTGTATCGTATTCGGAAGAAAACCCTCTTGACGGTATCGGATTAAGTGAACGGAGCAATTGAATATCATGTTCTACTTCAGAAACGGACATCTCATATTTAGCGGCAAGCAGCTCGGCATTGCCTTGAGCCACCAAATCAAGACTTGTGCCGGCTATTTTGAATAATGAATCGGGTACATTGCTCAGTCTCTGCAATTGAAGGCATAGACATTCTGACAAATCTTTAGCGCCGACACCGGCCGGCTCAAGGGATTGAAGTAAACCCAGAGCTTTCGCGGCATGCGATATTGTTATTCCCAGTTCTTCGGCTAATTCGTCAATCGGATCGTAAAGATATCCGTTGCTGTGAAGGCATTCTATAAAATACTTACAGACAAGTATTGTATTGGTATCAACATCCGATAAAAGCCCTAATTGTTCCAAAAGGTATTCTTTGAGTGTAGGCGCATTGTCAAAATCAGATTTCTTATAGTAATCAAAAGCTTTATTCGAGGCCTGATTATTGTCTGAATGATTCGGAGCGGAAAAGATAGATGAATCTCCTTCGTATCGGAAATATTGATTTGCAGAGCAATCCGATACTTCAAGAAAAGGATTGGAAAGAAACCGGTCCATTATAGCGTCTCTCAATGCATATGAATGCATCTGTAGTATATGCAGGGATTGCTGCATTTGGGGCGTAATGGAAATATTCTGAGAAATATCTATATGTTGACTTAACACCTTATTGCACTCCCTAATATTCGATGAGACGACGATGGAATGGATCATTAAGTGAAGTGTAAATACGTCCCTATACATATTAAACTGTTATAGAAGGCAAAAGATCCTGCGATTTCTATTTAAATTATTATAACACACATAATTTTGTTTGTAAAAATTTATATTTCCGTTTTTTTAGCAAACTGATTTTGATTTTGTGAACTTTAAGAATTCATATTATGATTTCACCATTTTTGTTTTCAATACAAAAAACAGCCCGAAGCATATGCTTCGAGCTGTTTCGGTACTGTTTCGGTCTGTCGTTATCAGCCGGTTTACAGCTGGCAAAGGCAGATAAATACGGGGTTGCTTGCGGGACATTCAACACCTGCGGTAAGGGAGCCGTCTTCGCCGACTGCGTATGCACGAAGCACATTATCAGGACGAACAGGTACGATAAGAGTCTTTCCGTCGGGAAGGAGCTGCATGTCACGAATGCCGTCCTTGGGATCGGCGGGAGTCTTGCCGACAGACTCGGTCCAAACCTTGGTCAGTGTGCCGTCGGCAGCGATAGCATAGCCGACGATTGTATCTGCGCCGCGATTGTTAACATATACATACTTGCCGTCAGGAGTAATCTGAACGGTAGCGAGCTCATTTCTCTTTGTGAATCCTTCTTCTACAGTGCTTTGCTTGTCGGCAAAGGAGAGAATACCGGTCTCTGAATCAAAGTTGAATGACCAGATTTCCGAGGAGAACTCAGAGGTCATGAACATATGACCGTTGTTGTCAAATGCGCAGTGCCTCGGGCCGACACGAAGAGGTGCCTGAAAAACGGATGCAAGAACAATCTGTCCGTCAGTGATTTTGAATATATACACTCTTTCGGCAGCCTTGTCGCAGCAGGCAACGAATTTGCCTGAAGGATCAACAACTACGATATGGGCATGAGGACTTGCCTGTGAATGTCCGCCGGCCTGTGGTGACGGACATGGGTCCATTCCGTGACCGGTAAGCATAAAGCAGTCGCAGGCATCCTCAAGAGAACCGTCCTCGTTGATGGGATACATTCCAACGCAGGCATCATCATAAACGAACTGATTTACGAATTTGCCGTCAGTGGTCTCAACAATCTTGATAACATGATCGAACTTGCCATGGGTAGCCGTGTAGATATATCTCTCATCAGGAGAAACGCATACTGAAGAAGTGCTGCAGCCGAGTGTAGGCTTTTTGTTGATTTCCTTAAGCGCGCCGGTAGCTTTATCAATCTGATATGCATAGACGCAAGTAGGATTTTTGTCATTACGTCCGGCATCTTTTCTTTCGTCGACAGCATAAAGAACTTTCTTGTTATCTGCTAAAGCAAGGAAGCCTGCATACTGAGGATTGGGAGCAACGCCGCCATCGATTTTAGTGATGGCAGAGCCGTCCGGTGCAATCTCAAACACATCGATTCCGCCACCGTTAGGGCCGTCGCCGATTCCAACATAAGCGAGTAATTTTCCCATTATATAACCTCCAAAATATATTATAGTGTGGTACCGGATGGAAGCTCGCGCCAACATCCGGTATCATAATGTAACTTGATTATTTCTTAAGCTCGGGAAGAGTATTCGGATTTACGGGGATGCCCGGGCGTCCCGGATACTTCTTCATGATTTCCGCGAGACGAGGATCGTCTAAGCAGCACAGCCAGCCGTCCTTGTAAACATGCTTGTCACCGTCCTTATGATGAAGGACGAGTGTAGGCTCAAGAATATCTGCAGTAATATGCGGATAGAAATTATACTTTTCATTTCCGCCTGCCGAGCCGACATGCCAATGAACATCGTTGTAATTTGAATGCTCGATGGTACGACGATAGATATCATGCGGGCACTCATACTTGGTAACGGTAGCATTCGGATGAATTCCGAAATGGAACTTCTCAAAGCCCCACATTCTCTCATCGGTCTTGGTCTCAAGCTCTTTGATAAACTTGTAAAGAAGCCTGGCTTCCTTGCCGCCCTCAATAGCAACCATTTTGCAGTTCTCAACTACAATATGAATCGGAACATCCCAATACGGTGAAATGCCGATGTACTGAGCCCACCATGGGAGCATCTCTGTGAAATAAATTTCACCGTTGACATCAGTGCAGTCAATCGGCGGATGTACCCATTCGGGAGTAGGCAGATAGTGAGAAGACTCTTTTCTGAATGAACCGTAAGGCATTCCCGGAACACCTGTCTTTGCGATGTCCTTATATGCCGGGCTGATAATATTACCGGTCAGCTTTGTGCCGTTGGGATCGGTCATCACAAACGGTGTGGGCTCTTCGCAAGCATTAAAGGGCTCGGAAGAAATATGACGAATCATATTTACAAGTTCAGAAGGAGTCTGCGCCCATTTGGTCATCATAAGGTCGGCTGTTACAGGGAACAGACGTACAAACCAGGTGCCCGAATCATAATCTCTGCAGTCCTTTGGCTGCTTGTCGGGACGAAGCGGGAAAATCTTCTTTCCTTCTTCACTCATACGATTAGGATCGTTCCTGTGCGACTCTTCTACATGCGCACGGAATTCCGCAATCTCCTCTACAGGCATCTGCCATGAGGTGTTGATAAAGATGTCGCATCCCTCAACCGCCTTTTTAACTACCGGTGGATATCTCCACTCATGACATTGCTGCGGGTCGTCAACCCAGAGGATTGAAACTCTGTGGCCACGGCTTGTGAAAGCTGTGGAAACCCATGCAACAGCCTCCTCATCGATAAGGTTTTCGCCGTTGTAAAGGCCGTCCTTATGAGCGAGGATAACTACTTCCTTGGAAGTTTCGTTCATGTCAACTACATTGTCTACCAGATCCTCCAGGAAATTCCATGCGGCCTCCGGAATACCAACTTGCATTGCCATAATATAAATCCCTCCTTGTATAAAATATTGTGTATTAGCAACATATGCTAATAGTGTAAAATAGGCGAGTGCACATCAGCCGGTCTTACGCCAATGAGCTACTCGCCTTAATTAGTATTTTATAGGATAATTGAAAATTTGTCCACTGTTTTTGTAAAAAAATTTCAAATTTTCTCAAGGTCTTCGCATAAAATACGAAGACCTTGAGTTAAATATTAAACTATTTTATATTTGCGAATGTGGCAAAAAGAACGATTATGCTGACCATAATGCTTATTTTTGCAAGGTTGGCAAATCCCGCAGCCACACTGCGTTTAAAAGGTGTTCTTATGCTGCCGAAGATACATGCTAAAATTCCGAACACCAACCCGATTCCTGTCAGAATATAGTTATATGTTGCTGCGTCCGACATATTAATCCTGCCCATGATGGAAGCGACAAGAAAAGCTGAGATTCCTGAAAGGAAGGAGATGGCAGCACTAACAACACATAAAACAGACCATACTTTGCTTTTCATAATTTACCTCCTTTACCTTAAACACCAAGCCATTTCTTTTTGGTACCTTCATCATTAACAAGATCCTTCGGAAGACAGTGATGTACGACCTCTCCCTGACTCAAAATATATACATCATCAGCAACACCGCAGGCCATTTTGAAGTTTTGTTCGGCAAGGAAGACCGTAAGTTCGCCCTTAAGAGCCGTAATAACCTCACCTATCTGCTTAATCACCATCGGTGCAAGTCCTTCCGAAGGCTCATCCATTATAAGAAGATCGGGATTGCCCATAAGCGCCCTTCCAATAGCAAGCATCTGCTGTTCACCGCCGGAAAGGAGGTTGCCGTACAGGCCCTGGCGTTCTTTCAGAATCGGAAAAAACTCATACACACGGTCAAGATTCCAGACGTTCTTCTTTCCGTTCCCATTTTTCTGTCCGTTTCCGTTTTTCTGTCCCCTCGCGTTAATAAGAAGATTCTCTTTAACGCTGAGTGACGGGAAAATGCCTCGTCCCTGAGGAACATAGGAAATGCCCATTCTGGCAATCTTAAATGAATCAAGTCCGTCAATCTTTTCGCTCTTAAAAATAATGTCACCGCTCATCGGAGGATTGATGCCCACGATGGAACGCATCAGGGTTGTTTTACCCATGCCGTTCCTTCCAAGGAGAGCCACTACCTTGCCTGCGGGAATTTCCATTGACAAATTATACAAAACCTGGAGGTTGCCATAAGCTGTATTAATGTTATCAATTTTAAGCATTTACTTCTCCTCCTCTTCCTTGATTGTTTCTTCCTCTTCGCAAATGTCGCAAGTCGGATCTTCATCCGCACCAAGATATATTTCCTGTACTCTCGGATCATTGGCGATTTCGTCAGGTGGCCCACTGGCAATTATCTGACCGTAATAAAGAACGCTTATGTTATCCGCAAGCGAAAACACCAAGTCCATATCATGAGCGACAAAAAGCATGGTTGTGTCACCGTTAAGTTTTTTAAGTGTTTCAATAAATGCGTCAACCTCTGCGGTTGGAAGTCCGGCCGAAGGTTCATCAAGAAGAACAAGATCCGGCTTTGAAGCATAAGCAAGAAGCATCTCCAGCAGGCGCTGTTCACCGTATGAAAGAAGAGTCGGGCTTTCTTCTCTCTTATCCCACAAGTTAATTGTTCCCAAAAGCCTTTCTGCTTTTGCAAGATAATCTGCTTTTCTTTCAAGTCTCTCAACGAAGCGTATATGGTTTGTTTCAGCGCCATAAAGTGCAAGGAGCACATTCTGAAGGATATTTAATCGCCAGAAAAGGTTGTTTACCTGGAAAGACTTGCTTATACCTAAGTGCAATCTTCTGTTAGGAGACATTTGGGTGATGTTACGGGAAACAATTTTACCGGTTTTGTGCTGCATATTAAATACAATTTTACCGGCTGTTGCAAGTCCCTGTCCGCCTATTGCATTCAAAAGAGTGGTCTTACCGGCGCCGTTAGGACCGATAAGGGCTCTCTTCTCTCCTCTTTTTATGTTAAAATCAACATTCTGAAGAACCTTCAGGCCACCAAAAGCCTTGTCAAGATTACTAATTTTGAGAATCATTTCGTCTTTCATATGTTAGCCTCCTTTTTAATGCTGATTTTAGGCTCCTCTATGAAATCCTTCTTGAAAAGCTTGTATCCAATCCAATTCCATAATTTCTGAAGCATGGGAGCAAAGCCTGACTTAAGGAACATAACGCAAACGACATAAATCAGTCCGAGAAGCATCTGCCATCTGTCCGGGAAAAGAATTCCGGCATAGTTTTGAACCAAAACAATGATGGCCGCGCCAATCATCGGACCCCAAAGTGTAGTTCCGCCGCCAATGATAATCATCAGCATCGGCATGGCTGACCTTTCAATGGCGAAAACTCTGGGTGTAACGGTCTTAAACCTGTATGCATACAGCAGACCGGCTATACCTGCAAAAATACCTGCAATGATAACTGCGGTATACCTGAATCGCCATGTATTGAAACCAAGAGCTCTCATACGTCCTTCATTGCCCTTAATACCCTGAAGTGAAGAGCCGAACGAAGACTTCATAAAAGTATGCATGATAATATAACAAACAATGACAAAGATAAGAATCATCATATATAACTTGAAATTCAGGCCAAGTTCCTTGCCGAAAAATGTGAATGACTGCGACCACCACTCGTTCCATTTTGCAGTGGTTTCCGAGGTGAATCCTAAATTCGGCTTATTAATGAGCATTTCGCCGTCCGTGCCTCCGGTAAGTTCTTTAAACTGTGAAGCCATAACGGAGAGCAGCTGCCCAAATGCCATTGTAACAAGGAGGAAGTTGGTTCCTGTAAGCTTCAGTGTAAAATAGCCGATAACCGCGGCAAGAATTGCACAAACAACAATTGTGATAATAAGTAAAACCCAGAAAGATGAAAGGCCCAAATGTCTGTTAAACAGCACTACAATGTAAGCACCCATTCCGAAATATGCCGCATGCCCGAAAGATCTGTTGCCCGTATAACCCATAACAATATCAAGGCTGGCGGCAAACAAGGCATAAATAAGAATCTCTGATAAAATATTCTGCGTCGGTGGAGACGAAATAAACGGGAGTACTATTGCAAGGATAAGAAAGAAAAGATAAGGCGCAGACTTGTAAGCTGCGAGCCTGCTCTTTGTTCCGACGGTTATGCTGTCTCCAAGCATTGATCTGGTAAACAACGGCCTTTCAATGCCTTTTGTTGATGAATAATCATCGGATGCCTTGTCGATGTCTATTTTGCGCCCCATAATACCCTGAGGACGGATAACAAGTACAATAATAAGTACCACGTACGACAGGAAAGATGCAAAATTTACATCCTTAAAAGCAGGAATGTCTTTGAAAATACCGCTTGTTGTCAACCATACACCGGTAGTATTAACAAGACCGAGGATGATACCGCTAATGAAGGCACCGGGAATGGATCCGGAACCGCCGATAACAACCACAATTATCGAATTAAGCAGTACGTTCCAGCCTGTGTTCTGGTCAATTGTAATAACCGAACCCCCAATGATTGCGCTCAAACCTGCGATTGCGCTTCCAAGAATGAAAACAAATGCAAAGATTTTTTTCTTGTCAACACCCATGGTGCCGGCAATTATACCGTTGTCCATGCCTGCACGAACCTTTGCTCCGATGTTTGTCTTGTCCTGCATCAACCAAAGTAATAATGCTATTATTAAACCTACAAGAATTATAAAGAACTTAAGGTATGGAATTCTTATACCGCCGAACCTTATACCGTTGTCGGTAAGAAAGGCAGGTACCGGTGTTGCGATTGCGCTGCCGCCGAAAATCCAAAGAGAAGCATTGGTAATAATATTAATGAGACCTATTGTAAGCAAAACCTGACTCATTGGTGATGCATACAGCGGTCTCAGAAATCCGAATTCAATTCCGAAACCCAGCAGTCCGGCCAATGCACCGGCTGCAACGAGTGAGATAAGCCAGGACAAAGTGTCTGATAATCCTGTCGCAGTCTTACCTAAAAGATGATAGACAAAGGTTCCGAAATAACCCGAAACCATAAAAATTGCGCCGTGGGACATATTAACAACTCGTAACAGACCCATCGTCAGAGTCATTCCGGTTGCTATCAGGAACAGAATCAACCCATAGGCAATTCCGTTGATGGCATAATTCAAAAATACACCCATCAGATTTTCCCCTTTCAGAAATCGGGATGGGGCACATGCTATAGGCATTGGCCCCACCCTTCATCAATTAAATCAAATCAAATGACAGCGAAGAGCTGTGGTAAAAAAGTATTAAGCTGAATTATCCGATATAGTTGCCATCTTTATCCAGATTGTAGCCAATCGGTGGAATCTGCTCATAAACCTTTGCAACCTCATAGTTGTATGAGTCACCAAGTTTAACAACATTAACAACATAAACGTCCTTAACAGCAACTACAGAACCTTCTTCGAATTTTGTATGTCCTTCAGGTCCGTCAAATTCTGCAGCACGCATGGCATCTGCAAGCTCCTGTGGAGAAGCTTCAGGTCCAACTGCGTCAAGTGCATTTGCAAGGCAAAGAAGTGCCTGACAGATTGAGCCCGGAAGGTTGTTTCCAAGCGGAACCTCGCCAAACTCAGCTTCCCATGCTTCAACATATGCCTTGTTATATTCGTTATCATTGTTGTACGAATAGCAGATAGGCGCACAAGTGCCGTGCTTGATAACTTCATCAACAATCTTGCCGTCAAGCTGCTCAAGCACCATGGTGTCGGTAAATCCGCCGTGCATGGTTGCGTATACGGGGAGCTTCTCATAAGCGCCTGAATTATACCACTCTTTGTAGAAAGCAAGTGTATCGGAAGAAGATGTCCAGCCAACGATGGCTTCAGCATCAGAGTTAATCATAGCTGCAAGGTATGCGCTCCAGTCATTGGTAGGCTGTGGAACGGCTACATTGTCAATTACTTCTCCGCCAAGAGCTTCAAAGCAAGTCTTGAAAGGATCAACATAGTTGTTTCCGCCGGCGCCGTCCTGCTTAAAGCAGTATACTTTTCTTAAGCCGACTTCTTTGTAAAGATAATCAGCCATTACTGACGGGAATCCTGCAGTACCGCCGCCAAGAGCAACGATGTAGTCATTGCCGAAAAGGAAGCCGCCTGTGAAAGCTGCGGGTGAGCCGTTGTAAAGAACAACTGGACACGGATTGTCGGCAACATAGCCGAGAACGGACTTCTTATGACCAATCTGAGTAGGCCCGAAGATAACCTTGCATCCCTGGTTAATCATGTTCTCAGCACTAACCTGCGCCTTATCAGCGTCAGACTGGCAGTCACCTTCAACTACTTCAAATTCCCAACCGGTCTGGGCTGTCACATAGGCACTTGCAAAAGT
The DNA here is from genome assembly GCA_050944475.1 of Lachnospiraceae bacterium. GTDB lineage: Bacteria > Bacillota > Clostridia > Lachnospirales > Lachnospiraceae > RGIG5612. The sequence goes on from JBMNRD010000002.1 coordinate 133,322, forward strand.
AAAAGCCTTTGAAGCAAGCTCGCCTACTACCTGCTCAACACCGGTAAGGTCAAGAAGATGGCCAACCTTAATGGTTCCCTTGATTTCAACTGTTTCAACTTCTGCCTCGGTCTCCGGAGCAACAGTTTCCTCAGTTCCGGTCTCGGGAGCATCTGTTTCGGGGTCTTTAACTTCGGTTCCGCCGCATGCTGCCATAACAAGCACCATGGAAAGACAAAGAAGTAAAGCTACTAACCTCTTTTTCATTTTTAAATTTCCTCCTGTAAAATTGTTTAATGCGTGAATAGTATATGTTCACATACAATTGTATAGTATCAGTGTATAATTGAGTCTGTCAATATATTATCAAATATGCTTAAATTTTTCTCACTAAATCCAAAAATAACAACCCTCGTAAAAACGACAGGGGACATTTTTTGTATTATAATAAATGCACAAACAGGCGGATTGTTTAAAATACGTAGTAAAAACCGTGGATAAACGATACATATATAATCATTTTATATGCTCATGTGTGAAAAGATGATCCTGGCAATACTCGTGATTTCCGCTGCATTTAGAACAGTATCTGAATTGCAGATCCGGATAATCGATGCTTGTGCGTCCGCAGACGGTACACCTGTGCACAATCGTCCCGTTGCCCTGCTGGGGACGGTAAGCCTTTTTTGCCTGAGTGTTATCTGTCCGCACTCCGGCTCTTGCGCCCGTAGATGCAGCGCTGGCCCTCTCTCCTGCCTGTGCCTTCTTTGCATAGTCCGCTTTGCGTCTTGCATTATCATGACGAACCTTCCTGTTTGCGAGGAAGAAAATCAGAAAATTAAGCATAGAGATAACTATACTGAATATCTGAGAAATACAGTAGGCGGTGGTGAATGTGGCTGTGAAACCGTAAGCTTCGAGTACCTGGTCCAAAACTGGATACTTAATCCAGGTCATAATCAAAATCATCAGGCAGGATGTGATTTGAAGTCCCATATATCCTACGTCTATCCAGGCAATGATTTTGATTTTTATCGGCAATATTCCGAAAAAATACACCCTCATATCAGGATACAAGACCGCAAAGGCAAGAAATGATGCCATATTTATGTAATAGGTTGTTATATTGATTGAAATAGCTCCCTCGGGACCAAGCGCCGCATAGGTGACTCCGTACATCAGCATAGCTCCGGCTGTCATAAAAAACCATCCGGAAATCATATACAAATTATATCTGAAGGCGCCCAGAGTCTGTTCAAGCGCTCTGCCAATAAAAAAATAAAGCAAAAACATAAATATGACAAAAAACGTCGCCTCCTGAGGGGGTGTCAGAATCCATGTAAAAAGCCTCCACACCTGCCCCCTTACAACCTCGGAGGGGTCCATGACAATATATCGGTAAAGCCCGTGCCATGTATCTGTCAGCTTGATGATGTAACCTATTACATATCCGCCAAGGATATAATAGATAAGGTTCTTTATTGCGTACTTCCCTATTCTTTTCTCAAGTTTGCTAATCATGTTCTTCTCTCTTTTTCCGATTATAATACTTTTGGAAGTATAACATAACACAAAGAAAAGCTCTACTGTAAAAAAATGAATTAACTGTGTTTATTAATCAAGAGGATGTCCGACCTTTCAGAAATCGTTCACTTTTAATTCCACGATGATTGGTGTATAATATAAAAAATATGGAGAAATTATTCAAAACGGGAATTGATATCGGCTCTACTACCGTAAAAATAGTCATTCTCGATTCGGAAAACAATATTTTATATTCGGACTACAAAAGACATTATGCGAACATTCAGGAAACCCTCGCATCCTTAATCGGTGACGCGGGTGAAAACATTGGAGATGCTGTTCTTTGCCCGGTAGTTACGGGTTCGGGAGGTTTGACCTTATCCAGGCATCTGGACACCCCGTTTATTCAAGAGGTTGTTGCGGTTTCGACAGCCCTTGAGCATTACGCGCCTTCGGCCGACGTTGCAATAGAACTCGGCGGCGAGGATGCAAAGATTATTTACATAACCGACGGTCTTGAGCAGCGCATGAACGGAATATGCGCCGGAGGCACCGGCTCCTTCATCGACCAGATGGCCGATCTTCTGCAGACAGACGCCGCAGGACTTAATGAATATGCAAAGGACTATAAAACAATCTACCCGATTGCGGCAAGATGCGGGGTATTTGCCAAAACTGATATACAACCGCTTATAAACGAAGGAGGGACAAGACCCGATCTTGCCGCCTCCATATTTCAGGCGGTCGTTAACCAGACGATCTCCGGACTCGCCTGCGGAAAGCCCATCAGGGGGAACGTTGCGTTCTTGGGCGGTCCGCTTCATTTTCTTTCCGAACTCAGAAATGCCTTTATCAGGACCTTGAACCTTGAAGGAGAAGCAATCATCCACCCGGAAAATTCCCACCTTTTTGCCGCAATCGGCTCCGCCCTGAACGCCAATCCGGACTATCGCATCAGCATTGAGGAGTTATATGAAAGGCTTACCCGCGGAATCATGCTGGCAAATGAAATTCACCGCATGGAGCCTCTTTTCGCCAACAAAGAAGAATATGATGCGTTTTCCGCAAGGCATGGAATAGACTCCGTGGCCAAGGGAGATATTTCAACCTATCACGGAAAATGCTTTTTCGGTATTGATGCCGGCTCCACCACGACCAAGATCGCCCTGATCGGAGAAGATGGAAGGCTTTTGTGGTCATTTTATTCAAACAATAACGGCAACCTGCTTGCCACCACCTGCATGGCCGTTGCCGAGTTGAAAAAAGTAATGCCCGGGGATGCGGAAATTGTATATTCCTGTTCAACCGGCTACGGTGAGGCTTTACTTAAATCCGCCCTGCTGCTTGATGAGGGTGAGGTTGAAACCGTTGCGCATTATACCGCCGCAAAATTCTTTAAGCCGGACGTTGACTGCATATTGGATATCGGCGGACAGGATATGAAATACATGCGCATTAAGAACGGTGCAATAGACAATGTTCTCCTGAATGAAGCATGCTCCTCGGGATGCGGTTCTTTCATTGAAAACTTTGCCACCTCAATGAATACCTCTGTACAGGATTTTGCAAAGCTGGCACTTTTCGCGCCTGAGCCTACCGACCTCGGGACCAGATGCACCGTATTTATGAACTCCAATGTAAAGCAGGCACAGAAGGAAGGAGCCGACATTTCGGAAATATCTGCGGGGCTTGCATATTCCGTTGTAAAGAACGCAATACATAAAGTAATAAAAATTGCCGATCCGAAAGAACTTGGCACAAACATAGTCGTACAAGGCGGGACGTTCCATAATGATGCGATTCTGCGGGCATTTGAAAAGATTGCCGGCTGCGATGTGATCCGGCCGGACATTGCCGGTCTCATGGGTGCCTTCGGCGCCGCACTGATTGCCAGGACCCGCTATCACGGCCAGGCATCTACAATGCTCAGTTTGGATGAGATTATTTCCCTTGAATATAAAACAACCCTTTCTCGCTGCAAAGGCTGCACAAATAATTGTCTTCTTACAATCAATAATTTCAGCGGCGGAAGAAAATTCATTTCCGGCAACCGCTGTGAAAAAGGGCTGGGACGGGAAGACCCCCACAAGGATGTGCCCAACCTTTTCAAGTTCAAACTGCAGCGTATTTTTGATTATGAACCCTTAAGTCCGGATGCGGCGCCAAAAGGAATCGTCGGCATTCCGCGAGTGCTGAATATGTACGAAAATTTCCCGTTCTGGGCGGTTTTCTTCAGACAGCTTGGCTACAGTGTTCTTCTGTCCCCGGTTTCCTCAAGAAACATCTACGAACTCGGAATTGAAACCATTCCTTCCGAGTCCGAATGTTACCCCGCCAAGATTTCGCATGGGCATGTACAGTGGCTGATAGACCGGGGCGCGGATACAATCTTTTATCCGTGCATTGCCTATGAGCGCAATGAAACCCCCGACGCAGGGAACCATTATAACTGCCCCATGGTAATTTCTTATCCCGAAAACATAAAAAACAACGTGGAAGATCTAGGTGCAAAGAATGTCCGCTTTATACACCCGTTCTTGTCAATGAAAAACTACCGGGTGTTTACGGAAGGACTTGTAAAGGTGTTCACCGGAATCGAATACGGCTTTTCCGCTCCGGAAATAGTTTCGGCAAGCCGTCATGCCTGGGATGAGCTGATGAGAGCCCGAAAGGATATACAGACAAAGGGCGAAGAAGTATTAAAATGGTTAAACGACAATGACCGACGCGGCATTGTTCTTGCCGGACGTCCCTACCATATTGATCCGGAAATAAACCACGGCATACCTGAGCTTATCACGTCCTATGGCATTGCCGTGCTTACGGAGGACAGCATTTCCCATCTTGGCACCGTCGAAAGGCCCCTGATTGTCCTTGACCAATGGATGTACCATTCCCGGCTTTACCGCGCGGCAAATTATGTCAAAACAACCGATAACCTGGATCTTATCCAGCTCTTCTCTTTCGGCTGCGGTCTTGATGCCGTAACTACCGACTGCGTAAGTGACATTCTGACTGACTCGGGAAAAATTTACACGGTTTTGAAAATCGATGAAATCAGCAACTTGGGAGCAGCAAGGATACGTATCCGCTCACTCCTTGCCGCACTTAAAGAAAAACAGGAAAATCCCACAAAACGAAAGATTGTTTCCTCTGCATATAAGAGAGCTGTTTTTACCGAGGAGATGCGTCCGAAATATACAATTCTTGCGCCCCAGATGTCGCCCATTCATTTCGAGCTTATTCAGGAGGCCTTCAACGTCGAAGGATATTGCCTGGAAATCCTTGACAATGATAACAGACATTCAATTGACGCGGGACTTAAGTACGTCAATAATGATGCATGCTATCCGTCCATGCTGGTTGTCGGACAGATGCTCGATGCGCTGACAAGCGGGAAGTACGACCTTGACCGCACAGCCCTCCTCATGACCCAGACCGGTGGCGGTTGCCGCGCATCAAACTACATCGGATTCATACGCAGGGCCCTGAAAAAAGCCGGAATGGAGCACATTCCCGTTATTTCATTAAGCTTCGGTATGGAGAAAAATCCGGGCTTCAAGCTTTCCCTGCCTCTTGTCAACAAAGGCCTTTATGCCCTTGTAATAGGCGATGTTTTCATGAAAGTCCTTTATGCCACAAGACCCTACGAGGCTGTGCCCGGTGCGGCCGACGCCCTTCACGAAAAGTGGAGAAATGCCACAATTGAGGCTATACGCAGTCCGGGTTTCGGCAGACGCAAGGCGAAGAGCCTTATTAAAGGAATAATAAAGGACTTTGACGAACTGCCCAGAATTAACGCAGTAAAGCCGAGGGTCGGCATCGTCGGGGAAATACTTGTGAAATTCATGCCCATTGCCAACAATGACCTCGTCCGACTGCTGGAGACGGAAGGAGCTGAGGCGGTCGTGCCGGATTTGATGGACTTCCTTCTATACTGTTTCTATAATAATTATTTTAAGGTTGAAAACTATGGTCATTCCATAATTGAATCTGTTATAAGCAGTATTGCCATAAACTTCATGGAGTTTTTCAGATCTCCCGCCAACAGAGCTTTTGCTAAGAGCAAGCACTTCATTCCCGCAGCCCATATTAATGAAATTGCAAAGATGGCAAAGAAATTTGTCTCCATCGGCAACCAGTGCGGCGAGGGCTGGTTTCTTACCGGTGAAATGTTGGAGCTTATCCGCACCGGTGTTCCAAACATTGTGTGCGTACAGCCATTTGCCTGCCTGCCTAATCATGTTATGGGTAAAGGCGTCATCAAATCCATCAGGCGGGCCCACCCGGAAGCCAATATTGTGGCAATCGATTACGATCCCGGAGCCAGTAATGTCAATCAGCTTAACAGGATTAAGCTGATGCTTGCAGCTGCAAGAAAAAAACTGAACTGTCAGGCTCCGGCAAGAAGAAAGATTGTCATTGACCTGAAGGCCGAAGGATTTAAAAAGATTTCATTAGAAAAAGGAAAGGCTTAATCAATCTGCCAGTCAATGGGGTCTGCCCCGTTTGCGCTGAGAAAATCATTGCATTTGGAAAAATGCCTGCATCCCAGAAAACCTCTATATGCCGAGAGGGGACTGGGATGTACTGTTTCAAGAATTAAATGACGGGGGTTGTTAAGCATGGCCTTCTTGGCCCTTGCAGGATTCCCCCAGAGCATGAAAACAATGGGCCTGTCTTGGCTGTTGAGAATCCTGATGGCAGCGTCTGTGAACTCCTCCCAGCCGATATTGCGATGCGAGCCCGGCTGATGAGCTCTGACCGTCAACACGGCATTTAACAAGAGGACCCCCTGCTCCGCTCATTTAGTCAGACATCCGTGGTTCGGAATCGCACAGCCTAAATCGTCGTGAAGCTCCTGATAAATATTCACAAGTGAGGGCGGTATCTCAACGCCCTTTCGCACCGAAAAACACAAACCGTGAGCCTGCCCCACATTATGATATGGATCCTGCCCCAATATTACAGCCTTTACACTCCCGAGGGGAGTCAGATGAAAGGCATTGAAAATATCGTCAGCTGGAGGGAATACCCGCTCGTTTTTGTAGGCCTCATTTACTTTCAGATAGAGGCTTTTGTAATAATCTTTGCCGTACTCCGGCCTTAACTCTTCAAGCCAATCATTACAAATCGCGGACATCTCTCTTTACTCCTTCAAGTTCAATCCAGAAGGCAACGCCTCCTTCGGTGTTGTAAACTCCGCATTCCTGCCCGAGAATCTGTGCAATTGCCTTTACAATGGACAAACCGAGTCCGCTGCCTCCGTACTGCCTGGTTCTTGCCTGGTCAACCTTGTAGAACTGACTCCAGATTTTATCCATTTCATCCTCAGGTATGTGGCTTCCGGAATTGAAAACAGTAACCCTCACCGTCTCGTCTCCCTTGTAGGAAGCATCAATCCTTATTATCTTCTCCTCGTTCATATGGTTGAGGGCATTATTAAAATAATTAACAAGAATCTCCTCAAAGAGAAATTCATCAGACCAGACGTATATAGGAAAAACACTCTTGAAGTAAATATTGGCTCCCTGCTCTTCAATTACAATGGCCATTGTGTTCAGAAAACCGTCAATTACCTCTATAACGTTAAACCTTTCCAGATTGACCGGTGTACTGCCGTGCTCGATCTGGTTAAGCGTGGCAAGACGTTTAATCATCAGGTTCATTCTGTCGGCTTCATCTATGATAATATTGCAATAATAATCCCTGTCCTCCGGGTTGTCGCTGATGCCCTCTCTGATTCCCTCTGCATAACCGGAAATGAGTGCAATCGGGGTTTTCAGTTCATGGGACACATCGGACATGTACTTTTTGTATGCTTCCTCCTGTATTGTCTTTTCTCTCAGCTCGCGTTCCAGCTTAAGGTTTGTAGTTTTAAGCTCGGCGATCGCTTTCTCGAGCTTTCTGGATATCTCATTAATAGCGTCCCCGAGCAGACCTATTTCATCATTGGCGCGCCGTTTTCCCGCATCAAATTCAGTCTCGAATTCACCCTTGTTTGTTTTCTGGGCAAAAATCAGCAGACGGTTCAGTGAATCGGTATACGGCCGGATAATGATGAAGATAAAGACGGAAACCACAACAAATACCACAGCGCAGACTATACAGAAGAACATCAGGGAAACACTGACGGAGTTAGCTATTCCCGCATAGGAGGATCTGGCTATAATAAAGTTGCCGTTATCAAGAATCCCCCATATTTCAAGATATCCTCTTCGCTCCGCACTTGCGGTGTAGGAAACCAAAGTGTAATTATCCCGGTGCTCGATAACACGATAACCTGCGCTTTTTTCCGGAGAAAGCATTATGTCGTTAAGATGTGAATAAAGCATGCTTGAATTGCCGAAGGAGAAATCCGTGCCTCCGGCGGGATTCATAACAAGCATTGATATAATGTTCTCTTCGCACATTGTCGAAAGTTTGATATAGTCCTCATCTGCCACAAGCGTCCTGCTGATGGAGTCAGACTTTGAATACATGCTGTTTACTTGATTATATACATTAATCAGGCTCTTTTGCTTAATGGAAACGTAAAATTTGTTGGAAAAAGCGAAACAAAGACACAATCCCACTATCAGCGCCAGCAGGACCATTGTCACTATTGCAATTATGGTTTTCCACTTAAGGGAATTTTTCATTATATGTTCATCCTTTTCCGACTGATTGGGCGGAGCGGCTTATGGCTCGAATTTGTATCCCATGCCCCAGATTGTCTTGATGTAATCCCCGCATTCACCCAGTTTATTGCGAATTTTCTTTACATGGGTATCTATGGTTCTGGCATCGCCGAAATAATCATAATTCCATACGCAGTTAAGAATCTTTTCTCTGGAAAGAGCAATGCCCTTATTTTCAACAAAGAAGCGGAGCAGTTCAAATTCCTTATAGCTCAGCTTTACGGGTTCCCCTTTTACCTTGACCACATGTGAGGCAATATTTATCTCAAGGTCACCGCATGTCATTACATCCTCGACGTCCAACTTATTAGTCCTTCTGAGTATAGCATCTATTCTGGCCACCAAGACCTTGGGACTGAAGGGTTTTGTGATATATTCGTCAATTCCCAGATCGTATCCCAGCAACTCATCCGCTTCATCCGATTTAGCGGTCAGCATGATAATGGACACTTTTGAAAACTTGCGGATTTCCCGGCAAGTCTCCCATCCGTCCATCTTGGGCATCATTATGTCAAGAAGGACAAGGTCGATTTTGTTGTCCCTGTACATAATATCTATCGCTTCCTCGCCATTGGCGGCCTCAAGCACCTCATAGCCCTTGACCGCAAGGAAGTCCTTGACAATCTTTCTCATCCTTATTTCATCATCAACTATCAATATTTTCAGCTTGCTCATCTTCTATCCTCCTGATTGCCTGCCTGATTATATCATTTTTTGAAAGATATCACCTCATTGTGAAAGAATTATGAAGTTTATATTATGTTATCCAAGTTGACGAAAAAAAGCAATCCGCTTATTATATGCACATGGCTTTTGATGGAAGCGTCGTCGCCGCTTTATCCGACGAATTTAATAAAAAACTCATCGGCGGGAGGATAAGCAAGATAATCCAGCCTGAATCAAACGAACTGATGTTAACGATAGAAAGTACACAGGGCAGGCTTCGGCTTCTTATTAACGTAAACCCTTCTCTGCCCCTTATTTATCTCACGGAAAAAAATAAAACCGCTCCGCTTGCCGCACCAGTCTTCTGCATGCTGCTGCGCAAGCACATAGGCTCAGGAAGGATTGTCGGCATTACCTGTCCTTCAATGGAAAGAATTATTGATTTTGAAATCGAACATTACAACGAAATAGGTGACCTTTGCCGCAAGTTTCTCACAGTTGAACTTATGGGCAAACACTCCAACATCATTTTAAGAGACGGAACGAAGATCGTTGACAGCATCAGGCGTGTCTCTTCAATGGTCAGCTCTGTCAGGGAGGTGCTGCCGGGAAGAGAGTATTTTATTCCTTTTTCGGATAATAAGCTTGACCCCTTTCTTGCCTGCCGCGAGGTCTTCATTAAAAAGATCTGCACAGGCTCATTGCCTCTTTTCAAATCCCTGTATACACATGTTACCGGCCTTGGCCCGGTATTGTCCGAAGAAATTGCTTACAATGCCTGTTTGGACGGCTCCCGTCCCGCCGGAAGCCTTACAGACGGTGAAAAGGAACGCCTGTGGATATCCTTTGATTCCACAATCGCTTTGATTAAAAACGGCAGCTTCAGTCCCGTTGTATATTACAGAAACAACGAGCCTTTCGAATACTCCGCTTTTTATCTTAACATTTACAAAGAATGTGACACGCGCAGGGAAGAAAGCATCTCCCTGCTTCTCGAAGGCTTCTACCTTGACAGACAGGCACAGGTATCAATCCGTCTAAAAACCGCCAACCTTCGACAGATTGCCCGGACGCAGCTTGGAAGGTGCCGTAAAAAATACGACCTTCAGCAAAAACAACTGAAAGACACCGAAAAAAAAGATGAGTATAAGGTTTACGGGGAGCTTCTCATTGCATACGGACACACTGTGGAACCGAAGGCCGCATCCTTTACCGCAATCAACTACTATAACAATGAAGAAATAACAATTCCGCTTGATCCTGCACTTTCAGCTATTGACAACGGTAACAAATACTTTGAAAAATATGGAAAGTTAAAGCGTACATTTGAATCAATCTCTGAAATCATTAAGGATACACGGGCGGAAATTCAACACCTTGAATCAATACTCGCATCGCTTGATACCGCCAGAGACGAGGCCGACATTTCCGAGATCAGGCGGGAAATGTCCGAGGCCGGCTACATAAAGACAAAATCCGACAAAACGAAAACCGGAAAAGGCGGCAAAGGCTCCGCCACCGTTAAATCCGCCCCGCTCCGTTACGTTTCATCCGACGGTTTTGACATGTATGTCGGCAAAAACAATTATCAAAATGAATACATCACCTTCAAATTAGCTGACGGAGACGACTGGTGGTTCCATGCCAAAAACCGGCCGGGCTCCCACGTCATAGTAAAAACCGGAGGCAGAGATGTTCCCGAATCTACCTTTGAGGAGGCTGCCTCCCTGGCGGCATATTACAGCCGGTCGGAGGGTGAGGAAAAGGTGGAGGTGGATTACACGCTGCGAAAGCATATAAAAAAAGTCGGCGGCGGAAAGCCGGGCTTTGTCATCTACCACACCAATTATTCCATGAATGCCGGCAGAGACATCGGAAGTATTCGGGAAATAAAATAAACCTGCTTTGCTTGTATCGAAAACGGCGCCCTGCAGGCAAGGTGCCGTTTTTCATGTAATTATGAAGATAAAATGTTATTTCGGGTCGGCTTTATTTTGCCAGTCTGTCGATAATTATGTCATATCCTTCAGGTATGTGCGGCAGGATACAATCCGAGCAGTCCTTTACACCGTTTTCAAGGATGCGGTAATTTCCTCCGCAGTCGCCTTCTTTGAAGTATATCGGGCAAAAGCAGAACAAACAGTTAAAATCCTCCTCATTAATGCCTTTATGACAGGGAAAATACTCACAGGCATTATTTGAAAAAAATCTGCTGCTGTTTTTCATCGGGTCATCTCCTCATCAAATTCTATTTCATGCCTCTTTTCACCATTTCGGTTACTATAAATGTTGCGTTATCCTCGGCAAATTTGCCTGCACCGAAGCCGGCATCATAGCCAAGCTCCTTTGCCAGTTCATAAGTAATACGTGAACCGCCGCAGGTAACGATTAACTTGTCGCGAAGACCTTCAGCCTCTAATATTTCAATAAGTTCCGTAAGATTCTTGATATGAACATCTTTCTGGGTTACCGTCTGACTTACAAGTAGCGCATCGGCTCCAAGCTCAACGGCCTTCTTAACAAATTCCTCATTCGGGACCTGCGCTCCCAGATTATGTGCTTCAATCATCTCGTAGCGCTCAAGTCCGTAATGGCCGGCAAAGCCCTTACGGTTCATGATTGCATCAATGCCGACTGTGTGAGCATCTGTGCCTGTAGAAGCTCCTACAACAACAATCTTTCTTCCGATATTATCCTTGATGTATTGGTCAATTTCAGCCATTTCCATGGTCGGCTCCTCAACCTTCTCCACACGGATGTCCTCGTAATTTACCGTATGAATGCAACTGCCGTAAACAACAAAGAAGGTAAAGTTGTCATCAAGCTTCTTTGAAATTGCGACATTGGGATTGGCAAGACCCATTTTTTCGGCAATCTGCCTGGCGGCCTCGGTGGCCTCATCACCCATGGGAACGGGAAGTGTGAAGGATGTCTGGACTTTTCCGTCGTTCATGGTGTCACCATATGGCTTAATAGCCTTAAGGTTTAATTCGGTGTCGAGATTCTCCTTGTTAAGATTATATAATCCGCCGCTCATTGCATTAAACCCCCTTCCAGATCGCTAATCATGATTCCGATGAATGGATTGAAATAGCCGTCAAGCTTTTCCAATACTCCGTCAAAACCCTTGCCTCCGTCCCTCGGACGCTTGATATCCGCAAATATGCCCTGTTCGATGGTTGAGAACAGTCCGGTCCTGTCAATATCAACAAGCAATCCGGTGGCTTTTTCAAGCACCTCGTGCGCCCTTGACTTGATGATTCCTCCGTCCTTAAACTCAATCTCTGAGCCCAGGTCAGCCATTGTCCTGAAAATGTATTCCGCATTCTCAATGGCAAGAGCCCTGTCGGACATAAACGGAGTATGGATTGCCTCAGTCAGCATTCCCAGCAGATGAATCTTCTGGCCTGTCATTATTGTCACCATGTTAAATAGTGCATCCTGAACATGCCCGAGAAAAATATTACCGGTCATGAATTTGGTGGGCGGCATGTATTTGAGCGGAGCCTCAGGGAAAATCTCCCTCGCCTGCTGAGCCTGTGCCAGCTCGTAAAGGAAGCCGTTTTTAAGCCCGGGGTCCATCTCGAATGCATGCCCCAGTCCCATCTGTTTTGCCGGCAGATGAGCTCTATAGGCAAGCTGCTCATTTATAAACTGGCTTGCAAGCACCGTGTGGGCTGAAAGGAAAGCATCATCAGTGGTCAGATAGTTGTCTTCACCTGTGTTGATGATGATGCCTGCATAGGAGTTGATCAGCCTTGAAAAGAACTGATCGCATAGGGTGCGTTTCATGTTGATGTCACGGAATAAAATGCCGTAAAGAGCATCGTTTAGCATCATATCAAGCCGCTCCATTGCACCCATTGCCGCAATCTCCGGCATACAAAGCCCCGAACAATAGTTGCAAAGTCTGATGTATCTGTTCTGCTCTTCTCCGGCCTCATCAAGGGCGGCTCTCATAATACGGAAGTTTTCCTGAGTCGCGTAAGTGCCCCCGAAGCCCTCGGTTGTAGCTCCGTAAGGAACATAGTCCAAAAGACTTTGTCCGGTGGTACGTATTACGGCAACAACGTCAGCTCCCTGGCGGGCGGCGGCCTTTGCCTGAGTAACGTCTTCGTATATATTTCCCGTAGCAACAATCAAGTAGATATACGGACCTTTTTTATCGCCGCCGTATGACTCAATTATCTCCCGCCTTTTTTTTCTGTTGGCCTTGATAAGGTTGCAGGTTTTCTTTGCAATCGGCAGTACCGCGGCAGCAATCTCATCATCGTTGTGAACCGAAAGTGCTGAAAGGTCAATTTCGCCGTTTGCAACCTTTTCCGCTATTTCCTGAGGCTCAAGGCCGGTTGCGACCATTGCGTTTCCTATCCAGTAAGCTACACCCTTTCCAAGTATCCCCTTATCCTTCAAATGGTCTACAATAATATTGGGCATGGGAACCTCAACATCGTTTACCCCGTCAATGCAAAGAAGCCTTGCAACAGTACGCTCAACCGCAACCGTAGTATTGGCATCCACAAAGCTTTGCACATCATCAGCGATATGACCGGCAGATTTCCTGGCTTTCTTCACCAGTTCAAGATCAAGTCCTATCTTGCTCATTCTGTCTTTTCCCTCGCTTTCTTCCTGTCCCTTCTGAGCAGGCTGTCCGGCTCCATGTATCTTTGCTCATCGCCATGAGCAAGATATGCTACGCCTGTAAGCGGGTTAACGGGAATCTCTTCACCGCGGCATACCGGGCAATGGCATTCATCCTTATACTCTTTCGGCTCTGTATAAGTTGTAATAACGCCCTCGAAGTTTCTGAGGATAACCTTGTGAGGTGTCTGGGAAACAACATAATCAGGCATTACAGGAGTCTTGCCGCCGCCGCCCGGGGCATCGACAACGAATGTCGGAATGCAGAATCCGGAGGTGTGTCCCCTCAAGCCCTCGATAATTTCAACGCCCTTGGAAACAGGTGTGCGGAAATGCGAGAGTCCCATTGACGGATCGCAGCAGTAAATGTAATAAGGTCTTACCCTCATCTTTACAAGACCGTTTACAAGCTTTCTCATTACAAATACGCAGTCATTTACTCCTGCAAGAAGAACGCTCTGGTTTCCAAGCGGAATGCCTGCGTCCGCAAGCATTGCACACGCCTTTGTTGCTTCCGGGGTAAGCTCATTAGGATGGTTGAAATGAGTGTTTAGCCAGACAGGATGATACTTCTTAAGCATATTGCAAAGCTCCGGGGTAATACGCTGCGGGCATACTACGGGAGTCCTTGAACCAAGTCTTACAATCTCTACATGCGGAATCTCCCTGAGCGAGGAAATAATCCTTTCCAAAAAATCATCTCCGACCATCAGGCAGTCGCCGCCTGAAAGAAGAACGTCCCTGACCTCGGGATGATTTCTTACATAATCAATACATTTTTCAATCTGCTCCCACTCAATTGAAGCATCATGCTGACCGGCGAAACGGCGGCGTGTACAGTGACGGCAATACATTGAACACATATCGGTAATCAGAAGCAATACCCTGTCGGGATATCTGTGGGTAAGCCCCGGGCACGGACTGTCAACATCCTCATGGAGAGGATCGGCGTCTTCATACGGAGCTACAAATAATTCCTTTTCAGTCGGAATTGCCTGTTTCCTGACCGGGTCGTACGGGTCGACAATATCAATAAGTGACAAATAGTATGGTGTTACAGCCATTCTTAATTTGCCAAGTGTTTTCCGGATTCCGTTCTTCTCTTCTTCACTTAAAGTGATTCCGAATTTTACCAGATCTTCAACGCAGGTTGCTCTGTTTTGAACCTGCCAGTGCCAATCGTTCCAAAGCTCTTCAGGAACATCTGCAAATAATCCGTTTTTAGTCTTCATCTTTGGATCCCCCTTATGAATTAAGCATATTTTTTATCAAACAGCTCTCTGATCTTAGGATTCTCACGAAGAACGTCAAGAGTAATTTTGGCGTGATCTTTTGTGTATCCGTTTCCGACAATCATTGTAATGTCCTTGCCGCAACCTTCAGCTCCAAGTGCAGCCTTGGTAAATGAAGTAGCCATTGAGAAGAAATAAACAAGTCCGTCATCCCTTACGGGGAGGATTGCGCTCATCTCGCAGGATTCAATATTAACGCAGCTTATGGAAATGTCATATTCTTTGCCGTCATTTGCGGCAAGAGCGGCTTCGAGCACCTCTACAGGCTTGGTACAATCGGCAACAATAACGTCCGTGTAAACACCGAGGTCAAGAAGTCCCTGCACCTGGGCGGGATTTCTGACAACCCCGACAACCCTGCCCTTAGGTCCAACCTT
Source organism: Lachnospiraceae bacterium (assembly GCA_050944475.1). Classification (GTDB taxonomy): domain Bacteria; phylum Bacillota; class Clostridia; order Lachnospirales; family Lachnospiraceae; genus RGIG5612. The sequence continues at coordinate 148,481 of JBMNRD010000002.1, forward strand.
CTTAAGAGCTTCCCATGCGCAAAGAACGCCTGATTTGCCGTTTGCGCCGAGTATAAGAACGCTGTCTCCGACATTCGGAAGTTTTCTTGCCTGTGCCGGTGCACCCGCAACGTCAAGTGCCGCCAATGCAAGGGCCTCGCTCATATCGTCCGGGAGCTTGGCATAAATACCTGTCTCAAAAAGTACAGCCCGGCCCTTAATGTCAACGCGGTCAATTTCAGGGTGAATAGCAATAATTTCATCGATTCTGAGAGGCGTAAGGCTGAGCGATACCAAAGATGCAATCTTGTCTCCCACCTTAATGTCCCTGTCCGCAAGGTCCTCGCCGATATATGCGACCTTGCCGATGAATATGCCCCCCGAGCCGGTTACGGGATTTTGCTGTTTCCCGCGCTCTGCGACGATACTCTGAATCATTTCGCCGATTTTTTCGGTATCTCCGTTACAGGCTTCGGAAATCTGTGTAAAGGAAGCGGAATCAATGTTCAAGGAGATTACATCACAGATGATTTCATTTGAGTAGCGCTTCTCCATGTCATTGTCAATCTTCCAGGCAGCCTGAGTCAGAACTCCTTTCGGCTCAATAACCCTATGTGTTCCGTATTTGTTTCCTTTTAAGTTAATCATAATAATTTCCTCTCCTTGAATTGTTTAATTATTTTAACCACTTAGGAACAGGAAGACTTAATATCTGTCTTGCCTCGGCTGTATTTGCAATGTCTCTGCCAAGTTCTCTTGAAATTCTTACAACCTTTTCAACAAGTTCTCCGTTTGAGCGGGCCTTAACACCCCTCTCTAAGTAAACAGTATCTTCAAATCCGACTCTTACATTCCCTCCCATGACTATACATGTGGCAGCCATGTTAAATGCCGACCTGCCCACACCTGTGCCCGTCCAGGTTGAGCCTGCCGGAATTGCGTCGACCAGCCAAGCTAAGTTCTTAGGTGTAAACGGTGTGCAGCCCGGCACATTAAGTACGAAGTTAAAATGCATCGGATGGGCAGGAACCTCTCCCTTTCTTGCCATTGAAAGAATTGTATCCAAATGACCCATTTCGAAACACTCATACTCAGGCTTAATACCGTTTTCCAACATTCTCTTTCCGAAGGCTCTCATGAGCGGCATGGAATTTTCGAAAATTTCATCACCGAAGTTACATGTTCCGCAGTCAAGGGTGGCCATTTCCGGATAAAGCTCAGTCGGCTGAAGACGTTCCTCAGGACTCATTCCGACAGCACCGCCGGTTGAAGGAATCATAATGACATCGGGAAGCTCTTCCCTGATTGCATCCATGATTACGCGAAACCTTTCTCTGTCCTGAGTAGGAGTTCCGTCGTCTTCACGAACATGGATATGCAAAATGGCTGCACCTGCATCGTAAGCCCTTCTGGATTCAACAACCATTTCATCAATTGTGTAGGGTACAAACTCGTTCTGGGCCTTAGTTACTTCTGCGCCGCAAATGGACGCGGTAATAATCAATTTGTCCATAACTTCTCCTTTTCCCAATGCCTTATTATCTTGGTATTCTCTGGCAATCCTTCGGTGTTACGCAGGTTCCGTGAGCTCTGCACACAACAACAGGCTCATCAAGAAAATCGGCTGCGCTTGCGCAGATGTCAGGTCTCGGGATTGCAACCTTTCTTGCTTCAAACCACATTACTCTGGATGTATTGCCTATCTTTTCGATTTCACCGTATGCTTCGATAAATTCTCCAGCATAAACAGGTGCTAAAAACTCTACTTTGTCGTATGCGCAAAACAGACCTTCGTCGCCGTCACATTTAATAAGCAATTCTGTAGCTACATCCCCGAATAAACGCAACATGTGAGCTCCGTCAACAAGGTTCCCGCCGTAATGAGCATCCTCCGCACCCATACGAAGGCGGATTAACGAACTGATTTTTTTCTCTCCCATTTCAAGTCTCCTTTTCTCATATTATCTGCACAAGTGTCAAAAAATGCGCTTATGCATAAAGTTTCTAACGGTTGTTCCGATTACAACATGCATAGCGCCTAATTTTGAGTTCAGTGCGAAATAAAAAATTAGGCGCTATTGCAAAGTTTTTAAAAACCATGCAATAGCGCTTCGTAAAATTTCTACGACAGTCACAGAGCCATGTATTTCTCTGTACCCAGGTTCCTTTTGGAGCCTTCGGCGGACATTCCCTTCACATTAATGTTACCCTAATCTCCGCGCCTCTATTGTCAGATATTCAGTTAAGCTGATTATATCAACCGTTATTTTCTGTCGTCAAGATGTTTTTCAATTTTTATTAATATTTTTTCATTCATCCCGAGGAGCCTGCATGTTTCCAATGCTTTCCTGGGAATCGGTTCGTTGAGGGCACACTCTTTAAGATGAAAATCATCAATCCTGTAGTGCCTGCCGCCAAGGCTTGCGACTCCGTCAAAATGCGTGGCGACAAGGGAAATACTTTCAAGGCTGTTCAGATACTCAACCAAACCCTTGACAATTGCCGCACCTTCATCCGGATTGGTTCCACGGGCGGGCTCGTCAAGCAAAAGCAATGATTCTCTGTTCAGTCCTTCAATCGCCTCGCTTATCCTGACCATTTCTCCCCCGAAGGATGACAATCCCTGTGCGCTGTTTTCATAATTCTCATAAATGAGGCATATGTCCGATATCATTCCAAGCAATGCGCGTTTCGCAAATACGGGAAAGCCGCACATGCAAAGGGCAACATTGAGGGCAATTGTCTTAAGAGCCACCGACTTGCCGCCCATGTTGGCGCCCGTAATAACCGTCGCCCCGCTTCCGGCTTCAATGCTGACAGGAATAAACTTCTCTCCTCCGGCATTGAGCCGGGCGGATATTTCAGGATTTATCATTTCAACGAAAATCATATCTCCGTCACGAATAACAGGAACAACTGTTCCCTGCATCTTTGCCTTGCGAATTAAAAGATCAATGCGACCCGCATTTTCGGCATTCTTAATCATCTGCTCGCCATAGGGAGACAGTTTTTTGCTAAGCATCTCGCAAACAGCTTTCTCCTCCGCATCTTCCGCGGCGCAGATTTCGTCCCACTTAAGTCTGATCCCGGCATTATTTTCCGCTCCGAAAAGCCTCGCTTCAATCTCCCTCTTCCTGCTTCGTATCTGAGCAAGCTTTTCAGAGGCATTGTCCCAGATGGAAAAGCTGTACTTGCGTTCCTTTCTGGGATCCAATATGTCCAGCGCCGGTGTCATATCCTGCAAAGGAATGCCCGGCAATGAGACATCTTTGTTATATATTTCGGCAATGTGGATTATTTCTATCAGGAAAAATTTTATTTCGTATAATTCATCAATTGTCAGGCGGACGGATCTGCGTATTCTTTCCATGCTTGCCCGTACATCCTTCAGATGTCCAAGATGTCTGTCAAGTTCATGCGAAATTGCATCAAGGTCTTTGTTTGCCCTGAGCAGGGATATGCGTTCGAATTCCGCGGAGAGCTCATAAGAGCTTTGATAAAATCCGGCGTCTTTAATAAGCTCCCTGCCAAAAGGACTTTTTACTTCCAATTGCTCGAATACGAATTCCAATCCGACCTTTCTCTGAATATCCCTGATGTTCATTTCCACCTCTTTTAAAAACAATTATAATATGACATTTTCCACAATCACTCCGGTACGTCCGGCCATTCCCGCAAGAAAGGCATCCGGATCATACTTCCAGCCGTAGGGAGATGTCGGATTTACGGCAATACCTAGAAGCACCGGCTTCTCCTTAAGCATCACTCTGACTCCCGATTTAACGAGCCTTCGCATACTGACGCTTCCGAACATAAGCTTAGAAGGATCGTCAAATACAACCGCTTCCGCGGGTTCCTCATTTAACCTGACAATGATATCTCTTACAGTGCTGTCCAATATTGCTCCGGACACAGAAAGTGCGTTCTCGGAACCGTTTGCCAGAGGCAAGCTGAAGAATCCCGCGATAAATGCGGTATGGGCAATTGTTTCCTCCATACTGCGGGAGAAAGCCGCTCCGCTGCATAAAATTACACTGTCGGCCATCCCTGCGGCACCAAGCGATCTTCTTCCTGCGGCGCCGTCGACCAGTACGACATCCGCTCCAAGCTCGAAAAAAGTATCCCTTACGGCAATCAGCTGGGAAACCATGGATGGCCCGCCGATTTCGACATAACCATGGGAAAGGGCCCGCATAATATATACCGGTCCCATTGGCGTATTAATATCTGTTGAAGCGATTATTTCTTTGGTAAAATCGGACTTTGCAAGGAGGCGTGTTGCAGTTGCACAGATGGTTCCCTTCTTTATGAATATTTCGGGTTTGCCGGTTTTGGTAACAACGTCTACCCTTTCACCGTCCCGCCCGACGCTTGTAATAGCCACATTCAGGTTCGTGCCGGAATACAGATCCCTTAGCAGGCGGTTCATGACAGTGGTTTTCCCGGCATTTTTTGCGATACCGATAAAAGAGACAGTCTGCTTATTCAATTCATTTAGATTGATATTAAACATTCCTGCCTCCTCTGAAAACATTCTATATGTTAATGAAATTAAAGATTGTCTATCTCCGTCAGTTTTCCGTCGGTCCAGATTCTCTCAAGGTCGTAGAAAAGCCTTTGCTCCTGATTGAAAATATGAATTATTACATCCTGATAGTCCATCAAAACCCAGTTGGCATTTTGGTATCCTTCAATGCTTCGGGGAGAGACTTTTGCCTTGCCCAGTTTTTCCTCAACGTTGTCGGCCAGAGTCTTCACCTGCCTGTCGTTTTCCGCACCGGCAATAACAAAATAATCAGCGATAACCGTAACCTTGCTGATATCGATTATCTTGATATCCACCGCCTTTTTCTCATCCAATGCGGCGTAAACTGTCCTGACAATATCCTTAATTTTCATTCAACAACTCCTTGTAATACTCGTATGTCCTTTTTGTTTCGGGGTCAACTTCACTATGCGGAAAATTTGCCAGATGAGCAAGCTGCCTGTCGCAAATAAGGAAAACGGCATTGTCCAGATTCTTAAAGGCCTCTGCTCTCATCTGATCTATGGAAGGAATGATATCCTCCCTGTTCGGCTCAATTATATCGGCAATAAAAACAATCTTCTGCAAATCCGTCATTCCGGGACAACCCGTGGTGTGAGTCCTTATGGCATCAAGAATCTCAGGGTCATCAACGCCATAGTCCCTTGCGGCTATATATGTTCCGAGCTTGGCATGGATAAGAGACGAATTGCGTCGTTCCAGCGGACTAAGTTCAATACCGGCCTCCTCACACAGCACATAGCATTCTTCAGCAGAAAAACACTTTGCGCAGTCATGAAGAAGTCCGGCCAGCAAGGCCTTGTCCACATCCGCATTATACCTCATGGCAAGGGCTGCAGCGGTAAACGCTGCACCCAAAGAATGAACATACCTGTCTGTATCAAGACCGGTGGCCAGCCTGCCGGTAATCTCATTATACGTCTTAAGCTCCACAGTGCACTTCTTCCTCTATAATTCCGTAGCTTTATCAGACGGACAAAGCGTTTTTCTTATTCTATTACTAAAAAGCTTTATGCGCAAGACCCATACAGTCCGCTGCATACCGGCGGGCCGATGATTCCTCCCCTGGCAACAGCCCTTTATCTATACAACCCGTTATCCTTGATATACCCGATTACCTCATCCGGCATAAAGTACCTGACTGATTGCCCTGCCTTAATCCGCCTTACTATATCGCTCGAAGAAATATTGATGCTTGGCAGATTCAGATTGTGAATTCTTGCTCCGTATTTCCTGTGCAGATATTCTGCCTGAAGCTCGAACTCATCAAGAAGGTCGTCTGTCTGCATTCTGTCATCTGTACCGTCACCGTTATAATCCGATTTGGCAGTCGAACCTTTCAGACTGCCGGATGCGCCCTTTCGCTGCTCTTCCCTGACGGATGACAAAATGGTGGCCGTTTCCAGCAGTTTTTCCACATTTTTCCAATGTTCCATGCTGAAAAGAGAGTCTCCGCCCACAATAAAGAACAGCTCCGTTTCCGGATATTTCTCCTTGAAGGCGGTAAGCGTGTTAACGGTATAAGTCGGCCCCTCAAGCTTCAGCTCGAAATCCGAAAATTCCAGATGCGGATTGTCTGCTATCGCTATTTTAACCATATCAATCCGGCTGGATATGTCGCTTACACGCTTGTCCGTCCGGTGATACGGGTTGGGTGTGGGCATAAGCAAAACCTTGTCAAGACCAAAATTATCATATGCGGCCTCCGCAAGGAGCAAGTGCCCGTAATGAATCGGATCAAACGTGCCCCCTAGTATTCCTATTTTTCCGTAATTATCATATGCCATACTGATTCTTTTTAATGTTTCTGCGGTATATGGTAATCTTTTTTCCCATTACCTGGACAACCTCACTTTTTGTACGCTCCGCAATAACCGTTGCAATTTCCTTGGGATCATCAAGACAGTTTTTCAAAACTCCGACCTTGATTAATTCCCTCGCTTCAAGCGCCTCATCAACAGCCTGTGTTACTTCGGGTGTAATGCTGTCCTTGCCGACGTTGATAATCGGCTCCAGATGATTTGCTGCGCTCCTCAAAGCAGCCCTTTCCTTGCTTGTCATAATTATCCTCACTAAATGATTATGCCATTGCCGTAAAAAAGACTTTTACGGCCGGACGGCCTATTTATAGTATTCAAATTCGTGTCCGTAAACACGAACTGTGTCTCCTTCTTCGATGCCCAGTTCAACAAGCCGGTTAAGAATGCCCTGCTCCGCCATAAAGTTCTGAAAAAACATGAATCCCTTTTCAGCCTCGAGATTTGTATACCCAAGCATCCTTTCAACCCTCGGTCCGCTGACGGAAAAAACACCCGGTTCAACCATTTCCACCTCAATAGGTTCCTGATCATCGCAGCTGTAATTTTCAAGATTGAATTCGCTTTCAAAAACGGTTGCCTCGGCCGGAAGCTCCTTTAGCAAATCATTTATCCTGTAAAGAAGCGGCTTAAGACCCTCACCGGTTGCTGCGGAAATCGGGAACACCTCAATTCCTTCAGGTTCGAACTCATCTTTTAGCCTGTTTATCAATTCAGCCCTTTCTTCCTTGTCATGAACAAGATCCATTTTATTGGCTGCGATAATCTGCTTCTTGGCACTTAATGAATCATTATAGTTGGCAATTTCCCTGTTGACTGTACTTATATCTTCTACCGGGTCGCGTCCTTCTGTTGAAGGAGCGTCTACAAGATGAATCAGAACCTTTGTACGTTCGATATGTCTTAAAAATTTATGCCCGAGTCCCACACCTTCCGATGCACCCTTAATAAGTCCCGGAATATCGGCAACGACAAAGCCCTGTCCTTCCGGCAGATCAACAACTCCGAGATTAGGGCTGAGGGTTGTGAAATGGTAGTTGGCAATCTTCGGCCTGGCATTGGACACCATGGAAAGAAAGGTTGATTTGCCGACGTTGGGGAAACCCACAAGGCCTACATCGGCAATCACTTTCAATTCCAGTATTACTTCTATCTCAAGAGCTTTCCCGCCCGGTTTGGCGTATCTGGGCGCCTGCATTGTAGGGGTTGCAAAATGCTGGTTGCCCCATCCGCCTTTCCCGCCTTTAAGAAGGACAAATTCTTCGCCCGAAACCGACATGTCATGAATAATCTTTCCTGACTCGGCATCCTTAATTAGCGTTCCCTTCGGAACCTTCAAAACAAGGTCTTCGCCCTTGCTGCCGGACCTGTTGCATTTGCTTCCTTCTTCGCCGTCCCGGGCCTTGAATTTTCTCTTGTATCTGTAATCTGATAGAGTATTGATGCTATCATCAACAGCGAAAATAATGTCTCCGCCTTTTCCGCCGTCTCCGCCGTCCGGACCGCCGTCAGGAACATATTTTTCTCTTCTGAAACTGACATGGCCGTCGCCACCTTTGCCTGATATCAGAACAATCTTTGCTCTATCTACAAACATTCTTTGTATCTCCAGCCGTTAAAAATAATAAATGAGCTTCAAACCGGAAGATTTGAAGCTCATAAACATACCAAAGACAATTAGCCTTCCACAGGGATGACTGAAACCTGTTTTCTGTCTCTGCCTAGTCTGTGAAACTGCACCTTGCCGTCAACAAGCGCGAATAATGTATCGTCCTTGCCCCGTCCCACATTAACGCCCGGATGGATGCGTGTGCCTCTCTGTCTATACAGAATGTTCCCGGCCTTGACGAACTGTCCGTCAGCTCTCTTAGCGCCAAGCCTCTTAGCCTTGGAGTCTCTTCCGTTCCTTGAAGAGCCGACACCCTTTTTATGAGCAAAAAACTGAATATCCATTTTCAACATGGGGTTATTCCTCCTTGTAAATAATCTCAATATAATCCTTTGACTCTTTGCGTACTCCTTCAAGTCCTTGTACCATGGAATCAAGCAACAATCTGCTGTCGTGCCCGGGCTCTGATTTGAATCTTACTTCAATCATGCCTTGTTCCTCATCGCTTGTCAGCTCAAATGCATCTTCCGTAAAATTCTCTATCGAATTCACTGTATTGATAACCAACGCTGAAACGGCTGCACATATGATATCTTTTCCGAATTCATTATATCCGGAGTGCCCTGTTACCGCAAATCCCTCATACAAGCCTGATTTCTTATATATCGATACACGAATCATTCCAATTCCTGTTTATTCTTCTGTTGTCCCGGCAGCTTCCTTTGTGTCCTCTTTTGCCGTTTTGGTGGCTTTATTCGCATCATCTTTTACCGTTTCGGCAGCTTTTTTTGTATCTTCTTTTACCTTTTTGGCAACTTTTTCTTTTTCCTCTTTTGCTGCTTTGGTAACTTTTTTTGTATCTTCTTTTACCGTTTCTACAACATCATCAGCGGCTTTTGAGTCAGTTTTCTTGGTGCTTTTTTCGACAGATTTTTCGGCGGCTTTTTCGGAAACCTTTTTCTCAGCAGCCGGAGTTTTTGTTGCCTCTTCTGCAGTTGCCTTACACTCCAGCACAACGCCGTCAATAGTAATGTCATCAACAATCAATTCGGTAAACAGCTGCCTGTGACCTCTCTTCTTGTGATAGCCTGTCTTGGGCTTATACTTATAAACGATAATCTTTTTGTCCTTACCTTGATTGGTAACGGTTGCATTTACGGCAGCGCCTGCAACAGTAGGATTGCCTACGTCCGCTTTGTCGGCATTTACAAAAAGGACCTGGTCAAACACTACTTTAGATCCTACTTCAACATCAAGCTTCTCAACTCTTAGTTTGTCACCTTTGGAAACCTTGTACTGCTTTCCTCCGGTGGCAATAATTGCGTACATATCGTACCTCCTAAAATAATACTCGCCAAATTTGGTGACGGAAAATAAATTCCATGCTTAAAAAAACCTTATTGAGCGGTCAACTGTAAAAATATATCACATGATATTGTGTAAAGTCAACTGAAAAATCTAAAAAATCGGATATATTGTGTCATTAAACCACGTATATCCCAAATCAGCAATTTCCGGAAGGATTTTTAAGTTCACAAGCAATCCGTAAAGCAACCAGATGAGCAAAAGCACCAAAATGATATTGATAATAATCATTACAACTGTTATGCCCCTTTTCTTTGGTGGATCTACAGAAACATTTTCCTGTATATCTCCCCACTCATCATCGGCTTCATTCTCGCGTATTACAATGTCACCGTCGGAATGTACTTCTGCTATATTGATTACCTGTGTGACGCTGACCGGGTCCGCCGGCTCTTCCTCTCCGGCCTGCTCCTCTTCGTCTGCATACTCCGGAACTTTCCCTTCAAAAAAAGCATCTTCTTCGAACTTATCCGCCATGGCATCGGCCTCATCTTCCAGTCTGTCATCGTCAAAAAATTCGTCGATTGCTCCCGTCAACTCCTCTTCAGTATCAATAATCCCGTCGCCGACTACAGCAGGTGTCTCTGTCCTGTCAAAAGGAGAATCGATCTTGTCAGATGAAGGCAGGACAATCCTGCATGCCTCGTCATAAACCATCTTAAGTGCAGCCATACGAAGGTTAACAGGGGTTTCACCTTCCTGAATATTCTTAAAAAGATCAACGAAGGTTTTCTTGGTTGCATCCATAGCCAGATCATGGTCTCCTGTAATTGATTTTGCAAAGCTATATATATCCTTTGCATTCTCCTTGTAAACCATTTTAATGGCTTCTTTGTCGCCCCGGCGTATAAGATCGATTGTTTCCCTGGTTTCCATATCCTTCTCCTATATATCGTTCGATTGTCTAACGTATTTTATCAAAGATTCAGTGCTTCGTAAAGAGGGCGTCTTTCTTTTTTTCTTGTGATTTCCACAAGCCCCAACCTTGTAATATCAATCAGTTTTGCTCCTCCGGGATCGTCTCTAAGCATTTTGCGCAGCTCTTCTACAAGGATTTCGGAATTCTTGGGATTTTTCATATTGATAAAATCCACCACTATGATTCCCGAAAGATTTCTGACACGTATTTGGCGCGCAACTTCCACTGCCGCTTCAAGGTTAAGGTTAAGGATTTCTCCCTCGGGATTTCTTTTCGAAATGTGCGAACCGGAGTTGACGTCTATACTGACCAGTGCCTCCGTCGGCTCAATGACAATATATCCTCCGCTTTTCAAGTAAACCGTCCTTTTCAGCGCATCCGATAGATGCTTTTCTATTTCATATATCGTTTTGAAACCGACCTTTCGGTCCTCATAAAGCCTTACTGTCTTACTCCCTTTTCCGGGATATTCCTTGATTTCATTGTAAATCATAATATCATCCGTAACGATTTCATTATAAAGTTCTTCATGGATATCCCTGACATCAGCAAGATACTCAGGGAGTGCGGCATATACAAGTCCGGCCTTCTTAGGAATCTTCTTGACTGAACGCTCCCAACTCTCCCTGATTTTCCGTGCTTCCTCCAAAATCTCGGCAATATCTGCCGAGGCGGCGTTGGTTCTGACTATGAAACCGTTTAGCTCCTCAGCATGTTTCTCAAAAGGACTGCGGTCTTCCAGGGCCACGGAATATTTTACTCCGCTGCGGTAAGGTGTAAAAACAACATACCTGCCCGGAATTGTTATATCCCAAGTCAGTATTGCCCCCTTTGTCTTTATCGGCTCGGTGGATGCGCGTACAAGAAGAATATCGCCGTTGCGCAAAGGCCCGCTCTTGCGCCTGTTCAGAAACACGGGATTTATATTTTCTCCGGGTTTCAGGAAACCTTTCATTCCGTTGCCAAGTTCCACGAAAGCACCCCCAAGGTTAAGGCATACCCGCTCTATCCTGCCGGCATAGATATTGCCCATGACTCCCGGATTGGCAGGGTCATGAATGCCTATATGAACGGCCCTTCCCTGTATATCAGTCAGGATTGAAACTATCTTATCATCATGTCTTGTAATCAACAGTCTTCCCTTTTTATACATCTTCAATCTCCTTTGCGGTCGAGCGGGACAAAGCCCTCACTTAGCAGTTCCAGCCTTTTTATTGACAGCATGCTTCTGTCGTATTCGGTGCCTTCCAATTCAAAGAGCGCCCTCATCAACAGTTCGGGCTTCAAATTATTCTCACCTCCCGCATTTACAAGCATTTCATACATGTTGTCCGTGCGGGTAAGCATGTGTACCAGAGGCCTGATGTTGACCGATTTATTGCCGGATTTTGTCTTCTTCATCATTAAAACCTCATCCGCCTTCAAAAACTCTTCTATATCCGGACATGGCCCTGTTACCGTCACCCGGTAGGATGCGTACTTTACGGCCGCCATAGCCTTCGGTGCATTGTCAGCAAGGTCGGTTATTCCAAGTATATTGAAGCCTTCTCCCATCTGAACCTGCAGCAAGTCTTTGACCTGCGTAAGATCCTGTCCCGGGGCTATTTCCACATCCATGTATTCCCCTGATGAGGTCACGCCTACCCCGAGGGGCTGGGCAAAATTCATTTTCTGATGGGGATTAAAACCTTCGGAGTAAATCATTTTGACTCCTGCTCTTATAAATCCCCTCTGAAAGGACCGCATGATGTCAAGATGCCCGAGGAATTTAACATGCTCCTCCCTTGTAAACTTAATTCTTATTCTCAAGGCAAATGCCTCCCTTGAAAGTATCGGCCCCGCAGCCTGAGCATTGCTCCTTACAGCCGGGAGTTACGCGCTCCGCAACGGCATTTTCATGTTCACGCAACATAAATGCCTTGCTCACCCCCGCGTCTATAAAATCCCATGGCAATACCTCATCCTTTTTTCGTCTTCTATATACATAAAAATCAAGACCGAGTCCGGCCTCGTCAAGGGCCCGTATCCATTTATCATAGTCGAAATGCTCGGTCCAGGCATCAAACAATCCGCCATTTTCATATACTTTTTCAATTACGCTGCCGACCCGTCTGTCACCCCTTGCCAGAAGTCCTTCTATGACCGAAGCTTCGGCATTGTGCCAATTGTAACGGATGCTTTTTTTATTCAGCTGTTTCTTGATCAAGTCGTTAAGCATATGTGCTCTGTTCAGATACTCTTCCGGGCTGAGCATCGGCTCCCATTGGAAGGGAGTAAACGGTTTCGGAATAAAAAAAGAAGTGCTGACAGTAATCTGAACCTTACCCCGACGCTTATCTTTGGGAACCGTATCATAATAAGTCATTGCGATTTTCTCTGCCAGTTCCGATATTCCCGCAATATCCTCGTTTCCTTCGGTCGGAAGTCCCAGCATAAAATAAAGTTTTACCTTATTCCAGCCTCCCTTAAAGGCAAGACCGGCGCCTCCGAGAATGTCCTCTTCTGTCAAGCCCTTATTTATAACATTTCTCATTCTCTGGGTACCTGCCTCGGGGGCAAAGGTCAGCGAACTCTTCTTTACATCCTGGACCTTGTTCATAATGTCCAAGGAAAATTCATCTATGCGCAATGAAGGCAGAGAAATATTAACCTTTCTCTCCCCCATTTCCTCAATCAGAAATTCAAGAAATTCGCCCAAATACGGATAATCGCTTGAACTGAGGGATGAAAGTGATATCTCATCATATCCGGTATTATCTATCAGACACTTTGCATATTTTTTAAGATTTTCCAAAGACTTTATCCTGAATGGTCTGTAAATCATTCCGGCCTGGCAGAAGCGGCAACCCCTTATGCAGCCGCGCTGGATTTCCAGCACGGCCCTGTCCTGAGTCACTTGCACATACGGAATCACCGGCCTGTCCGGATAAAATACACTGTCCATATCAGACACGGTCTGCTTGCGTACTCTTTCGGGTACAACGCACCTATATTCGGCCTTCGGCCCGAAAGTTGCAATCGTTCCGTCCGGGTTATACTCCGCCTCATATAATTGAGGCACATATATACCCTCAATCATCGCGGCTGCTTTCAGAAAGTCAAGACGGCTTCCTTCAGCCGCACGATTTTTCTTGTAGGCATCCATAAGGGCGAACAAAACCGTTTCTCCTTCGCCGATGTAAAACAAATCAAAAAAAGAGGCCAGGGGCTCGGGATTGAATGCACATGGGCCTCCGCCGATTACAATGGGCATATCTTCCCCGCGGTCTTTACTGTGAAAGGGTATCTGAGCCAGGTCAAATATCTGAAGCACATTGGTGTAGGCCATTTCATATTGAAGGGTAATTCCCAGAAAATCAAAATCCTTAATCGGGTCCTGGGATTCAAGAGCAAACAACGGTATACCTTCAGATTTCATTATCCTATGAAGGTCGGGCCATACGCTGTAAACCCGCTCACACCAGATGTCATCCCTGAGATTGAGCATGGAGTAAATAATTTGCATCCCCGTATGCGACATCCCTATTTCATACACATCCGGAAAGCACATAGCGAACCTTATGCCTATGCTGTCCTTGTTTTTAACCATACTGTTGATTTCCCCGCCGGTATATCTGGCAGGTTTTTCTACTTGCAGCAATATCCTGTCCGGCAGTGCCTGCCTGTAGTTCATATTATCCTCACTGTTGCTTATTATCTTCTCTGTCGTCTTCGTTGATGTCCCGGTCTATTTGCTCAAGGTAATGAACCTGCACGCCGGGGCGGCTGCCGATAAAGTATTCCGGATTTAATTCTTCAAACCTTACACTCTTTTGGCCCCCGCTTCCCGCCCTTGCAAGGAATCCGGCCAGCTCATTGAACCGCATATAATAAAAGATATTCTTCCTGCTATAGTAAATCAGCAGGAAACTGATTCCTCCCTGCCCTTCGAAATCCCGCATAAAATTAAACTGATGTTCATGGATATTTGCCAGCGGGAAGGTGTCGGATGCACATTCCTTTGCGTCAAAACATATCGGATATGACTGCACGACACCTATATAGTCAACGGTGCTTCGCTGCTCGAAATATGCCAAAGTGATATGGCGATTGTCGTCAATTTCCATGGGAGTAATCGGAGTCGGAATTTTTTGTACAAGCGCCAACTTCAAGTCGCGATATTTTTCATTTGTAATGTTGATTATTTCCTCAAGCCTGGAGCCTCTAAGCCCCCGGGAACTCCATGTTGCCATAGCTCTCTCCGAATTTGTTTTTAATTATTTCCGTAAAATAAGACGGCATCGGCGCGGTTATCACCGTTTTATTCAAATATTTCAGTATCCCGTCAACATGTGTGAATTCAACCAGTGCTGCATGAAGCAGCTGATGCTTTAAGTCAAACTCGCTCCGGAAAGCCTTATTTATCTTTGCATCGCCGTACTTGGAATCTCCGATAACAGGATGGCCGATTGAGGCAAGATGAGCCCTGATCTGGTGCGGTCTGCCGGTTATCAGATCGACAAGAAGCAGGGTCAGCCCGCTCCCTGTGCAAACAGGTTCATATCCGGTTATAATCCGGTCTCCTCCTAATAAGGAATCATTACTTATTGAAACGGTATTGGCCTGTTCATCCTTCAGCAAATAGCCGTCTATTATGTTCTCCTCTTTAATCAGACCGTTTACGATACAGATGTATTTTTTTGTGATGCTTTTTTCCGAAATTGCCAGAGCAAGGTCTCTTGACGCACGCAGGTTTTTTCCTGCCAAAATAATACCGCTTGTATTCCTGTCCAGCCTGTTGGCAATGCCCGGAGTGAAAAATTCATCCGAGAGGATATACTCAAGGAGAAAATCATTCACGGAATAATCCTCTTTCCGGGCCTTTTGGGATAAGAGCCCTGCCGGCTTGTTTATAGCAATTATATTTTCATCCTCAAAAACAATCATGCTTTTCAGGCTGATCATCTTACGCCGCTCCACCGTTTCACGGCTGTCCGGGGTTCTTCTTATCTGTCCCCCGACATTTCTTGAGCGCGGACTGATCCGTGCCGCTGCGCGTATTCCTGTTTGCATTTTCGTTTTTGTCCGGATATTATTTTTAAATTTTGAAAGTATCTCGTCAGCCAGAAAAATCTTAACCGAGTCTCCCGGCTGCAGGATTTCACTGCCCGCAGCCTTCCTGTCGTTCAAGGTTATGTTTTTCTTTCGTAACATCTTATAGACAAAGCCCGATGAAGCCTTGTCAAGATATCTTCCAAGCATTTTATCCAGCCGTCCGCCGGAGTTTTTGTCTGTAATTATTATCTCTATCATGTCAATTAAGATGCCGGCTTGCAGTACGGCAATTCAAGCTTTTTCAGCGTTGCGTCTTAAGAATCATGAAAAGCCGACCCGGAGGGCGGCGGGCCAAGCCTTTTTTCAATCTGTAGCCTTGTATCATCTATACTGCCTGAATTATCAATGTGATAATCCGCTTCTTTGATAAACTCCCCGTCGCTTTTCTGTGTTGCCATTATACTGTCGGTTTTTTCCTTCGAATATCCTCTTGAGAGCGCAAGACGCTCAAGCCGCACCCGGTAAGATGCCGTCACCGCCCATATTTCATCAAGAATATCCCTATAGCCCGCCTCAATCAGAAGGGCCGCTTCAATGACGATCAGTGCATCACTGCTTTCGCGCTTATATTGCCGGATTAACCTTTTTATTTCCTTCTTTACTGCAGGATGAACAAGAAAATTAAGCCTTTCACGCTTAATCGTATCAGAAAATACGATATCAGCAAGAACTTTCCTGTCAATGGGGCTGCCCTTTCCGGCCGTTAAAATTCCTTTTCCGAATTCGCGGACAATCCGTCGGTAAGGCCCGTATCCGGGCTCTTGCAGCTGCCTCGCAATATCATCAGCAATGATTACTCTTGCATCATATCCGTTTTTTAATATATTAAGAACAGTGGATTTTCCGCAACCCACGCCTCCGGTAATTCCTATAACCATCAGTGCGCCTCAAACCAGTCCACACCCTGCTCCGTCTCAACCTCGAGGTCTACACTGAGCCGGACGACATTTTTCATTTCGTTGTTTAGTATTTCCTTTACCGTCATAATTTCATCAAAGGGAGTTTCTACCAGCAACTCGTCATGTACCTGCAAAACTATTCTGGCCTTCAGTCCCTGACGTCTGAGTTCTCTGTCAACATTTATCATGGCCAGCTTCATTATATCTGCGGCCGTACCTTGTATCGGTGAATTCATGGCCGCCCTCTCACCAAATGACCTTTGCATGAAATTGGATGAGGACAGCTCGGGGATTGGACGTCTGCGGCCGAACAACGTGGTTACGTATCCGTCTATCTTGGCCTGTCTTACGATGTTATCAAGATATTCCTTAACCCCCGGATATGTCAGAAAATATTGCTTTATGTATTCTCCCGCCTGTTTTTGAGAAATACTCAGGCCCTGGCCGAGCCCGAAGGAGCTGATTCCGTAAACAATGCCGAAGTTTACGGCTTTTGCATTGCTTCGCTGCTCCCATGTTACTTCGTCAATCGGAGTGTTAAACACCTTGGACGCGGTAATCCTGTGGATGTCGGCATCACTCCTGTAAGCCTCTATCAGGTTGGCATCGTCTGAAAGATGTGCCAAGAGCCTCAGCTCAATTTGTGAATAGTCGGCGTCAAGGAAAACACATCCATTCCCCGCAATGAAGGCCTTGCGTATTTCCTGACCAAGCTCTGTCCTGATTGGAATATTCTGCAAATTGGGGTCTGCCGAACTGATTCTGCCGGTGGCCGTAACAGTCTGGTTAAATCTTCCGTGAATACGGTCGTCAGGCCCGATATACTCCGTCAATCCCACGGCGTAGGTAGACCTGAGCTTGACAACCTGTCTGTACTCCAGAATTTTTGTAACAAACGGGAATTCTCCCGCCAGCTTTTCGAGCACGTCAGCTGAAGTTGAGTAGCCCGTTTTCGTCTTCTTTCTATGAGGAAGTTTCATTTTCTCAAACAGAATGGTCCCCAGTTGTGATGGAGAATTGATATTAAATTCTTCCCCCGCCTCCTCATATATCTCTGCCTGGAGTTTCAGCGCCATTTCTTCCAGCCTGTCGGCAAAGACGTCCAGCGCTTTTCTGTCAACACGCACGCCTATCCTCTCCATGTTATAAAGGGGGTACGTCAACGGCATCTCAATATTAATGTAAAGATCCCACATCCCTTTTTGTCTCAACTCTTCAGTCAGAATTTTCGCACTGTCAAGGGCTATGGCTGCACTGTGGGCGGCAAGAGCAAAGCATTTCTCAGGCGCCTCCTTTAGCATGGCTTCCACGCTTTTCTTTCCGAGGAGCTCTCTTTCTGACGGGACCATCCGTCCGAGATAATCCTTTGCTATGCCGTCAAAGGGGTATGAGGGACTTAAAGGGTTTAGAAGATAGGCCATTACTTCTATGTCAAATACATTTCCTGCACGGCACACATCCTCTGCGTCCGCACCGTTAAAGGCATCAAGCGGCATCACGCTTTCATGGTATATATCTCCCATTTCAACCGTATGCAGCAGCTGCTTCAAGCCAAAGCAATACACGTAAGTCCGGCCAAGAAGCAGAGAGATGACTTTTTTGTTGTAGCCTTTGAAAACAACGGTTTTTCCGCTTACGGACAACGCCATGAGGCTGCGGCAGGGAGATATATAGAGACCGCAGGGTTTCTCCACATCTTCGGGAAATTCGGCGGCATCTTTCAGAACATATTCCGCCTCTGACAATTTGCTGACCGCATCTGTCTCGAACTTATCAATTATTTTCTTCAGCTCCAATCTTTTCATCAGGACGTAGGAATCATCATTGAAGAAAGCCTCCCACGGGCCGACCTTTCCTTCTTTAAAATCCAATTCGACGGGGCTGGCTGTATTGATTGTTGCAAGGGCACGGCTTATTCTCCCCTGCCCTATGTATTCCTTCAGGTTTTCTCTTGCTTTATTTGGCTGAATCTCCTCGGCATGTTCATAGGCGTTTTCCAGCGAGCCGAACTGCGTGATGATATTTGTTGCGGTTTTCTCGCCGATTCCCGGAATGCCCGGGATATTATCCGAGGCATCTCCCATAAGTGCCCTAAGCTCAACGAACTGCTTTGGAGTTACACTATATTTTTCAATAACATCCTTTTCAAAGTATTTTTCGACCTCCGTCACTCCTCCCTTGGTCTTCGGAATGGCAACCATTGTTGTATCGGTCGCAAGCTGCAAAAGGTCTCTGTCACCGGAAAGAATCACCGTTTCAACATTACTTTCGCCGGCAATTCTCCCATATGTTCCTATCACGTCGTCGGCTTCGTAGCCCGGAAGTTCAACAGTTTTTACTCCCATGGCGTTCAAGACATCCTTCAGGTACGGAACCTGCTCGTGCAGCTCCGGAGGCATAGGCTTCCTGGTGCCCTTGTACCGGTCATACATTTCATGTCTGAAAGTCTTTTGGCGCACGTCAAAGGCCACGATGACATAGTCCGGGGCAAATTCCTTGTACGCGTTCAGAAAAATATTCAAAAAGCCCATGATGGCATTGGTATGAATACCCTCCGCATTCGTCAGGGGCGGAATGCCGTAAAATGTCCGGTTAACAATGCTGTGGCCATCTATTAAAAGCAGTTTTTCCTTTTTCTTTTCCATATCAGCCTCTCCGTATCAGCCTCCATAATTCGACTTTGTATTATACCAAAAATATCCCCTTAATGAAAGGGGCGGATGCACTATTGCGTGCATCTGCCCCTCCTGATAATTCATCTGCATTACAGCTGTTCTCAACCTCCAAGATAAGCCTTTTGGATTTCCGGTGAGTTTGCAAGTTCCCTGCCTGTGCCGGACATTTTTATGCGCCCTGATTCCAAAACATATGCCCTGTCGGCAATGGAAAGCGCCATTTGAGCATTCTGTTCTACAAGAAGTATTGTGGTTCCCGTTTCGTAGAATCGCTTTATTATATCAAATACCTCCTCTACGAGAATGGGAGAAAGGCCCATGGACGGCTCATCAAGCATGAGAAGCTGCGGCCGTGACATCAGTGCCCTTCCCATTGCAAGCATCTGCTGCTCACCTCCGGAAAGGGTTCCGGCAACCTGCTTGCGGCGCTCTTTCAGCCTTGGAAAATGGTTGTAAACCCTTTCAAGCAGCTCGCTAATGTCAGACTTATTGGCAGTATAGGCACCCATATCAAGATTCTCCTCAACACTCATCTGCAGAAAAATCCGGCGCCCCTCAGGCACCTGAGCAAGTCCCATCGAGACAATCTTATGGGCGGGTACCTGTGCGATATTCTTTCCCAGAAACTCAATAGAACCCGTGCCGGTTTTCAGAATACCTGAAATAGTCTGCAATGTTGTTGATTTGCCGGCACCGTTTGCTCCGATAAGGGTCACAATCTCACCTTGGTTGACTTCGAAGGATACATCTTTAACAGCATGGATATTGCCGTAATAAACATTTATGTTATCAACCTTAAGCATGATTAGTCCTCCTTCTTTTTGCCCAAATAAGCCTCGATTACAGCCGGGTTTGCCTGAATTTCTTCAGCTGTCCCCTTGGCAATTATTCTGCCGAAATTGAGCACGCATATGCCCTCACATATGCCCATAACCAGCTTCATGTCATGTTCGATAAGCAGAACGGCAATTTGAAAATCATCACGAATCTTGGCAATAATCTTCATAAGGTCAATAGTTTCCGCAGGATTCATTCCCGCTGCGGGCTCGTCAAGGAGCAGCAGGCTCGGATTGGTGGCCAGAGCCCTTGCAATCTCAAGGCGTCTTTGGTCTCCGTATGAAAGCGAGCCGGCTTTCCAGTTTGCCTTGTGAGCCATGTCAAATATATCAAGCAGCTCCAATGCGCGCTCGTGTGCGGCCTTTTCCTGCTTCCAGAATGAAGGCAGTCTGAAGATGCCTGAAACGGTTGAATACCTCATCTCATTATGCAGACCGATTTTAACATTTTCTTCAACGGTCAACTCATCAAACAGACGGATGTTCTGAAACGTTCTTGCAATGCCCATCTGGTTAATTTGAGCAGTTGTCTTTCCCGAGGTGTCAACTCCGTTTAGCATGATTGTTCCGGTGGTCGGCTGGTAAACCTTTGTAAGAAGGTTGAAAATAGTGGTTTTGCCGGCGCCGTTAGGTCCTATGAGGCCTGCAATCTCGGTTTTGCCGATAGTAACGTTAAAATCTTCAACGGCATTAAGCCCGCCGAAATCAATGCCTAAATGTGCGCACTCAAGCACCGGCTGTTTATCCAAATCTCTGGCCGGGATGATTGAGCGGCTGGGTACGGGGACCATAACTCCCTTTTCGAAATTATCAAGATGATATCCTGACGTGGCCATTTCAATTTTCCTCCTTTTTCTTTCTTTTTGGTATTATCTTGAGGAAAACTGCCTTAACTTTCGGCGAATTGGTGGCAATCATTACAAGGATAAGAACCACCGCATAAACCAGCATGCGATACAGGGAAAATGCCCGGAGAAGTTCCGGAAGCACGTAAAGCACCGTCGCGGCTATAATCGAACCGCGGATGTTTCCAAGCCCTCCAAGTACAACATATACGAGTATGAGAATGGATGTATTGAAATTGAATTTTGTAGCAACAAGGCTTGAGTAGTTCAGCCCGTACAATGCACCTGCGGCACCTGCAATGGCAGCTGACAGGGTAAACGTAATCATTTTGTACTTTGTAACATTAAGTCCGGAAGCCTCGGCGGCTATACGATTGTCCCTGATGGCCATGACCGCCCTGCCTGTGCGGCTCTTAATGAAGTTAAGCACAATAAACAAGGTTACCATCAACAGGATAAATCCGGCAGTAAAGGAAGCAATGGTCCGGGTTCCGGTGGCTCCCTGAGCGCCTTTTATAATGGCCTTGCCCCCCTCAAGGAGATTCAGGTCGGCTGCGCTTTTTGTCCCGTTGACATTGAAGATTATATGAAGACCGTTTGCGTCAACTCCCACAATAAGGCAATTGATAAGCTCTTTTATAATCTCTCCGAAAGCCAGGGTTACGATGGCAAGATAGTCTCCCCTAAGCCTCAATACGGGTATTCCGATCAGAAAACCGAAGATCCCGGTTACTATTGCGCCTATAATAATGGCAAGCAGCAATCTTACCGGAGCTGCCGGCACTGCGTTAAAAAGGCTTTCCGCCACTATTACACCGGTAAAGGTTCCGATACTCATAAAGCCCGCATGCCCCAATGACAACTCACCCATGATTCCGACAGTCAGATTCAGGGAAATGGCCATGACAATATAACAACAAACGGGAACAAGAAGTCCTATTTGAGCCCTGCCTAAAATCCCGCTTCCGGAAAGTACGGAAATTAACACAAAAGCTGCCGTTACGGACAAATAAGTCAGCAGATCGTTTCGCGTAGATTTTTTAAGTTTAAAGTCCTTCATATTATGCACCCCTTTAAACCTTTTCCGTAACATGCTTGCCCAAAAGGCCCGACGGGCGAACCAGCAACACTATTATCAAAACTGCAAAAACGATTGAGTTTGACAATTGCGTGGAGATATATGCCTTAGCCAGGGCCTCAATGATACCCAGCAATATGCCTCCGAGGAAAGCCCCCGGTATTGAACCGATTCCGCCAAACACTGCGGCGGTAAAGGCTTTGATTCCGGGCATTGAGCCCGTGGTAGGCATAAGTGTCGGATATGATGAGCACAGAAGAACGCCTGCAATAGCGGCAAGTGCCGAGCCGATTGCAAATGTCATGGAAATTGTCCTGTTGACATTGATGCCCATAAGTTGGGCCGCATCTTTATCTTCAGAGCAGGCACGCATTGCCTTGCCCATTTTACTCTTATTAACAAAAAGTGTCAGTACAACCATTATTATGATGCAGGCTGCAATTGTCACTATGGAGATGTGTGTAATTGCCAGCTGACCGTCAAACAGCTTGATTGAGCCGTCAACTATCGGCGAATAGACCTTTGGGTTGGCACCCCAGATCAGCATTGCGGCATTTTGCAAAAAGTATGACACACCGATGGCTGTAATAAGCACAGCCAGGGAAGTAACCTGTCTGAGCGGTTTGTAAGCAAGCCCTTCAATTACCACGCCCAAAACGGTACAAACAATGACAGCGGCGATTACCGACAGCCATCCGGGCATATTGAGATAATTCATGGCGCAAAAAGAAACATAGCCTCCCACCATGATTACATCTCCATGGGCGAAATTCAGCATTTTTGCAATGCCATAAACCATGGTATAGCCAAGGGCTATAATAGCATATACACTGCCGAGGCTGATTCCGCTGATTATGTAAGATAAGAATTCCATTACGATGTCCCCTCGAAGCTCCGGCAAAGCCGAAGAGCGGTTCGTTTCACACAATTTGCTGCCGAACCTTCAAGGCCCGGCAGCATAATTTATATTAAATAATAAAGTTTTGTCTCTTCAAAACTAAGGAGTAACGTATACGCCGCCCTCAATAACAACGGCCATGGGATCCTTGGAAACTTCACCTGTAGCAGCCCAAGTCATTCCCTTGCCTGTAAGTCCGTCAACGGAAACCTCGGTAATAGCGGTTTTAAGTGCCTCGCAGATTTCTTCTGCAGACATGTCAGCCTTGCAGCCCGCCTTCTTAAGGATCTCATATATAATATAAACAGCATCATATCCGTCAGCGGCAAACTGATTAGGGATTTCTCCATGAGCATCCTTGTACTTTGTAACGAAGCTTGTGGTCATCTCATCTGCAGCATCAGCTGAGAAAGGTGTGAGAAGCATTACACCCTCTGCGAGCGTGGCATCAAAGCCTTCCATTGTAAGGATTCCATCCATTCCGTCAACGCCGAAGAACAGCGGCTTATAGTCAACTGTAGCGGCCTGTGCAAGGATAACGGATGCGGGCTGATAGTACATCGGCAGGAAAAGAACGGTTGCGCCATTTGTCTTAGCCTCTGTAACCTGTACCGAGAAGTCGGTGGCCGTATCGGCTGTAAAAGTTCCTTCATAAACAATCTCAAGCCCGTTTTCGGCAGCCTTTGCAACAAACGTATCGCGGATGCCCTGTGAATAGTTGTCATCGTTCTTGTAGATTATGGCAACCTTTGCATTCTCAACATTTGCGGAAATGTAGTCTGCGGAGCCGGTTCCCTGGTTGGGATCTGAGAAGCATACCTGGAACACATTGTCCCTTCCCGCAGTCACCTCAGGTGATGAAGCTGAAGGAGTAAGTGTGAATACTCTGTCCTCAAAGGTCTTGGCAGCAACTGCGGCACAAGGTGAGGATGTAACGGTACCGATAAGAATCTGCATACCCCAGTCCATAAGATTGTTGTAAGCATTTACGGATGTCTCCGGATCGTGAACATCGTCTTCGGCCTTGAACTCAAACTTGATTTCTCCGTCGAGTGCGTTGATTTCTTCAATGGCAATCTTCACACCGTTCATGGCGGCATTTCCATAAATGGCAGCATCGCCGGTAAGAGGCCCTATTCCGCCAAGCTTGAACACACCTTTGCTGTCCTTGGCACCGCAGGCGGCAACACTCAACGCCACCAAGGCAAGTGCCATAATTACACTGAAAAGTTTAATTGCTTTTTTCATAAATAATATAAGTCCTTTCTTTTATACATGTTTATAAAACTCATTTATATTATCATGTTTACATTTTAAAGGCAATGTTTTTTTATTTTTTTTCAAAAAAAAATTGTATTTTATGCAAAAAATATACAAATTTATGAGCAAAAAACGCATTTTTTGAATGCGAATGACGAAAAAAACAGGAATCGCCTGCTCGGCGGTTCCTGTTTGATTAATATTTATTTATCCGGAAAAGATCGACCATACTGCTTAATCAAGAAAATCCTTAAGCTTTCTGCTCCTGCTGGGGTGGCGGAGCTTTCGCAGAGCCTTTGCCTCAATCTGCCTGATGCGCTCCCTTGTAACGCTGAATTCTTTGCCGACCTCCTCCAATGTCCTTGTCCGTCCGTCAGTCAGTCCGAACCTTAGCTTCAACACTTCCTGTTCCCTATCGGTCAAGGTTGCAAGAACGTCATTTAGCTGCTCCTTCAGCAAAACAAAAGCCGCAGCGTCAGCCGGGGCAATGATGTTCTCGTCCTTGATAAAATCGCCAAGGTGTGAATCCTCCTCCTCGCCTATGGGGGTTTCAAGTGAAATGGGGTCCTGTGAAATCTTCATGATTTTCCTTACATTCTCAGGAGTCGTATCCATTCTTTCCGCAATTTCTTCATCGGTCGGCTCACGTCCCAGCTCCTGGAGCAGCTGTCTGGAAACACGAAGCAACTTATTGATTGTCTCGACCATATGAACGGGAATCCTGATTGTTCTGGCCTGGTCCGCAATGGCACGTGTAATTGCCTGGCGAATCCACCAGGTAGCATAGGTGGAAAACTTAAAGCCTTTCTTATAGTCAAACTTCTTTACCGCCTTCATCAGGCCCAGATTACCCTCCTGAATCAGATCAAGGAGCTGCATACCCCTTCCTACATATCTTTTTGCAATGCTCACAACAAGACGCAGGTTTGCCTCTGCAAGCTTTGCCTTGGCATCCTCGTCACCCTCTTCCATGCGCATGGCAAGCTCAACCTCTTCCTCGGGAGTAAGAAGCGGAACCTTTCCGATTTCCTTAAGATAAATTCTTACATGATCCTCGATGTTGATGTTGTTTTCGAACTCCGACAAATCCACGTCCTCCTCAATTTCCTCGTCCTCACTTTCCTCCAAAGACTTGATATCATCTTCGAAATCAAGCATGGTAGGGCTGTCGTCGCCGAAATTCCTGACAACATCTATTCCCCTATCGGAAAGAAAATCGATAATCTTATCAATGGCGTCGGCCGGCAGCTCGATTCCCGGAAAATGTTTTTCTATTTCACTATATTCGATGTAATTCTTGTTTTTCTCGGCATCCTTAATAAGCTTGTCCAGACACGTCTCAAATGTGTTGCTTTCTTCACCCATTATAATTTACCTCAAAAATATTCAGTTTATTTAAACTCTCTTTCATCTGCCCCAGTTCAATCATTCTGGCGGGATCCGACTCTTCTTCAAGCATGGTGTCAATGTGATGTCTTTTGAGCCTCTTAACGCAATCGTTCAATGCTTTTTTCTTGTCCTCATCACTCACATCCCCAAACTCATGGTAAAGAATCTGTGCAGCCTGTTCCTGCTCTTCCTCTTCTTCAAATGCACTTATAATGCCGGCAGGATTTACCTTCCCGCTCGCAAGCTGCTTAAGCAGAATATCGGCTATTGTGGCATATGGCTCTGACGCAAAGTCGCTTGACCGGATTACTCCGGAAATATTGTCATAAAATGACGGCTCGCCGGCAATATATGCCAACAAAAGTTTCTGGCTTTGAATAAGGCCGTCTGAAGCTTTCGGGAGTTTTTGTCTGTTTCCTGTTAAGTCGTTTTTGATGTACTTTATTCCATCGTGGCTCATTGCAAGGCTTCTGACCTTTGAATTCATTATTTCATAGCTGAAATCAAACTTTTCGCAAATCACGCGGAGATAATTTTCCCTTTCTAGCTCATCGCCCATGTAACTTAGTCTGCTAGCCAATTCATTCCCGAATCTGGTTTTCTCATCAGGGTCCTCAAGATTAAATGATTTTTGCAAAACAAATATCTCGAAAAGGAAACCGTTTACCGCCATTTGCAGGCGCCTCTTAAACTCCTCGGCGCCAAGGGCTTTTATCAGCTCGTCAGGGTCCTTGTAGGGAGACAGGTCGGCAATCTTAACATTGATTCCGGCGCCCTTCAGCCTCGGAAGTGCTCTAAGCGCCGCATCCTGCCCTGCTCCATCCGAGTCAAATGATATTATAATATTTTGCGTATATCTTTTCAACACCGAGGCGTGATTATCGTTAAAAACCGTTCCCAGAGTCGCTACGGCATTGGTAAATCCGGCTTGGTGCAGGGCAATTACGTCCATATAGCCCTCGCACAAAATCATATCCCGCCCCTTATATTTTCTTGCAACATTGAGTCCGTAAAGATTCCGGCTTTTTTCGAAACAGACGGTCTCCGGGGAATTCAGATATTTCGGTTCACCCTCGCCCATTACTCTGCCGCCGAAGGCTATGACCCTGCCGGAGGTGTCCATAATGGGAAACATCACCCTGTTCCAGAAATAATCATGTGTGTCGGTTTCCTTGATGCTGACAAGGCCGGACTCTTTAAGAATTTCATCGGAATAACCCTTTTTTTTGAGATACTTGTAGAGGTCATCCCTGTATTTGTCGGAAAAACCGAGCCCGAAGCTGCGTATCGTTTCGTCCGTAAGACCTCTTTGCTTAAGATAATTGTACGCCGTCACTCCCCGCTCGGATTTCAGCAGATGATAAAAATAAATCGCCGCATCTTTATTTGCTGCAAGTATCTCTTCCTTTTTCCTGTATCTTTCCGAAGTTCTGCCTGAATAATCCGGCTTGGGAAGCGTTATTCCAGCCCTGTCCGCCAGATGTTTCAAAGCCTCGGTATAGGAATAATTCTCATACTTCATGATAAACGTCAGCACGCTTCCGCCGGTATGACATCCGAAGCAATAGAACATTTGCTTTGATCCATCGTCCGTTACGGAAAATGACGGCGTTTTTTCGTTATGAAAAGGACAAAGTCCGAAATATGTCGAACCCTTCTTCTTCAGAGGCACATACTGGCTGATAACATCGACGATGTTATTGGATTCGATTATCTGATCTATTATCTCCTGAGGGTAGTACATTTATCTCCTTTATACTTGCAAATATACTTACAAAACCATGTTCTCACCCGGCTTGATTATTACCTTGCCGCTGCCGTCAAACTCTTCCGCAACGCTTAACAAATACGGCAGGTCCTCATCGGTCCGGTGCTGGGGCGCCGTATGAATGGGAACGCAGTATTTTGCCCCGACCAGCTCCGCTGCCTCCTTTGCCTGATGTATGTCCATGGTAAATATCCCGTCCATCGGAACAAAGAATACATCAATTTCCCTGTCCTTGTAGTCCTTCATCTCATCGGTTATGCCCGTATCTCCCGGAAAATAAAGTCTGCGCCCGTCCACATCAATTATGTATCCGGCGCATTCTTCCTTTTTATGAAAATGATTATAGGCCGGAACAGCCTCAACAAACACATCATTGATTTCGAAACAGTTGTACTCTCCTTCATGCACTGCTTCCCTTTCGGTAATAATCGTGCAATCGGGCTTTTTTTCAACAATGTCAATCCTGTTGTGGTCAAAATGCCCGTGGGTGACAAGTATTACATCGGCCGGGATGTCATAGCCCTCTCCCTTATACGGGTCAATGTAGAATACCAGCCCCGAATCGGAAATCAGCCTGAAGCTTGAATGCCCTTGATATAAAATCTGCGCCATTTTCCCCTCTCAATCACTTTGCCCGGTCTCATCCCGTTCAGTCTTTGCTCGGCCATCCGCGGTTCCATCCTGTCCTGTTTGTGACAGATCCTCCACAGTTTCATCATCCTGCTCTGCCTGAGACCGACTCTCTTCGGTCGTGCCCGGCTGCTCCGTTTTTATTGAACCCATGACAACATACAGATTGCGCAAATCCGTGTTTTCCTGCAGAACGTTGTAAAGTCGTTCCTGGGTATCTTTCATAAGCGTTCTGACCGGATTGCGATACGACAACAGCAACATGAAGTTATTGATGTCCGGGTCCGAATTCATTGCAGTCATAATCTTTATTGTGTCTTTTACCGAATCCATCTTCAGATAAAAGCTGTCGACCCCGGGAGCAGGTTCGTCTATATTATAAAAATGGATGTTGTAGCTTACAAATGCGACCACCTCGCCCTGCTTCAGGCCGGGAGTCACATAACACTTAATGTCCGTATATTTTTCAACAATGGAACCCACGGCAGCGGAAACTCCGGCCAGCTTGGGATTATCATATGCGTCCTCAAGAACGGATGTATTGCCCGAACTCATGGCTCCGTAATAGACAATAAAAAAGTTGTTGATTGACTTAATCGGACAACGAATTACATTCTTGCTTCTTGCCTGCTGCATCAATGTCTGCTCACGGGCGGGCTCCCCGGCGGGTGCTCCCTTCCTGCTGATAATGACAATGGTCAGAATAGATATAAGTATAACGAGCAGAAGGCATAAAAAAGGGACGGTCTTCCGTCTGCTTACGGGAACTGTCTGTTTTGCCGCCGGAACGGCGCGCTTGTTCATTCTCCTTTTGACAGGCTTTCTTTTAGGGGTCAAAATAAACTCCTGAAATAATATCAGTCTGTGCCAAACAATCTGTCTCCGGCATCGCCAAGCCCCGGGACTATGTAGCCGCGGTCGTCAAGACGCTCATCGAGGGCTGCCAATGTTATGTCCACATCGGGATGCTCGTGCTCAATACGGGCAATTCCCTCCGGAACCCCCACAAGGCAAACAAGAAGAATCTTCTGAGCACCGCGCTTTTTAATGTTCGTAATTGCAGCGGCAGCGCTTCCACCGGTTGCAAGCATCGGGTCAGTAACAATAACAATTGACTCGGGCATGTTCTTAGGGAATCTTGCATAGTATTCATGAGGCTCAAGTGTTTCAGGATCACGATACATTCCTATGTGACCGATTTTGGCTGTGGGAATAATATCCCTAAAGCCGTCTACAAGGCCGATTCCCGCCCTCAATATAGGAACCAGAACTATCTGCTGATTTATTTCATATCCGGTAGTCTCACATATAGGGGTTTTAATCGGCTTCGTCTTAAGCGGCATCTCCCTGGTTACCTCATATGCCATGAGCTTGGCAATCTCGTCCAGGTTCTGCTTGAAAATATAAGTAGAGGTGTCTTCCTGACGCATAATGCTGAGCTTGTGTTTTATTAACGCGTGATCCAATATTGTCAACATATTTACTGCTCCCTTTACATAAAAATCCACAGTGATTTTATCACTATATATTCCCAAAAACAAGGTAGAAACCGATGTAGTTGCTACCCTGTTAATGATTATAACCTATGCCGCTTATTCTCTTTCTTCATATTGTTCCAGCGATTCAATCAGCTTCAGATAATCTTGCTCAATGTAGTCTAAAACCAGTCTTCTGATGAGTCCCGAAACCGTTTCGTTCTTGTGATCCGCGAACCTTTTTATTAAAACTCCGTCGGTCTCGCTGAGCCTCAATGATATTGTCATACCTTGTCCTCCTTTCCCTTAGGTTGGAGAAAAAATATAACACTCTTCGGTAATGTAAATCAATACCTTCTGCACCAAATACACCAATCAAGGCATGAACGGCTTCCTGCGGAAGTCGAAATAAACCCCCTTTTCAAGACGTCAATCTCCTCCGTCGTCCGTTGTGGTTTCCTCACCCGGGGTGCCGCCTCCGTCACCGGTTTTCGTTTCGGAAGCATCTTCAGTTTCAGGTTGAGTCTGTTCTGTAGTTTCAGCAGTATCTGTCCCGCTCGGATCTTTTGTCGCTTCTCCCGCCCCCGTTTCGGTCGGAGTGGTGATTTCAATTTCAGTGTCGATTTCTTCTTCACCTTCCGATTGCGTTTCCGCCTCTTCCATAATCTCTTCGTAATCGTATTCTATGGGTGTTTCGGCATCCCCGGGGTCAAGTTCGATATCTTCATCTTCCGGCTCATCGTCAGATGTAGGAAGAAGATCTGTTATAAAAGTATAATCATCGGGCTCTTCATTCTCAATGCCGGAAAGTTTTTCACCGTTTAGCATTCTGGCCAGCAAATCCGATATATATTCAACCGACTCGGCATAGGGCATGACAACACTGAGATCCATGCCGCCCGCCGCAAAGCTGGGCTGATAAACATGGGCTCCCTTTGCCTGTACCTTGATAATCTCCCATTTTGTGCCGGTTGCAAGCTGGTTCTTTACAATCGACTTAATTTCATTTGAAGACATGTCGGTAATGGCACTGCCGCTGATTGCGTCCATCAACGCGGTATAATGAGTTATGCTGGCGGCGGACACGAGTTGATTAATCATGGCCTCTATAAGAATCTGCTGATGCTGCCCCCTTGAAAAGTCGCCTTCGGGAAGATTCTGTCTTTCTCTCGCATACATCAGTGCTGTGATTCCGTCAAAGTGGAGGTTTCCTTTCGGGAAATGCGTCTGATCAATGGCTGTAAACGCGTACGGATTGTATACTTCTACGCCGCCAATGGCATCCACAATTTTTATCAAAGACGTAAAATTTATTTTCACAAAATAGTTTATTTCCGTATCCAGCAATTCTTCCAAGGTTGCAATCTGGGCATCCATTCCGTAAATGCCGCAATGGGTCAGTTTGTCTCTGGCATCGCCTGAAACCCCGGGGAATCTGACGTAATAATCCCTCGGAATCGAAACAAGCAACACTTGAGCATTCTTGGGGTTGACGACCGCAAGCATGTTTACGTCACTTCGTCCGTCGGCTTC
Organism: Lachnospiraceae bacterium; assembly: GCA_050944475.1. Taxonomy (GTDB): domain Bacteria; phylum Bacillota; class Clostridia; order Lachnospirales; family Lachnospiraceae; genus RGIG5612. The sequence goes on from JBMNRD010000002.1 coordinate 179,096, forward strand.
AAGTCCTTCAAACTGGTCGTTTCCGCTGATGTAGATTACAAAGGGCTCACCCAGAACATCAACCTTTTTCGTCGTGGATGAAGCCTTGGTCTTTTCCGCTTTAATCTTTATCGTGCCGATAATCCGTACCTTTGACTTGTATTCTTCATCAAAAACTTCAAGAAGACCTCCCGTGGAGCTTTCGTAGAAAATCGCACCTGCGGTTTTTTCATACAGAGCCTCCTGAAGAAGGTCAGCGGACGAATAATCCTGTGTTTTTATTTCTTTCTTACCGGTCCGCTTTCGAAGGACTTCCAGTGCCTTTTCAAATTCCTCGGTCTCAAGAACCTTCGATGTACCGAAAACATAATCCGCAGCATCCTTGATAGATTCGGCCTTGTCATCCTTCAGCACGGCAACGTAGTAAACCTTATAACCGGCTGCTCCCCCCGTAATGGCTGCAATAGTACTGTCGGCTATCACAATGTAAATGCTTCCGATGAGCAGAATAAATGACATCAGGACGGAAAGAATCATTCCTGCAATTTTCCCTGCGTTTTTTCGGCTTTTTCGAAGGAAAAAAGCTATGACAACCAGTCCTACCAGCAATACCGCAAGCACAATTACCATCCACACAAGCAGCACATTCAGCTTTATTACCACTATGACAAAGACTGCGGACAGTATTGCATGCAATGCAAGGGCCACCAGAGAAATAATTTTAATATTCCTGTTTTTTCCGTTTGACTGTCCGTTGCCGGATTTTCTGCTTTTTCCGGAATTCCCGCCGTTGTGATTGTTCGCGGCATTACGGTTGTTTACGACTCGATGATTATTTCCGGCTCTGTACATATTGCCGCCATTATGATTATTACCCTTATCGCGAGGATTCCCGGCATTGCCGTTGCCTCCGTTTTTTTCGAGTCCGGATTTTTTTGTTCTTACGGAAGATGAGTTTCCGGGACCGGCAAACACAGCCTCTTTTCCGGCGGCTGAAAGCGCCTTTACAGACGATGCGCCCTCCCTGCGCTGCGCAGAGCGTGCTGTGCCTGCCGAAGACTCTCTTATATATTTTATACTGTCCTTCTTGCCTTTGTATTTCAAGCTTTAACTGTCCTCATCTGTGGCGGTCCCCTCTGCAGAAACCTGTGAATCGACTATCTCCCCCGCTAAAACACGCTTGATAAGTTCGGCGGTTTGCCGCACGCTGTCCTCATCGGGAACAATCACAAAAAGTTCTTCGCCGCCTGCCGCATATGAAGGCATAGAAGCGGATGTACCCATAGCCTGAGATTTTACAATCTCCCAGCCGCCCCCTTCATCAAGCTGCTTCTTCGCAACTGATTTAATAAATGATTCCGACATATTGGTTATAGCGCATCTGTTAATAACATCAAGGAACTTTGTATAATTTGCAATACTGGAAATAGATACAAGCTTATCCACCATTGCCTCGATTATAATCTGCTGATGTTCTCCCCTTGAAATATCACCGTCGGGAAGGGATTTCCTCTCTCTGGCATACTGCAATGACTCCCAGCCGTCAAGCCACATCTCGCCTTCGCCGTAATACAAATCATAGTAAGTGGTTGAAAAGGCATAAGGATTATAAATCGTTATGCCCCCGATGACATTTATTATGTCAACAACGGAGGTAAAATTCACCCTGATATAATAATCAATATCTATATCGAAGAGCTCCTCCAATGTCATGGTATGGATGTGGATTCCATATATGCCGGCATGGGTAAGTTTGTCCCTGTCATCTCCGGTAATATGCGGGAATTTCACATAATAATCGCGTGGGATCGAAACAAGCAGGATCTGCCTTGTTTCGAAATTTACCACCGCGAGCATGCTTACATCGCACCTGCCCGTAACCGAGACGTCAAAATACTCATCACTGCCGCTGATAAGTACAACAAAGGGTTCGATAACGATTTCCTCAGCAGCAATGGGTGTCTCCTCTTCCGGCTCCTTAGTCTCGGCTTCCGCTACACCCCCGGGCAATGTCCCCGCCTCTGCAGCCTTTTTTATCGTAATCTCGCCGATTATTTTTGTGTCAAGATAATAATTTTCATTCATATCGCCAAGGATGCCGCCAAGAGCTCCTTCATAGAAAAGGGCCTGCACCTTGCCGTCATAGAAATCCTCCATCATGGCGCCGATTCCGTCATAATCAGTCCTTGAAACCTCTGTCTGTGCCGCCTCATTCAATAAGACAATGGCATCGGAGAAGTCGCTCTTTTCAAAGGAGGAAATCGTACCGAATTTATAACCGGCAGCATCCGCAATGCTTTCCGCCTTGTCGTCGGCCATAACCACAACCTTATAGACAAGAATGTCGTATCCTTCGTCAGTAATGGTTTTTAAAGTTTTATCGGTTGCGAAAATGTAATAGCTGCTTATGGCAAGAATTATACTCATAATCAATGAAACAACAATTGAAATAATACCGGGTACTGTTGATTTTTTGCGGAGGAAAAACACCACTTCGAAAATCAGTATCAGGACAATAATTGCTATGGCGATATAAACAGGCGGAAAAACATTGAAGTTGATTAAAACGATTGCAAAAATGACAATGCATAATGCCATGAGAATCATTGTAATCAGACTGATTATCCTTAGCGTTTTTTTCTTATTCTCCAATTTATGCTCCTTCATGGAAACTTTAATGCCAAACAAGCAAGAGCAGGCGCCCCTGAAAATCCTTCAATAAAAAATCGGGGTAACAGGATTTGAACCTGCGACCTCACGGCCCCCAGCCGTGCGCTCTAGCCAAACTGAGCCATACCCCGTATCACGGTTACATATATTAAACTATAAGAAGTAAAAAAGCAATTCATAATTTCTCAAAATAAAGTTTTTCTGAATCCTTTTAAATAATTCGCTGTGTCGGTTCAGTCCTTTTTCCATTGGCTGAATTAAGGACCAAAGCATCTGTAATGCTTTGGTCCTGTGAACCATCCTATAAATATAAAGCTATCGGTCCTCTCTGAAATATGACAAGCCCAGACTTGCAGGCGGCTGATTTTCTTTTTTATTTCGTATGCTGGTGAAAATCAGCACAATAATCGTAAATATGTACGGTGCCATCATGTATATTTCCTTGATGGCAAGGTTTGTTCCAGTGGGGATGAACACGTTCAGTATGTAAAGGCCTCCGAAAAGTATGGAAGCCCAGATGCTGTGCGCCGGCCTCCAAATTGTAAAAATAACCAAAGCAATAGCCAGCCAGCCTCTGTCGCCGAAAGCATCATTTGACCATACCCCGCTGGCATAGTCCATTACGTAATACAGTCCTCCGAGTCCGGAAATCATGGCGCCTATACAAGTGGCAAAATATTTATACCTCGTAACGTTTATTCCCGCGGCATCTGCCGTAGCGGGATTTTCACCGACAGCGCGCAGATCCAGTCCCGTGTGTGTCTTTGAAATAACAAAAGACGAAATCAGAGCCAAGGCGATGGCAAGATATGCAAGGAAACTGTATGAAAGAAATATTTGTCCGAACCATCCCAGTTTTTCCGCAAAAGGAAGGGAAGCACTGAAAAATATGCTTGTCTTTGACAAGGCAATCGAGGGCACATCCGCTTTTGAAAGTTTGATAAGCGAGCCGCCGAAGAAGTTCCCGAAGCCGACGCCGAAGGTTGTCATGGCAAGACCCGTTACATTCTGGTTTGCCCTGAGAGAAACCGTCAAAAAGCAATACAAAAGTCCCATCAGAAGAGAGCCGATAAGGCAGCATGTGAATGGAATAGCCACAGCCGGAAAAGGAGCCATATTTGCCGGCCCGACTGTGGTTTCATACGCAAAGGCTCCGATTACTCCGCATATGCCGCCCACATACATAATTCCCGCCGTTCCGAGGTTAAGATTGCCGCTCTTTTCCGTTACGGTTTCTCCGACGCTGCCGAACATCAAAGGGATTCCCTGGGCAACTGCCCTTGGGATAAAGCTGATCAGGAAGTTAAACATTATGCCGCCTCCCTTTTTGATTTTCTGAAAGTAATGTTGTAATTAAGAAAAAATTCGCTCCCCAGAATGAAGAAAAGAATTATTCCCGTGATAATCGCACCATAGGAGCTGTTAAGGCCGAATATGGTGGTAATCTCTGAAGCACCCCTGTCAAGGAATACCAGCAGGAAAGTTGTGAGAATCATCGCGAATGGATTGAACTTGGCAAGCCAGGCAACCATTACCCCTGTAAACCCCCTGCCGTTAATCAGGGTTGTAGTAAGGGTATGATCCGTCCCGCCCACTAACAGCAATCCGGCAACGCCGCAAAGGGCGCCGGATAAAACCATGGTTCTGATAATAACCTTATCAACCTTGATCCCGACATAAACGGCGGTGGATTCAGATTCACCGACAACAGACAGCTCATAGCCCTGCTTGGTATACTTCATATAAATAAACATCAGAATTGTCAGCAATGCCACCACAATGACATTCAGCAGATATTTTTGCCCTGCTATCTGCGGAAACCAGCCTGCTTGAGTGCTTTGATTGATAATTCCGATCTTGCCGGCTCCTTTAGGAACTTCCCAGAAAATAACAAAGAAAGCAACCAGCTGAATGGCCACATAGTTCATCATCAGGGTGAAAAGCGTCTCATTGGTGTTAAATTTCGCCTTAAAGAATGCGGGGATAACTCCCCAGATAATTCCGCCGGCAACGGATGCAGCTACCATGATTGCAATCAGCAGCCAGTTGGGAATCTTATCCCCTAAAAGAATCATTGCGGCAGAAGCCCCGAGGGCTCCCATAAGGGCCTGTCCGTCGCCGCCCAGATTCCAGAATCTCATACGGAACGCAGGCGCAAGGGCAAGAGAAATACAAAGCAAAATAGCCATATTCTGAAGCAGCATCCAGAACTTTCTTGTAGTCCCGAATACACCCTCCATCATGGTGACATATACACTTAACGGGTTGAGTCCCGTTGTCATCATGGTAATGATTCCGCAGAGCACGAGAGCAAGTATAATCGCAGCAATTCTTATTGCCCAAGCCTTATACCATACTACATCTTTTTTTCTTGTTATATGAAACAGAGGCGTCCTATTCATCAGCTTCTCCTCCACTCATTTTTGTCATCAATAAACCGACCTCATTTTTGTTTGTTGTCCTGCCGTCAACAATTCCCGACACGCGGCCGTCGCACAGTACAACGATTCTGTCGCAAAGCTCCAGAAGGACATCAAGATCTTCTCCGACATATATCACCGCAACGCCGGCGGCCTTCTGTCTGTTAATCAGGTCATATATGGTATAAGATGAATTAATGTCAAGTCCGCGCACGGCATAGGCGGTCAAAAGCACGGTAGGCGCCGATGCTATTTCCCTACCGACAAGAACCTTTTGCACGTTTCCGCCGGAAAGTTTGCGCACAGCGGTTGTAATGCTCGGCGTAGTTACATCAAGTTCCTCCACGACGTGCTCAGCAAGAATATACGGAGCTTTTCTGTCTGTAAAAAGCCCCGCGCCGTTTCGGAAAGAACGGAGCATCATATTATCAGCAAGGTTCATGCTGCCGACAAGTCCCATTCCGAGTCTGTCTTCAGGGACGAAAGAAAGGGTTACTCCCAGCTCTGCAATCTTCAAGGGGTCCTTGCCTATCAGTTCATCACTTGAGCCGTCATCATTTATAAAAGCCACAGAGCCGGACTCAACTCTCTGAAGTCCTGCAATGGACTCCAGAAGCTCTTTTTGTCCGTTTCCGGCGATTCCGGCAATCCCGAGTATTTCCCCGCTCATTGCCGTAAAGGAAACGTCCTGCAGCTTGTAAACTCCCTCGATGTTCTTAACGGTAAGCCCTTCAACTATAATCCTCGGCTTAGGATTTTCGGGCTCCCTGCGTTCTATGTTAAGTGTTACGGCGCGGCCGACCATAGCGTCCGTCAACTCCTGAATGTTGGCGTCCTTTGTAACCACATCGCAAACGTATTTTCCTTTTCTAAGTATCGCAACACGGTCGGAAATCTCAAGCACCTCATTCAGCTTATGGGTAATGATAATTATCGACTTGCCGTCAGCCTTCATGTTGCGAAGTACATTAAACAGATTCTCCGATTCCTGAGGCGTGAGCACCGCCGTAGGTTCGTCAAGAATCAATATATCCGCTCCCCTGTAAAGGACCTTGATGATTTCAACAGTCTGCTTTTGGGAAACATTCATATCGTAAATCTTTTGGGTGGGGTCAAATTCAAATCCGTACCTGTCGGCTATCTTCTTGATTTTTTCTGCGGAAGCCTTAAGGTCCAGCCTGCCCTTCTCCTTCAGGCCGAGAATGATATTTTCCGTTGCGGTCAGCACGTCAACCAGCTTAAAATGCTGGTGAATCATTCCGATACCGAGGTCGAAGGCGTCTCCGGGTGCAGCAATGGTAACCTTCTTACCCCTTACGGTTATTTCCCCCTCATCGGGAAAGTATATGCCGGAAATCATATTCATAAGGGTTGTTTTACCCGAACCGTTTTCCCCCAGTAACGCTAAAATCTCACCCTCGAACACGTCAAGGCAGACCCCTTCATTTGCGATTATGTTTCCGAATCTTTTAGTTATATTTCGCAGTTGCAATATGGGAACCTTTGTTTCCACAATATTCTCCTTTGTGCACATGAAAAACCGGGGAGACTCCGAAACGAAGTCCCCCCTATTATATTTAAATAATTAGAATGCAGTATCAAGCAGTGTGATTCCGTCAATCTGAAGGTCAAAATAAGGAGCGGAACGGAACTTGGATTCCATGAAAACGCCGTTCTCAATAACCTCCGTGTCCGGAGTATAAGCCGGGTCGGTGTCAACGTCAGCTATGTATGAATCTAGGGTTTTTCCTTCTACGGTAAATGTGGAAACGTCGAACACATTAATGCTTCCGTCAATAAGACCGGCTTTAACCTCATCGATTTTTTCAACGGTGCCTGCAGCGGCAACTTTTTCATTTACATCACTGAGAACAACGCTGCCGGTTGCGATAGTTCCTGTCCAGTCGGCATCAATGCCTTCTCCGGCCTTAACAGCCTCAATTGCATAGGTGTAGTATGGAGCCCAATCGATTCTTGAAGAAACGATAAAGGTGTTGGGGCATGCGGCAAGCGTTGAACCGTTGTAAGAAACATTGGGAACACCTGCGGTCTCACATGCGGTAGGAGCGCCCATTGAATCGGCGTGCTGGCTGATGAGTTTGCAGCCCATGGCCATAAGTGACTGTGCGCCTTCCTTTTCCTTTGTTTCATCATACCATGAGCCTGTAAAGGTAACATCCATCGTTACGGTCGGGCAAACGCTCTTTGCGCCGAGATAAAATGAGGTGTAACCGGATACAACCTCAGCATAGGTAAATGCGCCGACATAGCCCATCTTCGCTTCTTCCGCCTTGAACTCGCCGGCTTCAATCATTTCATTCATCTTCATGCCTGCAGCAACACCGGCCATATAGCGGCCCATATAAATGGCTGCAAAAGCATTGTGATAGTTATCAAGTCCCTCAGTATGAGCCTTTGTTCCGGTCGCATGACAGAAATGCACATCAGGATTTTCCTTCGCCGCCTCAATCATGTAATCTTCATGGCCGAAGCTGTCGGCAAATACGATGCTGCAGCCTCTCTCAACCATGGCTACGGCCTCTTCATAGCATTCCTGGCCCTCAGGGATTCCGGTTGTTATAAAGTAAGTCTTGCCCTTTACAAGTCCTAGTGCCTCACAGGCCTCCTCAAATGCTTTGATAAAGTTAAGGTCATAGGTTGAGTTCTCATCATGCAGGCAGATAAGACCGACCTTGAGTGTGCCGTCATCCTTGCCGCCGGCGCAGCCTGCAAGAAGACCCAGAGCGAGAATACAGGCAAGTGCCAAACATACTACTTTCTTAATTGATTTCATTTTTTACCTCCGCTTTCTAATGAAAAATATAAATATCTATAATCAATCGGTCACCCGAATTAATAGCTAAACGGCAAAAGTGATTCCTCCCTCGGAATCCATATCTGCTATTCTTGCAAGGGATTCCACTCTCAGGCCGCTCTCCCGCAAATTCCTGCCTCCGTCCTGAAATACTTTCTCGATTGCAATACCGGCACCGGCAATTTCTGCACCTGCCTGAGCGCAAATTTCAAGAAGTCCCTTAAGCGCACAGCCGTTCGCGAGAAAATCATCAATCAGAAGAACCCTGTCACCGGGTTGTAAAAACTGTTTTTCAACCACCACATCGTAGTCGTGGCCGTGGGTAAAAGAAGTAACCTTCGCACTATAGCAGTCTCCGGAAATATTGGCGCTTTTGTTCTTTTTTGCGAATAACAACGGCACGCCGAAGGCCTGTGCAACAGGATAGGCTATGGCAATTCCGGAGGTTTCAACCGTTAGTATCTTCGTAATCCTTTCATCCTTGAACAACTCGTAAAATTCCTTGCCCATAGCGGTCAGGAAAGAAACATCAAGCTGATGATTAAGGAAAGAACTGACCTTTAATATCTTTCCCGGGTATACCTTGCCTTCTTTAACTATCTTCTCCTCGAGTGCTTTCATACAATTCGCCTTGTAAATGTGCTTGAAATAAAAAACGGATTAAACAAAAAATGCCGGAATTCTGTTTAATCCTAAAAATCCGGTAGTCGTAACTTCAGGGGCGTTACGGTAGAAACATTTGGGCCTGCTATATCCAAAACTATACCTCAACATTATTTAATTTTGATTACATGTCATTTATACCATCGTAATACGACTCAGTCAACTGTGCAAAAGACAGTATTTTTGCCAAATTACTCCCTAACAAACCGTAATTATGCACAAAACCCTGACGTTACATTACCACAGAATGTTGTATGGTCCGCTGAAGCGGACCGCAACATAGTGTTTTGAAAATATAAACGTGAAATTCTTTTTGTTAAAAATGACGAGGGCTGTCAGCTTTCCGATAATTCGTCGCAGATTCCTCTTGCAACAAGCACTCCGCTTGCGGAAGCATGGGAAAGTGAATGGGTAACACCGCTGCAGTCGCCGATAATGAACAGTCCGCGGTGTTCAGTTTCAAGCCGACACGAAAGTTGTTTCACCTGCATATTGTAAAACTTAACCTCGACGCCGTACAGAAGTGTGTCCATTCCCGCTGTTCCGGGAGCAATCTTATCAAGAGCGTAAATCATCTCAATAATTCCGTCAAGGATTCTCTTAGGGATTACAAGAGAAAGATCCCCTGCCGTTGCCTTGAGTGTGGGGCGGGTAAAGTTCTCGTCTATTCTCTTTTGTGTGCTTCTCCGTCCGTCAATCAGGTCACCGAAGCGCTGTACCAATACGCCGCCTCCGAGCATGTTTGATAACCTCGCAATGCTTTCAGCATAGGCCGTGCTGTCATTAAACGGCTCAGTGAAGTGTTTTGCCACAAGCAGGGCGAAATTGGTATTTTCAGTATGCATCGCCGGATCCTCGAAGCTATGCCCGTTAACGGTTACAATGCCGTTGGTATTTTCATTAACTACATAGCCATGGGGATTCATGCAGAAGGTTCTGACAAAATCACCGTATTTAATCGTTTTATAAACAATCTTGCTTTCATACAATTCATCGGTCAGTTTGGAAAATATTTCTGCAGGAAGCTCTACCCTGACCCCGATGTCCACCCGGTTGCTTACTGTACCGATATTCAGCTCCTTGCACACCCCTTCAATCCATCTGCTGCCGCTTCGTCCGACAGAAACAATGCATATCGGTGAATAATAAGTCTCATCTTCAGTTATAACATCATATCCGCCGGGGGCAGCTTTTATAGTCTTTACGGCTGTATTAAAGTAGAAATCCACCTTGTCCTTAAGATGCTCATAAAGGTTTCCCAGAACTACATAATTTCTGTCGGTTCCGAGGTGTCTGACCGAAGCATCAAGAAGACGCAGCTGGTTCTGCATGCACAATTTCTTTATGCTTGTATTGGTAGTAGAATAAAGTTTCGCGCCCTCGCCGCCGTGCATCATGTTAATTCCGTCAACGTACTCCATCAACTCCGTTGCCTTATCCTTGCCGATATACCCATGAAGATTACCGCCGAAATCATTGGTGATGTTATATTTGCCGTCCGAAAAGGCTCCCGCTCCGCCGAAGCCTCTCATGACTGCACAGGTTTTGCAATGAATACAGGACTTGACCTTGTCACCGTCGATGGGACATTTTCTATCCTTTAGGGGCGCGCCTTCCTCAAAAACGGCAATATTAAGAGCACCGTTGAGCCTGGTCAGCTCATAGGCAGCAAAAATCCCGCCGGGGCCGGCGCCGATAATTGTAACGTCATAATTTTTCATAGAAATCCGCTTCCTTTATTGTCCGACCGCACGTATTAAGAAAATAGTCGCCAAATGGGCCGGGTAGTAAATGTAAAACAAATACTTAAGGTTTATTTTGCCACGTTTGCCACTATACGATAAAAGTGGAATTAAAGCAAGATATGAAAACCACTGAATCTGAAAACCATACCGGATACCGGCATTCAATGCGATAGGAGCCATGAAGACAGCCATGAGGAAAATGCTTAGCAGGTGTTTTTTGTTTTCGGAAACTTTGTCGGGTAAAAGATTCGGTAAAAATGCTCCCACGGGAAGAAGACATCCGAAATACCCGTAATCTATTCCCTTAAGAAGCAAGTCCACAACACAAGCAAAGGAAAGCAATACTACAAACCCGACCGCATATGCAATTCTTTTAATTATGGGTGATTGTTTGTCAAGTATTACCCTCTTCAGACAGAAAATCATGGCAATCGAGAAAGAAAAGGAAATCAATATTCCCATATACAAGGTTTTAGCAACAAAATACAGCGCAATCTGGCAGCCGAGTCCGAGCCCGAAAACGCTCATAAAATAACGAATCGGAGATCTCGTGTGCAAACACCCTTGGGCAATCATGTACGCAAAAATCGGAAATGCAATCCTTCCGACTATTCGAAACCACAAAACACCGGGAAACAGAAAAAAACCGATATGATCGATGGTCATTGTAATCAGCCCGACAATTTTAAGCAGGTTTCCGTTTAAGAATCTGATTTTATCCATAAAATCCCTTTTAATTCCGCTATCTCCCGGTGCTTCCAAAGCCGCCCTTACCTCTTACGGTTTTACTCAGCTCGTCAACTTCGTTCCAATCAGCGTTAAGAAACGGAATAATAACCAACTGGGCAATTCTCTCCCCCGGCTCTACTACTCTGTCCTCCTTTGAGTGGTTAAACAGCGATACCATTATCTCACCCCTGTAATCCGCATCAATAACACCGACCTTATTGGAAGGCGCCAGCCCTTTTTTGGTTGCAAGCCCGCTCCGGGCAAATATCAGTCCCGCAAATCCTTCAGGTATCTCCATGGCAAAGCCTGTATGTACAAGGTATGCCTCGCCCGCCTTAATTGTCACGGGTTTATCCAGACATGCATATAAATCGGCACCCGCACTGTATTCGGAGCCGTAAGCCGGAATCACCGCATTCTCATTCAGTTTTTTTATATTGATTTTTCTTGTATTTCTCTCATAAACCATTGTTCTATCCTCTTCTTTGCATCTTGCGGATTCAGTGCTTTTATTTTAGCACATGCAGTCATAAAACAAAAGTTATCGGCAAACATGTTCCGTGACTGAAACTCAAGCTGAAACTAACAGATTATATGTATCAAATTAAAATACTGAAAAAGATGCTGCCGTAAATACGACAGCATCTTGGTTTAAAAAACAAATATCAATCCGTGGAATAATTCGGAGATTCCTTGGTGATTTGAATATCGTGCGGATGGCTCTCCCTTAACGCCGCCGAGGTCATCTTGATGAACCTGCCGTTTGCTTTCAGTTCTTCGATGGTGGTTACGCCACAGTATCCCATGCCGGAACGAAGTCCGCCTATAAGCTGATAAACGGAATCCTCAACCGAACCCTTGTAAGCAACGCGTCCTTCAACGCCTTCAGGAACAAGTTTCTGTGAATCAGCCTGAAAATATCTGTCCTTACTTCCGGCTTCCATGGCTGCTATAGAACCCATTCCTCTGTAGACTTTATACTTACGTCCCTGATACAATTCAAAATCTCCGGGACTCTCATCACAGCCCGCAAACAGACTGCCAATCATAACAACATTTGCTCCGGCTGCAATTGCCTTGGTAATATCTCCTGAATACTTGATGCCGCCGTCGGCGATAATCGGAACTCCGTAAGCATCGGCTGCCTTATAGCAATCCATGATTGCTGAAATCTGGGGAACGCCGATACCTGCAATAATGCGGGTTGTGCATATAGAGCCCGGCCCGATACCGACCTTGACACAGTCGGCACCGGCCTCAATAAGTGCCTTACAAGCCTCTCCGGTAGCCACATTCCCCGCGATGACGGGAAGGTCGGGAAATGCGTCTTTTATTATTTTTAGTGTATTGATAACATTCTTTGAATGGCCGTGAGCGGAATCAAGCACCACCACGTCAACTGCCGCATCAAAAAGGGCCTGAACACGCTCCAGCACATTACTTGTGATTCCTATGGCCGCACCGCAAAGCAGTCTTCCCTGTGCATCCTTGGCTGAGTTGGGATAACGAATCTGTTTCTGGATATCCTTAATTGTAATAAGCCCCTTCAGATTGAACTCTTCATCCACAACAAGAAGCTTTTCCTTGCGTGCCTCGCCTAAGATTTCCTTTGCCTCATCAAGAGTAACACCTTCGAGAGCTGTAATAAGTCCGTCCTCCTTGGATGTCATGCGTTCTTTTACCTTCTTGGTCATGTCGGTTTCAAAGCTCATGTCACGATTGGTGATAATTCCCACCAGCTTCGTGCCCTCGGTAATGGGTACCCCGGAAATACGGTATTTGGACATCAGGGCGTTGGCATCCCTTAAGGTGTGCTCTGGAGACAGAAAGAACGGATCGGTAATTACGCCGTGTTCAGACCGTTTGACCATATCAACTTCAACGGCCTGCTGCTCCGGTGTCATATTCTTGTGAATAATTCCGATTCCGCCTTGCCTTGCCATAGCAATGGCCATGCGATTCTCGGTAACAGTGTCCATGCCGGCACTCATCAGCGGGATATTCAGCTGAATCTGCTTTGTCAACATAGTCTGAAGACTGACTTCATTTCCGATGTGCTCCGAATACTGCGGTATCAACAGCACATCATCGAATGTAATCGCCTCTCCTATGATTTTTCCCATACTCCTTCCTCCTGAAATTGTTTAAAATGTTACCCGAAGTGTACTAAAGCTATTCTACTTTATCATAAGCATATAGTTCAAGTACAATTTATTGTGCCGGAAGTTTAAAAGAACTCTTCAAGGGAACGGTTCTGTTAAACACGAGCCCGCCGGCGGAAGAATCCTTTGCGTCCACATTGAAATATCCCAATCTTACAAATTGGAAATTCTCTCCCGGCTCCGCCTCTGCCAAAGACGGTTCAACATAGCAATCGGGACATACGGTCAGGGAATCGGGATTTATATTTTCCTCTTCATCCACAAGATTTTCGTAAAGCCTGGCCACACATTTAATTGCGTGTTTTGCGCTGACCCAGTGAATTGTCCCCCTCACCTTGCGGCCGTCGGGACTGCTTCCGAAAAATGTCTCCGGATCATATGTGCAGCGTATCTCGGTTACCAGGCCGTTTTCATCCTTTGAGAAGCTTTCACACTTCACAAAATAAGTGCCCATCAGGCGCACCTCGTTTCCGGGATACAGCCTGTGATATTTGGCAGGAGGGTCCTCCATAAAATCCTCCCTTTCAATATACAGTTCCCTGCTGAAAGGCACCTTTCTGTAAGAAGGCTCTTCATACTCGGGGTTATCAACAAAGTCTATGTAATCAACCTTGTCCTCGGGATAATTGTCAATTATGAGCTTAACAGGGTCAGTAACAGCCATAACTCTCTTTGCCTTCGGTTTTAAATCCTCTCTCAGGCAATATTCAAGCATGGCGTAATCCGATGAGCTCTGGGCCTTAGCAACTCCTGACAGTTCAATAAACATCTTGATTGACTCGGGTGTAAAGCCCCTTCGCCTTAAGCCCGCAATGGTTACAAGACGCGGATCGTCCCAGCCGTCAACCACCCCGTCCGCCACCAGCTGCCTGATATATCTCTTGCCGGTAATAGTGCCGGACAAATACATTTTAGCAAATTCAATCTGTCGCGGAGGCTGCTCAAATCCGACATTATCTACAACCCATTCATACAAGGGCCTGTGGTCCTCAAATTCCATGGTGCATAGAGAATGAGTAATCCCTTCCACCGCATCCTCCATTGGATGCGCATAGTCATACAGCGGATATATACACCATTTATCGCCTGTGCGACTATGGCTTACATGGGCAACCCTGTAAATAATCGGGTCGCGCATGTTCATATTGGGCGATGACATGTCAATCTTTGCACGTAATACCCTGCTGCCGTCAGGCACTTCCCCGTTTTTCATCCCTTCAAAAAGGGCAAGATTCTCTTCAATGCTGCGGTCCCTGTACGGACTGTTTTTGCCCGGTTTCTCATAAGAACCGCGATATTCACTGATTTCCTCCGCAGTCAGATCACATACAAAGGCCTTGCCGTCCTTAATCAGCTTAACAGCTGATTCATACATTTTGCCAAAATAATCCGACGCAAAATACAGTCTGTCTTCAAAATCGGCGCCAAGCCACAAAACATCGGCAATGATGGACTCCACATATTCCGTCTCTTCCGTCGAGGGATTGGTATCATCAAAACGCAGATTGAAAGTTCCCCCGTACTGCTTTGCGATTCCGTAATTTAAAAGTATGGACTTGGCATGCCCTATGTGCAGGTATCCGTTCGGCTCGGGAGGGAATCTTGTTACAACATGGTCATAATTCCCCTCAGCCAAATCCGTGTCAATTTCCATCTCAATAAAATTTCTTGAAACTTTTTCTTCCATAATTTCTCTCATCCGATATATTTTAAAAACTTCTATCTCCGCACATTCTATATCATGCAAACAGGACTGCCGGCAAATGCGGCAGCCCCTTGTCCGATAAACTACTGAATCGCGCTTTTGGCCGTTTCAGCCAGTGTTGCAAATGCTTCTGCATCATTCACTGCCAACTCGGCAAGTATCTTTCTGTTAATCTCAACCCCTGCAAGCCTCAATCCATACATAAACCTGCTATAGGAAAGGCCGTTGATTCTTGCGGCGGCATTGATTCTTGCAATCCAAAGACGCCTGAATTGACGCTTCCTCTGCTTTCTTCCTTCATATGAGCTTGTTAGAGCCCTCATTACAGACTGCTTTGCAATTCTATACTGTTTAGATCTGGCTCCCCTGTAGCCTTTAGCCAGTTTTAATGTTCTCTTTTGTTTTTTCTTGGCATTTACGCCACCTTTTATTCTTGCCATTTATTATTTCCTCCGTTTATTCTTCCCGACAACAATCAAATATAAGGTAAGAGCTTCTTCATGTTCTTAACGTTGGTGGCGTCAGTCATTGTTGCCTTGCGAAGATTACGTTTTCTCTTGGTTGTCTTTTTAGTTAAAATGTGACTTTTATAAGCTTTGTTTCTCTTTAAATTGCCGCTTGCTGTCTTTTTGAAACGTTTCGCAGCGGCTCTCTTTGTTTTTATTTTGGGCATCTTTATTCCTCCTAAAACTAAATATTCGTCTTATTTTTTTCGACTCATGAACATAACCATGTTTCGGCCTTCGACCTTCGGGGCCCGGTCAATATCGGCGACATCTTCGAGCATTTTTGCAAAATCATCAAGGATGACCTTTCTCTCCTGCATATGGGCCATTTCCCTGCCTCTGAACCTTAAGGTTACCTTGACCTTGTCACCATGTTCGATGAACCTCCTCGCCATATTTACCTTGGTTTTAATGTCATTGGTATCGATATTGGGCGAAAGGCGAATTTCTTTTATTTCGATTACTTTTTGTTTCTTCCTCGCTTCTTTTTCCTTACGGGCTTGCTCATAACGGAATTTACCAAAATCAATAACACGACAAACAGGCGGAGTCGCCTTGGGAGCAATCAGAACCAGATCAAGACCGACATTATCAGCAATTGTTCTTGCTTCCTCAATGGAAAGAATACCCAGCTGCTGACCGTCTTCTCCGATAAGCCTGACTGTCTTCTCACGGATCTGTTCATTAATAAGGTAGTTGATAATTTCACCTCCAGTTGTAAAATAAAGTGGTATGTCCATAAAAAAATGGATAACAGAAAAGTCATCCACCAATAACAAGGGCATTAAAAACGCCTGACTTGTAATTATCGACCTGCATGCGCCCGTTGCGACCAGGTGAGAGGAAAACTCTTCTTTCTTTACAGCTCTTGCATTTTATACTCTGTCCCGAAAAATGTCAACCTTTTTTATTTTTTTATTGACTTTAGCGCATTAAAGTGTTAATCTGTGAAAGTGTTTTGAACGGAATGCATTTAACATGCATATAATAAAGGAGAAAAACATGAATCAAATCAGAAATTCGTCAATTGACAGACTTTTTCAGATCATCATGAATCTTGAATCCGTGGATGACTGCTACGATTTCTTCGGTGACGTGTGTACGGTTAAGGAGTTGCAGGACATGGCCCAGAGGCTGGATACCGCGTTTCTTCTTGATTCGGGAATGAGCTATCAAAATATCACAAAAAGAATAGGTGTCAGCGCCGCAACCATCGGCCGTGTCAGCAGATGCCTCAATTACGGTGCAGGCGGATACCGTAAAGCAATTGAGGCCGCAAAGAAGGATAACCGGGTAAAAAAATGAACTTAGATTATTCAGTATTAAGAAATGACGAAAAAATAATTCTTGCCCTGCGCTCCCTTTATGAAAATCATGGCTATTCCCATTACAAAATGAGTCGTTTCGAGGAATTCGATCTCTATGTAAGAAATAAAAACTATCTCGTGTCAGACAGGATTATTTCATTCACGGACACAAACGGAAGACTTATGGCAATGAAGCCGGACGTAACACTTTCCATCATCAAAAGCTGCGATGATGAAAGTTCATCCGTTCACAAGCTTTATTACAATGAAAATGTGTACAGGGCGAACAATGATGAAGAGGGTTTCAAGGAAATCATGCAGGCGGGCCTTGAGTGCATCGGCAACCTTACCGCCTCGGATATCAGTGAAGTTGTGAGTCTGGCCGCGCGAAGTCTGGCTATTCTTTCCGATGAGGCTGTTCTGGAAATTTCCCATCTGGGCATTTTATCTTGCGTGGTTGACAGCCTCAACGTTTCCGAGGAAGGGCGCTCAGGCATATACCGCTGTGTAAATGAGAAAAATGCCAGCAGCTTGGATGAAGTCTGCAAAAAAGAAAACATACCGGGTAAAACCGCCGCTGTGCTAAAGGAGCTTGCCCTTCTGTACGACAGGCCGAAAGCCGCCATGGCCAAACTGACAAATGCTTTGAAAAAAATAGATCTCCTGTCGTCCAACCCTGCCCTGTGCAACTCCCTTGATGCTTTGGGAAAGTTGCTGCAAGATCTCGAAGAAGATGATATTTACGACCTTCTGAGAATAGACCTTTCAATCTCAAGTGATCTGAAGTACTATAATGACATTGTTTTTTCAGGTTATGTAAACGGCGTTCCCGCCGGTGTTCTTTCCGGAGGGCAATATGACGGACTGATGAAAAAGATGGGAAGAAATTCTCTGGCAATAGGCTTTGCCGTTTATCTTGATAAGCTTGAACGTATCGATGAGATTGATTCCACCGCCGGCAGATGCCGTGCAGACAATTTTATAAATATTGCCCTCCCCAAGGGGCGCCTCGGTGATAAGGCATATGAAATGTTTGCAGCCGCCGGCCTTGAATGCCCGTCAATTCTCGAAAGCGGCAGGAAACTTATCTTTGAAAACAGTGAGCAAAAGGTCAGGTATTTTTGGGCAAAACCGTCCGACGTGGCAATCTACGTTGAACGCGGCATCGCGGATATAGGAGTGGCGGGCAAGGATATTTTGCTGGAATATGAGCCGGATCTGTATGAGCTTCTTGACCTCAATATAGGCAAATGCCGAATGTGCGTCGCCGCTTCGGAAGATTATGCCGACATTCCGGGGCGAACCCTCCGCGTTGCCACAAAGTTCAGCAATATCGCCAGGGCTTATTATTCCTCAATCGACAGGAATATTGATATTATCCACCTGAACGGCTCCGTTGAAATCGCGCCGATTCTCGGGCTTTCGGATGTTATCGTTGACATTGTGGAAACCGGTACAACCCTGCGGGAAAACAACCTGAAGGTAGTGGAAACCATTTTCCCCATCAGCGCAAGGCTGATCGCAAATAAATCCAGATATAAATTCAACAGTGAAATGATTGACCGGATACGCCGGGCACTGGCCGCGCAGGTCCCGATGACAGATTAAATGAGATTCAAAGGAGAACCGATGATTAAAATACTAAATCGCAGCCGGGCCGCCTACCGGGAAATATTTGTCAGGACGGAAGATACCCCGGACATAAGCCGGACCGTAACAGGCATCATCGAAGATGTCCGTATGCGCGGGGATGAGGCGGTCCTTGAATATACGGCCCGTTTTGACGGCGTAAATCTCGAAAGCCTGCAGGTAACCGACGAGGAGATGCAAAATGCCCTGTCCGTTGCCGAGCCTCGCTTTATCAGTGTTTTGGAAAGGGCGGCCGCAAATATCCGGCGCTTCCATGAGAAGCAGATTCGTGAAGGCTTCCGTATTGAAAACGAACACGGCTGTATAACGGGGCAGAAAATAACTCCCGTCGACCGTGCGGGCCTATATGTTCCCGGTGGTACTGCAGCCTATCCTTCAACGGTGCTGATGAATTCCATTCCCGCAAAAATTGCCGGTGTACCCGAAATTGTCATGGTCTCTCCGCCGGGAAATGACGGAAAAATCAACCCTGCCACCCTGGCAGCCGCATATGTTGCCGGAATAAATAAAATATACAAAGCCGGCGGCGCCCAGGCAATTGCCGCCCTGGCTTACGGAACAGAGACGATTCCATATGTCGACAAAATTGTCGGTCCCGGAAATGCGTTCGTTGCCGAAGCCAAGCGTCAGGTTTACGGGCGTGTTTCCATAGATATGATAGCCGGACCGAGTGAAATCCTTATTGTCGCTGACGGCGCCTCCGACCCGAAGCATATTGCGGCCGACCTTCTTTCCCAAGCCGAGCATGACAAAATGGCAAGCGCCGTTCTTATTACCGACAGCGGCCTTTTGGCGGGTAAAGTAAGTGCAGAGATTGAGAGACAGATTCCATTGCTTGAACGACGGGAGATTGCCCGTGCCTCCATTGACCGCAACGGAAAAATTATTGTCACCGAAAGCCTTGATGAGGCCATTGACATTGTAAATGATATCGCGCCTGAACATCTTGAGTTGTGTGTGAATAATCCCTTTGACTACCTCGATAAAGTTCGGCATGCCGGCTCGATCTTTATGGGAAGATACTGTCCGGAAGCCCTTGGGGATTATATGGCGGGACCGAACCATACCTTGCCCACAGGGGGAAGCGCGCGATTTTCAAGTCCACTCTCGGTTGATGATTTTATAAAAAAGACCCAGTTTACATATTATACACGTGATGCCCTGAGGGACATTGCCGAGGATATTGCGTTTTTCGCCGAGAAGGAGGGACTGACCGCCCACGCCAAAAGCGCAGTCATCCGATTTGAAGAGGAAAAAATATGAGCGGTTTTTTTATTGAAAAATATAGAGATCTGGTACCCTACACTCCCGGTGAGCAGCCAAAAGACACAAGGTATATTAAACTTAATACCAACGAGTCTCCCTATCCGCCTCATCCGGACGTATTCAGGGCGATTGAGGCAGTGACCGGAAGCCTTAATCTTTATTCGGATCCAACCTGCTCCGCCCTGACCGGCCGCCTTGGTGATATTTACGGTTTGGCTCCCGAACAGATTCTTGTAAGCAACGGTTCCGACGAAGGGTTGTATTTTGCCTTTCTGGCTTTTTGCGACGAGAATGTTCCGGCTGCGTTTCCTGACATAACATATGGATTCTACCGTGTTTTTGCGCAATTTGCAGGTGTGCCCTTCAGGGAAATCCCCCTGCAGGAGGACTTCACCTTGAATGTGAATGATTATCTCGGAATCGGCAGTACGATTTTCATTGCCAATCCAAATGCGCCTACGGGAATATGCTTTCCCGTCAGCGACATTGAAAGGATTGTCCGATCCAATCCCGGCAACGTGGTCATCGTGGATGAGGCGTATGTTGATTTTGGCGGTGAAACCGCCCTGCCTTTGCTGAAGGGATATAAAAATCTTCTTATTGTCAGAACCTTTTCCAAGTCAAGATCCATGGCCGGGGCAAGACTGGGCTTTGTTATGGGCAACCCGGAACTGATAAACGATTTGAACACCGTCCGTTACTCCATCAATCCATATAATGTCAATTCAATGACAATGGCGGCGGCCGCCGCCGTGCTTGATAATGAGGAGTATACCTTTACAAACTGCAGGAAAATCATCAAGATCAGAAATCAGACTGCCGATTCCCTTAAAGAAATGTGTTTTACGGTAACAGACTCCTCGGCAAATTTTCTTTTTGCCGCTCACCATCTTCTTGACGGAAAAGAGCTTTACTTGAAGCTGAAAGAAAAAGGAATTCTGGTAAGACATTTTGACAATCCGAGGATTAATGACTATATTCGGATTACAATAGGAACCCGGGAACAGATGGACTCGCTGCTTGCGGCCATCACTGATATCCTGAAAGAAAAGAGGCAGTAATGAGAAATGCGGAAATCATAAGGAACACTAACGAAACCCGGATCAGGCTCGCATTGGAGCTGGACGGGGAAGGAATAAGCGATGTGGATTCGGGCTGCGGTTTTCTCGATCACATGCTGACCCTTTTTGCCCGTCATGCCGGCTTTAACCTGAGCCTGAAATGCGCGGGCGATACTTACGTTGACTATCATCATACTACTGAAGATATCGGCATTGCCCTCGGGGATGCATTCGAGACGGCAATAGGCGATAAAAGAGGCATTGTCCGGTACGGGGATTCCGTTACACCCATGGACGAAACCCTGATATTGAGCGCCGTCGATATATCCGGCAGGGATTTCCTTAATTTCAACCTTCAGATTCCCACCCAAAAGGTTGGCGACTTTGATACGGAACTGGTCTGCGAATTCTGGCTCAGCTTTGTCAGACGCTCGCGGATTACACTGCATATTATCCAGCTTGCAGGAAGTAATTCCCATCATATCATTGAGGGAGCATTTAAATCGGTTGCAAGGAGCCTGCGCAGGGCAGTCGCTTTGGACTTACGGTTTGCGGATGCAATTCCTTCCACAAAGGGAGTACTTTGATTTTAAGGGCATTTTGCGAGATATAAGGAGATTTGACAGATGAGGATTTTTCCTGCAATAGATTTATTTGAGGACAAGGTCGTAAGGCTTTTTAAGGGTGATTATGAACAAATGACCGTATATTCAAACTCCCCTGTCGAAACGGCCAAAGCCTTTGCAGCCGCCGGTGCCGAATACGTACATATCGTGGACCTTGAGGGTGCCAGAGACGGTTCAACCCCTAACTTTGCCACCGTCTGCCGCATTAAAAAGGAAAGCGGACTGTTTTGCGAAGTCGGAGGCGGAATCAGAACAATGTCGGCCATTGAAGAGTACATTTCTGCCGGAATTGACAGAGTCATTCTCGGAACCGCGGCCGTAACAAATTCTGATTTTTTGCGAGAAGCCGTTAAAAAATATGCCGAGAAAATCGCCGTAAGTGTTGATATACGTGACGGCACGGTGGCAACAAACGGCTGGATTGAAAAAACCGCACTGAACGCATTTGATTTTTGTGAAAAACTGCAGACCCTTGGTATTAGAACCATCATCTGCACCGACATCTCAAAGGACGGCACCATGATGGGTACCAACCGCCTGCTATATAACAAGCTGGCAAATCGTTTCAGTTTTGATATTATCGCTTCGGGAGGAATTTCATCCCTTGAAGACATCAGGGCATTGGCGCGGATGAACCTTTACGGGGCAATAATAGGTAAGGCCTGTTATACGGGAGCAATAGACCTAACCTCCGCTATAAGACTGGGGAATGCTCCGACTTCTCAAGCGTCGGACGACTCCCCGCAGAATTAATGACAAAAGGAGTAAAAATGGCAACAAAAAGAATAATCCCCTGCTTGGATGTCCGTGACGGACGCGTTGTGAAGGGAGTAAATTTTGAGGAACTGAAGGATGTGGATTCTCCGGTATCCCTGGCGGAATATTATAACCGCGCCGGGGCGGACGAAATTGTTTTTTATGATATTACGGCCTCAAGCGACGGACGGGCATTATTCACGGACATCCTGCTTGAAACCGCGGCCTCGATTTTCGTTCCGCTGACTGTCGGCGGAGGCATAAATTCCCTTGAGGATTTTGACCGGGTTCTTAAATGCGGTGCCGACAAAGTCAGTGTCAACTCCGGTGCGATCAGAAATCCGGATCTTGTTTTACAGGCTTCAAGGATTTATGGAAGTCAATGCGTTGTTTTATCCGTTGATATCAAGCGGGTCGACGGAAAATTCAGGGTTTTTGCCAAGGGCGGAAGGGAAGATACCGGCCTTGAGGCAATTGATTGGATTAAACGCTGCGTGGACAACGGTGCCGGTGAGATTGTGGTTAATTCCATTGACACTGACGGTGTAGGAAAAGGATTTGACCTGGAAATGCTTGCCGCCGTATGCAAGGCTGTTTCCGTACCTGTAATAGCCTCCGGAGGCGCCGGCTGCATTCAGGATTTTATCGAACTCTTCACCTCTCTGCCTGAAATCGATGCGGGGCTGGCCGCCTCTGTTTTTCATTTCGGCGAAGTGAAAATATCCGACCTTAAAAGGGAAATGGCTGCACACAATATCCCCGTCAAAATTACCGGTTAATCCGATACCGCATTCGAAAGGATTATAAAATGATAAATATTGATGAACTTAGATTTGACGAAGAAGGACTTATTCCCGCCATTGTTACGGATGCAAATACCGGTCGTGTGCTGACATTGGCATACATGAATACCGAGAGCCTGAAGATATCCGTTGAAAAGGGACTTGCCTGCTTTTACAGCCGGTCCCGGCGGGAACTGTGGCTGAAAGGTGAAACCAGCGGCAACTGCCAGCACATTGTTTCCATAACCGCCGACTGCGACAGGGATGCCCTGCAGGTTAAGGTAATCCCCGACGGACCCGCCTGTCATCTCGGAACCGTGTCTTGTTTTGAATATCCCGTCTGGGGAAACGATGACTTGAGTGAATTCTCGTATGAAGGCCTTATGGAGCTGATAAGAGGACGAAAAAAATCGCCGAAGGAGGGCTCATACACCACCTATTTATTTGAAAAAGGCCTCGATAAAATACTGAAGAAAATCGGTGAGGAATGTACAGAAGTTATTATTGCCGCCAAAGCAAATGACAAAAAGGAAACCGTTTATGAAATTGCAGACCTTGCTTATCATGTTATGGTGTTGATGATTGAGTCGGGCATTTCCCTCGAAGACATCCGGCACGAGCTGGCAGGGCGACACGTAATAGATTATAAGATTAAACAGGAGAAAATGACGAAATAACATGGACATCATCAATCAGGAAAAACAAGAATTACATTGCCACACCACCTTTAGCGACGGTGCAAACACCCCTGAGGAAATGGTTCAGACCGCAATCGCAATGTCGCTGAAACGGATCGGGATTTCAGACCATTCCTACACCTTCTTTGACGAAAGATACTGTATGCCGAAGAGCCGAATAAGCGAGTATATGCAGGCCGTTCACGCTTTGCGTCGCAAATATACGGAAATTGAAATACTGTGCGGAGTTGAACAAGATTACTTCAGCAAAGAACCGATAGACAAATATGATTATGCTATCGGCTCGGTTCATTACCTGCGACTTAAAGGTATTGAATCCTTTTGCATCCCTGAATCAATCAGGTACTGTGACGGTTTTTTTTACATTCCCGTTGACGAAAGCGAGGAGACTATTCGCTTTGCCGCAAAACATTTCTATGACAATGACATCTACGCCCTTATCGAGGACTATTATGAAACTGTCTCCCGCCAAGGCGACTCAGGTATCCACATAATAGGACATTTCGATGTCATAGTTAAGTTCAATAAAGATAACAAGCTTTTTGACCCTGCCCATTCCCGCTATACGGCAGCATGGAAAAAGGCTGTCCGCAAAATTCTTTCCGCGGATAATCCGCCGCTCTTTGAAATAAATATGAGTCCCGTTATAAGAGGATTATCAAAAAACCCCTACCCTGCTCCTGAGATTATCTCCTATATTCGTTCCGAGAAAGGCCGGTTGATACTGACCGGTGATGCCCACGACGTCGACAGCATTCTGAACTGATATTCCGCTTTTCAAACAAAAAAGAGACTGCAGCCGCAGTCTCTTTAAAATATAATCGACCTCTATCGGAAAATCCGTGCAATATGCGGCACAATTTTCTCAATTACAAGATTGGTGGTGTTAAAGCACATATCATAACAGGCTTTGTCACCCCACTTCTGGAGTGTGTAATCCTCATAATAGCTTGCCCTGCCCTTATCAACCTTCAGAATGTGTTTCCGCATCTGCTTTTCGTCGAGATTTTCATCCTCTGAAGCTCGCTCAAAGCATCGTTTTATACGGCTTTCGATGTCTGCATATATAAAAAGACGAAAAAGTCTGTGTCCCTCATTGCGAAGAATGTAATCAGCACATCTGCCTACAATAACGCAATCCGACTTGTTGGCCATATCCTTGATGACATCTGACTGAGCCTTGTAAATATCCTGAAACTGCCTGATATTGTAATCAACCGTGAAATTGAAAGTTTGCTCAATAGTAATCGGAAACAGCCTGTGGCTTTTCCCCTCCACAACTTCTCTGATGTAATTCTCTGAAAGCTCGGTGCGCTGAACTATCTGGGTAAGCACTTCGTTATCATAATACTCAAACTTCAATTCTTCCGCCAGACGCCTGCCAAGCTCACGCCCGCCGCTTCCGAATTCCCTTCCTATTGTGATAACAGTATTCATTCGGTTTCTCCCTTATTCATTTCACAAAAACCAAGTGCACCCCAAAAGGCCGCACCGGCATTAGAGTAGCCATAAACAACAGTTATTTTATTTTGTTCAGTTGTTTTTCAGCGGCGGACTTGACTCTGTCTGCAAAAGTCACCTCGGGCTCGAACTCATTCTCGCGGCCCCAGTCCTCCAGATCATTCCAGTAATCCTCATCATCGGATTTTTTAATGAACTTCACGTAACAAAGATATGCGGCATAGGCCACAAGACCGATAATTGTCAAAATGGCAAGAACTTTTAATATTTTTTTCATAAACTAACCTCCTAAAAGCTACCCAATTGAAGTGGCTATTGAATTGATACAAAGCGGAGTACGGGAGTCGAACCCGCCTCCTCGGCTTGGGAAGCCGATGTATTACCGATATACTAACCCCGCGCTTCCTGAAATTATTTTATCAATTTTTTTTGAATCTTTCAACCATCTATTTCTTATTTTTCGAAAAACGTGCGCCGATCAGGCTTGTTTTCTTCTTTTAAAATTAATCTGCGCAAGGCAAATCGCGATAAACATCAAACAGCAGCCGAATATTTCACGTCCCGAAAGAAGCTGCTTGAGGAAAACAAGTCCGGCAAGAAGAGCAAAAACCGACTCCAGACTCATGATAAGAGAGGCAACCGTAGGGTTAACGCCTTTTTGTCCGATAATCTGCAGGGTGTAGCCTACTCCGCAGCTTGCGATTCCCATGTAAAGAAGGGAGATCCATATCTTTCCGGAGGCAAACTGTACAAGCCAGGCGGTTAATCCGCCGGCGAAGGGAATCATTTCAAAAATCAGTGCCGGAATTAGGGATAAAACTCCCGAAATCAGAAATTGCACGCAGGAAAGTCTCAGGCTGTCAACCTGCCCGCCGTATCTGTCGATAACTACAATCTGACAGGCAAACCCAAGGGAACCTCCAAGAAGCAGCAGATCTGGAGTTTCCAGACTAAAGGATCCGCTCATGCAGAGGAAGTACATGCCTATGGCTGCAATCAACGCTCCCACCCACACATTCCATCCGCACCTGCTCCCGAAGAACAAACTGATGATGGGAACAATAAGGATATACATTGTGGTCAGAAAACCCGCCTTTCCGGTGGAAACGCCCGAGTTGAGGGCAAGCTGCTGGAGATTGGTGCCGATTGCCAGAAAAACACCGCATCCGAGTCCCGTAAGCCACAGTCTTTTGTTCTCCGCCTTGTTTGCGGGCTTTTGACTGTAGCCCGCCTTATCAAGAATGAGAGCCGCAATATATACAACAAGTGCACCTATCAACAGCCGCAAAGAGTTGAAAGTATATGCTCCAAGCAGCTGTCCGCCTATCTGCTGGGTAACAAAGGATATTCCCCATATAATTGCCGCCAGAAGCAGCAAAAACGAATTAAGCAGAGCCCTGTCGGTCTTTATTTTAGCCATTTTCCTTCATCCGTCCCATTTTATTAAAATATTTTTTCATTATTTCCAAGTCAGTTTTTATCTGCTGTGCAAGCTCGCCGGCTCCGGCAAATTTGATCTCCGGTCTTATAAATTCATGGAAATGGACAATAGCCATTCTGCCGTATGCATTTCCGTCAAAGCCTGAAATATATGTTTCCACCAAGCGCTCACCGTCTTTGTGGAAAGTAGGCCTTACTCCGATATTGGTTATACTCGCAAACCGCATGCCATCTATTTCCGTTTCGGTAATATATACACCGTCCGGCGGAAGGAGCTTATCTTCCGAAATTTTGAAATTGATTGTGGGAAGTCCCATTTTCCTTCCTATATGGAAGCCTTTCTCCACTACGGAGGTCATGGTAAAGTTTCGTCCGAGCATTTCGTTTACATCTGAAAGATTCCCTTTCAACAGCTCCTGTCTTATGTAGGTTGAGCTTATGGCTCGGCCTTTGTATTTTATTCTCTCAACAATCCGTACCCGGAACCCGTATTCCTCTCCAAGCCCGGCAAGTACGTCCGCATCCCCTGTCCGGTCATATCCGAATCTGAAGTCGTCACCGCAGACAACGGCCCTTGCATCCATTTTTTTAACAAGAATATCCCTGACAAACTCCTTTGGGGTCATATTCCTGACTTCATGGGTAAAAGGATACTCAACAATACAGTCTACCCGGTTTTTTACCGCCCTGTAGTCTCTTTCGTTCCCGGAAACAATCTGTCTGTCCAGGCAATTATTCACCACATCGTTAGGATTATTGTCAAAAGTGAAAATAACCTGCTGCATTCCGGGCTCCTTCATGCCTGACGCCACGTCGATAAGCATCATGTGTCCTAAGTGTAAGCAGTCGAATTTCCCGATTGTAATAACGGTGTTATTCAGTTTTATATCATCCGTTCCGGTTATCAGCTTCATATTTTTAACTTATTTGAACATTTGCTCGCATTTATATCGGCGTTCACGGCAGTTATAGGAATAAAGTGCAAAAAAAATACCCCTGCAATCATAAATGCGATATGTTCCCGGTTCGCCGGCAACGCCTTTGCCGCCCTCAATGCCCTTCGGCATGTCGAAATCCTCAAAATCCGTTTCATATAAATGATTTCCGCTTTCCAGACGCGCAATTGCGCCATCATTTACAAAAAGGGAAGGATATTCCGTAAGAAATCTTTCGATACTGATTATATACTCCTGCAATCTTCCCTGTCTTGCAAACTCTATAGCCTCTTCAGGGGTTATCCCTTCCTCTGCCGAAAGACCGGCCGCCCTTGTCCTTACAAGGCTTTTCATGCAAGCGGAAATGCCAAGGCTTTTTCCTATATCTTCACACAAAGTCCTGATGTAGGTTCCCTTGGAACAATCCGTCGTAAAGGATACCTCCAATCTCTCCATGTCAACACTTATGCGGGTAATATCATGGATGATGACCCTTCTGGGCTCCCTTTTAATTTCCTTCCCGGCGCGGGCCGCGTTCACGAGTTTAACCCCGTCAACCTTAAGCGCAGAATACATAGGAGGGATCTGGTAAATTTCCCCGACAAAACCCCGAATCGCGGAAATTATCTGCTCCGGATTGACTCTGCTCCTGATATCCTCCGGGGACATGCTTTCAATAATCCTGCCGGAAATGTCTTGAGTATCGGTCTGTACCCCCAATGTCATGACTGCCCGATAGGTCTTATCCGTATCGGTCAGCCGACCCGCTAATTTTGTTGCCTTGCCTATACAAACGGGAAGCACTCCCTCTGCATCCGGATCCAAGGTTCCGGTATGTCCGACTTTCCTTTCGCCCGTCAGCTTTCTTATCAAAGCAACCACGCGAAAAGAAGTATAACCCTTTTCCTTGTAAATATTAATGACACCCGAAGTCATTTTACAACCTTTTCAAGCGCTTCAATAAGCCGGTCAAGACACTCCCTGGCAGTCCCGACCATGTTACAACCGGCAGCCCGTTCATGTCCTCCGCCACCGAAAAGCGTTGCGATTTCATTTACATCCACGTCCTCATTGGACCTGAGACTGACTCTATATTCGCCCGGGCAAAGCTCATGCATGCAGATTGCACATTGAACTCCCCTTGTCAGCCTGAGCTGGGCAACTATGCCTTCCAACTCCCGGCTTAAAACACCGAATTCCTTAAGATCATCTTGAGTGATACAGGTGTAAATAACCTTCCCGTCACAGGCAAGACGGCTGTTAAACACCGCGTAACCGAAAATCCGGTTTTCATTGTAGGTCTTAGCGAAGAAACTCTCATCGACTATATAATTCGCGTCAATTCCGTACTCCAAAAGCTCTGCTGCAACACGTAGTGTGGAAGGTCCGGTGTTGGAATACTGAAAAACACCGGTATCATATACAATTCCCGTGTACAATGCCACAGCGATATCCCTGTCTATACGCCCCTTCTCCATAAAACCATATAATGCCTCACAGCAGGAGGACTTGTCCGGATAAATATAGTTTTCATCGGCATATCCGGAATTGCTGACATGATGGTCAATGCATATGGTACGTCCGGCCTTCCTGAAACAATCAATGGCCATACCCATGCGGTCAATGCTGGCGCAATCAAGGCAGAACATAAGGTCGTGTCCCCCTGCCGCGGAACAGTCGTTAATAATCCGGTCGGAATACTTTATAAATGACAACTTGTCTGAAGGCTTTTCAAGAAAAACATCCGTGCTTACATCCGGATAATTTTTCAAAAGATATCCGTAAAGGGCCAAGCATGCTCCGACACAGTCTCCGTCCGGGCGTGTATGCCCCGTAATGGCCACCCTTTTTACGTCCTTCATAAAATCAGCTATTTTCATTTTTTATTACCTCATCAATAAGCCGAGTCATCCTTATGGCGTCCTCAATGGATGTATCCATTATGAATGTCAACTCCGGGGTATTGCGAAGGTTCAGCCTTCTTGCCAGCTCCTTTCGGATGAAGCCGGCGGCACTTTTAAGTCCTTCCTCTGTCCTGCTGCGGTCCTTATCATCTCCGAGAACAGAAATGTAGGCCTTACAGGTTCTTAGGTCCGTTGCCACATCAGCCATGACAACGCTTGTCATGGGGTGGATTCTCGGGTCCTTGCTTTCCCTGATTATGGCGGAAAGCTCCTTTTGGACCTCTCCGTTTATTCTGATGCTTTTCACCGAATGCTTTTTCATAGTTATGACCTTGGAATCTCTTTCATTTCATAAATTTCCATGATGTCACCCTCTTTGATGTCCTGGAACCCCTTAAGTACAATGCCGCATTCAAAGCCTGACCTGACCTCCTTGGCATCATCATTGAATCTCTTAAGAGACGCAATGGGTCCGTCAAAGAGCATTTCCCCGTCACGGCTTAAGCGCACCTTGGAATTTCTCGTAACATGGCCTTCGGAAACATACGCGCCGGCTATGACGCCGATTCCCGATGCCTTGAAGGTCTGTCTTACCTCGACTTGACCGGTTACTACCTCCTCATAAACCGGCTCAAGCATGCCCTCCATTGCCCTCTTAACGTCATCGATGGCATTATAGATTACACTGTAGGTACGCATATCAACACTCTCTTGTTCAATGGTGTCGCGAGCGTCCGGATTGGCAACGACATTAAATGCAATAATGATTGCATTGGATGCTGAAGCCAGGATTGCATCCGACTCAGACACATTACCGGCACCTGAATGAATGCACTTAACAACAATTTCATCGTTTGAAAGATCCTCAAGACTCTCCTTAATTGCCTCGACCGAACCCTGAACGTCAGCCTTAATTATTATATTAAGCTCCTTAAGCTCGCCCGCTTTAATCTGGTCAAATACATCATCCAGACTCATCCGGCCTCTTGCGCCTGCCAGAAGCTTCTTCTTATTCTCAGCCACATAAACCTGAGCAAACTGCCTGGCATCCTTGTCATTATCAAATGCAACAAATACCTCGCCGGCATCGGGAACACCCCTTAAACCGGTAATCTCGATTGGTGTTGACGGTGTGGCTTCCGTAATCTTTAAACCGTTTTCGTTTGTCATGGCGCGTACCTTGCCATAGGATTCGCCGATGGCAACATGGTCGCCCACTTTTAGCGTACCCTTCTGCACAAGCAGTGTTGCCACCGAGCCCCTGCCCTTATCAAGCTTAGCCTCAATAACGATACCGCGTGCCTGCCTGTCCGGATTTGCCTTGAGTTCAAGGATTTCCGTATCAAGGATTACCGTTTCAAGAAGTAATTCAATGCCCTCGCCGGTCTTTGCCGAAATCGGAACGAAAATTGTATTACCGCCCCAATCTTCAGGGATAAGACCATGATCGGAGAGCTCCTTCTTAACCTTTTCAATGTTTGCTGCGGGCTTATCAATCTTATTGACTGCGACAATTACATGGATTCCTGCGGCCTTGGCATGATTGATTGCCTCGATTGTCTGCGGCATTACACCGTCATCCGCAGCAACAACAAGTATGGCAACGTCCGTCGACTGTGCGCCGCGAAGTCTCATTGCGGTAAATGCCTCGTGACCGGGTGTATCAAGGAAGGTTATAGTCTCTCCGTTAATTTCAACCATATACGCACCGATATGCTGCGTAATTCCACCCGCCTCGCGTGCAGTAACATTGGTT
Organism: Lachnospiraceae bacterium; assembly: GCA_050944475.1. Lineage (GTDB taxonomy): Bacteria > Bacillota > Clostridia > Lachnospirales > Lachnospiraceae > RGIG5612. The sequence continues at coordinate 210,132 of JBMNRD010000002.1, forward strand.
TCCCTTATTGCATCAAGAAGAGATGTCTTTCCGTGGTCAACATGACCCATGATGCAAACAACCGGCGGTCTCTTCTTCAGGGATTCCGGCGCGTCTTCCTCTTCTTTTAGCAACTCCTCGATATAATCAATTTCCACCTCGTGTTCCGTGATTATATCCATATCAAGTGCGATTTCTTCCGCGGTTTCAAAATCAAGAATATCGTTAAGCGTAAACACCTTGCCCTGAAGGAATAATTTTTTAATAAGGGCTGCGGGCTGCATCTTCAGTTTGGCGGCAAATTCCCTAAGCTCAATGGTGTCCGGAATGGAGATAACTTTGATTTCTTCCTCAACCGGTTCGGGCTTAGCCGGAGCCTTAGCGGCTCTCTGTACGCCCTTCTCGTTCTCGAGCCTGTCATACTTATCGCCCTTGCTGCTCTTGTCATGTCTGTCCTTCTGCTGCGGTCTGCCGCCCTTGCCTTTTCTGCGTGAATCATCGCTGAATGCCGGAGCTGCCGCTACGCCGTCCTTGGACTTAATACGGCTGCCGCCGGGCTTGCGATTATTATCGTCAGTTTCCCTGCCATGGTCATCCTTGTCGCCCTGATACCTGCCGCCCTTGATTTTAGCGCGGCTTTGAGTCTGGTCTTGTCCCTGACCTTTCCGACTCTGGGTCTTGCTCTTGGCAGATCTGGTGCCGGCAATCAGGTCTTCCGGATTAATTGTTCCCTTTACAATCTTTGCTCTGAGAGACTTGATGGCTTCACTTTCCTCGGGTTTTCCCTGTTGCTCCTTTGTCGTCTGAGTTCCGGTCTTCACCTTTGTTCCGGTCTCCTTTTCGACAGGTTTTGCAACCGTCTGCGTCTGAGGGATCTCAGGAGCTGTTTTTTCTTCCGCCTTTGCCTCCGGTGCAGGCTCGGCTTTCTTTGCGGGCTCGACCTTCTTAACCGGCTCAACTTTCTTGACCGGCTCAGCTTTCTTGACCGGCTCGGTCTTTTTTGCCGGCTCAACATAATCATCCGGTTTCCTGTCCCTTGCCGGACGAATCTGACTTGGAAGAGGTCTCTTTACTGCCGGCTGAGGTGCGGCCTTTGTTTCCCTGCCGACAGGCTGGACAACGGGTTTGTCCTTAAGGGCCGCACTGTACTGCGGATTGAATACCCCCACGATTTTCTTTTTCTTTTTCGCAGCATCCTCTGCGGCCTGAACTGGCTTTGTCCGGGCTTTTTCCTGCTCGCTTTTTACGGCAGCGGCCTTTTCCTTTGCCTTGGCATCCTCCTCAACCTTTTTAACAATATGATCGGGAAGAGCAACCGCCTTGACAGTCTGGGCCGGCTTCTTTTCTATTTTGGAAAACTTGGCCTTCACCTTATCAACCATTTTTTCCGGAACAAGGCTCATGTGGCTTTTGACATCGCTGCCCTCTTTCACGAGGAACTCAACAATCAGCTTGCTTTCAACCCCAAGCTCCCTGGCCAATTCGTATATTTTCATTCTCTATCCTCCTGTAGTATGGATATCAGTTTGCTGCTGAATCCTTTATCTGTAACGGCAATGCATACTCTCATATCTTTTCCTATGCTCTTTCCTAACTCATACCTGTCCGAGAAGATGTATGCGGGAATGCCTCTGAAGTTGCACATGTCTTGCAAATGCTTCTTGGTTTTTTCAGACGCATCCCCTGCTATTATCACGAGAAATGCCCTGGCGGATTTAATTGTATTATCAACCGCCCATTCGCCGCTTTGCAGCCTGCCGGCTTTAGCCGCAAGGCCCAGAAGTGCCAAACCCTTTCTTTTCAAGTCTACTCTTCCTCTTGTTTTTCTTCGTCTATATGTTCTTGCGGTTCATCCCCGTCATACTCATCCTCATCATGCTCGTCTTCATCATGCTCGTCTTCGTCATGCTCGCTTTCATCATGCTCATCTTCATCATATTCGTCTTCGATATACTCATCCTCGCTATATTCATCCCCGTCATATTCGACTTCATCGTACTCGCCCTCTTCATACTCGCCTTCTTCATAACCGGCATACATTTCCTCAAGGATGTCTGCAGCCTGAGTCTCGTTAAGTATGTCAATCTTAAAACCTGTCAGTCTTGCGGCAAGACGGGCGTTCTGACCTTCCTTGCCTATTGCAAGTGAAAGCTGGTAATCGGGAACAATAACCGTTGCTGTCTTTTCTTCGGCATCCGCAAGCACGGAAATAACCTTGGCGGGACTTAGCGCATTTTCTATGAGAACGGCCGGATTATCAGACCAGTTGATGATATCGATTTTTTCTCCCTTAAGCTCGGCCACCACATTATTTACGCGCATTCCGTTCAGGCCTACGCATGCTCCAACCGCATCTACATCCGGATCGTTTGACATAACAGCCATCTTCGTGCGGCTTCCCGCCTCACGGGCAATTGCCATGATTTCAACCGTTCCGTCCTTAACCTCTGCCACCTCGGATTCAAAAAGTTTCTTTACAAGCTCGGGATGGGTCCTGGAAACCAGAATCCGCAGATTCTTTTTTGTATTTTTCACCTCGAGCACATACACTTTGATGCTCTCGTTTATACGGAATTTTTCCGTTTTTACCTGCTCGTTCTCATTCAGAATGCCGTCAGCTTTGCCCAGATTAATAATGACACTTCTATCATTAAACCTTTGCACCGATCCGGCCGCAATATTGTTTTCCTTTGAAAGAAATTCTTCGAAGATATTATCCTTTTCCTTCTCTCTGAGACTCTGCAGCAGCACATTTTTGGCGTTCTGTGTTGCTATGCGGCTGAATTCCTTCGATTCCGCAGCCAGTCTTACAATTTCGCCCACTTCACACGTGGGATAGATTCTTCTTGCGTCCTCAAGTGATATCTCAAGAAATCCGTTTTCAACTTCTTCGGCAACCACTTTCTCGGCATACACATAGAATTCGCCGGTTTCCTCATCGACCTTGGCAAATACGTTCTCGGCCGCCAGAATACTGTCCTCCTTCTTCTTGTATTGATTTTTATAAGCGGTAACAAGGGCACTTTCAATAGCAGAAAGTATGGCTTCCTTGCTGATATCCTTTTCCTGCGCCAATATTTCCATTGCTTCCATCAATTCGCTTGCCATCTTTATTTTTCCTCCAGCTTAAAATTCAAAATACTGTCTGATCAGCGCCATTTCCTTGCGCTTAAATGTATGAGGTTTACCGTTTTCATCCTCTATTGTCACCATATAGTTATCAAATGACACAAGGGTCCCGATGAAAATCTTTGATTTATCAACAGGCCTGTACAGATGAATCTCAACTTGTCTGCCCTTGTTTCGTGCAAAGTCCTTTTCCTTTTTTAAGGGCCTTGTGAGCCCGGGTGAGCTGACCTCCAAAATATACGCTTCGCGAATGAAATCGGCAACATCAAGTTTCTCCTCAAGCGCCCGGCTGACAAGTTCGCAGTCATTTATGTTTATGCCACCCTCCTTGTCAATGTACGCCCTCAAATACCGGTCGTTTCCTTCCTTGACGTATTCCACATCCACAAGCTCAAACTCATTTTGTTCAAGTATGGGGCCTATCAGCTTTTCCGTCCTGCTTTCTATGTCTGCTTTTTCCATATATCCTCCGTGGTGCGGCCTACATACCTAAAAGAGCCGACCTGCCGGTCCGCTCTTCTAAATAAACCCTATAGTTACATTGTAAATACTATAACATGCCCGTTTTGAAAAAGCAAGGATATTTTCAATATTCCTTCTGCGATATCAGGTATGAATAAATCAACAACTTGCGGTTGGCGACCTCGTCGAGATTGCTGTGCATTATTTCCCTGATCTTATTCATCCTGTATATTATAGTATTGCGGTGCAGATTCATTGCAATAGCCGTATCCGTAAAGTTTCCGCCGCACAAAAGATAATAAAACAGTGTCTCGCAATATCGGGTGTTTTCCTTTGAGTCCGCATTTTCAAGTCGCAAAAGATCCGGATGCACCATAGTCCTGATATCATTTTCATCCCCCAATAAGCCGGCAATAATTCCGGGAGCCATTTCATACATTGTGGCATGCGGTTTCGACTCGTTTATAGCGTTTTCAAGGACATTACATGCCTGAACATAGTATCTGGGTACATTTCTCAATGAACGAAATTCAAAACTGACTCCCCAGACGAACCCCTCCTTTGGAATCCGCTTGCGGAAATCCTCTACAATCGCATCATAAGTCTCGTCTCTGATAACCCGCAAAACAACAATCTGCCCTTTGTATTGGATTACAAGGGCATCTGAAAGGTTTGTCTCAAGCTTTTCCCTGAGAACACTGAGTATCGGAGAATCCTGGCCGCCAAGTCCCGACGCTACCATTATGCAGAACTCCGTTTCATCATTATGTCCTATGTATTTCTTGATTGCCTGATACTGTTCGTTCTCAATCCTGCCGGTTTCAAGCAGGCCGGTCAGGTATACCATGACATCCGCCCCGGACTGGAACAGACGGGAATTGTTGTTAACATATTTGGCAATTATTTCCGTGAAAACATTCATCAGGTGTATATCGCCCTTGTTAAACGGCTTGCCGTTTTCGAGGGTAACCACCTCCGCCACCCTTCGTCCCTGCGTGAAAATGTTCGCATGTATCACCATGCCGCGATAGGCAGGCGAAAACCTGATTGAAGGATATTTTTCCATGAATACATTTCTGTATTCCGGGTCGGAGCTGACAATCCTGACCATTTCATAATCCGGAATGCCCCTTTCGAAGGACTGCTCTATCTTGTCCCAGTAAGGATGTACCGTTGACGGATATCCGCGTGTTATTGCAAGAGTCCTCGTGGAATCGTTCTTTATGAACATGGGGCGATCAAAAATGCCGTTTGCAATATCCAGCAGGTCCTGAAGCGTGCCCCGGCACAGAACGCATTCATACAAATCATGCTCCCACTGGGTGTAATAATCCAGCGCACGGCTCAAGACGTTCAAAACGTCCGAAACCTTTGCACTCTTGACAACAATACGGTCCATATCATTGACTATCTGGACATCCTGTCCGGAAATCAGTATTTCAGCGTATTTGGATGAATAGGAGCGTTTCTTGTTCTGTTTTAGCAGACTTATGCAAGGAAGACCCTCCGAAATATGGGTCTCGACATCAAATTCGTTTTTTATCAGAAAATCACAAATCGTCCACATGCTCAGCTTCATATCGGCCTCTTCTTTTGTCTTTTAATATGTGAATTTCACTAATGTGTGTCAAGATTGTAACATAATTATATCTTGCTAAGCAAATAAAAAACTCGATCTGGCCGTTATTCTTTTTTTGCCATAAAACAAAGCATTTTTGTATTGGAGGAAATGCATAATAACCTGTCGGCACTTTGTAATATTCAACTATCGAAACCGTGCACAAAAAAGGATATAATGTTATGTGTGAGTATTTGGGTATTTTTACGTACAAATACGTGTTTTGTAGCTTTTTTAAAATATTTATTAAGGAGGTTAGATTATGTTGCCACCCAACCTAGACGTACTTGACGCTTACAAAAACTATTCAACTCTTGAGGACCCGCATGTGGGCCCCGTTAAGGACCCCTATTCAAGTCTTGTTTTTTATGAAATGACCCACGAATGGGGCCCGGGCAAGGCGCCATCATATCCGGGTGACTCGGAAACGCTCTTTGACATGAATGTAAAGCACGCTCAGTTCGGCGTTCAGGCATTCAAGATTCGCACCAATTTCCATACCGGAACTCATATGTGCGCCCCCGTTCATATGTATGCTTTCGGTGATGACCTTGAACACCTGCCAACCGATCACTTTTTCGGAAACGGATGTGTCCTTGATTTAAGAAACAAGGGCAACTGGGACAAGATTACCGCCGAAGATCTTAAGGTGGCAGGAAACATCAAAGAAGGCGACTTGGTTGCAATCAATACCGGATGGCATCACAAGTACTCCGATTCCCTTGAGTATTTCGGAGAGGCGCCCGGACTTACACTTGACGCCGCCGAGTATCTTATTTCCAAGAAGGTTAAACTTGTTGCCGTTGACATGCCATATGTTGACTGTCCGATAGCCACCAATCTTACGACTCATTCAGGACGTCCGGGCCCTTTCATGAAGAGGCTTATCCCTACTTATATGGAAAAGCATCCTGATGGAAAAGACCCGTATGCCGAGTATCCCGGCTTCTACCCTGCCCACAAGGCGCTCGCCAAGGCAGGTATCCCCGTTATTCAGCAGGCGGGCGGGGATATAGATGATGTGACCGGCAAGAGGATTACCATGATTGCTACCCCTTGGAAAACACGTAGGGGAGCCGCATGCCCCGTACGTTTCACTGCCATTATCGACAGCACCGGTGAGGCGCGTATCGACAAGGGCGAGAAGTTTTAATCGAGAGAAAGGAGAGTAACAACATGAGTATACAAATTTATGATCTGACACATACATTTGAGCCTTTCATGCCTCAGTGGCCGTCAGGCTGCAATCTTAAGGAAGAGGTTGTCCGCTATCATGCAGACGCCAACATGTATGATATCCAATGGGAAGGCATTATGCACAGGGGAACACATATGGACGCTCCCCTTCATGTTACAGAATGCACACCCGATATCACAGCTTATCCGCTGTGGCGTTTCTTCGGCACCGGCGTTGCCGTGGATATTCCCAAGGGGAAGTGGGGTAAGATTGAACCGAAAGACCTTATGAAATTTGATGACATCATCAAAGAAGGCGACATGCTTTTCATCAATACCTCACAGCACCACATATGGGCCGACTGCGATGAATACTTTGCTTACGGTTGCGGCGCCACCGGCGATCTTGCCTACTGGCTGATCGATAAGAAGATAAAACTTGTCGGCTATGGCTGCCAGGCTAACGATCATCCGATTGCGACAAAGCTCGTTGACCTCGGCCTCGGGCCGCTTCGTCCCGACCTCATTGCCGAGTATACTGAAGAATATGGCCACGATCCGAAGGTTGACTTCCCGCTTTGGGAGCCTGCTCATAAGTTCCTTATGGTTGAAGGCGGAATCCCCGGAGTGGAGAACATCGGTGATGACGGCTACCGCGGAGACCATGAATGGCATGAAGGAGGCTACGGTCCTAAGGGCGGAGACTTTGACGAGGTTACAGGAAGACGCTGTACATTTGCCTGCTTCCCATGGAGATTCAAGGGCGGCGAGGGTTCTTCATTGCGTTGTCTTGCTTTCACTGATCCTGATCAGACATTCCGTTTCGAGAGAGGCGAAAGCGTTAAATAATTATTATACTTAAGGAGAAAAACAATGAATCTTTTTGATATTTCAGGAAAGAACGCAATTGTCATAGGCGGTGCCGGCGGAATCGGACAGGCAATCGCTCAGGGTCTTGCCGAAGCAGGATGCAATGTTGCAATTTCTTCAAGAAGAGAAGAGTCTCTTACCCGTGCCAGGGATGAGATTAAGGCTGCCTGCGGCAAAGACATAACCTACTATGCTGCCGACGCAACGGATGAGGCCGGCGTTCAGGAGCTTGTTGCCAAGTCTGTGGCTGACATGGGCAAGATTGACATTCTGGTATGTGCTCAGGGCATTAACAAGAAGTTCCCGGCCGAGGACTTCCCTATGGACGTTTACCTTGATACCCTTAAGGTTAACGTTTACGGTGTTATGTGCTGCTGCAAGAACTTCGGAAAACATATGATAGAGAACGGCTACGGCAAGATCGTCATTCTTTCATCAGTTCGCGGCAAGGTTGCTACAAAGGGTCCCGGCAATGCAGCTTATGCTTCATCCAAGGGCGCTGTCGACATGATGATTCGTCAACTCGCATCCGAGTTCGGGCCTCACGGTATTACTGTTAACGGCTTAGGTCCCACAGTAACAGAGACTCCTATGATGACAGCAGTTATCGAGCAACGCGGCGGCGATGCATATCGCAAGTCTCTTGCAGACGACCTTCCGATGCGCCGTATGGCCGTTCCGGAAGACTGCGTAGGCACTGCTCTCTTCCTTGCGGCCCCTGCTTCAGACTTCCTTACAGGAAATATCCTTTATCCTGACGGCGGTCTTACCTGCGTACGTTAAGTATTTTCATTACTCGGGTGACCTGAACGGCCACCCGAGTCGGTTAAATGTAAAAACGATATTATTATTTTTATGAGGTAAATTTAACAATGGGAAAGAAACTTATTATCACTGCCGCACTTTGCGGTGCTGGAACAACAAAGGCCCAGACCGAATTTGTTCCGATTACTCCGGAAGAAATCGCTAATGATGCCGTTGCCTGCGGCAAGGCGGGCGCTTCTATCATACACCTTCACGTTCGTGATGAAGAAGGAAAGAACACCATGGAAACTTCAAGATGGATTGAGGTTGTCGGTGCTGTTCGCGAAAAGGCAGCAAAAGAAAATGTTGACATTGTTCTTAACCTCACTTCTTCAGGCTCCAAGTTTCCTGAGGAAATGAGAAAGGCTCACCTTCCGATTCTGCTCCCGGAAATGTGCTCATACGATCCGCTTTCAATGAACTGGGCGAACTCTTATATTTTTACAAACTCACCCCAGTTCCTTACCGATCTCGGGCTTATGATTCAAGAGCTCGGCATCAAACCTGAATGTGAAATCTTCAACGGCGGTGACATGGGCAACGTTGATTACTATGTAAAGAAGGGTGTTCTCAAGACCCCTGTTCACTATCAGTACGTGCTTGGTGTTACCGGCGGTATGCCCGGAACAGCCGAGGCTCTTGCTTATTTCGTGCCGAAAATGCAACCCGGCTCTACCTGGTCAATCACGGGTATCGGCAGATGGCACCTTCCCTGTATTCTTCACGGGCTCGCCATGGATTGTGATGGTATTCGTGTCGGGTTGGAGGACAATATTTACTATAAGAAAGGTGTCCTTGCTACTAACGTACAGCTTGTCGAGCGTGCAGTCAGGATTGCAGAGGCTGCAGGCAGAACAATTGCCACAGCTGCAGAGGCGCGTGACATTTTAGGATTGGTGAAACACGTATGATTAAATTAGAAGATATCAGAAAAATCGCAGTCCTTGGCGCGGGTACCATGGGTCCCGGCATTGCCCAGGTGTATGCGACGGGCGGATATGAGGTGGTCATGTGGACGCGTTCCGAGACCACCCGTGAAAAAGCCAAAGCTGCCCTCAGGCTTCAGCTTGAGACCTTTGTCAATGAAGGAGAAATCGCTGCTGAAGATGTTGAAAATATTCTCGGCCGCATTTCGTTTGCCCTCACCGTGGAGGAAGCTGTTGACGGCGCTCAATTCATTCAGGAAACCATCGTCGAGAATAAAGACGCAAAGATTGCTCTTTATGAACAACTCATGGCTTGTGTTCCGGAGGATGTTATCATCGCTTCAAACACCTCTGCCCTGAACATTTTTGAAATTGTGCCTGAGAAACTCCTGCCGCAGCAGATTATTTGTCATTGGTATGCTCCGCCGCAGCTTATTCCCCTTGTTGAAGTTGTAAAAAGCAAGCAGGCTCCTCAGGAATACGCCGAAATTGCCCTTCAGCTTCTTAAGAACTGCGGCAAAACCGCCGTTCTGATGAAAAAATTCATTCAGGGCTATATCGTTAATCGTCTTCAACAGTGTCTGCATCGTGAAGTGTTCAATCTTATCGATAACGGATACTGTGATGCCGAGGCCATTGACCTTGCATCGAAGGCAAGTTTCATTCCGCGTGCCTGCGTGCTGGGGATTTGCAAACGCATTGACTTCGGCGGCGTTGATATGTCCGCTAACAACTACAAGAACCGTTCCTATAGTATGCCTGTCAACGGAGACGAGCTTCCCAAAGCTCTTGAGGAGCTTGTTGAGCAGGGCAACCTGGGAATCAAAACCGGTAAGGGTTTTTATGATTACACCGGTGTTGATCTGGAAGAGTTAAAGGCTAAGAGAGACAAACAGCTCTTCGAAGTTTTTCGTCTGCAGAAGAAATTTTTGGATGATCCGGTTTAATCAATATGCTGAAATGGGGCTGTGACATAGCTATCAGCCCCATTTTAACGATAAAATAAGAAAGGTAATTATTTATTATGAGAGACGTTTATATTGTGGACGCCTGTCGTACGGCTGTCGGCAAATTCGGCGGTTCTCTTAAGCCGCTTGAGGCGGATGAGCTTGCCGCAGTAGTTATGAAGGCCTCTGTTGAGCGTTCGGGTATTCCCGCAGAACAGATTGATGAAGTTATTTTCGGACATTGCCGTCAGACTTCAGATTACTCCAACACCGCCCGCATGGGTGCATTAAAGGCAGGTATCCCCGATGAGGTTCCGGCGTGCACCGTAATGATTGCCTGTGCCTCCGGCATGATGGCGCTTCGCAATGCCGCCGACTCCATTCGTACAGGTGAGAACGACATCGTTCTTGCAGGCGGTACCGAAAGCATGACCAATGCCCCCTTCTATATTTCAAACGCAAGATGGGGAGTCGGCACCGGAACTACAGAACTTAAGGATTCACTCACCGAGGCTCAGTTTAACTCACAGCCTGTTGAAACCTACGGCAAGTTCAATATGGGCATGACCGCCGAAAATATCGCCGAGAAATACGGCATCAGCCGCGAAGACCAGGACGCATTCAGCTTTGAAAGCCAGAAAAGGGCCGCAAAAGCCATCGCCGAAGGGCGCTTTGATGATGAAATCGTCACTGTTGTAGTTCCACAAGGTCGTAAGAAAGATCCCATCGAATTCAATGTCGACGAGTTCCCGCGCGGCGATACCACACTGGAGAAGATGGCTGCGCTTAAACCCTGCTTCAAATTTGACGGGACAGGCGTTGTAACCGCCGGCTCTTCTTCCGGACGCAATGACGGCGCAAGCGCCCTCATGCTCGCAAGCGAAGACAAGGTAAACGAACTTGGCCTTAAACCGATTGCCAAGGTAATTGCAACCTCGGTGGCCGGTGTTGACCCGCGTTACATGGGCATGGGCCCGGTGCCGGCAACAAAGAAGGTTCTGAAAATGACAGGCCTGTCAACCGACGATATCGATCTTTTCGAGCTTAACGAAGCATTCGCCTCGCAGTCCATTGCCTGCATCCGCGAACTTGGAATTGAGAACCGACTGGACGTTATCAACGTGAACGGCGGGGCCATTGCTCTTGGCCATCCGATCGGCTCCTCAGGCTCGAGAATCATAGTTACTCTTGTTCATGAGATGAAGAAACGCGGTGCCAAACGCGGCCTTGCAACACTATGTATCGCGGGCGGCATGGGCATGGCCACAATTGTCGAACTTTGCTAGAATGCGTCCGGCAAATCAAATATGCACATAAATGTGCGACGGCTCAGAGAGCCGCCGCATGTCACATAATTATATTATTAGACAAAAAGGAGAATCAATTATGGACAGAATTCCAGCAAGTTTACAGGAAAAAATCATCTCTCCCCTGCAAGCAGCCGAAATGGTATCTGCCGGAAACATTGTTGCCTTTTCCGGTTTCGGACAGGTCGGCGATCCTCATATAATTCCCAAGGCAATAGTGGAGCTTGGTAAGGCGGACAATCTTACAGTCATCACCGGAGCCTCTGTGGGACCTGTAGTTGACGGAGATATGATTGCCGCCGGCCTTGTCTCAAGAAGATTTCCATATCAGACCGGCAAAATTATCCGGCAGGCAATTAATGACGGAAATGTTGCATATGCGGATCAGCATCTTTCTCATACCGGGAAATTTCTGATGACAGGTGACGGTCCCGGCATCGATATTGCCATCGTTGAATGCTGCGCCATAACCGAGGAAGGACTTTACCCCGCTACCGTAGTCGGAACAACGGATTCATGCGTTGCCTGTGCAAAAAAGGTTTTGGTTGAGCTTAACACAACCCTTCCCGTTGAACTTGTAGGCATGCATGACATTTACTCAGCTGCGGGGAAAAATGAGCCGATTGCCCTCTCCAACGTAATGGACAGGCTTGGCACTCCTTTCATTCCTTGTGCCCCGGAAAAAATTGCCGGGATTGTGGTAACTGATGACCCGGATTTTTTCCCAACTTTTAGGGATGCAGACGAGGATTCCAAAATAATTGCCTCCAACATCGTAGACTTTCTAAAAAATGAAATAGCTGCGGGCAGACAGCCCGAATGTCTCAATCCCATCCAGTCCGGCGTCGGCAATGTTGCGAATGCAGTCCTTGCGGGTCTTGGAAACAGCGGTCTTTCAGGGCTGTCCATGTTTACCGAGGTGCTTCAGGACTCCGCCCTCGACCTGATCAAGAAAGGCATCATCGTGGGCGCAAGCTGTACATCCATGACCCTTTCAAGGAAAGGAATGGATGAGCTTATCTCCAACATGGACTACTATAACAAGCGTATTATCATACGTCCTCAGGAAATTTCAAACAATCCGGAGCTTGTAAGAAGGCTTCGGCCCATCACCTTGAATACCCCGATTGAAGTTGACATTTACGGAAATGTCAACTCCACCCATGTAATGGGCACGAATATAATGAACGGCATCGGCGGTTCAGGAGACTTTACCCGTAACGGCGGCCTGACGATTTTTGCCACACCCTCCCTTGTCAAGGGCGGTGCCATCAGCTGCATCGTTCCCATGTGCTCCCACATCGACCACACCGAGCACGACGTCATGGTCATAGTTACCGAACAGGGTGTGGCTGATCTCAGGTGGAAATCTCCGCGCGAACGGGCGGTGGAAATCATCGAAAACTGCGCACATCCCGAATATAAAGACATGCTGCGGGATTACTTTAACAGAGCCTGTGAGGGCAAGGGACATACTCCTCACATCCTTTCAGAAGCCCTGTCATGGCACGACCGGTTTAATAATACGGGAAGCATGAAGCTGTAATTTTGTTCGCCTTAAACTTATAAAGATAAAATCCGACTGTCCTGCAGATTTGCTCAGCAGGACAGTTTTTTCGATTAAAAAGGGGACCCGCCGGGTCCCCTGAAAATAACGTTCTCAGCCAAGTTTGAATTAAAAAACAGGCAATGAGTTCGACAAAAGCACCAAGATTTGCGAAGCAAAAACCACGCTTATAAGCGCAATCGGATATGTTGATGCGTATGATGATGCAACATCATCCGTGCCCGCACACCTGATAAGTGTTCCCAGGGCGGGTGTTGATGTCATACCGCCGGTTATTGAACCAAGTGAGTTAAGAAGCGACAGCTTAAGAAGCTTCCTTGCCAGAAAATACCCGACGATCATCGGAACAATCGTAATAATGATACCATACAGGAAGTACACCGGTTGGAAATACTTAACGAAGGATGCACCTCCGGGTATGCCTGCTCCGATAAGAAAGAGCATGAGACCGAACTCACGGAAAGCTTCAAGGGTCTTTTTACTTACTTGAAGACTGACCGGACCGATATGCCCGAAGTGAGACAGCATAAGTCCTGCAATCAAAACACCGCCCGTGGTCGTAAGGCTGAAGGTTACTCCATCCAGTCCGGCTGCCGATAGGGGAATCTTAATCATCCCGATAAATACACCCAAAATAACCACAAGGCTGAAAGCGCCAAAGCCGAACTCGTCAATCTCAAATCTTTTTTTGTTTACGTCCTTAATCGAACCGTTGCCCGTGTCAACGATGGTAATAAGCTGTCTTTCCTTCTCCATGTTGGCCTTAACAAGCTTTGGAACAACCTGTACGAAAAGAACAACTCCGATAACACCGAATATATACGCGATGGCATGACCTACGGTAACAACATCCTCAAGGGCAGCCGCCGCTTCAGCAGATGCGGCAATAGAGGCAGCCGTGTCTTTCGTCGCCGAAAAGGCGGGAGTTGAAGTAAGGGATCCGGACATGATTCCGACCATCATAGACATAAAATACTGAGCCTTAGTAATTCCAAGAGCGGCCTCTTCTGCCGGAACCACCGTTTTTCCAATTCCGATATAAAAGCACCCGAATGTTGCCAATGAGCCGGCAATGGTACACGCAAGACCGACAAGAATGTATGATTTAAAATTCATTTTCAGGTTTTTAAAAAAATTCGGTCCTGCAATCATTCCTACCGAGCCGACAAAGAGAATAAGTCCCACTGTTTCAATAATCTTGAAAGCATTTAAAGAGATATCGGTACCGCCTAATGTAAGGGTTTTACTGATGGTATTACTGAATAGTGCCCCGAATACAAGTGCTATAATAAAAACACCCGCCGTCCCCAGACTGATATCCTTAATCGTAATTCTTCCAAGGAAATACCCAACGAAAGCAATAGCGAAAATAGAGAACATCAGAAACGTTATTCCGGTGATCGGAATTACTCCGCCAAACAAATTCATATCTTTCCTCTTTCTGAAGCCACCTGCCTCTGATTATAATTGCACAACGTATGTATTTTAATACTATCTTAACTAATAAGCAACGATTATTTTTGAAAAAAACGTTTCTTATATTTGATATTTATTCTATCTTTTTTTGTTTCACTACACGATGTATTATTATACACTACTCCATTACAAAAATCAAGCTTTGCGAACACACATGTTAAGTATAAATGACACAACCGTGCAGCACATAATAATAATAGCCGGTACAAGATATCCGGAGGTAATATCATGCATCTTGGTAACAAAAGGTGCGGCTATTGATGCCAGCATAAGATGCATGTTGATTATTGCCATGTTTATTGAAAAATATTTTATGCCGTAAAAGGCCGAGCACATAAATGATTCAAGTGTCGGGCAACTGCCGTAGCTTGCACCTGCCAGACAAAACGCAGCTACTCCCACGGGAACCGATGAGAAAACCACCGCCAGCACAAGACACAAGCCGCCTAAAATGTTTGCTATACCTGCAATAAGCTTTGCTCTTATAAATCCGACCTTGTCAAAGATGAATCCGATCAGAACCCTTCCCAATCCGTTGGAAATTGACAAGATTCCCACAATCGTGGTTGCATCTTCAGGTGATGCTCCTATTGAAATGATAAGCTCCTTGCCTGTACTGATAACGCCTGAACCGAGAAATGACATCAACACAAGGGCAATAAAAAAGAACCAGAAGTTTCTTCGCCTCATCATCTGAAGAGGCGTGTAATCCGTACTTGAAATGTTGTTTACCTTTCCCTTTACCGAACTCGGAAGCTTCACTCCCTCAGCCGGAAATTTAAGAACAAATGCCGCTATCAGCATAAGCAGGCAAATGACTACTCCGATAATGAGATACGTGTTTCGCCATCCGACTGCTTCCATTGCGAAAAACCTTTCAGCCGCTTTGCCGAGAACCATTGTGCTGATTCCGAAGCTCATCATAAGGATGCCGCCGCTAAGGCCCCTCTTTTCAGGAAACCATGAATTGACCATGGTGATAATCTGGTTATAAGATGCTCCGATACCGATTCCTCCCATGAAGCCGTAGGCCACGTAAAGAAGAAAAATACATGACCCCGCCAGTCTTGAGGCAATAAAATAACCTGCACCGGCGACAACTCCGGCACAGATAATAATCAGCCGGGGGGACATTTTCCCGGACAAGAGCCCCGGAAGCATTCCACCTAAGCAAAAGCAACTCAGCATAACCGTGTAATTGAAATTTACGGCGCTCGGATCCCATCCGAGTTCGTTAATCAGCGGAACTTTCACGATGCTCCACGCATAGATTATTCCGGCAAAAAACAGGCAGATCGCGCCAACAGCAAGATAAAGGAATCGTATATTGATGTTTGTGTTTGTGTTTGAATTTATGTTTGTGTTTGCGTTCATTCCGTAACTCCGTTTGAATTGTTTCCTGTAACGTACCGCTTGTAACCGGCAAAAAAGCGCAATAAAATAAATGCAAAAGACCCCGCATTCATATTATTACTGCTTTATATTATCGCTCATTTTTTTAAAAAAATCAATGCTCGGCCGTCTTTTTTTCAAAAGCAAAAAAAGAAAGCTCAAAAAATACTTGCATTTATCCCTGTGTTTTGATAGCATTAGTGGGCATTGCAATTACGGCTCGTTGGTCAAGTGGTTAAGACGCCGCCCTCTCAAGGCGGAATCAGGAGTTCAATTCTCCTACGAGCTGCTTAAAGGTTTGTCGCTGAGGCGGCAGCTTTTTTGTTCTGTACTCTTTATTTCTTTTGTAATAATTTCATATTTTAATAAGGGTGGCTCTCTCTTTACCGAAAAAGCCACCCATAAGAATTCCCGAACTGTAATCTGATTAAAAAACAGTCCGATTAAAAAATTACCGACGGCGGAGTCTTTCTGGGAACCGAACAAAAATACTCAGAGGCGGGATTTCCGATTAACATGGAAATGACACACTTCTTTCCCTCGAAGGCCTGCCATTTTTCGGCAAACTCCTCGTCCCTGTAGGCAATTATGGGGATGCGTACATAACATGTCCCCAGTCGCAAGCTCTGGGCCATAAAGCTCATGGTTGTGGCCGCAATTGCACCGTCCACATCCGTGTCCGCAAACACGAAAACAACGACGGGCGCATCATAATATGGTCCAACCTTATTGCCGGAATCATAGGCGGCAATAATATTTTGCATGAATATCTTTGTCTGTTCATCAGGATAATTTCCCTGCCGAATCTGGCGTCTGAAGGACTCAACGGTATCGATAAGAAGTTCCTGTCTCTTTTCCGGAGATTTGACTACAACAAAGGCATTCCCCTGGCGGTTCACTCCCGTAGGGGAATGTTTTCCGGCTTCAAGAATTTTGGCAACCTCTTCATCGGTCACATCCACATCAAGGTCAAAGTGTCTCACGCTGCGGCGCTTAAGAATCATATTCCTCATCTGGACATCCCCGGCAAGCGGTGCAAACGACAGGTCCTCCACTTCCTCCACATCATAGCCGTCGCCGTCTATCATAATTACATCCCTTGGACATACAGCCAGACAGTGACCGCACATTATGCAGTTTTGAGGATTATGCTGCAGTTCATCCCCCTCAAGTTGCAGGGCCTTTCTGTGACACTCCTGAACACAGGTGCCGCAAGCAAGACAGCGCTCTTTATTGATTATTAACATAAATACCACCTTTCTTCAGGCAAAGGATGGCACATCCCGATGGGAGCATGCATTGCCTGTATTTTAAGTATATTCCTTTACCGCCGGATAAACAAGCGAAACTAAGCTACATTTCAAATAAATCACTGAAGGATATCTGGCTGGATTCGGGCATCTGTCCGAGAATCCCCAGACGATACAGCTTGTCAATCATCGTTGAGGGAA
This sequence comes from Lachnospiraceae bacterium, assembly GCA_050944475.1. GTDB lineage: Bacteria > Bacillota > Clostridia > Lachnospirales > Lachnospiraceae > RGIG5612. Next base: position 227,236 of record JBMNRD010000002.1, read on the forward strand.
TCCGGGTTCGGATTTTCAGATCCTCACGGGAATTAAACTTCCCGCTTGCGGCAGCTTGCTCAAGAGCCTCGGCCGCCTTATCACCCATTCCGTCAATTGAGGTAAATGCAGGCATTATTTTTCCGTCAATCATCCGGAATCTGTTTGCACTCGCCTTGTAGAGGTCTATGGGTAGGAATTCAAAACCTCTTGCATACATTTCAAGAACGCTTCTCATATCCTTCAATGTGGCCTCGTCTTTCGGGGTACTCTCGCCTCTGGCCGTTCTTGCTTTAATAATGTCCATCTGTTCAACCAGCTTTTCCCGTCCCATGCACATCAGCTCATAATTGAAAGAGGAGGCCCTGATGCTGAAGTATGCAGCATAATAAGCCAAAGGATAAAAAATCTTGTAATATGCAATGCGGAAGGCCATCATGACATAGGCCACCGCATGGGCTTTCGGAAACATGTACTGAATACGGTTACATGACCACAAATACCAGTCGGGCACGCCGTGCTTCTTCATGATCTTCGACCATTTTTCCCATTGCTTATTAACAGCACCTGCGGCCACCTTTCCTCTCCGGACATTTTCCATTATGTCAAATGCCATTGAGGGCTCAAGTCCCATACTCATGAGATATGTCATGATATCGTCTCTGGTACAGATACATGTGGACAGGGTCGCTTTTCCTTCCCTGACAAGTGTCTGCGCATTATTAATCCATACGTCGGTTCCGTGGGAAAGTCCCGCAATACGCACCAGGTCTGAAAAATTCTGCGGTTTTGTGTCCTTTAGCATCTCCATAACAAAGTCGGTTCCGAATTCCGGAACCCCCAGAGAGCCCAGCTCATAGCCGTCCACATCCGCAGCCGTGACCCCAAGCGTCTCAATGCTGTGGAAGAGTTTCATGACATTTTGATCATCGAATTTTATTTCTCCTGCCGGAAATCCGCTTAGATCCTCAAGCATCTTTATCATGGTAGGATCGTCATGCCCCAGTTCATCCAGTTTCAGCAGATTATGATCGATTGAATGATACTCAAAATGCGTTGTGATTATATCCTTCGCGGCATCATTTGCGGGATGTTGTATTGGCGTAAAGGAATAAATCTCCTCACCATGCGGCAGAACCACTATGCCTCCCGGATGCTGGCCGGTACTTCGCTTAACCCCGGCACAGCCGCGGATAATGCGGTTTATCTCGCTTTTGCGCATGGAAATGCCGTGCTTTTCCGCATACTTGCGTACAAAGCCGTAAATCGTCTTATCCTTCAGCCCGGAGATCGTGCCTGCCCTGAAGGTGCGTCCCTGACCGAACAAGGTCTCCGTGTAAGCATGGGCGCGTGCCTGATACTCACCCGAAAAATTCAGGTCTATGTCGGGCTCCTTGTCTCCCTCAAATCCCATGAAAGTCTCAAAGGGAATATCAAATCCGTCCTTCAGCAGAGGCTTTCCGCAAACGGGACAAAGCTTATCGGGCATATCACAGCCTGCACCGCCGGCAAAAGCATTGACCTCGGGGGAATCAAATTCGCTATACAGGCATCCCTCACAGCGATAATGAGGCTTAAGGGGATTAACCTCGGTAATGTTTGCCATTGTGGCAACCAATGAAGAACCGACGGAGCCGCGGGAACCAACCAGATATCCGTCCCGGACAGACTGTGTAACCAGCTCCATAGCGATAATATAAAGAACGGCGTAGCCGTTGGAAATGATTGAGTTCAACTCCCGTTCAAGACGGGTACTTACAATGTCCGGAAGCGGATCTCCGTACATTTTGTTTGCATTGTCATAAACCATGTCCGACAATTTTTTGTCCGAATCTTCAATTACCGGCGGGCACTTGTCAGGCCTGACCGGGGAAATGTCCTCGACCATATCGGCAATCAGATTGGTGTTGACAATAACCACCTCTCTGGCCTTTTCTTCTCCAAGATAGGCAAACTCTGCCAGCATTTCCTCGGTGGTGCGATAATACAGCGGGACCTGCTTGTTTGCGTCTTCGTAGTTCTGAGCATCAAGGATAATTCTGCGAAAAATTTCGTCCTCCGGATCAAGAAAATGCACATCTCCGGTGGCCGCAACCATTTTCCCATAGCGCTCTCCCAGGCGGCACACCTGTCTGTTCAGCTCCTGCAGACCCTCCACATCTTTTACTTTATGCCCCCTTATATTGTTCTCGTAATTGCGAATCAGGAAGGCGTTATTGCCTATTGGCTGAATTTCGAGATAGTCGTAAAAATCAACGATTTTCTTCAGTCTGCTCTCATCGGCTCCCTCAAGTATTGCGTCCATCAACTCACCGGAGACGCAGGCTGAACCCACTATCAGACCCTCCCGGTAGCGGTTTAAAACACTGCGGGGAATCCGCGGTCTTCTGCTGAAATAATTAATATGAGAAAAAGAAATAAGTTTGTAAAGATTAACCCGGCCGACGTCATTTGCCGCCAGCAGGATAATGTGATGGGATTGCTTCTTGCAAGCACCTGTTATTGCTTCCTCAAGCTCCGGTCCGGAATAATTGATTGTCCCGTCATCCTGCATTCTCAGCAGTTCCACATCCTCTTCCATGTCCTTTAAAACAGGATTGTCAGAGTCATCAACAAGATAACCTTCCACCCCGTAGATAATCTTAAAATCAATGCCTTCATTCCTCTTCCTGATCTCCTTAAGTTCGTTAAAAGCCGGCGGAAAACCCTGAACAACACCGTGGTCGGTGATGGCAACAGCCCTGTGGCCCCATTCCACGGCTCGCTTAAGCACGTGGCTGATGTCGGTCGTGGCGTCCATGTCCGAGAATTTTGTATGCAAATGCAGCTCCACCCTCTTCTCCGGACTTTCATCCTTGCGCTCTCTCAGGGGCTCTTTTACGGCCTTTATTCCTTTGACGCGGGAGATCATCAACTCTCCTTCGAAATTGTCATATTCAACCTTTCCGCACACTCTTACGCGAAGTCCCGGGCTCAGGACCTCGGGCAAATGCTCCTCTCCTTCGGCAAGAAACATTTTTATGGTAATTGTATCCTTATAATCAGTCACATCTACCTTGAGTATTTTCACTCCATTCTTAGTCACGGTAAGGCCCGCATCACATATTTCGCCGTCAATGACGACCTCACGCATTTCCGTAAGAATGTCGGAAATGCCTGTTGTTTCTCCCTCAAAAGATTTGCCATAAAGCATGCCCGGATCGGCTGCCGTCTTTTTGCGGGGACCGTACTTGCGTTCTTTATTCTTGCCGGGAGCGGACGAAACACCCCCTCCGGGAGCGTATCCGTCTTTTTCCGCAGCGCGGGAAATCTCCGAAATACTGACATACTCATAATCCTCATCCGTTCCGTAAAATGTCTCCGGAGCCTCCTCAATACTTTCATCCGAGGTCTCCTCCGGGCTTTCATCCCGACCTTTTTCGGTATTCTCTATCCTGACGTCAAGCTGTCCGTTCAGCAGACTGTTTGAAATCAGCCTTTCTGCGTATTCAATATACTCATCCGGTACCGGAATGTAAGAATGGGTCCTAATACGAAGAAAATGCCCGGCAAGTACCTTGGTGACGTTATCCACGTTAAGGTTGCCAAGCGTTTTCCTTACATTTTCATCACATTCCAGTCCGGGGAAAATATCAAAAAACTCCATTAATTGTCCTCACTCCAGTTGTCCAGTTCTTCCTTCAGGGCCGTCAGCAGCTCCTCCTCGGGAAGCTTCTTTATTATTCTGCCCTTTTTTATAAGTACGCCGCAGCCATCTCCGCCGGCGATTCCTATGTCTGCTTCCTTTGCCTCCCCCGGTCCGTTTACAGCGCAGCCCATGACCGCCACCTTTATATCGAGGTCGTAGCCGGTGACCATGTTTTCAACCGCGTTGGCAAGGGAAACCAGGTCTATCTGTGTTCTCCCGCAGGTCGGGCAGGAAATTACGGTAATCCCCCCTCTCCTGAGGTTCAGATTCTTCAGAATTTTTTTTGCGCTTTTTATTTCCTCTATCGGATCCCCTGTCAATGATACCCTTATTGTGTCTCCGATTCCTTCATACAAAATAATCCCGAGGCCCATTGCCGCTTTTATGTTGCCTGATATAAGTGTGCCCGCCTCCGTTATGCCTACATGAATCGGATAATACATCCTCTTTGCCACAAGCTCGTGTGCCCTGACACAGGTCAGCACATCGGAACTTTTCAGGCTGACGACAATGTTATCATAACCCATATCCTCAATCAGGCGCACGTTTACGATTGCGCTTTCTGCAAGACCGTCGGCTGTTACCCCGTGATACTTTTCTACAAGATGTTTCTCAAGGGAACCTGAATTTACCCCTACTCTTATGGGAATGTTTTTTTCCCTTGCGCAGTCCACAACTGCCCTTAAGTTTTCTTTGCTTCCGATATTTCCCGGATTTATGCGTACCTTGTCGGCGCCGCTTTCCATAGCAAGAATCGCGAGTCTGTAGTCAAAGTGTATGTCCGCAACAAGCGGAATACGTATTGCCTCTTTAATATTTCTGAAGGCAAGAGCCCCCTCTTTTGTTGCCGCCGTACACCTGATGATTTCGCAGCCCGCCTCCTCAAGCCTTGCAATCTGAGAAATTGTGGCATCTATATCCTCGGTTTTCGTATTCGTCATGGACTGTATGGCAACGGGACGTCCTCCGCCGATTTCCACACCGCCTATGTTAACTATCTTCGTTTGCTCCCTGTGCGCCATAATATTCCTTTCAAAGCAAGGGTACTGCCGCGTCCTTAAATAAATGTGCTGCCGCATCTTCAAATTCAGGAGCTGCTATGCCGATACAAACAAAATCCCGCTTGCGATTAAAACAGGTTCGTCACATCATTTACCAATACAGCCACCATAAGCACCACTAAAAGCCCTGCTCCTATAATGGTCACTATGCCCTCCACTTTTTTGGGAACGGGTCTTCGAGTTATTGCCTCAATAATCAGCAATACAAACTTCCCTCCGTCAAGCGCCGGAATGGGAAGAAGGTTGATAACTCCTAAATTGGCACTGAGCAAAATCATTATGCTCAGTATGTTCATCAATGTTATAAGGAAGCCTGACCCTGCGGACGCGGTATATGTGTCACTGATTACCTCAACTATTCCCACGGGGCCCGACAGCATGTCAAGACTCCCCCTTCCTGAAACAAGCATGCCGATGCTCTTGTAAACTGATTTTATTTCAAAGGTCAACTCGGCGAAACTGTATTTAAGCACTCCGATTGCACCGGTTTTGACATTTTTGCGGTTATAACTGAATCCGAGACGATAGGCCTTCTGGGACTTTGGAGTTACATTGGCGCTCATGTATCCTCCCCGCCTCGAAAAATCAATTTTCAGAGGCTCGGGGCCGAGCACATTCTCGTTAAAAAATTTGCCGAGCTCTTCCCCCGTTGCGATTGATATTCCGTTTATGGCCGTTATGATATCGCCTGTCTTTATTCCGGCCTCCTCAAAAGCGCTGCCGGCTGCAACCTCCGCCAGTTTTGCCGGCTCCTCATCTGCGCGGTAGGATATGCCTATCGAATAATACTCATACTCTTCGGGAATAATAGAAACATCATATTTCTTCCCGTCCCTTTTGAAAGTTATGTCTACTCCGTCCGTTCTTTCGGAAACAGGCTTTATGTAGTTCTCAAGGTAAATTTCTCTGCCGAAGCTTATCCTGGTGCCGTCATAACGTGTAATTAAGTCCCCGTCCCTGAGGCCTGCCTCATAGGCGGGGGTATTTTCCACAACCTGAGTCACTACAGCCGGATCATAACCTAACGTGGCAGTATAAATAACCGCAAGAATGAAAGCCAAAACAAAATTGAAAATCGGTCCCGCAAGAATGACGCTCATCCTCGCCCAAACGCTTTTTTTATCAAATGACCTCTCGTCATCGGTTTCGTCATCCTCATCCTCAAGTGCACCGAGCATGGTGCAAGAACCACCGAAAGGAATAGCCTTCCAGGAAAATCTTGTTCCCGATTTGCTCTCCCTGCTGATAATTCTCGGTCCGAATCCGATCGAAAACTCCTTGACAAAAATTCCGTTTTTCCTTGCAAGAAGAAAATGTCCGAATTCATGGACTATGACAAGGATGCTGAGTATTAGGATTGAAAGAATAATGCTGACAAATCTCATATATATGGATTATCCGAAGATAATGTCTTCTCCTGTTTTAATTATTTCGTCAAGTGACGGGGCTTTGACGGTTTTGTGGGCGTTCATTTTTTCTTCTATGAACTGCGGAATATGGTCATAGGATATTTTCCCGTTCACAAAATCCGCAACAGCCCTCTCATTTGCAGCGTTAAACACGCAAGGCATGGTTCCCCCCTCTTCCATTGCCTCATATGCCAGTGCAAGGGCGGGGAAATTATCGGTATCCGGTTTTTCGAAGGTCAGACTGCCAAGGTCAATCAAGTCAACCCTTTCTCCTCCGAGAAACGGCCTGTCCGGATAAAAGAATGCATACTGGATGGGCAGCTTCATGTCCGGCGTTCCGAGCTGGGCCATAATTGCCCCGTCCTCAAATTGTACCGCAGAATGAATGATGCTCTGCGGATGAACCACCACCTGTATTTTTGAGGACGGAACATTGAAGAGCCATCCCGCCTCGATTACCTCAAGGCCCTTATTGGCAAGAGTGGAAGAATCGATGGTGACCTTAAGGCCCATATTCCAGTTGGGGTGCTTCATTGCATCCTCAATGCGCACCTTCTTTAACATGTCCCGGGTATATCCCCTGAACGGCCCGCCTGAAGCGGTCAGAATAAGCTTTTCCAGCCTTTTTTCGGGCTGACCCTGCATTGCCTGGAAAACAGCACTATGCTCTGAATCCACAGGATATATGTTCACACCCGTCTTTCGCGCCTGCTCCATGATAATGCTTCCTGCGCATACAAGGGTTTCTTTATTGGCAAGAGCAATATCCTTGCCGGCGCAGACGGCCTCGTATGTGGGTCTTATGCCAACCATTCCCACAACGGCAGTAAGAACCATTTCGCACGTGGGATGAGTGGCAACCCTGATAAGTCCCTCCATGCCTGAAACAATTTCGGGGACGGTCCCTTCAGCCGCCGCCTCGGATGCGCTTAACATGGCCAAAAGCTTTGCGGCATTTGCCTCATCATACACACAGACCAGCCCGGGAGAAAATTCCTCAATTTGGTCCATAAGCAGCTCTATATTCGTATTGCCGCTGATGGCGACCACCTTCAGCTCATCCAAATGAGCCCGGACAATCTCCAATGCCTGCGTTCCTATTGAGCCTGTGGATCCAAGAATTGAAATGTTCTTCATGATTTAAAAAGCATCGCATAGATGGAAATAAGATATGTTATCGGCGCAACAATTATCATACTGTCAAAACGATCAAGGATGCCGCCGTGACCCGGAAGTATCTTTCCGTAATCTTTTATTTCAAGCTTTCTCTTGATTGCTGACGCTGCCATGTCACCAATCTGGGACACCAGTGCGCCAAAGAAGCAGAACACACCGAAGATAAGCGGGGCATTCCTGATGTCGGGAACATATTTTTGCACTATAAACCCATAGGCAACCCCCAGGCATACTGCGCCTGCAATACCGCCTATGGCTCCCTCCACCGATTTATTAGGACTGAGCTTGGGAACAAGCTGATGTTTTCCAAGGGTCATGCCGAAAAGATATGCAAAGATGTCACAACCCCATGAAGAAAATACTGCCAGCCAGACCAAATATGCCCCCGATGGCGGGAAAATTCTTAAAAGATACAGGAATGAAATGGGCACTCCCGTATAAAAGACTCCGAAGAAAGAACCAAAGACCTGCAGAGCCGAGTATCGTGGAAATGTAAATACAAAAAAAGCAAGCATCACAATCAGAGCCATTGCGTAAATAAGTATGATATAAATGCTGTCAACCTTTTCTAAAAACGCTGAACCCAAATCGATTGCCGCCGCGTCTTCGGCTTTACGATTATCGGCGGATGCAACTACAAATCTCAAAAACATATAATGGGCAATAATTGCACTATAGCCGACAAAGTTTATGGCGCTCCATCCTAATTTAAGCGCTCTGTTGAATTCGAACATGGCAAAAATAGACAGCAACAGTAAAGCGACAAACATTACATCGTACCCTATTACAAAAATCGCAATCAGAATACATGACATTATGAAACCGCTTAATGTTCTTATCCAGAATGTTTTGTTTTTTAAGAGCTTTTCGCTTCTGTCGTCTGCCATTGTTATTCCTCAACATTTCCGTATCTTCTGTCGCGGGCTGAATACTCCTCAATTGCCTTCATAAGCTCATCCTTGTTAAAGTCCGGCCAGTGAACCTGTGCAAAATAAAACTCCGTATACGCCAGCTGCCACATAAGGAAATTAGACAATCTTTGTTCATTGCTTGTGCGGATAAGCAAATCCGGCTCCGGAATCCCGGCAGTATCAAGATAATTTGAAATCGTATCGCCATTGATGTCGGGAGGAAAGACAAGACCTTCCTGTACATCCTCTGCAATGCGTCGCACAGCCCTTGTGATATCGTCTCTGCCGCCGTAGTTAATGGCCACAATAAAGGTAATCCCCGTATTGCCGGCAGTTGCCGATTCAAGATTGTTTATGCTCTCAATGATGTCCGGGCTAAGACGGCTCCGTTCACCAATCACAAGGCACCGGACATTGTTCTTCATACACTTATCCACGGCATTAATCAAGTATTCCCTGAAGAGCTTCATTATAACCTGAATCTCCTGCAGGGGCCTGGACCAATTTTCCGTGGAAAATGCATAAACAGTCAAATATTTTATACCCAGATCGTCGCAGTCCTCCAGCGTTTGCTCCAGAACCCTTGCTCCCTGAGCATGACCGAAAGTCCTCGGCATGTGACGCTGCTTTGCCCAGCGCCCGTTGCCGTCCATTATAATGGCAACATGCCGGGGTATTTTTAAATCAGTCAAATCAAAGCCGGCCAAATCACACCGTCATGATTTCTTCCGTCTTTGCGACGGTCAGCTTGTCAATTTCACCCACATATTTGTCGGTAAGCTTCTGAATCTCGTTCTCAAGATCCTTGCCGGAATCCTCCGATACCTCGCCGGACTTTGCAAGTTTTCTGAAAACATCAATACCGTCCCTGCGTATGTTTCGGATAGCTACCTTGGCCTCCTCGCTCTTTTTCTTGACATCCTTTGCCAGTTCTTTTCTGCGTTCCTCAGTCAGGTCCGGAAAAACCAGACGGATATTCTGGCCGTCATTGGTCGGATGGATTCCGATGTCGGAGGCCTGAATGGCCTTTTCGATATCCTTAATCAGCTTTGCATCCCATGGTGAAATCAGGATGACCTTGGGCTCCGGCACGGAAATGTTTCCCACCTGCTGCAACGGTGTTTCTGTTCCGTAGTAATCGATCGTAATCTTATTAAGAATATGGGGATTAGCCCTTCCGGCCCTGATTCCCGCAAATTCAGATTCAAGATTATCAATGGTCTTGAGCATTTTCTCCTCATACATAACTAATTTTTCTTCCATGATATTCTCCGTTTCTAAACTGTTATTTCGGTGCCGGTAAAATTATCACCGATGGCATTGATAATACTGTTTTCTCCATGAAGGGCAAATAACCTCATGGGCATTTTGTTTTCCATGCAAAGGATGGACGCCGTCATATCAATCACCTGCAGATTCTTTGCAACAACGTCCTGAATCGATATTTTGCCGAACTTGACTGCATTCGGATTCTTATCGGGGTCGCTGTCATAGACACCGTCTATCGACTTGGCCGCAAGTATACAATCGGCATTTATTTCAATGGCCCGCAGCACCGCTGATGAATCGGTTGTGAAGTAGGGGTGTCCGGTACCTCCCGCAAAGAAAATCACCTTACCTGAGGCAAAGTGTTCATTTGCCCTATCCTTGGAAAACAGTTCCGTAAAACTGCCGCACACAAACGGCGTCATGATTACCGTCTTCATGCCCGCATAACGAAAATGCTCCGAAACATAGATGCAATTCATTATGGTGGCAAGCATGCCGATGGTATCGGACTTCGGTCTGTCGATCTCCAAACCTGTGCGTCCGCGCCAAAAATTACCCCCGCCTATGGCCACGGCAATCTCCGTTCCCATGTCATGCAAGGTCTTCACCTGTACGGCAATCCTTTTGATTTCCTCCTCGTCGAAGCCGCCCTCAGGCTTTGCAAGAGCCTCTCCGCTCAGTTTAAGCATTATTCTTTTTAATGGTTTCATCCCTTCTCCTTTGCAGATCATACCCCGGACTGAGCTCCCGGGACGATGGACATTCCGCAGACATACTGCATCCGGAGCAGCCATGTGAACATCCGCCGTCGTTTTTCTTTTTTCCGGCCATAAACACTACAGCCGAAACAACTGCCATTAAAAGTAATACACTGACAATTATTGTTGCAAGATTGTCAATTATCCATTGAATCATTTATACGCTGTCCGTTTTACTTAAACGGTACTACTGCTCCATCATACGTGCTGTTTATATATTCAACAATCTCATCTGAAAGCAAAACATCAACCAAGGCTTTAATCTTCTCTTCGTTTTCGTTGCCCGCCTTAACGGCGATAATGTTCACATAAGTCCTTGCAGCCTCTGAGTCGGAAGACTCATAGCACAGTGAATCCTTTCCTACAGAGAATCCCGCTTCAAGTGCATAGTTCCCGTTCAGAATTACATAGGCACAATCACCGGTCATACGCGCGACCTGAGCGGCTTCAACCTCAACAATTTCAAGATTAAGCTTGTTTTCTTCAATGTCATTTACAGTTGCCGTAAGGCCTGCGCCCTCCTTCAGCTTAATGTAGTCATGATCCTGAAGAAGCAGAAGTGCCCTTGCCTCATTGGTGGTATCGTTAGGTACGGCAATTGCATCTCCTTCGGCAATGTCTTCAAGTGATGACTTTGTTCCGGGATAAATCCCGAAGGGCTCATAATGGATGCCGCCGGCATTTACAAGGTGGGTGCCCTTCTCCGCATTGAAGGAATCAAGGTACGGTGTATGCTGGAAATAGTTTGCATCCATTTCGCCGCTTTCAACAACCTCATTGGGAATTACATAGTCATCGAATGTAGTAATCTCAAGGGTGTATCCCTGCTTTGCAAGAATTTCCTTTGCCTGCTCCAGGATTTCCGCATGGGGTGTCGGAGAAGCTGCAATTGTAATTGTCTTATCGTCTCCCTTTTTTCCTCCGGTACATCCTGCAAGCACTCCGACTGCGAGCAGTGCGGCCAATGTAATTATTAAAGCTTTTTTCATCCTTGTTATCTCCTCTCGTAGCTTTATTTTATCAAATATCATTTATAATCATCCCGTAAGGCAACCCTTCCGAGTAACTGTCGCACAGTAATATCGTAAAAAATTAAACTTTTTCTTTCTATTTTCTCTTGTCCAGTTTTCTCGAAATGAGCATTCCCACATTCTGAATAATCTGGAAAAGAATAATTACGAGAACTACGGTGATAATCATTATGGCGGTATCCCATCTGTGATATCCGTACCTTATGGCGATGTCGCCAAGTCCGCCGCCGCCGACGGTACCCGCCATGGCGGTATATCCCAGAATTGAACCGCAGCAGATAGTGGCGCCTACAATCAATGAGGTTCTTGCTTCAAGAAGAAGCACGTGGAAAATGATATGCCAGTTCGTGGCCCCCATAGACCTTGCCGCCTCAATAACGCCGGGGTCAACCTCTTTTAATGAAGATTCAACCATCCTCGCAATGTACGGGGCCGCACAAACCACCAGAGGCACAATCATTGCCGTAGGGCCGTAACTTTTGCCCACTATCGCTCTGGTAAACGGTATCAGCAATACCAGCAGAATAATAAACGGGATACTCCTTATTACATTGGAAATAACATCCAAAATCTTGTAAACCAGCGGGCTGGGCTTGATTCCGTCCTTGTCTGTCACCGCCAGTGCTATACCCATAGGCAATCCTATAACATATCCTATGAAAGTGGATATAAATATCATATATACGGAATCAACTATGCCCTCCAGGAGCATGCTTATAACCTGATCAGTCATTTGCAATCACCTCCGTAACCTCGAGCTTCCTGTTGATAAGGTAATCAATCATCTGCCTTGCGACATTTTCATCTTCGGGTAGCCCCAAAATCATCTCGCCTTTTGCCGTTCCCGAAACATTCTTGGTATCGGCGCCCAGAATGTTTACAGGACGCCCGAACTCAAGAACCATATTACTTATAACCGGCTCATAAGACGAGTTTTCGGTAAAAATAATGCGGATAATCCTGCTTGAACGCATTTCTTCCTCTTGAGCGGCCGCAAAAATCGAGCGCACCTCTCCGTCGGCGCTGTCCCTGAGCACAAGCTCCTTGCCTGCTCTGGACTGAGGATGGGCAAATACCTCGTCCACGCTTCCGGTCTCCACAAGTTCACCCTTTTCAATTATGGCAACCTTATTACAAATCTCCCTTACCACGGACATCTGGTGTGTGATTACCACCATGGTAATGTTATATTTTTCATTAATCTCCTTCAAAAGCGCAAGAATGGAGGATGTGGTCTTGGTATCCAACGCACTTGTAGCTTCATCGCACAAAAGAATCTTCGGGTCCGAAGCCAAAGCCCTTGCAATTGCCACCCTCTGCTTCTCGCCGCCGGACAACTGGGCGGGATAGGCCTTTTCCTTATCCTCAATTCCAACTATCTTCAGGTATTCTCTGGCTCTTCGCTTTGATTCGGCCGTCGACATGCCGCGAAGCTTAAGGGGGAAGCAGACATTTCCGATGGCATTCTTCTGCATAAGCAGATTGAAATGCTGAAAAATCATTCCCATATCCTTCCTCTTTGCGCGTAACTGGGTCTCAGTCAGAGTTCCCATATCGTCGCCGGCAACTATAACACTGCCGCTGTCGGGCTTTTCAAGATAGTTCAGACACCTTACCAAAGTGCTTTTGCCTGCCCCCGACATTCCGATGATGCCGTAAATGTCACCCTTCTCAATGTTAAAGCTGACATTTTTAAGGGCATAAATCTCATTCCCGTCCTGAATAAAAGTTTTTGTAAGATTTTTAATTACTATCTCGCTCATCAGGATTTCCTTATCATACGCTAATAAGACTGTCTTGCAACATTCCTAATTGATTATTTTATATCATTCCCATAAAAAAGTAAACCATGATAAATATGGTTACAGACGCAGTTTTGAAAGAACTTTATTGACAGGATGAAAAAGAATCAGGCAGATTACAAAATTCCCCACACAATGGACTACATCGTACATAAGACCGGCAATCCACCAGGATATCATCACTTTTAATCCGCCGACGAATAATGTGTAGATTGCGCACAGTGCCCCGAAGAAAAGTCCGAAAAGCCCCGACAGAATGCTGTAAAAGAAAACATTGCGGTTTCCGATTTTTCTTGTCAGCATGACAACTACCACCAGAATCGGCCATACATAATAATATGTCACCGTCCACGGGCCAAAGCCGAAGTATATACATTCAAGTGTGGCAAAAACGAGGGTTACCGGAATCACCTTCCACTCGAAAAACAAGGTAAAAATGATTATCATAAATGAAACCACTTCAATGTTGGGCAGTGCATCCAGAGCCCTTTTTCCGGCCTCAAGAAGCACCACCATAATGGCCATATACGCAATGTCTATGGCCTTGAAGTAGCCTGCTTTGCGGGTATTACCGTTTGTTTTGATTTCATTCGCCATTTATATGAGTCCGCTTAACGGGTCCGGGCGGCAAATAGCCTTCCGAACCCGTTGTCTTTAATAGGTTTCGTAAGCCAGCTTGTATGCGTCGCCATCCGTTACCGGCTGAGATTCCGCGCCATACATGCCATACTCATCGTTGACATATATTGCCCAGTAGGCAGAGCCCTTATTGAAATCAGCCTCCAGCCCGTTAACCGTGAAAATAGTAAATCCGTACACTCCGTCTTCCCCGTCAAATGTAAAATCCTCTTCTTCAGCCAGTTCCTCCATCAGGCCGATTAAAAATTCGGCATCGGTTTTTCCTTTATAGGTCACTTCGGCACTTTCGTCATCAACCACAGTCAGTGTGTATGCTTTGCTTCCCTGATTCGCCTTTGGCCCCATTGTGAAGTAGATAGCCAGAAACGCGCCCACCAACGCCACCAAAACAACAAGTCCAATGATGATGTTTCTTCTTTTTTTATTCATGTTCTCCTCCAAAAAAAAATCCCCGGCCACTGCCGGGGTTAATCAAAAAGCAAGCTCTTCAATAGATTGAATCCTTGCAATTCGTGCACCAGTTACTCGTGGCTCAAGCACAATTACGGGCAGGTCTCCTGGCTGGCATATTGGCACATTTCCCCTTCCCGGTTTCCCAGTGGCAAACGGAAATGCTAAATGCTTACAGTGACGAGTTCGCACAGGCCTTTCACCTGTTTCCCTTTTCATCCGGCATAGCCGGACACCCGTAATTATCATATTTTGTTATCACCCGAGGCCACACATCCTCTGTACTGCTTAAAGATATACATTCTCGGTTATTCAAAGACATACATCCTTTGAATCATATTATACGTCCTGCAAACCCAAAAATCAAGACGCATTGATGTTATGTCGGCTTCATAAATTATTAAGGTTGCCGATTAAAGGGTCAAAGCATTACAAAAAGGCTTCAACAGCGCATTTACTTTTTTTGAAATTTGTAGTATCATTTTTACGACTTTATTTTTACCAATATTTGCTGATACCTGCCGGCATTTCAGGTTGGTTATTTACTTAAAGGAGATACCGTAAATGAAGAAGTTTTCGCATGAAGCACTGGCGGCTGTTATCCGTTCAAAAAGAAAGGAAAAGCGCATCACTCAAGATGGTCTGAGCAAGCTGACAGGCATTAACAGAATGATGATCGGAAGGGCAGAAAGGCAGAGCTTTACCCCCTCCATTGCACAACTTGAAAAGCTTTCTCAAGTATTGGATTTTGACATAGATGACTTGTTTGTAGAAACCTGCGAGGATCCTTATGAAAAAAGCGCTCTTCCCCGAATGAAAATCACCGTTGCCGGTGTCGGCTATGTGGGCCTGTCCCTGGCTGTTTTGCTGTCCCAGAATAATGACGTCGTCGCAATTACCACAACCCCTTCCAAAGCTGATAAACTTAACAGCTTCATCAGTCCCATTCAGGATGATGAGATCGAGCGTTTCTTTGAGGAGGCCCGGTGCGGCAAAAGGGAACTTTCCTTTTCCGCCACAACTGACAAGGAAAAAGCCTACCGGTTCGGAGACATTATCATCATAGCAACTTCCACAAATTATGACGATTTAGGCCAGCATTTTGACACCTCTGCCGTGGAGGACGCAATTGAATGTGCCCTTAAATATAATCCGGATGCCCTCGTTGTCATCAAGTCCACTGTTCCCGTCGGCTATACCGAGAGTGTGAAGAAAAAATACGGGGCGGACAATATTATTTTCAGTCCCGAATTTCTCAGGGAAAGCAAGGCTCTTTATGACAACCTCTACCCTTCCCGCATTGTCGTTGGCGCTTCCGAATCCATGCGCGATAAGGCGGAGCTCTTTGCGCGGCTTTTGAAATCCGGCGCTCTTGACAAGAACGTCCAGATTCTCCTCTGTCCTCCCACGGAGGCTGAGGCCATTAAGCTTTTTTCAAACACATATCTTGCAATCAGAGTGTCCTACTTCAACGAGCTTGATACCTACGCCCAGACAAAGGGGCTCGATACCCGTTCAATCATCGAAGGTGTCTGCCTCGATCCGCGAATCGGCGACCACTACAATAACCCCTCCTTCGGGTACGGAGGCTATTGCCTGCCAAAGGACACCAAGCAGTTGTTGGCCAATTATAAGGACGTTCCACAGAATCTGATTGAAGCCGTGGTTAATTCCAACACAACCAGAAAGGACTTCATTGCCTTTTCTATAATAGATATGAATCCCGGGTGCGTGGGAATATACCGGCTGGCCATGAAGGCCGGGTCGGATAATTTCCGCTCATCGGCCATTCAAGGTGTCATGAAGCGCATTAAGGCCAAGGGCATTCCCGTCATTGTATACGAACCCACCTTGGAGGACGGCTCAACGTTCTTCGGCTCCGAGGTAATAAACGACATAAAAAAATTCAAGAAAAAGGCCGATATCATTCTTGCTAACAGATATGAACCGGCCCTTGATGATGCAATAGACAAAGTTTATACAAGGGATTTATACTTCAGAGATTAAATTATTAAGCGAAATATTTAGCGGATTGCCCTTTCCGGGGGGAATCCGTTTTTTTATTCCTGCTCTTCATAAATTATTGATTTGAGCCTTTCCGACGCAGCTTTGAGATCATAAATCCACACCCATTGGTATTCGTTCCACTCCCAATCGGGATTCTGCTCCCAGCCTCCCACGAGGTCTGTTTCAAACTCCTCATCCGGAATCGTATATTTTGTCATTTTCAGATTTTGAACATCCATGGAAGCCAGGTATATCATATCCGAATAGGTTAATGTGGTTTCAAGACAATTAAGTGTACGTCTGATAATTGACGGATACCGGTATTTGGGTATTGTACGTATTTTTGCAAGCATCCCCTCAATTACCGTTTGCTGACGCGAGACCCTTATGTGCTCGCCATCATTTTCAATAGCGGAGCGAATCCGGGAAAATGCCACGGCCTGAGGGCCGTTAAGCACATTCAGTCCCTCAACGGCATCGTAACCTTCATAGCCCAACTTAGCCGAGCCTTCATTGACCTTTTGCGCTTCTTCCGCGAGCAGTTCAACCTCTACTCCTCCCAAGGAATCCACAATGCCGGCAATTCCTTCAAAATCCATAGTAATAAACTGGTTGAAGTTCGTGTTAAAGTTCCTGTTTATTGTTCTGACTGCGAAGGCCGAACCGCCCCATTTATACGCATAGCCGATTTTGGTTTCGTACTCACACCCCTCAATGGCAACTTTACTGTCCCTGAGCAATGAAATAAGCTTCAAAGTATTCTCACCTTTGTTAAAAGAAAGAATCATTATGACATCGCTGCGGTTTTCCTCCTCGTCAATTCCCAGGAAAACAATGTTCATGATATCGGGCTTTTTAAAAAAGGAGATTACTCCTCCGGGCCCTCTGTCCTCTTCGGCAATTCCAAAATCCTCATCGCTGACTTCGGTCCTTGTAAAATCCTCTGTCATATATACGCTCAATACGGCTATCGCTGCGACTATAATTGCAACCGTCACGAGAAGAACGGTTATTACTGTCCTCAGCGGTTTTCTATTCCTGCGTTTTATTGTCGGTGTTCTTTTCATCTGTGATGTTATCCTTATTGGTCTGCGCAATACGCCGCAAATACATCAATCTTAAATTGTTCCGAAATATAAGAGCCGGGGCTCGCCGGCACCATGCTTTTGAGCTTATGCAATGCGTTTACATGATAACACGAATTTGTTTTTTTGTCATTTCCGGCACTCGCAAAGTACAACGAAATAAAAAATTTTTCGGCAACAATAACGCAGCAATCAATCCGGGATAAGTTCCGTATTTCTGTTCTTTCAAAAAAAGAAGTCTAAAAGACCTCTTTTTCTGAAGAATCGGGGTGACAGGATTTGAACCTGCGGCCTCTAAGTCCCGAACCTAGCGCTCTACCAAGCTGAGCCACACCCCGTAAACATCTGTGCCATTATACCACGTGATTTATTTTTTGCCACATTTTTTTATTATTCTTTCTTTTTTTGCGAAAAAGGCAGATATTTACACCTAAAAATATGTTGCTTCGCCATTGACAGACTCAACATGAGCCGGGAACGATTATGACTCCTTGAAATCAAACTTTCTTCGCCCTTCAGCATAATCGCCCACAATATGTCCGTCCCCGTAAAGCCGGTATTTATAGGTCACAAGACCCTCCAGCCCCACCGGTCCCCGGGCATGGATTTTCCCTGTGGATATCCCTACCTCCGCACCAAGCCCGTACCTGAATCCGTCGGCAAACCTTGTTGAGCAGTTGGCATAAACATCCGCGGAATCAACCAGCCGCATGAAAGTATCAATGTTTTCCGAATCTGATGAGATGATGCAATCGGTATGGTGTGAACCGAAACTGTTAATATGCTGTACAGCCTCCAAAACATCTTCAACAATTTTTATTGAGATCTCTTTGTCAAGATATTCGCGACCAAAGTCATCTTCCGATATCACGGTCATATCCGGTATGTTCTCAGGGTTGTGTTCTTTCAGGATTTCTACGACCTCGGCGCTGACATTAAGCTTCACGCCCGCCTTTGCGAGGGCATTAACAAGACTTAAAAGCAGCGGACCGCTCGCCGCTTTTCGGTTAACAAGCAGAGTCTCCGTGGCATTACACGCGGCAGTATATTGAGTCTTGGCATCAACAACAATCCTGATTGCCTTTTCAAGGTCGCACCGCTCATCCACATATGTGTGGCACACGCCGTCAGCATGACCCATAACGGGAATTTTTGTGTTGTCCATTATGTACCTGACAAATTCGTTTGAGCCGCGCGGAATCAGCAGGTCCACATAATCGTGACATTGAAGCAGCTCGCTTATTTCATTGTGCTGCTCAGCTTGAAGAAGACATTCTGAAGGAAGACCTTCTCCGGCTGCAGCATCGTGTATAAGATTGAAAAGCACTTTATTGCTGGCGGCAGTTTCCCGTCCTCCCTTAAGGATTGCACAATTTCCGCTTTTGATACACAAGCAGGAAATCTGCACAAGTGCATCAGGCCTTGCCTCGAAAATAACTCCTATTACACCAATGGGACAGGTAACACGGAAAAGCTGCAGGCCCTCGTCAAGCTGCCTTGCAAGCGTTGTCATTCCGATTGGGTCAGGCAGGCCGATTAACTGGTCAATTCCGTCTATGCAGTCGGCAAGTTTTTGCTCGTCAAATTTCAATCTTTTGACTATAGCCTCAGTAATGCCGGCGGAAGCCGCCGCCTCAAGATCGGCCATGTTTGCCTCAAAAATGACCGTCTTATTGCCAAGAAGGGCCGTCTTCACCGCCATCAACGCACGGTTTCTCTCTTCTTCGCTTGTTGCTGCGACAAACGGCGATGCCAGTTTCATTTTCCTTACTTCGGCTTTTATATTCATGTCCGATCCTCACATTCTTTTTTACTATATAAAGCATTTTACATTCAATTAACAGGAAGCACAACAACAATTTAAAATGCCTCTTGTCTTAATGTTGCAACATCCTCATTGCAAAGCAGGGGCCGCCCCAAAGCGGTCCCTGCTTTATTGCTCCCCTGAACTTTTGGGGATGAGTGTACAGATTAACTTAATCGATTGTAATCATCTTCGGTGGCTCCGGAATCTCCTCCGGCTCCTTGGGGAATTCAAGCTTTAATACCCCGTCGGCATAATGGGCCTTGATGTCTTCCTCTGTCAGATAGTCACCCACATAGAAGCTTCTCTTGCAAGTGCCTCGGAAGCATTCCCGCCTGATATACTTGCCGCCGTTTTCGGAAATGTTGTCTTCGTCAGACTTAGTGGCGGTAACCACGAGATAACCGTCTTTAAGTTCAGCGCTGATGTTCTCCTTGTCAATACCCGGCAACTCAATCTCAAACACAAAATTCTCATCGGTTTCCACTATGTTGGTATTCATAATCTTGCTGTTGGTGCTGTAGGTCTCGCTTCCGCTGGTCAGAAACGGTGATTTAAACATCTCGTTGAATAAGTTAACCATGCTGTTTCTTCTTGTTGTTAAATACATTTTTTGTCCTCCTTCTAACTTTGTCGGTAGATAGTCTATTGTTGGTTTGTGTCACATTTGTTATATAAAGAATAGCACGGATTGTTAGCACTGTCAAGAGATGAGTGCTAATTATTTTTGTGAAATAATTGTGTCCCCGTTCCGACACTAATAAAAATACAAGGAAAGGGCCGCCACAACGTGGCAGCCCCGTTTACAAGGTCATTCTGTTTCTAACTAAATACAGCATTGCTATTTATAGTTAGTGGCAAACATGTTACAGCTTGGTAACGTTTGTAGCCTGCGGCCCCTTCTCTCCTTCGATGATTTCGAATTCAACTGCAGCGCCCTCCTCGAGCGACTTGAAGCCTTCCTGATTCAGACCGGAATAATGAACGAATACGTCCTTGCCTTCCTCGTCACAGATAAAACCGTAACCTTTCTGATTGTTAAACCACTTGACTGTTCCGTTGTGCATAATGCAAATCCTCCATATAAATAATACCTGAATTGTGGTCCTTATGAATTTAGCACAATCAAGTTATTCTGTCAACAAAGTTTTTTTTGCAATATTCACAAAAAGCCTGATTTTGTCCCGACGCAAAAATATTCACTCGGTTCGTTTTATATTTTCGATATGGATAATACTCCCGGGAAATGTTAAAATATTAAGAAATATCGGGATTGTATCACGGCATGCACCCGGCATTTTGAAAATACTGCTTGTTTTTCGGAGTTTTTATGAGTGATTACATTTTAAGGGCCGTTGCGGCAAATATGAAGATCAGGGCATTTGCCATCGACGGGAAGAAAATGGTGGAAAAAGCCAAAGACCTTCACGGTACCAGTCCCGTTATCACCGTTGCACTGGGCCGCCTTCTGATGGGCGGGGCAATGATGGGTATCATGATGAAGGGGGAAAAAGATGTTCTGACCTTGCAGGTAAAGGGAGACGGTCCCTCCGGCAAACTGCTTGTAACATCTGATTCACAGGGAAATGTCAAGGGCTATGCCGACAATCCCGTTGTGATAATTCCTCCAAACTACGCCGGCAAACTCGATGTCGGCGCCGCAATAGGTTGCGGTGAGCTGACCGTCATCAAGGATCTCGGACTGAAGGAGCCCTATGTCAGCAGCACCCCCCTCGGCACAAGTGAAATTGCCGATGACCTGACTTTCTATTTTGCAAAATCCGAGCAAATCCCCAGCAGTGTCGCACTGGGAGTTCTTATGAACAATGACAACACTGTTGCTCAAACCGGAGGATTCATTATACAGGTAATGCCCGGAATTGATGATGAAATAATCGACCGGCTCGAAACAACCCTTGAGCATCTGCGCCCTATCACCGCAATGATGGATGAGGGAATGTCCCCCGAGGACATTCTTCAGGATATACTGGGTGATTTCGACCTCGAAATAACCGAGAAGGTCGGCACGCGTTTTTCGTGCAACTGTTCAAAAGAACATGTGGCAAAGGCTTTGGTAAGCATGGGCAAAAAAGAGCTTTCAGACATTATAGATGCAGGTGAGCCTATAACCGTCAATTGCCATTTCTGCAATTCAAACTACATTTACAGCATTGATGATATTAAAAAACTTCTGGAATATGCCAAGATTGAAAGCGCGGCGGAAAATATCGGCATCATTGAGAATGGTGAGTAAAAATTTGAAAAGAAACATTCTGGACTACATAAAATACATATCAAAGCGCAATCTTCTCTACCCGGTGGTTATACTGGCATTCCTGGGTGTGCTGATAATAATTGTTCCTTTCAAGGCTGTACTTGCTCCGCCGGCTGTCTTCACCATTGATGATATTGTCCTTGCCCATGAAAAAGGAATCGGTTATGTCAGCCTTGACATGGACGAACTTTTCTATACAGGCTATGATTTTATCGTTGATGACCGGGCGGCGGCTTCCTACTATTACCGGCTTGATGATGACAGCGAAAAAGCCGTATGTATGTTCTTTCTTATTCCCCGCTCATACCGTCAGGCGGCCGGCTCTGCGAACGCCGAATCCTTTGATATGGATATTAACTATGAAGATGCTGAAAATGAAGCCTCTGCCCCGTCTGTTACGCAAGCTTTAAACTTCACCGGCAAGGCGCGGCTTATTACAAAAAATAAGCAATTTGCATCATTTCTGGATGCCTACTCGGAAGATATCGGCTGGTCGCCGGAAGCTTTGAGGGAGGCCGGAGCCGGACTTCTTGTAAGCAATTACAATTACCACAACACAATATACATTGTGCTTGCCGTGTTGATTGCCCTTGCCCTCATTTGGTGTTTTGTGTACATCATAATAAACCTGATAACCTGGATTTATCCCGTCCGGCATGAGGCCTGTAAAAGGCTTTTTCGTTTCGGACTGAATCGTGACGATTTCGCGGCCATTGATGAGGAACTTGCAAAAGAATGTATCATCAATGCGGGCAATCTTTTTGCCACATCCCACTATCTTGTTGCCTTTGGGAAGCACAGTATTTATACAATACCGCTTTTTAATATTATCTGGGCATATAAATATTCCAGCTGGAGCCGAATATACCGCAGCGGCAAACTGAGATATACCTTGGTGGTGGTAACAAGCCCCCATGATATAGTCCGTGTTCCCGACTGCCGCAAGCGGGACGCTGATAAAATCCTTGATTTTCTCAAGGAAGATTTCTCTCATATTACCGTAGGCTATACCGATGAAATAAAGGCACAAATGGATAAACTGAGAAAAACGAACGGAGACAGATTGTGAAAAACGCAAAACGTATTTTGGCAATCGCCGGTATAATAATCCTTGCCGGACTATACATTGTAACGTTGATTCTTGCCATAGCCGATAATAAATATACTCAGCGATGGTTTATAGCCTGCATTTTTGCCACGGTGGTGCTTCCGGTTCTGATATATATATACCAGTGGCTTTACAAGACTGTGAAAAAGAAGACGGGCGAGGACATTGAGATTGTTTCTTCTGTAGCTGACGAGGAGCATACCTCGGAAAAATAAACCAACCAAGCGCCGGCTCTACGATCGGCTTACAGGCGTTTTCCAAATACCTTTCTTGCCCCCTTTACAGCCCTTCTTCCGGCATATTTCGCGGGGGAAATGATCATATCCAAAAGAATCAATATAGGGAATATCTCCAGACGTCCGATAAGCATGTCAAGGATAAAAACCACCTTTGAGTACCAGGCAAAACCGGAAAATGGCCCGGCCGCCCAGGCAAATCCTATTCCGTTGTTGTTAATAGTTGTGTCTACAGCGGAAAAGGCTGTAATGAAATCCGCTTTCGGATCAATGCATATGACAATCATAGAAACCGAATAAATCAATACGTAAAGAAGAAGATAGAATAAAACATCTTGAATGACATTAATAGGCAGTTCCTTGCCGTTATAACGAACTGTGCTGACACTTCTGGGATGAATAAGGCGTTTAAGGCTGTTGCGTATGCTTTTTAAGGCAATTCCCATCCTCGACACCTTGATGCCGCCGGCTGTGGAGCCGGCGCAGGCACCGATAATCATCAAAAGCAGGGTGAGATTCTTGGCAAACCATGGCCAAGCATTCATGTCGCAAGCGCTATAGCCCGTCGTAGTCATCAGGGAAGCTATGGAAAATGTAACGTAGTGAACCGTTTCTCTAACTGTGCTGAAACACCCTGCCCGAAAAGTGCTGAAGGTAATAATTGCGCAGGCCAGAACATATATGCAGCCATACCATCTGAGTTCTTCATTTTTCAGGGCATCCTTCACCTTACCGGTAAGAATCAGGAAATACAAACTGAAGTTTGCGCCTGCCAAAAGCATAAAAACCGTAATGATGCTGCGCTGGACTATGGTTACGGTTGCCATAGAAGTATTCATGTATGAAAATCCGCCTGTGCCCATTGTTCCGAAAGCCACCAGCGCGGAATGAAACACATCCATCCCTGAAATCATTAAGGTAATAATCTGGATAATCGTTAAACCTATATAAATAAGATACAAATACTTTGCGGCGGCACTGATTTTTGGTGAAATCTTTTCCGTGGTGGGTCCCGGAGATTCCGCCTTAAGCATGTGGATGGCAGTCCCCCTTCCGGCGACAGGAGTGATAGCCATCATAAAGACAAGTATCCCCATTCCACCGACCCAGTGGGTGAATATACGCCAGAACTGCATGGAATGAGACAGTATCTCTACATTATCCATTATCGTTACTCCGGTTGTGGTAAAGCCGGACACAGTCTCAAACATAGCGTCAAGAAAGCTCGGAATGTATCCTGCAGCCACAAACGGAGCCGCGGCCACCGCGCTGAGTATTATCCAGGCCAGGCCCACAATCAGATAGCCTTCCGCCGCGTGAATGGTCTTTTTATCGCACTTGATAAGATATAACGGAATACCCGGCACCAGACAGCCCAGAATGCACATAAGAAAGAAGGGCCAATCATTTTCCCTGTATGTCAGGCAGATTAACAAAGGCAACACCATCAGTGCAGACTCAATAATCAATATCAAACCCATTATTTTCAATATCAGCTTTTTATTCATGTTTTAAATCTCCGCCGGAAGCCCGTCAGGCAAATATTTCCGTAAACCTGCTTATGCCGTCATTGGTCGTTGCAACAATCACTATGTCCCCCACCTCCATTGTGTCCGCACCTGCGGGAATAAATGTTTTTCCGTCCCGATAAATGCTCGCGATCAGCAGGTTCTTGCGAAATCTGATTTTACTAAGCGGCTCGCCAAGATGCGGCATTCCCTCAGTTATGTTGAACTCAAGTATTCCAACCTTGTTGTCAATCACTTGGCATGAGGACTCTACCTCATTGCCGAGAGAATCCTGCATCGCCCTTACGTATCTGACAATGTGCTCAACCGCAATATGTTTGGGGTTGAAAATGCTGCCTATATTCAGGTTGCTGATGAGGTCCTCGAAGTCGGATTTTTTAATTTTTATTACCACCTTGCATTCCGGAGCCTGCCTTGACACATAAAGGGCTATCATTGTATTGGTGGAATCGTCCTCGGTGGCGGCTACCACGGCCGAGCTTTCAAGAACGTCCTCCTCCTCAAGGAGGTCCGTATCCGTTCCGTCGCCGCAGATAATTTCAGCCTCGGGAATCAGATTCAAAAGCTCCTCGCATCTTTTCCTGTCATTATCTATAACCTTGACCTTCATTCCGGTTTCAAGCACCTGTTGTGCAAGGTAAATGCCCAGCTTGCTGCCCCCTATTATTGTAATGCTGCTTACCTTTTCCTTGTCAAACTTCATTTTTCGGAAGAAAGTCGCAGCGTTCTTTGTGGATGCCGCAAAAGAAAGAATATCCCCTGTCTCAATCACGGTCTAAGCTGTCGGGATAAATACCTGTCCGTCCCTTTTCAGTCCGCATACAAGTATCTTTGTGCCGATTATGTTATGGATATCCTTCAGACTTACACCGCAAATCGGAGCATCAGGCTTAACAAGACATGTAATAATCTCCGTTGTCCCCTTCGCGAGATACTCAACATGCCCGACAGGCTTATACCTCAGAGAGTTAAATATTTCTCTTGCGGCATCCCTTTCCGGGTTGATTATCATGGAAAGACTCATCCCTTCCTTGAGAATTTCCGCCATAATTGCCGTGTCTGATTCCCTTAGGCGGGCGATTGTGTTGTTGGCGCCCATTTTCCTTGCAAGAAGACAGGCGAGGATATTCTCCCTGTCCGTATTCGTTACGGCAATGAAAAGATCGGTGTTTCTTATATCCGCCTCCAGGAGAACCTCCGGATTGGTCGCATCCCCTGTAATACAAAGCACGTCCATTGAATTGGAAACATAAACCTGATTTTCCTCAGATATGTCAATAACTGTCACATCATGTCTTTCCGCTGACAGTCTTGCGGCAAGCGCCGCGCCTACTATTCCACACCCGGCAATGATAATTTTCATGACATTTCCTCCGTTCGGGTTGTTTGTAGTAACAAAAAACCCTCCTCGTCTTTGCCGACGAGAAGGGCCTTAAGCGATAGACGGGGTTCGAACCCGCGACCTCCACCTTGGCAAGGTGGCGCGCTACCAGCTGCGCCACTATCGCACATGTCGCACTCGCGACGCAAATAAAAGTTTACAACAGCCCGGTCCTTTTGTCAACTGTCTTTCTTTTTGTTTTTTTAAAAAATCAAAGTGTTGCTTTTTATTATTCTCCCTTGCGGGAAACTAATATATTCTCCCGTAATCAAATCAAAACTGGCTCCGCTGTAAGGCGCCGACGCATTGTGGCCATACTCTTCTATAATACATTTTTCAAAATCTTTTACAGCCTGATCGTCACCATGATTAACAAAAACCATCTTCGGCTTTGGATCGAAAGCGTTAACCCATCTAAGAAGCCCGGCCTTGTCTGCATGGCCGCTTTTCCCCGGCATAAAAACAATCTCCGCATTAACAACTATTTCGTCGCCAAAGATCTTCACGCTGCTTGCGCCGTCCAATATAAAACGTCCTAAGGTCCCTTCAGACTGGTAACCTGCGAAAAGCACCATATTTTCCCGCTTCCACAGTCCGTGCTTCAGATGATGTCTTACGCGCCCGGCATCACACATTCCACTTGCGGAAATGATTATTTTTGGGTCCTTGTCGTAGTTAATTGCTATGGACTCCTCGGTACTCTCGGAGATAAGGACTCCGGGGCTCATCAACGGATTATGACCCGCGTCTATTATTGCCAGCACCTCGCTGTCAAGATACTGCCTGTCCACCTGAGCAAATATTCCGGTTGCCCGGTTCGCGAGCGGGCTGTCTACATAAACCTTGAAATCCTCATGTCCCTTGACTATGTTGTTTATTTTTATCTGGCGAATGAAGTAAAGTATTTCTTGGGTTCGTCCCACTGCAAAAGCCGGAATAATCAAAGTGCCGCCCCGGTCCAGAGTCCTTTGTATGCAATCCGCCAAAAAAGCAATGTTTGTCTCCGGCGCAGCCTCGTGATATCTGTTGCCATAGGTTGACTCCGTTATACAATAATCGGCCTCCTTAATGTAAACCGGATCCTTTATTACCGGCTGGGCATAATTTCCTATGTCACCGCTGAACACAACCTTCCTGGTCTCATTTTCTTCCGTAAGCCACATCTCTATGCTGGCAGAACCCATGAGGTGCCCTGCGTCCACAAACCTGACTACAAGTCCCTCACAAACGGAAATCTTCTCATCATAGTTGCACGGGCGCAGGTTGCGTATAGCCTCTACGGCATCCTCCACGGTGTACATGGGCTCCACCTCTTCCCTGCCGGCACGAACGGCCTTCCTGTTCTTGTATTCAGCCTCTTTTTCCTGAATGTGCGCGCTGTCACGCAGCATTATGTCACACAGACTGCAGGTTGCTCCCGTACCGTATACGAGTCCTCTGTAGCCGTTTTTATACAGTAAGGGAATCCTTCCGGAATGATCTATATGGGCATGGGTCAGCACAACAAACTCTAACTGCTCCGGAGGCACCGGAAGCTCATCGTTTTCGAACACGTCACGCCCCTGTTCCATTCCGGAATCCACCAAGCCGTAACGTCCGTTGATTTCAATCATTGTGCAGCTGCCGGTAACTTCGTGGGTTGCGCCTAAAAATGTCAGTTTCATTATTAATTCCTTCTTTCTTACAGATAAATCTCCTGGATAAGTCCCTTGATGAACATTTCTTTTTTCATTATATATCCGATAGCCCCTTTTTTCCACAGAATTCTGAGTATTTCCCTCAGGCTGCGCCGTATTGTCTTGCACGATTCTTTTTGATATAATCCGGACAGAAACCCCGAACATGCAAAAATTAAAGCGGAGATATATCATGAAAAAGTATTTGTGTTTTGACGCAGGCGGAACTTATCTGAAATATGCACTCTTTGATGAGGAAGATGTGTTTCTGGACCAGGGACGGGTACCGACCCGCTGCAATGACCTCGAACTGTTTCTGAAGGACATCAGGAATATATATAAAAAATATGACGGGGTCTGTGGAATCGGCCTGAGCCTGCCGGGAATGATTGACACGGAAACCGGTTATCTGCATACAAGCGGCAGCATCGGTTGTCTTTTTAATGTAAATATTATAGAGAAAATCGGCAAAATCTGCGGCAGTCTGCCGATTGCCATTGAAAACGATGCCAACGCCGCGGCCCTTGCGGAGGCGGTTTCAGGCTCACTAAGGGATTGTAACAATGCCATAGTACTCGCCGTAGGAACTTCCATCGGTGGTGGAATCATCATCAACAAAAAAGTGTTCCACGGAAGACATAATTTGGCCGGTGAGGTGGCCTTCGCCTTTTATAATAATACCGTCATGCCCGAGAGTACTCAATCTCAGGAAGAACATGAGAAAAGTGTTGAAACTCTTTGGGACTACCGATGCACCGCGTCAAGGATGTGCGACATTTACAGGGAGTTGACAGGAATCAGTATAGAGGCTCCCTATGGTGAAAATTTCTTTGAGCTGGTGGAAGCAGACGACCTGCACGCACTGGATGCCCTGAGAAGGGTCTGCCATGATTTCGGCATGCTGATTTTCAATCTTCAGTGCGCCTTTGACCCGGATGCAATCTCAATCGGAGGCGGCATCAGCGCCCAGCCGAAATTTATGGAAATGCTCCGGGAAGAAACCGACAATTATACGGATAAGAGCTTTAAAAATGCACCTGACGTTGACCTGCGCGTCTGCAAATACGGAAACGACGCCAATCTCCTTGGTGCGCTTTATACACTACGCTCACGTTATAATCTGCTGTAAATCAAAAGCCCGCTTACGTCTGTTGGCGGGCTTTTTTATGTAAATTTTCAATTTGCAATCGGAAACTTATTTTTATCATCATATTGTTGATGTTCATCTAACCTGCCGCAAGTACTATGTTCGTTATCCGCATTCCCTGATTCTTTCCCGATTCCTGTCGGATTGCTTTTATTGTTGTTTTTTTGATATTCTTCAGCGTTACCGTCCGAATTTTTTCTATTGCCATCATATCCGGGTCCCTTCCCGCCGCTTTTATTCTGCGGTTCGTAAGAGCCGTTAGACAACTCATCTATACGGTTTCGGATTTGTCTCATTGTCCAGTTTCGAATGTCATCCGCTGTGATATCCGGGTCAAGCGCATGCAACTCCAAAAAAGCATGATATTTTCCGAAAGAAAGTCCCGCTTCATGTGCTGCATCCATTTCTTCCCGGTTTCCGAAACAGCACTCGACATTTTGTAATCCGAAATGGCGGCAAGCAGAAATCCTGGAGTGCATTTCCTCACCCTTTTTTGCCGTGCCTCCGATAATTGTGACGGATACAAGCGAATCATCGTTTATATATGGTGCAATCGCTTCACTGCCAAACAAATTCTCTAATGCATCAACATATTTGAGGTTTTTCAAATCCGCAGCCGCAATAATTGCAGCACCTTCATCATTATAACTTTTTACCGAAACCACTCTGTCAAAACGGTTTACTCCAAGTTCAACAGACGGATTTACATCCACACTAATGGCTGAAACCGGGGTCATATAAAAATTCCAGCTGCCAAATCCGAGCATCACAACCGCAAAACATGCGAATGCTATCGCAAAATGTTTAAAATGTGATGATCTTTGTTTAGGGCGTATCCGTTCGTATATGAAGGCCTTTGTGCTTCTCTTCAGAGAGTCTTCGGCATGCACAGCATCAAATGCGTTATAGATTTTATCACTATTCATCATTCTCCTCACCCCCTAAAGCATCTCTAAGCAATCCTTTTGCCCGGCTTAAAAGTGTATAAACCGTATTGACACTTTTGCCCAGCATGTCACCTATCTCTACACCGGAATAGCCTTCATAGTAGTGAAGGTATATTACATCCCTGTACTTTTGCGGGAGTTTAAGGACTGCTTCCAAAACTTCACGGTGTTCTTCCGTAATTTCATCGGCTATCGGAATAACCTCATCCAGTGATACGGTATTTTTACGGAAAAAATTTTTAACAAGATCTTTGCAAGCATTGATTGTTACTCGTATGAACCACGCTTTTTCATGCTCAACATTTTCAAATACAACAGAGCTGAGGATATATTTTAGAAACACCGTCTGAAATATATCCTCTGTATCGGAATAGTTTTTTAAATGTGCCATACAAATCCTGCGAACAGTGTTCCCATATAGGTCTATGGCTCTATTCGCTTCTTCTTCGCTCCGCATAAAACCTCTTATCTTTTGTTATCTGTTTTTTTCGGTTCCCTTGCCGTACTGGTTGCCGGCGCCGTCCTGAAGACGTTCACCGCCGTCCTGACAGTTCTCACAGGTTCCGTCACAACCGGCGCCGCTTCCGTTACGGCCGGCATCGGCGAAGTTTGGACCGTCTGCAGCGTCTTCGGCATTGCGAATCTTTTTGCCGGTACCGTCCTGAGGACGTTCACCGCCTCCGTCCTGACAGTTTTCGCAAGTGCCGTCACAGTTGCCTCCGGCGAAATTCGGACCGCCTGCACCGCCTTCGGTATTACGGATTTTTCTGCCGGTACCGTCCTGAGGATGTTCACCTTCGCCCGGACAATTCTCACAATTTCCGTTACGGCCCGTCTCAACTACGTTGGCATTGTTTGTCGAGCCTTCTGCTCTGCGGTTTTTTCTACCACCGGCTTGCGATACCGCAAACACGCTTGTTGCGCCGATGGACAACACCAATGCTGCTACAAAAATAACTGACAATACTTTTTTCAAATGAATGTACCTCCTCATGTCATTGTGTTTTATGCCTTCACTTACAACACGATTCAGGCAGGTCAATCCTTTCAGTCATTTCAAAATATTTTATCAATATCAAAATGTTTCTGTCTTCGAAATAATTATAACACAATTTTAGTGTCCGATAAAACTGCTTCGCAGAAGAAATAAAGCTCTTTCGGATGGTAAACTCTGCAATGCTCCAAACGAAACCGTGTTCGTAAATGTCTTTACAAATAAAAAATAAATACCTGGAAATTGTGTGATAATATCACGGAATTACGTCTATATTCAGGTTATTATTTTAAATAAGCTGAGCCGCAAAGGTGCTAAATATAAAGCTTGAAGATACGGGAGGAATTATAATGAAGAAAATTTTACCGATTTTCCTGATAGTACTTCTTTTGACAGGCTGTGCAGCTCCTGCTGAAAACAGAAACTATCAGCAAATCAACTATCGGCAAATCAATATGGATGAAGCAATCACAATGATGGAAGAAAAAAGCGGCTACATCATCCTGGATGTCCGCACTCCGGAAGAATTCCGTGAGAGACATATTCCGGATGCAATCAATATCCCCAATGAAGCGATTGGAACAGATGAAATTCCGGAATTGCCTGACAAGAATCAGTTGATTCTGGTATACTGTCGTAGCGGGAATCGCAGTAAGCTGGCATCGCAAAAATTGGTTTCGCTGGGTTATACAAATATCGTTGAATTTGGCGGTATCAATGATTGGCCCGGAGAAATTGCAACTGAGTAAACGGACGTTTCAGCAAATCACAAATTTGAAATCACGGATTCGAACGAGCCTTTTGTTCTCGTTTTGTGATTTAATCACAGAAAATTTTGTTTTATGCTGTTATAATAAAAATATAAAATAACAAGGAGGATTATAAAATGTCTGCCATCAATATTGATAAAAATAATTTTCAAAGTGAAGTAATGAATTCCGACAAGCCCGTTCTTCTGGACTTTTGGGCTCCCTGGTGCGGCCCTTGTCAAATGGTAGTTCCTATCATAGAGGAGATTGCCAAAGAGCGACCTGACATCAAAGTCGGTAAAATTAATGTGGACGAGCAACCCGAGCTTGCCGGCCAATTCGGTATTGCAAGCATTCCAACGCTGGTTGTAATTAAAGACGGTCGTGTTGTAAATCAAAGCATGGGTGCAAAACCTAAGGATGAAATTCTCGCGATGCTCTAAGAAGATGGGAGGACGGACATCATCGGTTATTTCAATAGCCCGACGTCAATCTTAGCGACATCGTCGGTTATTCGGGAAAGGTGGAACTATAAATGAAAGTTGTGATTGTAGGCGGCGTAGCCGGCGGCGCCACAGCGGCTGCAAGAATTCGCAGGTTAAACGAACAGGCGGAAATCGTAATTTTTGAACGTTCCGGATATGTTTCCTATGCCAACTGCGGTCTGCCTTATTATATCGGCGATGTAATCACTAACTCCGGGGAGCTGACATTGCAGACCCCGGAGAGTTTTTTCAGGCGTTTCCGTATCAATATTAAGGTGCATCATGAAGTCATTGCCATCCATCCGGAGAAAAAGACTGTCTCCGTCAAGAACCTGAAAACCGGTGAAATTTTTGAAAAAAGTTATGACAAGCTGATTCTGTCTCCCGGAGCCAAACCCGCCCTGCCCCGGCTCCCCGGCATCGACATCGATAATCTGTTCACTTTGCGTACCGTAGAGGATACTTTGCGAATCAAGGAGTACATTAACAAGCACGCTCCCAAGTCCGCAATCCTGGCAGGCGGCGGGTTCATCGGTCTGGAGTTGGCGGAAAATCTGAGAGAGCTCGGCATAGATGTTACCATCGTTCAGCGCCCCAAGCAGTTGATGACTCCCTTTGATAAAGACATGGCTTCTTTTATCCATGCCGAAATGCGCAAACATGGTGTTAAACTTGCTCTTGGTTATACCGTTGAAGGGTTTGAAGAAAAAAACGGCGGCGTTGATGTGCTGCTGGAAGGCAATACATCTTTATATGCCGACATGGTAGTGCTGGCCATTGGAGTAATCCCGGATACGTCACTTGCAAAAGAAGCCGGCCTAAAATTGGGAATTAAGGACAGTATTATAGTTAACGATCGAATGGAAACCTCTGTTCCGGATATTTATGCCGCGGGCGATGCGGTGCAGGTGAAGCACTATATCACCGGTGAAGATGCTCTGATCTCTTTGGCGGGCCCGGCTAACAAGCAGGGACGAATTGTTGCCGATAATATATGTGGCGGTGACAGCCGTTTTTCGGGTTCTCAGGGCAGTTCCGTCATAAAGGTCTTTGATATGACGGCAGCCACTACCGGCATTAATGAAACCAACGCAAGGAAAGCCGGACTGGATGTGGACACCGTCATTCTTTCTCCCATGAGCCATGCGGAATATTATCCCGGCGGCAAAGTAATGACTATGAAAGTTGTTTTTGAAAAGAAAACCTATCGCCTTTTGGGAGCTCAGATTGTGGGCTATAAGGGCGTTGATAAGCGCATAGACGTGCTCGCCACTGCTATCCATGCAGGTATGAAGGCAACCCGGTTGAAAGATTTGGATCTGGCCTACGCGCCGCCATACTCCTCCGCCAAGGATCCTGTAAATATGGCCGGCTATATGATCGACAACATCGCCAACGGAACCCTAAAGCAATGGCATTTGTCCGACGCCGACAGGCTTCTCCGGGACGGCAGTGCGACTTTGTTGGATGTAAGGACTCTGAAGGAATATAACCGCAAGCATATTGACGGATTCAAAAATATGCCCTTAAATGAGTTGCGTAATCGTCTGGATGAAATAGAAAAAGACAAGCCCGTATATGTAGTCTGCGAAAGCGGCCAACGCAGCTATATCGCCTGTCGAATTCTGGAGGGTAACGGTTATGATGCGTATAACTTTTCAGGCGGCCTCCGGTTATATGATGCCGCTATAAATGACCTCGCGCTGACGGAAACGGCCTATGCTTGCGGCATGGATAAGTAAGCTTGCAAAATTAAGGATTTGAAAGTATCGAAACCGGGGTAATCCCCGGTTTTTCGACTAAAAAATATCTGCATTTAACATTTAAGAAATATATTGATTATTGCGACGCATCCTCATGCGATACCGGCGCGTCCTCATGCAATGCCGGCGGGTCCGCCTTGTATTCGAAGCTTGTCATGGTCATTGCTATATCGTACCTGCTGTCTTCAGTGCCGCCGTCAATAATATAACCGAACTGATTGGTTAAGCCCGACCTTCCGGCACCTGAGTCGGATACGGAAACGTTTTGAATTAAATATTTGTTTTCTGATTTATTTATCATCTTAATTTTTGAAACGGCATCATTATAATACTGAGTTGAAAAAGAAATGACTATCGGTCTTCTTATAATGTTCGGGTTTGTCTCATCAGCCGTCTCTTCAGTAAAAGTTAAATTGTAATCATAAGTATTACCCAGAATCTCATTTAATTCGCCGATAATGCGGTTAATATTGTTGTATTCGGGCATCACAGGCGGATTTCCGTCATATTCTTTAAAAATATCATCTATCGCTTTTTTCATTTTCAATTTGTTTCTGGCTTTTAGCTGTGCCATTTCAATGTCGGAATTGATGTCCATTAACCGACTTTCATATTCCTGCGTTTGATTTGCTATAGGACCTTGAACAATAAAATAATAAGCTGCCAAGATCAATAGTATCCCTATTAATATAAGTTCTCTGGTGGAAATTGTTATTTTTTTTATATTCATTACCCTAATGCCTCCTCACCGCTTGCTCTTTGCTTTTAATTTGCTGAAGTATCCTGTGATTCATATTCTTCTTGATAAATAACATTAAAAACAATGGATACCAGCACATTAGAGCCTGTCTTGTTACTGTCTTTTACTGCGGTATTAACATAGATGTTTTCAACCCAATCCTCTTTTTCAAGTTGCTTCCTGATGATTCTTGCATCGTCTAATATCATTACATCAACTTGAATTCTGACAGTATTCCCTTCGATTGAAAAACTGTTAATCTTTCCCGTGTTTTTAACAGCCTCGTTTATTAAGTTGATGATCTTTATTCTATCAACCAAAGCACCCTCTTCCTCAAGCATGTAGTTGTCGGTGTATCTTATATATTCGGCCTCAACCTCATAGTAATCCTCTATTGACTTGTTTAACTCCTCGAGTTGAAGCTGCGCCCTGGAAACCTGAGCGCTCAAATTATTCAGCTTGGATATCCTTTGAAATACACCGAACCTGATAAATACAGCTATAACAATGATTATCAATATGGCGTAAGGTATTACCCTCTGCCATGAATTGTCGGTAATTTCGTTCTGATAGAGGTTCATGGTCTTTTTTGAAGGAAGTTTTAAGTTTTTTTCTTTTTTTGCTTTGTTTCCCATGAAATTTCCTCCCTTATAAGGTAACACCTATGGACATAAGAGCGCGTGGAGCATCTTTAAGTCCTCTGCATTCTTTAGGTAAAATCAAATCCAAATCCGCTCTTTTCAGCCGTACATATGCGAGCACATTATTTA
The DNA here is from genome assembly GCA_050944475.1 of Lachnospiraceae bacterium. Classification (GTDB taxonomy): domain Bacteria; phylum Bacillota; class Clostridia; order Lachnospirales; family Lachnospiraceae; genus RGIG5612. The sequence goes on from JBMNRD010000002.1 coordinate 262,104, forward strand.
CGAGAGCTTCCGTGTCCGAACAGACACCGCAGATGAAGCAGTCCTCGAATTCGCTCTGCTGGTTTTCATATTTATAGAAATTTATAGCCTTCATTACTTCCAGCGATATCCTGTTATATACCGCTTTACATACATCGCTTTCGAGTATGCCTTCATGGTCGGTCTCCCTGTATGATGCGGCAACGTAAGCATCAATGTTATAATAATCCGCTATTACGCGGTCTACATCGTTGCCGCCCATTTCGATTGTCTTAGCCGCCCTCAGCTCCTCGCCTTGCAGTATATATACTCTCGTACTTGAAAAGCCTATATCGATTATTACAAATGTCCTGTCGCCGAGAGCATCTTTTTTGACAGCGCTTCGCACGAGATTAAGAAGAGCCATCTCTCTTGGGAGCGCCACCTTTATTCTGAAACCCGCCCTGTAAAGCAGGTTCTCGTATTCCTTGATTGTTATTTTCGAGGTGGCGGCCGCAAGTAAACTGATAGCCGTTACCCTGCCGTCCTCGTCTTTGACATAGCCTTCGACCGCATAATCATAATTATAGTTTATGCTCTCGTTTCCGACGAAGTCCTTGAATTCATACGGAAGGTTGAGTTTGAGCTGTTTTTCACTTACCGGAGGCATCTCAAGCGATCTGAAAAATGTGCTGAACTCAGGCAATATTAAAGCACAGGCCTTGCCGCTGAAACCCCCTTCTTTTTTCATCTTTTTTAAAAACTGTGAAAGGAACTCCGGCGAAACAATCTCCATGCCGTCTACGAGATTTTCAGGAAGACGCGATATAAGAATCCTGCCCTTGTTTCCGCCCTGATACATCGTAGCTATTCCGTTTCCTATCTCAATTCCGATATAGTTTTTAGCCATAAACTATTCTCCTGAAATCCGGTCTAAAAAAGACCTAAATATATATTAACCAATTCACTTCCGACCAGCATTCCAAGGAAATATCCGACTGAAACGGCCGGTCCGAAAGGTATCTGTTTTTTTTCGTTCTTTTTTAACAAAATGCCGAAAATTATTCCTATCAATGCGCTCATGAAAAGCACAAGTACATTTACATACCATATAAAATACGCTCCCGCCATAAAAAACAGTTTGATATCCCCGCCGCCCATAGTGTCTTTTTTTAAAATTTTATCGAGAATGAGCGATAAAACAAGGAGCGGAAGCGACACTGAAAACGCTCCGATTATACTGAATTTTAACTCATTTAATATGTTTCCCGACAACAAAATAAAAATAATTCTGTTGATAATTCCGGCGATGATGAACCTGTCGGGAATTATATGCTCATCCAGGTCGCATAGCGTGACGCAAAGCAAAATCGAACAAAGTACGACAAGTTCAAGCATTCTCCATGTTAAATCATACTTGGCAAGAATTAAGACATAAGCTATCCCTGAAACAAGCTCGCTTAAGGGATATCTCGCGCTTATCTTAGAGTTGCAGTACCTGCATTTTCTCTTAAGAAAAAGCCAGCTGAAAATCGGAATCAAATCAAGTGCCCCGAGCTTATGTCCGCATGATATACAGTGTGAGCGTCCTCTTACAACAGATTCTCCCGACAGTACTCTCATAGAGATGCAGTTCAGGAAACTCCCCATCATTATTCCGATTAAAAAAGCTGTTAAAAAACCGCAAACCGTAAAAAATGTCGATGAATAGATTGTCATATTATCGTTCTTTCAAAAATATGTTAATCCCCGAAGATGCACCCCTACATCTCCGGGTAAACAACATGAAATTCTCAGTTAATATAGGCATGCTATCGACATTTTTCTATAACATATCAGTCAACCGAAACAACGCCGTCGGCAGTAATCGCAATCGTATATTCACCTGAAGTTTTAGCGGCTACATCAATGCCTCCGATATTCATCGTCGACGCGTCGCCGTTAATTTTCCAATTAGCAGATTTCTGAGTTACCGTTACTGTCTTAGAGGTTTCTGTTGAATTCTCCATCCAATGTATCGTTACGTTCGCAATCTCTGCTCTGATGTTGGCTGCATCCGTCGCTTCTCTTGCCTTTTCAAACTGATTGTTAAAAATAGGGATGGATATAGCTACCAATACAGCTATGATTGCCACTACGATAAGCAGCTCCATTAAAGTAAAGCCTTTTTTGTTCATTTTTTTCATTGATATTTTCTCCTGTCTTTTTCTTTTTGGGATTATATATTTCAAAGGGTAATCGGGGTGACCCGTTATAATCGGTTTTTCTCCGCCTTTCTTAATTAAACACGGACGACTTATAATCAGTATGAAATATTATCATACATGCCGAACATCGGCATATATACCGAAAGCAGTATAAACACTACGAATACTGCAAGCAGGCATATTATTATCGGCTCTATCATTTTAACCGCTCTGTTTGTTACATACTCGACCTCGGTATCATAATACTCCCCTATTACTTCAAGGGTATGCTCCATGGAACCCGAGTCCTCTCCGACAGCCGTCATCTCAACGAGAAGCTCCGGCATCTCCTTAACCTCTCTTATGGCATTTCCTATAGACTGCCCCTGCTCTACCATGGCGACCGTCTTTAGTATCTCGTCGATAATATAGGCATTTGACAGTGACCTTGCAGTGATTCCGAGAGCCCTTACAGCAGGAATGCCCGCCGCAAGCATTGTCGAAAAAGTGTTTGCGAACTGACTCGCCGTATTCATTATGTTGATTTTGCCGAGCAAAGGTAATTTCAGTTTAATCTTGTCAAATTTTATTGCCCAGTTTTCCTTCTTCCTGAGAAGTTTGTATATAATTATCAGTAATACAATAATCAATATCATAGGTATAGTTGCAACCTTGAAAAAATTCGACATGGCTATCAACATTCTGGTCGGCAGCGGAAGTTCAATGCCCATCTCCATAAACGTAGACGTAAACACCGGCACGGCATATCCCATTATAATAGCTATTACTATGAATGCGACTATTATTACAAAAATCGGATAGGTCAGCGCAGACCTGACTTTGCCGGCTACATTGGATTTCTTTTCAAAGAAGCCCGATAATCTGCCGAACGCCATTTCAAGGGAGCCCGACTCCTCGCCCGCTCTTATTGTTTCTATAAAACTGGCAGGCAGATTTTTTGCTCTCGCCTGAAAGCTGCCGGCCAAACTATATCCTGCAGTTATATCTTCGGCTACGGTTGCGAGAATCTGCTTAAGCGCCTTATTCTCCGACCTCACGCCTACAAGCTCAACTGTCCTGGCTATCGGAAGTCCCGCCGTAAGAAGGATGGAAAACTGCCGGCACATAAGAGCAATGTCCTTATCTTTTACTTTGCCTTTGCCTTCTTTTTTCTTAAAAAGACCTGCACTCGCTATTTCCCTGATGTCCAGGATAACGCCGTATTCCGCTCTTAACTTGATTACCGCATCATTCTTGTCATGGGCCTTGATTACGCCCTCGACCTCTATGCCGCCTTTTGATAAGGCTTTGTACTTGTATGCTGCCATTTTTTTCTCTGTAATTCTTGGTTTTTGAAATCTATTTTTATATGCTTTCAGTAAAAGAGGATTATCTTATTATTCTATTACGATTCACAAAATCTGACGACTTCGACATGCCTATAAGTTTTTTCAGAAAATCTGCATCTTGCGCCGCATCGACCGCCACATCCTTGGATATTGCCCCCTGCTTCACAAGATTGGCAAGAAAATTATCCATGGATATATTGCCGTCCGCCGCAGAGGTCTGAATCTCGCTTGCTATTTGCGGTGTCTTGCCCTCTCTTATCATTGCTTTAATTGCGGAGTTAGGCACCATTACCTCGCAGGCAAGTACCCTGCCCTGTCCGCTTGCACGAGGAAGGAGCTGCTGAGAAAGCACTGCTCTTAACGTCATGCTGAGTTGAAGCCTGATTTGCTGCTGTCTTTCCCCAGGAAAAACATTTACTATGCGGTCAATAGAGTCTGCCGCGCTGTTCGTGTGAAGCGTGGCAAAAACCAGATGTCCTGTTTCTGCGGCTGTCAAAGCCGTCTCAATCGTATCCAGACTTCGCATCTCACCTATCAGTATGATATCGGGGTCCTCACGAAATATCGCCTTTAACCCGGTCTCATAGCTTGCGGTATCCTCCCCTATCTCCCTCTGGTTAATGGTGCATTTATCCGGGTGATAGATGTATTCTATCGGATCCTCAAGCGTTATAATGTGCTGTGCTCTGGTTTGATTTATTCGGTTAAGGAGCGCGGCCAATGTAGTGGATTTACCCGAGCCTGTTTCTCCCGTTACGATTACTATTCCTCTTGGATATTTTGAAAATTCATAGCAAACAGGCGGCAGGCCGAGTGTCTCAAGTTCCGGTATTTTGTCGGACAAAATGCGGATTGCGGAACTGATATGCCCTTGCTGTCTGAACACATTAAGCCTGCAGCGGATATTATCCGCAAAAGTCGCCGCCGCATCAACCTCTCCGACTGATTCGAGCAATTTGTATTTCTCATCAAGAAGCTGCCGGGCTATATCATCGCAATCCTCATGTGTGAGAACATTGTCGTCATAATTTTCAAGGGTTCCGTCTACTCTGATTCTGACAGGAAGCCCGTACACGACATGTATATCCGATGCCCTTCTTATCTGAGATTCTCTTATTATTTCTTTTATATTCATTCAGCCGTCCTTGATTATTTCTTTATAAATCTGTAGTGTGGAGGATTCTTTTTGCCTCGCTTGCGGTCGTTGTGCCTTCTAAAACAAGTCTCAGGCAATTTTTGCTCATCGTTTCGAAACCCGGGGAGCGATAGACTGCTTCCTCGAGTTCGTAATGCGGTGCGTTTTCTCTGAATTTTTGTTTAATCTCGGAATTAAGCACCAGCATTTCGAATACTGCGGTTCTGCCGCGATAGCCTATGTTCAGGCATTCGGGACATCCTTTACCTCTATAAAACCTGATATCTTTCGACTTGTCGGGATCAAAACCCATTGAAATAAGTTCGTCCTCGTCAGGCGTGTAAGATTCTTTGCAATTCGGACAAATCTTGCGCACAAGCCGCTGCGCTATGACGCCTTTAAGAGCACTTGCGATTAGATAGGGCTCTACGCCTATATCGAGCAGTCTGTCGAGAGTCGCAATAGCGGAATTTGTATGTATGGTCGATAATACCAAATGTCCCGTTATGGCGGCGCGCATCGCTATTTCGGCTGTTTCTCCGTCACGGATTTCGCCGACAGCTATGATATCGGGGTCTTGACGAAGTATTGCGCGCAGACCGTTTGCGAATGTCATGCCTACTTTTTCGTTTATCTGCACCTGGTTCACGCCGTCGATATTATATTCTATAGGGTCTTCAAGTGTCACAAGATTGACTTCCTCGCGGTTAAGGTCACTCACCATGGTATACATGGTGGTAGTTTTTCCCGAACCCGTAGGTCCGGCAATGAGTATTACGCCGTTGGCATTAGCAATAAGTCCGTTGTAATTGTCCAACAGCTTGCCTGTCAGCCCGATCCCTGCGCCGGTAAGCAGCGATGAGGACTTTTCAAGGAAGCGGATAACTACCTTTTCGCCGTATTTGGTAGGGAGTGTGGAAATTCTGAGATCTATGTCTTTCCCCTTGACTCTTATGAAAGAACGACCGTCCTGAGGTATTCTCCTCTCGGCGATGTCCATTTCACCCATGATTTTAATTCTGGAAATTACAGATGATTGAAGATTCTGGGGAACCGTGAGTATTTCATGCAGCACGCCGTCTATTCTCATTCTGACTACGAATCCGTTTTCTCTCGGCTCCATGTGAATATCGGAAGCATTCTCCTGCGCGCCGCGCTCTATTATCGAATTGACAAGTCTGATTCCCGGTGCGGCTTGTTCGTCAATTTCACCCGACTCAACTAAATCACCGATCGGCTGAACACCGTCAATATTCATAGACTTCTGCATTTCGTCTATAGCACGGTTTACGTTCTCGTTTCCGTAAAGCACGTTGATTGCCCTGTCAGTTGCGCTTTTCATGGCAATCATTGGTACAACACGCTTTTTCGTCGCGGATTTGACTTCTTCGATTGCTACGAAATTCAGAGGGTCGGACATTGCCACATAAATAGTGTCTCCCACTACCTTTACGGGTACGACCTTATGCCTCCTCGCAATGTTTTTAGGAAGAAGCTGAGCCATCTGGATAGGGATGTCAACTTTGGAAAGGTCAATGAAATCAACGCCTAATTGATATTTAAGTACATCTATAAGTTGTCTTTCGGTTATGATCTTATTATCAATCAAAACCTCACCGAGACGTTTTTTTTGTTCACTGCCGAGAGCAAGTGCCTTATCAAGCTCTTCTTCAGACAAAACGCCCGCATCTGTTAAAATGTCACCTAATCGTTTGTACGCCATAGTTTTTTCTTGCTTTTTTATTATATTTTACTACTTGTATAATTATACCACAATTCTCACAATATGAACACAATCAGTTGCATTTTTTGCTTTTTGAATAAACTTTTTTATGCTGAAATGCACATATGTCTATCTGTTGAGAGACTCGACCACGAATTCCTCTTCGGAAATAATCTGATTATCCGGTGTAATAACTCGAATGCCTACCTCGAATTTCGGATTCGGTTGAGTAAGATCCCGTTCAAACTTGGTGAACTTTGCCTTCAAATCGTAAACATAGGTTTTTTTCGGAATTAAGTCATAATTTCCCGTCGGCGTGCTGAGCATTATATATCCGCTTCCGGTTCCGACGGGAGTGCCGCCCTCATCCGTTACAGCAAAGCTGCAATTTTTACTGGAAATATTCGTACTGAAAAAACTCAGCGTGTCAAGATCGGTTCCTTCAATGTTTTTTGCATAGCGAAGCTCATCTTTAACCGAAGTGGCGAGTGTGGCGCACAAAATCTGCCCCTCCGCCTCCCTGTTTGATTTGTTAAATGAACGCACTCCGAAATCTATCGCTAAAGAAATAATTCCGGTTACTATTATCAAGAGAACTATCGTAACCAGGAGTTCGATAAGGGTCAAACCTTTTTTATTCATTTTTTTAACGATATTATTCATAGTCATAAAAACAAAATCCCTCAGATTCATATGCTTTTACAGGAATATCGTAACTGTTGTCACCGTTGAAAATGTAGCTGACTGTAACCTTTGCTCCGGTTATATGAGTTGCCCTGCTCATCATCGTAGAAAGGTCATTTTCCTTAGCCTGTTTGTTAAACTTAGCTGCAAGCGTAATAGCGGAAGGAAGGAAAATCATTACAAGAACTATGATAAGCAGACTGACCAAAACTTCTATAAGGGTTTCCCCACGCTTATTATTCAATTTGTTTTTCAGTTTGTTTCTTGTTTCCAACTCGGCCTCCGTATCTAACATTTACTTCTCTTTGGTTATAAAGCCGTTGTCCCAGCTGATTGTATGAACAACTTTTTTTGTAACGGTTATGGTCTTAACATTGCTGCCGTCTATATTTTCTTTCTTTTCGCTTGATAATGTGACCGGATATGAAGCGGCTTTTGATAAATCCATAGTCATGACCGTACTGTATTTGTCGGCTGATGATGAGGCATCTTTTACATTGAATGTTGCGGTTATCTTCATGTTTCCGGGATCGAAAACCATATCAGCTTCTACGGGTTCTATCTTCGACAGATTGCTGTCGCCGGTTATAGTGATAGCCAGGGTTGTTTGTGAAACAGGCGGATCAACTATTGCGTTCGCCCATGAGTTAAAAACATCTTTTAACATAGCGTTCGCCGGCCCGACATCATTATAATAATCGGCTCCTTCTTCATAAGTCTTACCGTTAAGATCAGTGAATACGGTTTTTTCAAAGATATCAGTGTTTATTACTGTTTCCCAATCAGCGTCATAGGTTTCCTTGGTAATTTTCTCATAGATTTCCACAATCGTAGCACTGTCCCCGGCCAGGGAATCCCTGAGCAGCATAACCGCAGAGCTGACCGAAAGATAGTTCTGCTCCTCGTTCTGCGTGTTTTTTACACGACCTGCGTTGGAATATGCAGTATAAACCACAACCGCTGAAATCATGACGCAAACAATCAGAGCGACTAAAGCGAACACAATGGTCGCGCCCTTATTAGACTGTATTTTATTTTTCAGATTACTTAAATTCATGCAATCTCACCTGAGTAACAGTATCACACTCAAACAGCCATATTCCACCGTCTTGGTTGCTTATAATATTGTCGTTTGAGTTTTCAAAAATAAATTTTTTATCGGCATTGTCAAACAAAAGCCTCCTGTTACCGCCGAAAAACAGATTGTGTTTGTCGCTTTTGTATTTAGTTTTTTCAACCACTTTTGAATAAGCAAAATCAGCATTGCCGTCATTGTTTCTTAAATATGAGTAATATTCTGTATTAAAGAGCTTAAATTTTCTCTTGCTGCCTTCAACTTCCCACAGCATTGTGTTTTTGCTTACAGGCGAGGTAAGATAATAATTCCCCTGCGCATCCTGCTGAAGATCTACTTTTGTCGCGGTAACCGGTTTGTTCCTTCCGGGCGGATCTCCCGTCATACAATAGTATTCCGGATTTGCTCCTACACGAGGTTCTCTTGCAATAACAAGATATTTTGTATTAACCGGCGGCTCATAGGCTGTAACAAATGTTAAAGGATTGTATGATATCTCCCACATCGCATACAGTTCTATATCTCTTTCCGGATCAACATCAAACTTGCCGTCCTGTGTTGTGATTCCCGCTATTTCGCCTTCCCCGCTGAAAATCGTTCCGTCAGTGTTCAACAGTTTTTTGCGAACTCCGCCTACATCAACATACCAGCCTGCAAAGCTTGAGCTCGAGCTTAAACTTGAACCCTTGGCAATCATGTCACTGTTCAAATCAGAATACGATTTATCAGTGTCTGTGGATATGAGATCTGGTTCTATGCCGCCATTGCCGTTCTTGTATATATAACTGTTACTTATGTATCCGTTGGTTCCATAATGGTTCAAAATAAGCTTTCCTGTGTAGCAGATTGCATGCAAATCGTTGACTGCATTACTATCGAAAGTCCTTATATTACCCAAGCTGTCCTTATTAGTCGTATCACGAACTTTTATTTTCAGAGCCTGAACTTCAAAATCGGCTTCTCCAAGCTTTAGCGCCGTAGCTGACAGATAAAACGGCGAAGAGCCGGTTGCGGCTTTTGTGATTGATGAATTGAACACATCCGCCGGATTTGATGAAAATGTCCAATTATCACCCGTCGTCATTCCGTCAGGGTCTATCAGGTTGCCTTTTTTATCCTTTAATATGAGGTTCCACTTTACTGTTTCCTGAACTTTCGCCGCCGTAGGCATAATCGGTTCTGCTGTCAGATTAACTACAGCGGTAACACAAACACTTAATGTCGCCTTATAGTATCTGCCGTTAATTAAATATCTGAGAGCAATTTTTTCAGTTCCCTCTGTTTTATCAATGCTCGTTACAGTCAGCTTGCAAACTTCGTCGACAATACTTGCGGACACCTTGACCTTGTCATCAATATTTACGGTCGGATTATCGGTAAATTTAACCCATGCACCGTCCTTATATATTTCAAGGTTTGGCAGCAAAATATTATGCTGTCCGCTGCTGTCGAAATATTTCACTTCCGTTTCATCGGAAAAATCGTTAATGATATTATTATCTGCATCCTCATGATAAGAAATTAAATCCAAGCTCATTTCAGGATTATGCAAAGTCAGGCCCCTTAACTTAGGCCATTCGCCATAGTGGACATATTTTATGCCATCTGAATCGGAAGGATTGTTTTTGTGTTCCTGTGTAATTACCGCCGCGAACGGATAGTCCTCACCCTCAAGCGTCGCTGCGCCGCATGGAAAGCTGTAATTATAAGGTGTAACCTGCTGATAAGGAGCAGGTGAAACCCCGCCGTTCAAATCCGTACAGAACTGCTCCAGGAACATATCGTCGTATGATTTCGAATTAATTCCTCTGTTTTCCCAAGCCGGTCCGCCGGATATTATCATCTGGCCTATTTTATAATTGTTGCTGTAATAATGACAATTGTTTAACTCGCCGCCAAGCACCGGTTTGAAATCGTACTCGCTGTAATATGCGTCACCGCCTATTACAGCAACCTTTACATTACCTGCCGGCTGCGGTAAATCCATATAAGAATAGCAATTATAATATCTCGGGCTTATAAATCCCCACGTATTATCGTGATGCATATTCACAGTTCTGCATGTAAACGCCGATGAGGAGATGCCGCTGATATAAATATTCGGTTTGGTAAGAGATTCCGAAACAATAACTCTACCGCCGGAATAGCAATTATATATTTTGGTTTGATTTGTACCCGCAATACCTCCTACGGTTATATTGTCATCATAGTTCAAAGCCGCAACAGCTGAACCTCTGTTGTTCTTCGTATTGATTTTGATTGTAGTGACGGCAGAACATCTGTCTATATTCGTTCGAAGAACACCTGCCAGGCCGCCTATGGTTGTTTCTCCGCAGTGAACGGGTTGATCGCTTTCATCAATCACCTCATAGCCGGCAACCGCGCAGTTTTTAATTTTTCCTACATAGTCATAAGGACTGACTCCTCCGCTGTATACTCCCTCACAGTATTCATTCGCCATTCCGACTAAGGTACCTATCGCATAATAGCCCGCAGGGCTTCCCTCAGGGCGCTTAATCACGGGTGGATTATCTTTTGACTCCCCGATTAGAACGACGTTTTCTATTATAGAGCCTACGGTTACTCCGAAAACTCCCACAGAATAACAACCCGATGTAATAGAAAGGTTTTTAATTTTATAACTTTGGCCGTTAAAATTGCCGCCAAACCATGCAAAAAACGGGAATCTGTAGTCAAGTTCAAGCAATCCCGAGGTTTCTCCGAGGGCGGCAATCGGAGAATAGCCTGTTCTTCCGATGCACTCTATGTCAAAATCCTGAATGAAGTTCTGTCTTTTTCTTGTTTCGGTAAAATTTGACAATCCTTCGACTTGTCCCAAGTAAAACCAGTGGTTTCCCGCGCTCACGGTTATGCCGTTCAGTGTCGTATAATGCAGATAAGGGAAGTATTTGTAATAATATGGCCCGAATGTTGATCTCCGGTCATCATTTGTCATTCTATTATTGGTTTTTGACAAACTGTTCCAGTTGATAAACTGAAGTTGATCGAGCGACCTGATTTTATATTGATTATTCACCGTTCCCGGTTCGTCTTGAAGCAAAGGTTTGATACCGGCGTAATTCCAGCTGTCCCAGCCTGTCAGTTTTATCGATTTGGCAAAGAAAGGACAGAAACTGTAGTTGAGTTCAGCCTCTCCCTCAGCTTTTAATGTCACGGCAGCATTCTGCTTGTTTTCTGTCATGAACATATAGTCGCTAATATTCGCATTGTATGAAGTGGCAGGATTATCTTTGTCGCAGGTGGTATAACAATAAAATTTATAACCGATATAGTCACCGTTGTTGTTAAACGATGATTCTGCGGAAGTGTTTCTGCCGACAGGTTTATTAACATCAGGCCAATCATTTTTTTCCAATGTGTATTCCGTGCCGTTATTTTTTTCTTTAACATAATATCCGTAACCGTATTCTTCAACGATTCCTCCGTCGTCGTGTGCCACGTTTATTGTGTCGTGGTATACCGCTTCATAGCTTCCCGCTTCACCTTTTCTGCCGACCAAATAGATTTGATATCCCGGAGCGGAGCCTCCTGCAACATTTTCCCAGTAAAACAGGCCGGTTTTACCGAAATCGGGTTTTTCCGCCGGTATCGCCCAGTCGCCGTAATGAGGAAGGCCTGTTAATGATAAGTACGGATATATGACAAGTGCAAGGTCTGTTTTTTGATTGTACGGATAGGTATCATTGCTGTTGTCGTCGCTCGAAAATTTGCTTCCGGGAAATCCGCCAACCGCCTCAGCATTAGATGTGAAATTATATTCAAGAGAGCCGTTTAACTTATTATTTCCCGTACCGAAATAGTAGACATTGCTTACCGTCGCTGCGAACGGTGCCGTATTGTAAATATCAACAGCATTTGACTCGGAACAGTCAAATATCGAATATGAATTGGTTACACTTGAAATATCGTTTGGCACAAAACCCGCCGCTAAAGCGATTTGGCCTCCGGTCACACCGCTTTTTGCTATTCCGAAACCTGCGGAGTATGAGCCTGAAATTGAGGACCCTGCGGCAAGCTCACCTGCCAGGCCGCCTATCTTGGAAGTCGCTGCACCTCCTATAAGATATGAATCGGCATATGAGTCTTGTATTTGAGCATTACCGTTTGTCTTGCTGCCTATGAGTCCGCCGATAGAGCCTGTGCCCTCGATTATCGTTGCGGCAAAGCTGTCTTTGATTGTTATATTGGAGGCAGCCGAGCTTCCTACGAGTCCGCCGACATTGGAGGTACCCTTAAATAAAATGTTATCTGCATATGTGCTTCCGGATACAAAGTAATTTTTCTCGATATAAATTCGGCAGTCCTTTATTGTAAGATTAGAGCCGGTTGTCCCCACCAGACCGCCTACGTTCGTACCGCCGTCTATCTTTTCGTTAACCATTGTAACGCCGGAAATCTCATTTCCCGCGAAACTCTCGAATAATCCCGCAGGCTTGGCGTTGTCTGCGATATGCATATTAATAATTTTAAAAGAGGCAGATTCAGACACGGCATTATAGCCCGAATATACTTTTAAGTTCGGGTTATAAATCGGCGTGAATGTTTTGCCTCCGTAAATTGACTTCCACAAAAAACGTTTTTCGGCAGGCAAAGTTTTATCGGATTCATCATTAAAATCTATATCCGAAATCTGTCTTGCGGAGGTAACGGCTGCTGCCGGCAAGCCTGAGGTTGCCCTGTCAAGATTCTGCAGATGCCTGCCATAAGCTATATTGACTTCCCCGGGTACAATCGGATTCAGTGATTCAAATAAACTGTTTACAGTCCTTTCTATCGGCCCTGCGTCCGGAACGCTGTTGTCGTTGCTTGAAACAGTAAATGAAAGCTCCAAATCCTCGCCCGGAGTGAGAGCACCTGTTCTCGGCTCAACATAAATCGGCTGCCATGTTGGATTACCGAAAGTGTTTTTGAAGGTTTGGCCGGATTCAAGCTTATCAAGTATAACTGACGCGGAAAATACCTTGGTTGCTCCGTCAATCTTAGAGCTGACGGCCGGTGTGAGAACTACTTTGTTATTGCTTGTTTTTCCTTTGACTGTGAGCTTAAATGTAAGATCGCTTGTATCAAAGGCGGAGGGAATAACTGCAGTCATCCTAACCTTCAAAATATCCGCATTGATGACATTCATCGACACATTAATCAGGTCACCGCTTGCGTCCAAAGGCATATTCGCTTTGCCGCCATAGTAGCCTATCTTGTTTTTTCCTTTTATGCTGCGTCTGAAATCCTTGAATCTTAAAGAAGAAGTCCCGCTTTGGTCCAGTGTGGAAATGTTATTAATATAATAATCATCAGCCGATCTGGTTTCCGAGTAGAATGCCGAATATACGTACCCGGTAACAGGGTCAAATTCAATTACCCAATTATCGTCAAGTACGTCTTCATCTATGCTTCCTTTAGGAAAAATGAAATTGACAAGGTCGGTTGAAGATGAATTCGCAGGATTATCTTTGTTATGATAAAAATATCTTAAGTCTTTATAATCTACCGTATCGTCAGGGTCTTCTTCCCAATCGGCGGGTTTAACGGTGACTTTCCCAAGTTCTGTGGCCGTTGATAGCCGATCTATTTCTCCCGATGCTTTCAGTTCCCTGATTCTGTTCTGTGCGCTTACGTACATGCTCTGGGCTATATTGTCCAGTTTAGTTTGATTTATACGGTCGATTAAGGCCAGAATGCCAATTAATAAAATACCGCAAAGAATCACTACTATCGCAACAACGATGAGGGTTTCAATCAGTGTTAAACCTTTTTTATTTTCTAATCGGCCGATAATTCTTTTTTTCAAGATATACCTCCGCTGTTCCAACGGCATTAATCATTAACGTTTAAACGCTTAAGTTTTACTTAGCCGCATTTCTACAGGCCTGGCAGCGATATTAAAACATGGTGTTCTAAAAAAATACACCCATCCATGGTGGACTTTATGTTAAAAAGCGACTTAAGTCAAGTAAATTCAAGCGGCAGAATTAACGTATTTCAGCGACTCGGACAGATAAGCCGAGATTAATTTATGCATTCTGCAGTGCCTTCAGTTTTTTTTCATCGGTAATAGTAATACTGCCTCTTGACAGTTTAACCATGCCTTCTTCTTGAAAATAACGGAGCATTCGGGTAATGACCTCGCGATGGGTGCCGAGATGGTTGGCAATAATCTCGTGTGTGAGCTTTAATTCGTTGGTTTCTTCAATAGTTGCTTCTTCCGATAAGAATGCCGCAACCCGTTTGTCAAGACTGTTCCACATGACCTGCTCAATCAGCCACATAACATCTGAAAAACGGGTGGCCATTAATTCGTTGGTGTAGTTTGCAACCGGAGCGGATTCTTCCATAATACTTTTATAGATTTCTGTTGGAACAATCCACATTTCGGTGTCTTTTTCCGCTTCTATAAATATCTCAAACTGAATAGAGCGGATCATGCAGGATGCGGAGAAAAGACACATATCCATATCGAACAGACGATATATAGTGATTTCCCTTCCTTCATCAGAGAAAATATAGGCGCGAAGTTGACCGGATTTCACCAACAATAAACCGGAACAATCCAGATTGCCGTCGTGAACAACTGTCCCTTTGCCCGCAGTTTTGACAGTCAGAGATCCCAGCATTTTATCCTGTTGAGCGGGAGTCAACTTGCTCCATATTGGAAAATACTCTTGAAAGCTCATGACACATTCTCCTCAGCTCACGATTTTAGCACCGTTTCGGGCATATTTCAATAACTTATTGACTTGTACCGTAAGCGATATTGTAATAAAATAAAGATAAGTTAAAAAAGAAATGTCCCGTGCCAAAACCGGCGAAACGCAAAAAACGGGTATCATTAGTAAACATCTGTGGCGGAATTTGCACGCCTATGTGATTATATCACGGAAAATCCCTCTGTGATGTCATAGAATAAATAAAAAGGAGGCGAGAGTTTTTATGAAACAAATGATATGCTCCATCTGTACATATATATATGACGAAGCAACAGGAATTCCGGATTCAGACATTGCCCCCGGTACAAAATGGGAAGATGTTCCGTCAGATTGGAAATGCCCCTGGTGCGGAGCCGGCAAAGAAGCATTTCATGAAAAACATGAAGAGGCCGCCGCGGATGTCAAAAAGTCTGTAAAAAAGCCCCACGTAGAAAAAGAACTGTCCGCTATGGAAATGAGTATCATCTGTTCCAACTTGGCCAGAGGATGCGAAAAGCAGTATCTTCCGAAACAGGAACAAGTTTTTTGTCAGCTTGCCGATTTTTTCAAGTCTAATGCAGAGCCTGTTGCAGACGGAACTGTGCGGAAGCTTTCGGAACTGATTGAAAAAGACCTCTCTGTCGGATATCCGTATGCCAATGCAGTGGCTTCCGAACAATCGGACCGTGGTGCAATGCGCTCTCTGGTGTGGAGTGAAAAAGTTACAAGAATGCTCAAATCTTTGCTCATACGATATGAGACTGAGGGCGAGAAAATTTTGGAGAGTGCCGACATCTATGTTTGCAGCATTTGCGGTTTTGTCTATATAGGAGATGCTGCTCCTGATATATGCCCTGTCTGCAAAGTTTCCGATTGGAAATTTGACAAAATGGAAGGGAGGGCATAAACATGACTGAAAAATACGCTGTAAGAAATATTCGGCTTTGTACAAAAGATTGCCTTTGTTTGTATGTATGCCCCACCGGTGCATCGGACACGGAGAACAGTATTATAGACGTTAACAGGTGTATCGGCTGCGGTGCCTGTGCGGAGGCTTGCCCTTCCGGCGCTATCTCTATGATGCCGAAGACGCTTCCGCCTCAACAGCCGAAAGAAAAGGCCGTGGTTGAAGCGTTGCGCGGACTAGTTCAGAGCAAGGCTGCAGCGGAAACTGTTTCCTCTCAACTGCCGGGTGCATTGGGCATGGCGATTGAAAAATCCTCCCGCCTGATGGCAGAGGATTTATGTCGTGAAGCGGGCTTTATGCTTCCTCAGAGTGCAAACACGAGAGCTTTTCTGGAAACAATTAAAAACTATCCCGGCATTCCGCTTGATGCCGTCGAAACATTATTAAACACAATTGAATTCAATGAAGAAGTGGAGGAAATAAGAATGGAACAATTAAAATGTACTGTATGCGGCTATATTCACGAAGGTCCTATGGCTCCGGATTTTATATGCCCCGTCTGCAAACAGGGGGCTGATAAATTTGTGAAGGTCGAGGAGGAGCCTGCCGTGTCCGCGAAGAATCCTTTCGCCGGTTCCAAGACCGAGAAGAATTTGTGGGAGGCTTTTTCCGGAGAGTCTCAGGCTCGTAACAAGTACACTTACTTTGCTTCAGTTGCTAAGAAGGCCGGTTTTGAGCAAATCGCCGCCATCTTTCTTAAGACCGCAGATAATGAAAAAGAACACGCCGAACTGTGGTTTAAGGCTTTGGGAGAGTTGGGCGATACTGCCGAAAACCTGCTAAGCGCTGCTGAAGGCGAAAACTACGAGTGGACTGATATGTATGATCGCATGGCTCGTGAAGCAGACGAGGAGGGCTTCCACGAACTGGCTGAACAGTTCCGTGGTGTGGCTGGCGTTGAAAAGGCTCATGAGGAACGTTATCGCAAATTGCTGAAAAATGTTGAAACAAAAGCTGTCTTTGAAAAGAGCGGCGTCACTTTGTGGGAATGCCGTAACTGCGGCCATTTGTTGATGGACACTAAGGCTCCGGATGAGTGCCCTGTGTGCGAGCATCCTCAGTCATACTTCGAAGTTCGTGCGGAAAACTATTAAGGAGGAAATAAAATGAAGACTAAGTTTTATATCTGCCGTATCTGCGGCAACCTGATTAGAATGATTAATGATACCGGTGTTCCTGTTGTCTGCTGCGGTCAAAAAATGGAAGCTCTGGCTCCCAACACGGTCGACGCCAGCGGCGAAAAACACCTGCCGGTTGCGACCGTTGAAAACGGCACTGTCAATGTTAACGTCAGCAGTGTGGATCATCCTATGATTCCCGAACATTTTATCGAGTGGATTTATGTTCAGACGGAAAACGGCGGACAACTCCGGGAATTAAAACCGGGCGATGCACCCCGTGCTTCATTCTGCCTGGGTGATGAAAAGGCAGTCGCTGTTTACGCATACTGCAATCTCCACGATTTGTGGATGACAGAATTATAAATCTGTAACCTTGTCGCCTGTCGGACAGTTCCGGCAGGCGATTTTTTTAAGCAACCGATAATTTTTGAACAATCGATAAAATACAAAAAGGCCACACAGACGTTATGATAATTTATTTTATGAAATAAAGCTTATAAATACCTGATTACTGAGGTCAATCCCCTTATCCGTCAAACACACCCTTGTATGCGTATATTCCCTTCCTGTCAGCTCATCTTCCAGAATTATGTCCTGCTCGGCTAACAGCCCCTTTTCAATTAAATCGGAGGAAACTTCACCGAAAATAAAATCATAATCCACGCCAAAAGTGTCAATGAATTCTTCCTTCGATATACCCTCACTGAGCCTGAGTCCTAAAAACATATACTCGGCCATCTGCTCCCTGTGTGAAAGCGTCTCCTCTTCCCTCCTCAAACCGGTTAGCGGGAAGTCATCCCCACTGCTTATAATATCGATATATTTCCCGATATCATCCTCATTTTTCCACCTGACATTATTCACCATGGAAGAAGCCCCCAGTCCGAGACCCAGATAATTTTCCCGGGTCCAGTAGCCCTTGTTGTGGCGGCATTCATATCCGGGAACAGAATAATTGGATATCTCATAGCGTCGGTAGCCGAAGCTGCCGAGTATGTCCTTTGTTACGTAATATATTTCCCTTTCCTCGTCCTCACCGGGAATCGAAAGCGGCAATCCGTTTTTTATCCTGTTAAAAAACGGCGTGCCCTCCTCGACAATCAGAGAATATGCGCTGATATGCTCCGGCCTCAGGGCTGCAATGGAAGTCAGTCCCCTCTTCCAGCTGCCGAGAGTCTGCAAAGGAATTCCCTGCATCATATCTACATTGATATTATCAAATCCGACCGTTCTGGCGGTCTCAAATGTGTCAAGAAAATCCTCTGCAGTATGTATTCTTCCCAGCTCCTTCAGCTCATCGTCAAAAGGGGACTGAAGACCTATGCTGAGCCTGTTTATTCCCAGGCTCTTGTATGCCTTGAGCTTTGCCCTGTCAGCCGTACCCGGATTGCATTCGACGGTAAACTCAACGGGAGGCAGAGCTTCGGACCCCGGAGGCCTTGTCCCGTTTTTTTTGAGTGTCTTGAAAATATCTTTTTTTCTTTTCACTCCTTTCAGGCCGAATACCTCACGCAGGGCAACGATAATTTTTTCCATTTGGCTCGCTGAAAGGAGGGACGGGGTTCCTCCGCCAATAAAAACGGATGCAATGTTAAAGCCTGCGTACGCTTTTCCGCAGGCTTTTATTTCATTTATCAGGGCCGACACATATGCTTCCCTTGTGTCCTCCGCGGCAGGAAATGATAGAAAATCGCAATAATTGCACTTGCAAAGACAGAAAGGTATATGGATATATAATCTCAAATTGTTCATTTTTTATTTATCATCAAGTTTGAGTACGCTCATGAAAGCCTGCTGGGGGATCTCAACGCTTCCTACCTGGCGCATGCGCTTCTTGCCTTCCTTCTGCTTTTCCAGAAGCTTTTTCTTACGTGTTATGTCTCCGCCGTAACACTTGGCAAGAACATCCTTTCTAAGGGCCTTAACGGTTTCCCGGGCAATGATTTTAGAGCCGATGGCCGCCTGGATGGGAATCTCGAACTGATGTCTGGGTATCTCGTCTTTCAGCTTCTCGCACATTCTCCTGCCCCTTTCGTAAGCCGTATCCTTGTGTACAATAAAGGACAGAGCGTCTACCTCTTCCTTGTTTACCAGAATGTCCAGCTTCACAAGCTCCGACCTTTCATAACCCTTGATTTCATAATCAAGAGAGGCATATCCGCGGGAGCGGGACTTGAGCGCATCAAAGAAATCATAAATAATTTCGTTAAGGGGAAGATTGTACCTGAGTATCGCCCGCCCTGTTTCAATGTATTCTATTTCCTTATATACGCCTCGCCTTTCCTGGCACAACTCCATTATCGGGCCGATGTATTCGGATGTAACCATTATCTCCGCGGAAACTATGGGCTCTTCCATATACTCAATCTCGCTGCGATCCGGAAGATTAGTGGGGTTGGTAAGCTCAATTACCTCGCCGCCGGTTTTATGAACTTTATAAATAACCGACGGAGCCGTGGTAACAAGATCGATGTCATATTCCCGCTCCAGCCTTTCTTGAATAATTTCAAGATGAAGGAGCCCGAGAAAACCGCATCTGAAGCCGAATCCGAGCGCCACCGAGGTCTCCGGCTCATACACAAGGGACGCATCATTAAGCTGCAGCTTTTCGAGGGCATTTTTCAGATCTTCATAATGGGCTCCGTCCGCCGGATACATTCCGCAGTAAACCATTGAATTTACCTTCTTGTAACCCGGCAGCGCCTCCGCGCAGGGATTACCGTTGTCGGTTACCGTATCGCCCACCATTGTATCCCTGAGGTTCTTGATTGATGCGGTGAGATAGCCGACCATACCCGAATGGAGCTCTTGGCATGGAATAAATGTGCCTGCGCCGAAGTATCCGACCTCAACAACGTTATACACAGCCTTGGTCGCCATCATGCGCACCTGAGTACCGGCCTTGACGGTCCCGTCCATTACGCGTATAAAAACAATTACGCCCTTGTAGGAATCGTATATGGAATCGAAAATCAGCGCCTTTAAGGGAGCCTCCGGACTGCCTTTCGGAGCCGGAATCTTCTCTACAATGGCTTCCAGCATCTGTTCAATGTTTATGTCATTTTTTGCGGAAATAAGCGGCGCATCATGAGCCTCCAGGCCGATGACATCCTCAATCTCCTCAATTACTCTCTCCGGATCGGCACTTGGCAGATCAATCTTGTTGATTACCGGAATAATCTCAAGGTCGTGATCAATTGCCATATAAACATTTGCAAGGGTCTGAGCCTCAATTCCCTGAGCGGCATCCACTACCAGCACAGCACCTTCGCAGGCTGCCAGGCTTCTGGAAACCTCATAGTTGAAATCCACATGGCCCGGAGTGTCGATGAGATTAAAAATATACTCGTTACCGTCTTTTGCCGTATAAACTATCCGCACGGTCTGGGCCTTGATAGTAATGCCCCTTTCTCTTTCCAGGTCCATATTATCCAGCACCTGAGTCTGCATCTCCCTGCTGGTCAGAAGCCCGGTCTTTTCTATAATTCTGTCGGCAAGTGTAGATTTGCCGTGGTCAATATGGGCAATTATGCAAAAATTTCTTATTCTGTCCTGATTCATTCTTTTCATTCCACGCCGGATGCCCGGCATATTATTACATTCTTTCGGGTGCGGAAAATCCGAGCAGGTCTATGCATGTCTCAAGCACTTCCTTTGTCAGTGCAAGAAGACTGACATAACTGTCCTTTTTGTCCTCGTCCTCACAACTGAGTATCTTTACCTCGTGGTAAAACGTGTTAAGGGCATTTGCCAGCTCATGAATGTACGCACAAATCTTATGAGGTGCCAGCTCCACGTAGGCCTCCTCCAGCATCTGAGTAAATCCGCTCAGCTTAAGCATCAGCTGCTTTTCCGTGCACTCTTTGCTGAAGAAGATGTCCCTGACGGGCTCCTTGCCGTATTTTGCAAGTATAGACTTAATCCTGACGATTGTGTATAGAATGTAGGGGCCTGTATTACCCTCGAACTCGATAAACCTCTTTACATCGAAAATATAGTCCTTTGTTGCCTGATTGGACAAATCTCCGTATTTCAAAGCCGCAAGTGCTATTATCTGGGCATTATTCTCGCTCTCCTCGCCGGCCGCCTCTCCGTTTTCCTGCATCTTTTCGTAAACAGCCTGCCTGATTTCGTCAATCAGTGTTTCAAGGCGCATTACGCCTCCCTGACGGGTCTTGAAAGGCTGTCCGTCTGTTCCGTTCATTGTGCCGAAACCCAAAAAGAACATATCCGTGTCATCGCCGACTATGCCGGTTTTTTTTGCGGCTCGGAACACCTGCTCGAAATGCATTCCCTGACGCTTGTCAACCACATAAATCATATAGTCCGGATTAAACAGCTCTACTCTTTCGAGGATTGTTGCCAGGTCGGTGGTTGAATATAGTGTGGCACCGTCTGATTTTACGATAATACAGGGCGGGATTTCTTTTTTGTCATCCTCCCGGGCAACATCGATCACCTTCGCACCCTCGCTTTCCCGCAGGAAACCGTCTTTTTCCATCCTTTCAATCATACCGGGAATATATTTCTGGACGTCACTTTCTCCCTTCCACAGTTCAAAATGGACATTCAGCTTTTCATAGTTCTTCTTCAGGTCATTGACGGACACATCCAGCACATGCTTCCAGATGGCAAGATAACCCCTTCGTCCCTGCTGCAGCTGAGCGGTTGCCTCCTTTGCCTTGTTATAGAAGGCCTCATCGGTTTTGCACCTGCCGCTTGCTGTGGGATAAATTTCCTCAAGCCGGGAAATGGTAAAAGGGGCTTCCCCGGGATAATCTCCGTCAAAATTCTCATCAAAGTATGGCAAATCGGGCTGTCTTAAGTTTAGCTCGGCAATTATCTGCCCCATCTGAAGACCCCAGTCGCCAAGATGTATATCCCCAAGCGCCTTATGCCCCATATAAAGGCAGATTCTCTTTATGCTCTCACCTATGATAGCAGAGCGCAGATGGCCTATGTGCAAGGGCTTGGCCACATTAGGACCGCCATAGTCAACGATTATGCTGCGTACCCGCTCCGGGACCTCAAGTCCGAACTTTTCCTCTTTTCTCATGGAGTTGATGTAACCGGCAATGAAATCCCCCGACAATGTCAGGTTAATAAAGCCCGGGGCTGCCGCCTCGACCCTTTCAAAAAAAGGATTCCCCTCAAGTTCGGCTGCAACGTCACCGGCAATGGCCATAGGCGCCTTGTGCAGTACCTTGGCCAGCGCCATTGCATCGTTGCACTGATATTCGCACAAATCAGGCCTGTTGGAAACAGTGGCACGCACATTTCCGCTGGGATATCCCGCGCTTTCAAATGCCTCCTGCACCTGCTTTGTAATGATACTTAGTATTTTTTCCATTATTATTCCTTAATACGTTTTATTGCCGTAAGTGTCGTGTTCTCATCCGAATAAGCACGCTATAATTCCACGCCGCAGCCGGCAAGCAGCTTTCTTGCGCTTTCGGGTGAATCCTTGCCGACAGCATTCTTTATCGGGGCAAATTCCCTGCTTCTATCCACCTCATAAACAAGACATCCGTCCATCATACTGATCATATCAAGTATCAGGGTTTCATATTTGTAGCCGTTGGGTTCCTCCGGCATTACGTGATTTCCGTTTTCGTCTATATGGGGGATTTTTTTCTCCACCATATGGAACGGAAGATTCATCTTTTCTATTGCCTCCAGAGCCTCCAGATTAAGCAGATAATTCAAAATGACTCCCCAGTTATATGCCAGGCTTCCGTCCTCATTTCTTCTTTCTATCATCTCGGGTGTCAGCTCGTAATACTCAATAATTGACGGACGACCGTTCCTGTAGCACATGACTCCCACCTTTTCGTCGGGAGCGGCCTTGCTTACCACCTTTGCACCGATAGGATGCCCCGATTTTATTGTTGCGCCGATAAAGGCGGGATCGGCAATACGCTGTAGCACATTATCCACCGCAAACACATTAAACCACTGCACTCCCCTTTTCTTCAGCTTCGCAGTCAGTCCGGCCCTGTTCAATGACTTGAACCAGCCGCCGTTACCGTTCGGTGAAAGGGAAATCCTGTCCTTCTCCTCAAGAAGAATCCTGCCCTCAAAATCAGTGGACGGGGCCATTTCCTGTACGAAAAACTCGACATAATCTCTATCGTAGCCGAAAAAACCATGCTGCTCAAAGCAATCCTTCGTCTGAAAATAATTCTTCCCGGATGTCATTATCAAAAGAGGTATATTGCATCCGGCCTCGGATGTCACATCCATGAGGTTATTAATAAGGCATTGGAAAATACTGAGCCTTCTCGTGATTCCAATGTCGAACGCGCCCTTGGGGCCGTCAATCCCCAGCCTGGTCCCCTGACCGCCTGCAAGAAGTACTGCCGCAACCCTGCCGTCTCTGATAGCGTCAAGGCCTATGCGGGTATATTCTTCCTTGTGCAGAGCAATCTTATCCATGGTAATTGCTTCAATGGGCTCTATTTCTTCGCCGTTTTCGGGAAGCATGCGATTACCAATCATGTCAAAATCGATTTTATCAATGGCATCAAGAAGTCTGTCCGCCGCCTCGCTGTCCAATTCGTCATAGAATCTCAGCAGTTGCTCCTGGCCGACCTCACGCAACCGTGCCATGGTACTGTTAAAATCCATCTTCGTTCCTCCGTCTCCTTTCCGGCCGATTTATCTTACTACAGTAATATAAAAAAAGCAAAGCCGGGTTGACTTTTATCTGCCTGAAATGATAGGATTTGCCCATGGAGCCAAACAAATCCCAGTCTATTGCCATTTCCCACGGCAAAGGGCCCATGCTCATTCTGGCAGGCCCGGGTTCAGGAAAAACAACAGTAATAATTCAGCGGATTCTTCATCTGATTTCCCGGCGTGGCGTACCGCCGGATAAAATACTGGCGGTGACCTTTTCGAGAGCGGCTGCCGGGGAAATGAAAGAACGCTATGAGCAGACCGTGGCAACACCGGACTTGCCGGCTAATTCCACACATTGCCGAAGCCCCGCCTTTGCAACCTTCCACAGCATTTTCTACAATATTCTGAAAACCGACTTTCCGTCGAAATATACATCAATAATCACTGAAAATGAAAAACTGACCTTCATTCGGAGTGAAATTGAAAGATTCAATCTGATGTATGAAAATCCCAATGAGCTGGCGCGCGAGATACTCCTATGCATAAGTCGACTGAAAAGTTTTGGGGAACTGCCTGATGCCGCCCTCTCTCCCGTAAAATCCGTTGAGAGCGGCATATTTGCCGAAATCTATTCAGACTACTCGGATTATTTGAGGGCAGGCTCTATGGTTGACTTTGATGACATGATAATTCTGTGCCATAAATATCTGTCGGACGACCCCGCTGCCCTGAAGTCATGGCAGGAGCGCTTTTCTTACATTCTTGTGGATGAATTTCAGGATATCAGCCCCATGCAGTACAAAACCATATGTCTTCTGGCAGGAGCAAAGTCCAACCTGTTTGCGGTCGGCGACGACGACCAAAGCATATACGGTTTTCGGGGCGCCTCCCCGGGGATGCTGAAAACCTTCGTTGCCGATTATCCTGAAGCCTCCGAGGTTTTGCTGAATATCAACTATCGTTGTAACAAAGAAATACTTTCCCCCGCCCTCAGGCTTATCAGCCAAAATAAGGACAGGTTTGAAAAGGAAATCCGCCCTGCTCCGGGAAAAGCCAGACAGCTGTCCGGCAATCCTCCTTTTGAAATCAGAAATTTTCCGACAAGAAAAGATGAATATTCCCACATCATCGACAGGCTGCGCAGCATAACCGGCCATAATGCCCCTTCTGTTTTCAAAAAAGATAAACCTCTGAGTATTGCCATCTTATTCCGGAATAATGCAGACCATGCCTTGCTTGCCAAGATGCTGTCCGACCGGAATATTCCGTTTGAGGTTACGGGAGGCACGGCAGGCTTCGCAGACCACTTTACCGCCCTTGACATGATGGCATATATGAGGATTGCCTCCAAACCCTCCCGTGCCGATCTCCTTCGCATAATCAACAGGCCTGTGAGATATATCTCAAGGACTTCCTTGGAAGATGCCAGCGAAAACTGCTTCGGCAAAATGCTTTCCTTTTACAAAGACAATCCCCGGATGCTGAAAGCTGTCAGAAAGCTTTGGGCGGACTGCCGTTATCTTTCGGAACTTCCTCCCTTTGCCGCAATCAAGTATATACGCAATGTGATGGGCTACGAGAGCTGGCTTAAGGACTTTGCCCGGGAGAAAGGTACTGAATACGAAGAGCTTTCCGGCAGCCTTCAGGCCTTTGAGGAGTACGCCTCGCTTTTCAAGAGTCCGGATGAACTTGAAAAGTCCGTTGCAGCAGAAAACAGTCTGCAAATAAACACTGATTTTCCCCCGGACTGTCCTGCCCGGATTTCAATCATGACAATGCACGCATGCAAGGGACTGGAATTCGATATCGTTTTCATCCCGGATGCAAATGAGGGAATCATTCCCAATAAAAGGGCCCTGACAGGCGGCGGCGAGGAAGAAGAACGACGGCTTTTCTATGTTGCCATGACCCGGGCAGCGTCCTCGCTGCAAATAAGCTATGTTTCTTCCCTGCATAACAAAAAGGCAGCCCCCTCAAGATTTCTGGGCTGCCTTGGCAAGCAATGACTTTCTTTTACTGAAGGTCCGCCTTCAGCAGGCTGATTCCCTTGCGAATCCTTTCCAGAGACTCTTCCTTGCCGATTATTTCCATTATCTCAAAGGCTCCTCCCGGAGTTGACTGCTTTCCCGAAACCGCGGTTCTGAGAGGCCACAAAACGACACTGTTCTTAACCTCCTTTGCGGCAATAAATCCGTTGACAACCTCCTGCAGACTCTCAATGGAATAGTCCTCATGAACTTCAAGCAAGGGCAGGAGTTCGTTAAGTACCCGGAGGGAAGTGGCGCTGTCAGTCTTCATTTTTTTATGGGTGTACATGGCCGCATCATACTCGGGAAGCTCCTCGAAAAAGTCAATTTTTTCAGGTATGTCCGTAAATACCTCAATTCTGGTTTTCATAAGCTCCAGTATCTTGTTAAGGTTTATATCTTTTGTAACGACACTGCGCACATAAGGCAGAGCATACTCCTTGTATCTGTCGAAGTCCATAGACTTGATGTACTCTCCGTTCATCCACCTGAGCTTTACTATGTCAAACACGGCAGGTGACTTGTTGATTCTCTTGTAATCAAAGCATTTTATCAGATTTGTCAGATCAAAAATTTCCTCTGTTCCCTCCGGGCTCCAGCCAAGAAGAGACACAAAATTCACTATTGCTTCAGGCAAAAAACCCTGCTCCATCAGGTCCTCAAAGGATGAGTGTCCGCTTCTCTTGCTGAGCTTTTTGTGTTCCTCATCGGTAATAAGCGGCAGATGTACAAACACCGGCGGCTCCCATCCGAATGCCTCATAAAGAAGAATGTATTTAGGCGTTGACGAAAGGTACTCGTTTCCACGGACAACATGGGTTATTCTCATCAGATGATCATCAACCACATTTGCGAAATTGTATGTGGGATAGCCGTCCGACTTTATAAGGACCATGTCGTCAAGCTCTGAATTTTCAACTGTAATTTCTCCGTAAATATCATCCACAAAGGTTGTGGTGCCTTCGGGAGTGATGTTTTGGCGGATTACGAAAGGCTCACCGGCGGCCAGCCTTGCGGCGATTTCTTCCTTGGTAAGGTTCAGACAATGTTTGTCATAAATCATAAACTCCTTGTCGGCAATGCTGGTCTTAAGGCCTTCAAGACGCTCCTTGGTGCAGAAGCAGTAATAGGCCCGGCCTGTTTCAATAAGTTTCTTTGCGTACTCCATGTAAATGCCGGCCTCCGCCCTTTCGCTTTGGACATACGGACCGACATCACCGGGCTTGTCGGGTCCCTCATCATAATCAAGTCCCGCAAGCTCAAGGGTGTCATAAATAATCTCCAGCGCACCTTCAACAAAACGCTCTTGGTCGGTATCCTCAATCCGCAGAATAAAATCACCGCCTTCGTGCCTTGCAATCAGATATTCGTACAATGCGGTCCTTAAATTGCCCACGTGCATTCTGCCGGTCGGACTTGGCGCATATCTGGTTCTTACTCTCATTTTTCCATCCTTTGTTAAATGTGTTTTTGATTGTATCTTCAGGAAATAAATCTATTGCCTTACAATGTACTCTTTTGCGACAAGCAGTTCCGCCAGCAAAATGGCACCGCCGGCCGCGCCCCTTATCGTGTTATGGGAAAGGCCAACAAATTTATAATCAAATATCTTATCTTCCCTCAAACGGCCGAGACTCACGCCCATGCCTTTTTCATAATCTCTGTCAAGCTGCGGCTGCGGTCGGTCATCCTCTTCAAAATACCGGATAAACTGTTTCGGCGCACTCGGAAGACCAAGTTCTTGCGGCAATCCCGCGAAAGAAGCCCATCTTTCAAGTATCTGCTCTTTTGCGGGCTTTTTTTTAAAATTAACAAACACGGCCGCCGTGTGACCATTTTCCACGGCAACCCTCAGGCATTGCGCGGTAATATCGGGGCCTGCAGCGGGAACGATAACACCGTTTTCAATATGTCCCCATACGCGCAAAGGCTCCATCTCGCTTTTTTCCTCTTCTCCCCCGATATAAGGGATGACATTCTCGACCATCTCCGGCCAGTCTTTAAATGTCTTTCCCGCGCCCGAAATTGCCTGATATGTGCAGACAACGACCTGCTTCGGCCCGAAATCCTTCAATGCGTGAAGGGCCGGTGTGTAGCTCTGGATTGAGCAATTAGGTTTTACGGCTACAAAGCCCCTTTCCGTTCCCAGTCTTTGCCTCTGATACTTAATCACCTCTATGTGTTCCGGATTGACCTCCGGAATAACCATGGGCACGTCAGGCGTCCATCTGTGGGCGGAATTGTTGGATACCACCGGCCTCTCTGTCTTTGCATAAGCATTCTCAAAAGCCTTTATTTCCTCCTTTGACATATCCACGGCGCTGAAGCAAAAGTCTGTCTCGGCTGCATTTGCCTCAATCTCCGCAAGATCCCTCACAACAATATTTCTGACAGTCTCCGGTATCGGGTTAGCCATTTTCCATCTGCCGCCTACGGCCTCCTCATATGTTTTACCGCTGCTGCGGCTGCTCGCTGCAAGCATGACAACCTCAAACCAGGGATGATTTTCAAGCAGGGAAATAAACCTTTGCCCTACCATTCCCGTGGCGCCGAGTATACCGACTCTTAATTTCTTTTCCATTTTTTCCTGTCCGCCTTCCCTGTCCGCATGCCGTTTCGGCATAGTTTTTACAGTCTCGGTTTTGTCCCCTTTGTATCACGCTTGGCAAGCTTTATTTTCATCAGCTCAATTTCCTTGTCGCGTAAAACTACCGTGTCCTTATCACCGAAGCCTACGATGTGCACCTTGTCAATCTCGTCACCCGGATTCAACTTGATACCCCTGACGCCCACGGCGCCTTTCTTCCTCTCCGGCACCTCATTTAGCTTAAACCTGAGGAATACACCTTCCTTGGTTTGGAGAACTACCATTTTATTGGTTTTGAAAGCGCTCTTCTGCCCTGTGCCTCCCCGTCCCGTTACGCCCTGTCCGGCACCTCCCGAAAGGGAAGTTTCGTCGCCTGTCATGCTCATGCTGACCTGCTCACTGCCGCCTCCTGCAAGGTCGAAAAACTCAAATGTCAGCTGGTCATCATCCGGGTCAAGATACGGACTGATGCCGTCCTCTTGCGGTTCTGAAACCTCGGAGCCTCCGGAAATCATCGGACTGCCATGTATTTCGTCCGAATCGAAGCTGCCTGCGCTATAGATGTTCCTGTCGGATGCATCAAATACATCGATGCTTACAACTTCGTCACCGTCTTCCAGCTTGGTAGCGGCCACGGTTCTTTTTACCACTTCAAACTCCGATGCATCTACAAATTTCATCATTCCGCCCTTTGTGGTAAACAGCAGAAAACTCATCCTGAGAGCCGACATTGGAATTACCTGAATGATGTTTTCCGTATCACTGGTGTAATTACACAGATTGTCAATGGGAACACCCTTATCTTTCGGTTTCTTCATGGGCACCTTCAAAACCTTTACCTGGTGCATGGTTCCCGTGTGGGTAAATATGCAGATGTTGTCCGTATTCATGCAACGGATAATGTATTCATTTTCCTCCTCTATAGCCTGTATATTCCTTTCATAGGCTGCCGGCTCAACTGTCTTGCTATATCCGAAGCGATCCATTAGGAATACTACCTCCTGCTCCTTGACCTCTTCTTCCTCAAAAACAGCCGCAGCTCCGTCGATTATACGGGTTTTCCGCGGAGTGGCGTATTCCTTCTTAATCCGTTCCAAATCCTTGATTATTACCTTCTTCATGACGGAGCGGTCTGAAAGAATGTTCTCATACTCGGCAATTTCCTTAATCAGTTCTTCATATTCTTCCTTCAGTTTTATTATCTCAAGGCCTATCAGCTTTGCCAGCCTAAGATCTAAAATTGCCTGAGCCTGATTCTCCGTAAACCTCAGCTCCGAGGCCGCCTTTTCGGACTCCTTTGACTTGAATTTTACCTGACTTGTGTCACCTTCAACCAGACAGCTTTTTGCCTGGGAAACGCTTTGGGACCCCCTGATAATCTCAATAATAAGGTCTATAATGTCACATGCCCTGATGAGTCCCTCTTTTATTTCTTGCTGCTCCCTGTCTTTGGCAAGAAGTGTCGAATACTTCCGAGTATTTATCTCGTACTGAAAATCCACGCAAGCTTTCAGGATGTCCTTAAGTCCCATAACCTCAGGACGCCCTCCGGAGATGACCAGCATATTCACGCCGAAAGTATCCTCCAGTCTGGTCTTCTTATACAGCATGTTTTCAATCCTTACGGGATCTGCTCCCTTTTTTAGTTCGAGAACAATTCTGATGCCTTCCCTGTCGGATTCATTGGATATATCAACAATGTCAGTGGTTGTCTTCGTTTCCACAAGGTCGCAGATATCCAGGATGAATTTGCCGATATTTGCTCCTACCATGGTATAGGGAATCTCTGTAATGACAAGCTTGTCACGGTCGGATTTTCTCTTGGCCTCTTCAAGCACCACCTTGCCGCGAAGCTTCATCCTGCCGGTTCCCTCTTCGTAAATATCCAAGAGTTCCGACTTGTTCACAACAAGGCCTCCCGTCGGGAAATCCGGTCCGGGCAGATATTCCATCAGTTCCGCCGTTGTGATGGAATTCTTCTTCATGTATGCAATCATGGCGTCCACAACTTCGCCCAAATTATGTGTAGGAATGTTAGTTGTCATGCCGACGGCAATACCCTCGGAACCGTTTACAAGGACATTGGGGATGCGGACAGGAAGAACCTCCGGCTCCCTTTCCGTTTCGTCAAAGTTCGGCACGAAATCAACAACCCCCTTATCCAGATCCGCAAGATATACATTCTGAGCAAATTCCTCAAGCCGGGCCTCTGTGTAACGCATTGCCGCCGCACTGTCTCCCTCCATGGAACCGAAGTTTCCATGCCCGTCTACCAGCGGCATTTCCTTCTTAAACTCCTGAGACAAAACCACCAGAGTCTCATAAATTGAGGAATCACCATGGGGATGATACTTACCCATTGTATCCCCGACTATACGAGCGGACTTCCTATGCGGCCTGTCGGCCCTGAGCCCCAGCTCGCTCATGGCATACAGTACTCTCCTTTGTACCGGCTTGAGGCCGTCCCTTACGTCCGGTACCGCCCTTGCACAAATAACGCTCATGGCATAGTCAATATATGACTTTTGCATCACATCGGAATATTCGCTTTTAATTATTTCTTCAGACATTTATTTCTCCTTCGAGCTCCGGACCGGCCGGAGGCAAATGGTTATTTTCTTCCTATACATCCAGCTCCGCCAGACTGGCATTTTCATAGATAAACTGTTTTCTCGGGGCAACGTCGGAGCCCATCAACATCTCCGTAACCTTGGAGGCAAGGCGGGCATCCTCAATCTCCACCTGCTTGAGAATCCTGTTCTTCGGGTCAAGTGTTGTCTCCCACAGCTGTTCGGCGTCCATTTCACCAAGACCCTTGTAGCGCTGAAGAATGAAGCTTCCCGTTTGTCTTTTCCTATATTCCTCCAGTGCCGCTTCATCATACAGGTACTCCTCCTCGCCCTTCTTGGGTATGGCCTTGTACAGCGGAGGTGTTGCCAGGTAAATGTGTCCGGCCTGAATAAGCTCCGGCATGAATCTGTAGAAGAAGGTAAGCAGCAATGTTGCAATGTGAGAACCGTCCACATCCGCGTCCGTCATGATGATTATTTTGTGGTAACGGAGCTTGGTTATATCAAAGTCATTTCCGTAGCCTTCGGAGAAGCCGCAGCCGAAAGCCTGTATCATGGTCTTAATTTCCGCATTTGCCAACACCTTGTCCATGGAAGCCTTTTCAACATTCAGTATTTTCCCCCTGATGGGAAGTATGGCCTGTGTGCGCCTGTTTCTGGCCTTCTTGGCGGAGCCGCCGGCAGAATCACCCTCAACAATGAAAACCTCGCATTCCTCGGGTTTACGGCTCTCGCAATTGGAAAGTTTTCCATTACCTTCCATGATAAATTTGCTCTTGGAGAGCAGGTTTGTCTTGGCCTTTTCCTCCGCCTTGCGGATTTTCGCGCTCTTTTCCGCGCAAGCGATTGTGTTTTTCAGATTTTCGAGATTTTTGTCGTAATAACGCTCAAGCTCCTCCCCGGTAATATCACCTACAACCTTTTGGGCATCCTGGTTATCCAGTTTGGTTTTTGTCTGGCCCTCGAATCTCGGGTCGGGATGCCTGACGGCCACAATCGCAGTCATACCGTTTCGTACGTCGGCACCCGTGAAATTTTCATCCTTTTCCTTCAAAATGCCCAGACCCCTTGCGTACTGGTTAATTATCGATGTGAATTTTGCCTTGAAGCCGGTTATATGGGCACCGCCCTCCTGTGTGTAAATATTATTGCAAAAGCCTAAAATATTCTCCTGAAACTCATTCACAAACTGGAATGCGATTTCAACCTCTATTCCCTCGCTCTTGTTCTTGTAATAAACAATGGGAGCAACCTCCTCTTTGCCCGCGTTCAGTTCCTTGATATAGGCCACAATACCCTCAGGTTCACTGAAAACCACCTTTTCTTCCTCGCCGAATCTTTTGTTTTCATAATAAATGGTAAGTTCCGGATTCAGGTAGGCGCTTTCATGGAGCCTTCGTTTGATGGAATCAGCCTTGAAATATACTTTCTCAAAAATCTCTTTGTCGGGAAAGAACCTTACCATAGTGCCGGACTCTCCCCTTTTACAAGTTCCGCTTTCCTTAAGGGGATACATTGCCTTGCCCCGTTCGTAACGCTGGTTATATATCTTTCCGTCGGCATAAATATCCACTTCAAGCCATTGGGAAAGAGCGTTTACAACTGCGGCGCCAACACCGTGAAGACCGCCCGCAATCTTATAATTTCCGTCCCCGAACTTTCCGCCGGCATGGAGTGTGGTAAATACAACCTCAACTGCAGGAATCCCGGCCTTTTCATTTATCCCGATGGGAATTCCCCTTCCGTTATCACGAACGGTAACCGATCCGTCAGGCTCCAAGGTGACATTGATTTCCGAACAGTAGCCCGCCATATGCTCGTCCACCGAGTTATCAACAATCTCGTAAACAAGATGACTGAGTCCCTTGGCGGAAATGCTTCCGATGTACATCCCGGGGCGCCTTCTGATCGGCTCAAGTCCCTCTAATATCTCTATGCTGTTGCCCGTGTAATTCTTATCAGTCATTTAGTTTATCTGCTCCTTTCGGGAAAGCCTATCTTTTTCTGAACCTTCCCGAGTGTCTTATTTGCCACGTGTGCAGCCTTTTCTGCGTTGTTCTTTATTACACGGTTTATGTAATCCTTGTTTCTTGCAAGGTCTGCATATCTTGCCTGAAGCGGAGCAAGCGTGTCCGCAACCGTCTCGCCGACCGCAAGTTTGAAGTCTCCATAGCCGAAGCCGCTAAATTCCTTCTCAACCTCTTCAAAGGAAACGTCCTTGCATGCCGCATAAATCTCTATCAAGTTGCTGATACCCGGCTTTTCTTCCTTGTACAGGATGCTGCTTTCCGAATCAGTCACCGCCCTTTTGAACTTGCGGATTATCGTATCCCTGTCATCCATCAGGTAAATGCTTGCATTCGAATTCTCATCCGATTTGGACATTTTCTTTAAGGGCTCCTGAAGGCTCATTACCTTGGCTCCCGCATTGCCGATATAGGGCTCCGGCACAGTAAACACATCTCCGTAAAGAGCATTAAACCGAAGGGCGATATCTCTGGTCAACTCTAAGTGCTGCTTCTGGTCAATGCCCACCGGCACTACATCCGCCTGGTAAAGGAGAATATCCGTGGCCATCAGCACTGGATATACGAAAAGGCCTGCATTAATATTATCCTCCTGCTTTGCGGATTTGTCCTTGAACTGGGTCATTCTCGACAGTTCTCCCATATAGGTGTAGCAATTAAGTATCCAGGCCAGCTCCGCGTGCGCGGAAACGTGAGACTGGAAATACAAACAGTTTTTCTCCGGATCGATGCCGGCCGCAATATATATCATCAAAAGATCCCGCGCTCTTTTTCTCAGTACCGCCGGGTCTTGCCTTACCGTAATCGAATGCATATCAACCACGCTGTAAAAACACTCATAAGTCTCGCTGAGAGCAACCCAGTTTTTAAGTGCCCCGAGAAAATTGCCCAGGGTCAGAACGCCCGTCGCCTGCATGCCGCTGAAAAGCACCTTCTTGCCATCTATCATTTTATGTCCTCCTTAAGGATGATTGCCGCATGCTCAATTCCGGTAATCATGCCTTTTTAAATACTTTCTGATATAATAAACCGTGTCGAAATGAGTCATTTCTTCCGATTCAGTCACCTGTACCCACTGGGGAAGCTTATCAAGATTCGGAAAGACAGTATCCACGTCATAGATATAATCCACATATGTCACCTGAACTTCGTCAAAATATGGCAGCATAGCGGCAAAAACGCTTCCGCCCCCCAAAACATATATGTCTCCTCCCGCCCCGGCTGCAAGCTGCATTGCCTCCTCCGGACTGTGGGCAACCATGCACCCCTTCGCTTCGTAGCCTGTGTTCGTAGAAAGAACTATATTGGTTCTGTCAACGGGAAGCCGAACGGCGGGGATGCTTTCAAAGGTCTTGCGTCCCATAATGGCCACGTTTCCGGAGGTTGCCGCACGGATATACCTGGTATCGTCGGGAATGCTTGTAATCGGTCTTCCGTCTTTTCCTATTCCCCAGTTTCTGTCAGCTGTAACTATTGCGTAAACCATGATTGCCTCCCGTAAGGTTACATATATCGTCATTCGTTTTCAATGGAAAAGCCCTAAACAGGGCAACCTTTTCCGACTAATAATTTTATCAAATTATCAGCGCTTAGTCAATAAATTCAAACAATAAAAACGGTCAAAAACCACTATATATGGGAGTTTGACCGTAGTTTGCAATACAACAGGTTGATTACAGGCTATTTTATGCGCATCAGGAGCTGTCCCGCCTTGACGGTCTTTCCGGGCTCGGTCAGAATCTCCTCCACCACCCCTGCCATCCTTGCGTTTATGCTGATTTCCATTTTCATCGCTTCAACAACGGCAAGCACCTGATTTTCGGCAACGCTGTCCCCTACACTGACATTCACTTTGGTAACCGCTCCCGGAATGGATGCGCTGACCTGGCTCTTGTCGGAAGGATCCGCTATAGGCACTTGGTCCACCTTTGCGAAAACCGCCTTATCCTTCACATTGACTTCACGTGCCCTTCCGTTCATCTCAAAATGCACCGTCCTCGTACCGTCCTCATGGACATCACCAAGTCCGATGTACTTGATAACCAGGGTTTTACCGTCCTCGATATTAACCTTGTTGGTTTCACCTACCGCCAGACCGTGGAAAAATACATGACTGCCCAATCTGGAAATATATCCATATTCCTTACGCAGCTTGTAAAAATCCTCAAGGACCTTGGGAAACATTACCCAGCTTACCAGATCCCTGTCCGTCACCGGATCCTCAGGTTTCAGCTGCTCAATATGTGCCCTCACCGCATCAAAATCAACAGGGTCAAGCAGATCTCCCGGTCTGCAGGTAATGGGCTCCTCCCCCTTCAGCACCACCTTCCGTAGATCCTCAGGAAAACCCCATGCCGGCTGACCCATATAGCCCTTGAAATAACTGATAACGCTGTCGGGAAATGCGAGATCAAGTCCCTTCTCTAAAATATTCTCCGGTGTAAGGTCGTTTTGCACCATGAATATTGCCAAATCTCCCACCATTTTGGATGACGGCGTAACCTTGACGATATCACCCAGCATGCGGTTGACCGTCACAAACATTTCCCTTACCTCATTGAACCTGTGGCCAAGACCCAGACTTTTCACCTGAGGCCTTAAATTTGTGTACTGTCCGCCGGGAATTTCATAGCGGTAAATGTCGGTGAGGGGTGTCTTCAGATCTGACTCAAAAGAGTCATATCTCATCCTGACATCTTCCCAGTATTCACTGAGTGCCTCAAGCTTTTCAAGGTCAAAGCCCGTATCCCGTTCCGTCCCCTTGAGTGCAGAACAAACTGAATTGACGGAAGGCTGGCTTGTCAGGGATGACATTGAAGCAATTGCCAGGTCCACGATGTCCACACCGGCCTCCGCCGCCATCAGGCAGGCCGCAACCTGGTTGCCCGAGGTGTCATGTGTGTGGAAGTGCACGGGAATGCCTATCTCATTCTTCAGTGTCCCGACGAGTTTTTTGGCCGCATAAGGCTTTAGAAGGCCTGACATGTCCTTAATGCACAGGGTATGAGCCCCGCGCTTTTCAAGCTCTTTTGCCATGTTTATATAGTAGTTCAGTGTATACTTATCCCTGCTTTCATCCAGGATATCACCGGTATAGCACATGGCTGCCTCAAGGAGCTTATTCTGCCTGAGAACCTCTTCCATGGCAACCTCCATGTTTGGAATCCAGTTCAGGGAATCAAATACCCGGAAAACGTCAATCCCTCCCTTTGCCGCCTCTTCAATGAATTTCCTTACCTGATTGTCCGGATAGCTTGAATAACCCAGCAGGTTGGAACCCCTCAGCAACATTTGAAAAAGCACGTTGGGAATGGCCTTTCTCAACAAATCGAGCCTGTCCCAAGGACTTTCAAGAAGAAAACGATAAGCTGTATCGAATGTTGCGCCTCCCCACATTTCCAGTGAAAACGCATCAGCCATAATTTCCGCCATGGCATCGGCACCTTTAACCATATCACGGGTACGCATTCTGGTGGCAAGAAGGCTCTGATGAGCGTCACGCATGGTGGTATCAGTAATCATCAGTCGCTTCTGGGCAAGGACATAATCCCTTACGGCCTCAGGCCCCTCTCTGTCAAGCAACTGTTTAAGACCTTCCTTTGGAGGCTCCGAACCTACCTTGACAAACCTCGGGGTATCATACATTTTCTGTCCGGCGGTCGGGTCATTCACCACGATATTACCGATGTACTTGAGCATTTTTGTTGCGCGATCAAGACCGTCGGTTGAAGAATACAACTCCGGAGTATCATCAATGAATCTCGTTGAACATTCCCCCGCCAGAAAGGCCGGATGGTTCAATATGTTACCGAGGAACCCTATGTTGGTCTTGACCCCCCGCACAGAGGTCTCGCCAAGGGCCCGTACGGATTTTCTTACTGCCCCCTTGAAGGTGCTGTCATAGCTGGTTATTTTGACAAGAAGGCTGTCATAATAAGGGGAAATAACGGAGCCTGTATAGGCGCTTCCCCCGTCGAGCCTTATTCCGTTTCCGCCGCCTGAACGATAGGATGTAATTTTACCGGTATCGGGAGCAAAATTATTTGCAGGGTCCTCTGTTGTAATACGGCACTGGATGGAATATCCCCGTACTGACACATCGTCCTGGCTGCGTATTCCGATGAGAGGGTCTGAAAGTCTCGCCCCGTCGGCGATGAGAATTTGAGCCCTTACAAGGTCGATGCCCGTAACCATTTCCGTTACAGTATGCTCAACCTGAATACGGGGGTTCATCTCGATGAAATAGTGCTTGCCGGACAAATTGTCAACAAGGAACTCCACGGTTCCGGCATTTTCATAGTTCACAGCCTTTGCAATCCTGACAGCGTCTGCACAGATTGCCTGCCTTATAGTCTCGTCAACGGACCAGGCCGGCGCATATTCAACAACTTTCTGATAACGTCTTTGCAAAGAACAGTCACGTTCATATAAATGCACAGTTGAACCGTACTTATCCGCTAAAATCTGGACCTCAATATGCTTCGGCTCGACGAGGTATTTTTCAATAAAAATGCTGTCGTTTCCGAAGGCCTTCTTCGCCTCGGAGCGAACAAGGTCAAAGTTCGGCTCAATCTCATCCTCGCTCCAACATGCTCTCATTCCCCTGCCGCCGCCGCCCGATGCGGCCTTAAGAATAATCGGAAATCCGTAGCTTTTGGCTTTTTCAAGCGCTTCCTGGGCATTTTCCAAGGGAACGGTGCTGCCGGGAATTGTTTCAACATTATTTGCAAGAGCCATCTCTTTGGCCGCAAGCTTGTCACCCATCTTACTCAAAACTCTTGAGTTCGGACCGATGAAAATGATTCCCGCCTTCTCGCAGGCTCCGGCAAAATCGGCATTCTCACTTAAAAAACCATATCCGGGATGTATGGCGTCAACATTCTTTCTTTTCGCCAAGTCCACAATTTCATCTATGGCCAAATACGCGCCGAGGGGACTTAGGCTTTCTCCTATCATATAGGACTCATCCGCCTTAATGCGGTGCTCGCTGTAAATATCCTCTTTTGAATAAACAGCCACAGTATTTAAACCTAAATCATAGCAGGCCCTGATAATACGCTTGGCAATTTCGCCTCTGTTCGCAATTAAAACCTTTTTTATATTTTTGGTTTCCATTTTCCCCTCCCAAATAAGAATAATGGCTACAAGCTTAATTTATCATAAAATAAAAAAAATCATACTGTGATTTTCACAGTATAAATGTGAAATCTTGTATTGATTTTAGGACACATCGCCGAAGGAAACCGTGACCTCCCGGTTGTCCGGAGTCTTTAAAATCACCGCTCCGCTGTCATCCAGCCTTACGGCTGTGCCCCTTACACCCGGTCCGGCCGCAAAAACTTCCTGCCCCATCGTTACGCATCTTTTTTCAACATGTTTTATATATTCTCTCTTCAGCTCCGGTGCACTGTTAAACACTCGTTTCAGATTATCTGCAATCAATGCGGCCAACCGGTTTATATCAATTTCTCTTCCGGTCAGTTCCCGTATATTCCCCGCAAGCGGCAGGTCGTCCGGAAGCTCGTTTCTGACATTTACACCTATGCCCACAAGAAGTTGTGCCTTTTTACGGACACCGATATCCTCAACATGTATCAGCTCCGTCAATATTCCGCAAATCTTCCTGCCGCCGATCAGGATATCATTTGGCCATTTTATTTCCGCATAAGTTTCTCCCAAGACCTCATCCAGAGCCTCTGCCACCGCTAATGAAGCTAAAACGGGATACGCAAGAACCTCCTCATCCTCAACGGATATCCTGACCGTCA
This sequence comes from Lachnospiraceae bacterium, assembly GCA_050944475.1. Lineage (GTDB taxonomy): Bacteria > Bacillota > Clostridia > Lachnospirales > Lachnospiraceae > RGIG5612. The sequence continues at coordinate 300,606 of JBMNRD010000002.1, forward strand.
TGTACAGGCCGCCCTTTGTGCTTGCAAATGGCCGGTCAAGCCTTCCCCTGCCATGTGTCTGGGCTGCAGCGATAACCACGCAGTCATTATCTGTCCCCTTGGCGAAAATATTCGTTGAGTCAACTGTATCAAGGCAGATTACTTCGCCCCGCCACAGACGCAGAAGACCTTTTATATCATTTTCCTGAACGGTTATTCTCATATTGTCCGTATTATAACAAATGCCTGCCTGCATCAAAAGGTGCAAACAGGCTTCAACCTACTGATTGAATCTGTGAAGGAATTGTCTGGTGCGCTCCTCCCTCGGATTTGCGAAAAGTTCTTTGGATCTGCCTGCCTCACAGATCCTGCCCTCGTCCATGAAAATTGTATTGGCCGCAACATCCCTTGCAAATGCCATTTCATGGGTTACGATAATCATGGTCATTTTCTTCTCTGCAAGTTCCCTGATAACCTTCAAAACCTCCCCGGTCAGCTCGGGATCAAGTGCAGAAGTCGGTTCATCAAAACACAAAATATCCGGCTTCATCGCCAGCGCCCTTGCTATGGCTACCCTCTGGCATTGTCCGCCCGAAAGCTGATGAGGATAACTTCCCGTTTTATCAGCAAGGCCCATGGCCTTAAGAAGTTGAACTGCGTTTTCCTCAATCTCGGCAAAAATCTGCTTTTTATTCTCCTTGTAGTCAGACCTTGCCCTTGCGGCCAGCTCGCAGGCCAGTTTGACATTTCCAAGTGCGGTATATTGCGGAAACAGGTTGAACGACTGGAAAACCAGTCCGAAATGCAAGGCGTTTTTCCTGATTTGCGCATCCGAGAGTGTCTTGTGGGACTCTCCGTCAAATACTGTTTTCCCGCGAACGATTATCTTTCCCGAGGTCGGTGTCTCAAGAAAGTTCAGACATCTAAGGAGTGTGGTCTTGCCGCTGCCCGAAGAGCCGATTATTGAAACGGACTCTCCTTCCTCCAACTCAAAGGAAATATTGTCCAAAACCAGCGTTTTTCCAAAGGATTTATTTATATTTTCAACTTGCAAAATTGCCATTTATTTTAATCCAATCCGGTCATTCTCTGAAAAATTCCAGTTTTTTCTCAATCTTTCCAAGAATAATCGTTACGATTCCATTGAAAATCAGGTAATAAACCGCCGTGAAAAACAGCGGCCAAATTACACCCGAGATTCCGCTTGAGCCCTTCAGGAAAGATTGTCCCGCCCAAATAATCTCCTGAAGAGCAATGATTCTGGCAAGTGCCGTGTCCTTTACCAGGGTCAAAACCTCATTAGAAACAGGAGGCACAATTCTCTTAACCATCTGAAGCAGCGTTACGTGAAAAAATATCTGCCCCTTTGTCATTCCGAGAACCCTGCCGGCCTCGTGCTGTCCAATAGGAACGCTTTGAATTCCTCCACGGTAGATCTCCGCAAAATAGCACGCATAATTCAGGATAAATGCAACCGCTGAAGCAAGAAATCTTCCGGACTCATTGCCTCCCCAGATTGTAACACCAAATACAAGCCCCGGAAAATAGAAAATAATCAAAAGCTGAATCATCAGAGGTGTACCCCTGACAATCCATATAATCACCTGGAAAAACGCTTTGATAATTTTCACTTTTGACATAACGCAAAAGGAAATCAAAAGCCCTAACGGCAGCGCTCCGAGCAATGTCACCACAAACAGCTTCAGAGTCTGGAAAAATCCGTGGTTAAGCGAGTTTAATACAATTGGTAATTGTTCAAAGAAAGTCATTTGTCATCTTCAAAAACCGGGAGCGGACTGGCCACTCCCGGCAAATAGTGGTTTTTGTTGCTCTTTACTGGGGAATAATGGCTGCCTGAACGCCATATTTCTCAGCGCATTCCATCATGCTTCCGTCTGCATATGAGTCCTTAAAGAATTGATTCAGCTTCTCAACAAGATCGGAACCCTTGCGGAAACCTACGCCGTACTCTTCCGAGTTAAGAGGAGTTGTGTAAGTAAGGTCCGCATAACTGGTTCCTTCGCCTACCATAGCAGCTGCCATAAGTGAATCGATGATGGCCGCCTGCGAGGTTCCGGCCTTAACTTCCATAAGCGCATCCGCCTGAGCAAGAACCTCTGTATACTGTACACCGAGCTCTTCCGCCATGTCTTTGCCGGCACTGCCTGCCTCAACTGCAAATGTAAGCCCCTTAATATCGTCAACTGTCCGATATTTATCTGCTTCCGCTGCGGGAACGATTACGATCTGTGCGTTGTTGCAATAAGCATTTGAACAATCCATTGCCGCAAGAACGTCTTCCCTGAGGGTCATGCCGTTCCATACGCAGTCGATGGTCCCGTTATTAAGCTCGAGAACCTTGCTGTCCCATTCAATCTCCAGAAATTCAACTTCTACACCAAGGGTCTTGGCAAATGCCTTTGCCATATCGGCGTCAAATCCAACCCACTCTCCGTCTTCCTGGTAATCCATCGGAGCGAAGTCTGTGATTCCGACAACAATCTTGCCGGCCTTTTTAATCTTTGCCGAGTCACTTTGCTCCTTGCCGTCGCAAGCTGCCAGTGATAATACCATCATTGCTGTCAAAATAATAGCTATAACTTTTTTCATTGTATCCCCTTTCGGGCGGCCATATTATCTTGGGACAAATGCTTTAATTTTCGGCTCCCTGACCGCCAGTACTTTATTATAATATCACTTTAGTGTGCTAAAGTCAAGGTTTTTTTCTTTTACGATACCGCCTTTTGCCTGCAGACCTGAAAAAGCTGCCGCGCTTTTCATAAATGCCGCGGCAGCTTTTTGGTTAAATAAATAATTATCAGACTATTTCTTCTGAAGTGTAATCACTCCAAGGTTCTTCGCCTCGTCAAGTGTTACCTTGACTTCAGCCGGCTCGTAGCCTTCAACCTGAGCCCTGATCGTGTAGTCGGCATCCTTTACAAGATACTTGAACTCGAAATCGCCGAAGAAATCTGTCTTTGTTTCCATAACCTTCCCGCTTTGTCCGCATGTGCAGGTAATCTTGGCTCCCTTTACGCAGTCGTCGCTGTCGGAAACCATAATCTCGCCCGCAATAAAAGGCTTCGGCAGCTTGTAGTAACGCACTACATAATCCGCGCCTTCTTCGGGCATGTAATCTTCGATTTCTCCCTCGTGCTCGGCAATAAACCTGCTGACATCACTGTCGGGATCGTCAAGGTCTCCCCAATGCATAGCCTGGGTCGGGCAGCTTTCCACGCAGCGCGGAAGCTTCTCTCCCTCATCAAGACGATGCGCGTCAAGGGTGTAGATCTGGGGAAGCTGAAGCTCTTCGTTCCAGAAAACAGTACCGTCCTTGCAATTATCAACAATCGCCTTACAGCCCTTTGCCTTCACCGGATCAATGATGGTCAGTCCGTCTTCCCTTACATATATTGCCCCTTCGGGAACACCGGCTATCGGCTTGAGGTTGCGATTGTGCTTATACATAACGGGAATATAATCCATCTTAATCTTTGTTCCCTGACCCTGAACAACCTCTACAATATCAAGCCAGTTATGACCGTTTACAGGCTGCTCGGCACTATATCCGGGATAGTTGTTTCCAACGTATTCGTCCTTAACAGCCAGCAGGCAGGAGCCGCAGCCGCTGCAGCGGGTAATATCAATTACTAAACCGTACTTTGCCATGTTATTTCTCCTCCCACTTTCTAATCTCGCACAGGCATGAGTT